>NZ_JBKBLV010000017.1:0-33280 GCF_046295235.1 Tabrizicola flagellatus
CTTGAAACCCTGGCCCGCGTCACTGACATTCCCACCGTCAGGCTGCCCGCCGTGGCTGCCTGATCAGTCTCGGACCTCTCCGAGGGTCGGCGCTATTACACCATGCGTTGGGACACGATCAGGCGCTTTGGGGTTGGGGTTGATATGGATTCGGGGTGAAGCCCGACCTACGGGTGGTGTGTGTGGACGCGGAGGCCCCGGATCGGGTCCGGGGCGGGTATTCTTGGGGCGCCCTCACACCCCCATATGCCGCACCCGTGCGCCCCACTCGATGGCGGCGGCGTGGAGGCGGTCGATCTTCAGCTCTTCGCGGACCTCTTCCAGCATGCGGAGCTCGACCTGGGAGTGCCTGCCGTCCGCGGTGACCACGTCGCAGGCCAGCGCATAGGCGGTCTCGTAGAGGCGCTCGGGCAGGGCCTCGCGGATCAGGCCGAAGAGGGCGGCGAGGCCGTCTTCCTCCTCGAAGAGGTCGAAGACGATCCGGGTGACGCGGCGGATGCGGTCGGGGTCGTAATCCGCGAAGGCGGGCATGTGGTTGACCATGCGGTTGATCGCCACCAGCTCGGCCGTGCGGACGTTCTCGTCGGCGGCGGAGCAGGCGACCATGACGGCGACAAGCGCGTCCTGCGGGGACATGGCGGATTCGGGCATCGGCGTTCCTTCAAGCGTTTTAAGGCAGATTATTGACGGGGGGGCGGGGGGGCAATAGAGGACGGGCGGTCGGGGGTGGGCCCCGTTTCAGGAGAGATGCGATGAGTGCGTTGCGCGATGCGGCGATGAATTCGAAGGCCTGGCCCTTTGAAGAGGCCCGCGCGGTCCTGAAACGCTATGAGAAGGCGCCGCCGAAGAAGGGCTATGTGCTGTTCGAGACGGGCTATGGGCCGTCGGGGTTGCCTCACATCGGCACGTTCGGGGAAGTGGCGCGGACGACGATGATCCGGCGGGCCTTCGAGATCATCAGCGACATTCCGACTCGGTTGATCTGTTTCTCGGACGACGTGGACGGGATGCGGAAGGTGCCGGAGAACGTGCCCCAGCAGGAGATGCTGCGTCAGCACATGCAGAAGCCGCTGACCTCGGTCCCCGATCCATACGGGGAGTTCGAGAGTTTCGGCCACCACAACAACGCGATGCTGCGGCGGTTCCTGGACACGTTCGGCTTCGAGTATGAGTTCATCTCGGCCACCGAGTTCTACAAGTCTGGGCGGTTTGACGACACGCTGCGGCTGGCGGCGGAGCGGTATGACCGGATCATGGAGATCATGCTGGCGTCCTTGCGGGAGGAGCGGCAGCAGACCTACAGCTGCTTCCTGCCGATCCATCCCGAGACGGGAAGGGTGCTGTATGTGCCGATGAAGGAGGTCAATGCGAAGGACGCGACGATCACCTTCGACGACGAGGAGGGGCGGGAGTGGACGCTGCCCGTCACCGGGGGCCATGTGAAGTTGCAGTGGAAGCCGGATTTCGGGGCGCGCTGGGCGGCGCTTGATGTGGACTTCGAGATGTACGGGAAGGACCACTCGACGAACACGCCGATCTACGACGGGATCTGCGAGGTGCTGGGGGGGCGGAAGCCGAACCATTTCACCTATGAGCTGTTCCTGGACGAAGTGGGGCAGAAGATCTCGAAGTCGAAGGGGAACGGGCTGACGATCGACGAGTGGCTGACCTATGCGGCGACGGAGAGCCTGTCCTACTTCATGTATCAGAAGCCCAAGACGGCCAAGCGGCTGTGGTGGGACGTGATCCCGAAGGCGGTGGACGAGTATCACCAGCAGCTGAAGGCCTTCCCGGAGCAGCCGATCGAGCAGCAGGTGAACAATCCGGTCTGGCACATCCACAACGGCAAGCCGCCGGAAAGCCGGATGGTGGTGAGCTTTGCGATGCTCTTGAACCTGGCCTCGGTCGCGGCGGCGAAGGATGCGGCGGGGCTCTGGAAGTTCATCCGGCGCTATGCTCCGGAGGCGTCGCCGGAGAAAAACCCGGACCTCGATGCGGCGGCGGGCTATGCGGTGCGGTATTTCGCGGACAAGATCGCGCCGACACGGGTGTTCCGGTTGCCGACCGACAGGGAGCGGGCGGCGATGGAGGACCTGTTGGCGCGTCTGAAGGCCTGGGACGGGGGGCTGGACGACGAGGCCTTGCAGTCCATGGTCTTTGCGGTGGGCAAGGAGCACGGGTTCGAGCCGTTGCGCGACTGGTTCAAGGCGCTTTACGAGGTGCTGCTCGGCGCAAGCGAAGGGCCGCGGTTCGGCGGCTTCATCGCGCTTTACGGCGTCGAGGAGACGGTGGCGCTGATCAGCCGTGCGCTGAAGGGCGAACTCGTCGGCTGAGCCCGGCGCAAGGGGCGGCGGTCAGGCCGCGCGCTGCCAGAGTTTCAGCCAGCGGATCCAGGTGTCGGCCATGGCCTCGGGATCGTCGGCGAGGAGCCGGTCGCTGGCCGGGAAGGCGCGCGACAGGATGCTGGTCCGGGCGTCTTCGATCCGCGTGGCGAGCAGCGCGCGGGCGACATCCGGCAGGACATCGCCGGACACGGTCTGAAGATAAAGGGCGAGGACGGCGAGGTCGTTGTGCTGGCCCAGCGTCTCGCCCAGCTGGTCGGCCTCGGCGACAAGGACGCGGAAGAGGTCGGGCCAGACCGGAGCGAAGAGGCGGCTCTGATACCATAGGTCCTTCACCCGCTTGCGCCAGTCATGCACCCGTTCGGGGTGGTCGGGCGCGGCGCGGGCGGCCTCGGCGGCGGCCTGCGCCCGGCGGCGGGCGGTGGCGAGGCCCCGGGCAAGGACGCGGACCGGTTTGCCCTCGAGGCGCCAGTCGGCCATCCGGTCGCGCAGGTCGGAAAGCGTCGCGGCAAGCTCTGCCGTGGGCGCCTCGTCCGGCGCCAGGCTGTCCGACAGGAGCTGCGCACGCAGGGGGGCAAGCGTCTCGGGCAGGTCCGGGAAGAGGCGGTCGAAGGTCGCCAGCCGAACTGCCGCATCGCGCCGGGCCGAAAGCGCGGCGGCGACCTCGCGCAGCGCGGCATTGGCGGCGGGCCGGTCCGGCAGCCCCGCGCGATAGAGCCGCAGAAGCGCCCGTGTCTTCTTCAGGTTCTTGCGGATGCCGTGCACGGCTTCGGGGTCGGAGACCGACCGGAGACGTTTCAGCGCCGAGGACAGCTCTTCGTCGAGGATCCGGCGCAGGCTGGTCTCGGGCCCGTCATCGTCGCGGTGGAAGGCATAGGGCATGGCGGATTCCGACAGGTGAATTGCGGCAGATGTGCGCCATGCGCGGCCGCGATGCAAGCGCGGCCCGGTGGCTGACCTTGGCGGGCGCTTCTGGCGCGCTACCTCCCCCTGGAACTGACGGGAGCCCCCTGCGATGCGCACGCCCTTCCTTGCCCCGACCCTTGCCCTGGCGGTCTTCCTGCTGCCGGTTCTGCCCGTCGCGGCGCAGGAGGGGCCGATCCGCGACACGATCCTGCGCCAGATCGAGGCCTTCCGGGCCGACGATTTCGCCCGCGCCTTCACCTATGCCAGCCCGACGATCAAGCGGCTGTTCGGCACGCCCGAGAACTTCGGCGCGATGGTAAGGAACGGCTACCCGATGGTGCACCGCCCCGCGCAGGTCGAGATGGGCGAGCTGCGCGAGATCGCCGGGAACCTCTGGCAGCGGGTGCGGATCGTCGATCAGGCGGGCCGCGCCTGGGCCCTGGACTACATGATGGTCGAGACGCCCGAGGGCTGGCAGATCAATGCCGTCCAGATCCTGCCGGCGCCGGACGTGGGCGTCTGACCGACCTCTCGACCCTCTGTCCGTTGCGCCGGGGCCGCCCGCTGCGCGCGGCGGTCTGAGATAGACTTAAGCCTTCCTTGCTACCTCGTCGTGCCCAAGGCGGCGCGGTCTCTGCGCCCCCTGGAGTGGCGCGAAGCGAGGCGAGGGAATTTCAGATGAACAAGGCAATCACCGACGGGCTGGTCCTGATGCCGCCGCCGTTTTCGGCAGGCCTCAACCTCTGGTCGCGCGAGGACGGGACGCCCGGATCGGGCTCCTACCAGGGCCAGCCGAACGCGGCGCTGGTGACGAACGACCAGGATTTCGGGTCCTGTCTGGAATTGCAGAAGACCGAGGCCACGCAGAAGCTGCGCAGTTTCGCGCAGACGCCGATCCAGCCGGGGCTGTATCTGCGGGTCACGGCGCGGGTGAAGGCGGTGTCGGGCAACCTGCCCTCGGTTCGGATCGCAGCCTGGGCGGGCGACGTGAGCGGGCAGAACGTCGCCGGCGTGCCGCAGACCGGGCCTGCGGTGGCGTTGACCGCCTATGGCCAGGTGGTGACGGTGAGCGCGATCATCTCGCCGGCCAGCCGCACGGGGGTGGACCTGCCCTGGTCGCTGCAGACGGTCTATGCCCATGTCGGGCTGGACCTGACCGGCGCGAATGGCGGGGTGGTGCGGATCGACGACATCGAGGTCGAGGATGTGACCAACATCTTCATCCGCAAGCTTATGGACTGGGTCGATGTGCGCGACTTCGGCGCGCTGGGCGACGGGACGACGAACGATGCCCCGGCCTTCCTCGCCGCCGATGCCGCGGCGCAGGGGCGCGAGATCCTGGTGCCGTCGGGCGTGTTCCGGCTGAACAGCGACGTGACGATCAACAGCCGCATCCGGTTCGAGGGCACGCTGTCGATGCCGGCGAACCGCAAGCTGACGCTGACGCGGAACTACGATCTGAACACATATCAGCAGGCCTTCGGGACCGAGTTGGAGGGGTTCCGCCGCGCATTGCAGGCGCTGTTCTACTTTACCGACTATGTCACGCTGGACTTGTCGGGCCGTCGGGTGGAGCTGACCGAACCGATCAACGTGGCCGCGCTGGCCGGGCTGACCAGTTTCACCAGTCGGCGCGGCATCCGCAACGGGTCGCTGAACGCCATCGCCGGGCCGGGCTGGGCGACCGATGAGGTGACATCCGTCGCCACCTATTCCGCTGCAACCAACACGGTGCTGACCGGTGTGGCGAACGTGGCCAACATCCCGATCGGTGCGCTGGTCCTCGGCACGGGCGTCGGGCGCGAGGTTTATGTCACGGCAAAGAACATCGGTGCGGGCACGGTGACGATCAGCCAGCCGCTGTATGGCGCTGTCGGCACGCGGACCTATACCTTCCGGCGGTTCAAGTACATGCTGGACTTTTCGGGCTTTGACCTGATGTCGCGCTTTGAACTTGAGGATGTCGAGTTCAACTGCCTCGGCATTGCCTCGGGCGTGATGCTGCCGCTGTCGGGGTCCACCCAACGCTTCATGTCCTGCACATTCAACCGGCCGCTGGACCGCGGGATCAGCTCGGCCGGGACGGGCTGTCAGGGCATGTTCGTGGACATGTGCCAGTTCCTTTCGAACGAGCAGTCGGTTCCGGCAGGGGACCGGACCACGATCGCGATGAACGTGCAGGCCAACGATACCAAGCTGCGCAACAACCGGATCGTGCGCTTTGCCCATTTTGCGGTGATGAACGGCACCGGCCACCTGATCCACGCCAACCACTTCTTCCAGGGCGACAACGAGACGGCGGGGGTGCGCCGGGCGGGGCTGGTGTTCACCCAGACCAACGTCTCGACCGTGGTGACGGGCAACTACATCGACAACTGTTTCATCGAATGGGGCAACGAGCACGACTCGGCGCCCGAGGAGAATGGCGAGTTCTCGTTCGGCGGGCTGAACATCGTCGGCAACGTGTTCATCTCGTCCTCGACCTCGACGGCCTTCCGCTGGATCGTCATCAAGCCCTACGGGCCGGGGCACTTCCTGTCGGGCTTTACCCTGTCGGCGAACAGCTTCCGCAGTTTCGGCGTGGCGATCGACCGGGTGGAGATGGTGGATACCAGCTTTGCCACGCTGGACTTCACCCGGTCGCGCAACGTCCGGGTCGAGGGGAACAGCTTCAACAACGTGACCCAGTGGATCATCAACCCGGTGCAGGTGACGCATACCCAGAACACCGCGGCCGAGACCTGGAACGTCAGCGCGGGCGGCTTCGTGCCCTTCGGCGGGCGCATCAGGCAGGTGCAGGCGGTGGCACCGGAAGGCCTTGTCACCAACAGCTCGAACGCCCCGCGCTATGTCTTTCCCTATGCGGTGCCGGGCACCGGCGCGGGCGGCAACGAGGCGCAGGTGCGCTGGGGCGAGGCGGTGAAGGGCAAGGCGCTGGTCACGATGCGGATGGACGTTCCGGCCTGAGCCGTCCGGCAGGACATCCGGGGCAGAGCGCGGGCGGTCCTTTGGGGCCGCCCGTTTTCACAGGTCGCCTGGCGCGACGTGGAAGGCGCGGGCGAAACCGCCGTTCAACAGTGCCGAGTGGGGAGTCAGGCGGACGAAGGCGAAGTCCGGCAGGTCGATGTAGATCCGCGCCTTGGGGTTCCGTTCCAGCCAGCGGTCGCGCAGGGCAGGGCGGCCGGGGTCGCTCGGGGCGACGAAGGCCGCCCGCGCCCGGATCATCAGCCTGGGATGCGTCAGCGGATCGCCCCTGTCCCCGACTTCCCCCAGCATCAGCGCGCAGTCGGGCCGGTCGCGCAGCGCGCGGAAATGCGGCGCAAGACCCGAGACCAGCGTCAGCATCCCCGCCTCGGGGTCGCGGGCAAAGGCGATGCGGCTGATCCCCGGCGTGCCGGTGTCCGGGTCGGTCCAGGCCAGGGCGGCATGGTCGAGCGACATCAGCCGTCGCGCAAGAGCGAGGGCTTCGGCATCGGCAACCTGGACAGGGTCGCGGCGGGGAAGGTCAGACGGCATTGCGGCAATCGCGGCAGTTGACAGTGGTCGGGTCAACGAGTCATGTGGCGCAATTCGGACAGACATGCCAGCAATTACTGGCCTTTCCCAAGCTGGACGCAATCATGGCATACACTTCGCGCGGTCGCAACGACTGGACCGAGTTCCATCCCAAGCTGCTGACATTGTGGAAGGAGGGCTACGGCCTTGCCGACCTGAAGGCCGATGCGCTTGCCGGCCTGACGGTGGCAATCGTGGCCTTGCCGCTTTCGATGGCCATCGCCATCGCCAGCGGCGTCGGGCCGGAGCGCGGCCTGTTCACTGCGATCGTCGGCGGCTTTCTGGTCAGCGCGCTGGGTGGATCGCGCTATCAGGTCGGCGGGCCGGCCGGGGCCTTCATCGTCCTCGTTTCGGCTTGTGTCATGGCAATCGGGGTCGAGGGACTGATCCTCGCCACCATCCTGTCCGGGCTGATCCTGATCGCGGCGGGGCTTTTGCGGCTGGGCACCTACATCCGCTATATCCCCTATCCGGTGACGGTGGGCTTTACCGCCGGGATCGCGGTCATCATCTTCGCCAGCCAGTTGCGCGAGATGTTCGGCCTGACCCTGCCGGGGGCCGAGCCCGGCGAGATCATCGCCAAGGTCGAGGCGCTGTGGGCTGCGCGCGGCACCGTCACCTGGGCGGCGGTCGTGGTCGCGGGGCTGACCGCAGCCGTGATCCTGGGGCTGCGCAAGCTGCGCCCGCACTGGCCGGGCATGCTGATCGCGGTGGTGGTGGCCTCGGCGGTGGTGGCGCTGTTCGGCCTGCCGGTCGAGACGATCGGCACCCGGTTCGGCGCGCTGCCGCAGCTGTTGCCGGCGCCGGCGCTGCCCGAGATTTCCTGGCCTGCGGTGCAGGCGGCCCTGCCCTGGGCAGGCAGTTTCGCGCTGCTGGGGGCCATCGAGTCGCTTCTGTCCGCCGTCGTCGCCGACGGGATGTCGGGCGCGCGGCACCGGTCCAACGCAGAGCTTGTGGCGCAGGGGTTCGCCAACATCGGCTCGGGCCTGTTCGGGGGCTTCTGTGTCACCGGCACCATCGCGCGCACCGCGACCAACGTGCGCGCGGGCAGCCGTGGGCCGGTCTCGGGCATGCTGCATGCCGTGTTCCTGCTGGTCTTCCTGGTCGTCGCCGCGCCGCTCGCAGCCTACATCCCGCTGGCCGCGCTGGCCGGCGTCCTGGCCGTCGTCGCCTGGGGCATGGCCGAACGGCACGAGTTCGCCGCCCTGCTGAAATCGTCGCGCGGGGACGCGATGGTGGTCAGCGTGACCTTCCTGCTGGTCGTGTTCCGCGACCTGACCGAGGGGATCATCGTCGGCTTCGCGCTGGCGGGCCTGGTGTTCATCAAGCGCATGTCCGACACCACCGGGATGCGCCCGCGCGAAGAAGCGCCGGAGACGCCCCGCGCCAACCGGGTAGTCTATCATCTGGAGGGCCCCTACTTCTTCGGGGCCGCCGCGCAGCTGGGCGGCGTGCTGGACCGGATCGCCGAAACGCCGCGCGCGCTGGTGCTGGACATGTCGGGCGTGCCGATGATCGACAGTTCCGGCGCTCGGGGATTCCATTCTCTGGCCGCCCGCGCCCGGCGTCGCGGCGGGCAGCTTTACCTTGTCGGCCTGCGCGACAGGCTCCGGCGGCAGTTGCAGGCCCAGGGCCTGGACGAGCCCGAGGTGCGCTTCCTGCCCGACCTCGCGGCGGTCGATGCCGCACTGGATGGCGCGCAACCGGGCGGCGAATCACGCTGATCCCCCTCAGTCTCGGCTCCGCAGCCGCCCCGGTCCCGCCGGAACCGCGCCGCTCACGCCAGCGTGAGCGGTAACGGCCCGCGAAAACAAGGGCCTGGCTGCCACAATTTTCACACATTTTCAGAATTGACGACAATTCAGTCAAGAAATTGACAGAAAAATCCCGTGAAAATAGCGGGTTACAAAAAACTTTACGAAGTGCTAAAGTGACGTTGGGAAAGAGGGTTCCTGGCCGGTACCTGATATTGTCGAGGGGCATCATCGCAACCCCTCGGGAGGAGAAGAGAATGAGCGAAGCTGCCAAATCCGTTTACCCGCCCTCCGCCGATTTTGCCGCCAAGGCGCATGTCGATGCGGAAGCCTATGCCCGGCGCTATGCCGCGTCGGTCACGGACCCCGAAGCCTTCTGGGGGGCAGAGGGCCAGCGGATCGACTGGATCCAGCCCTACACCCGGGTCAAGAACACCTCCTTCGCTCCGGGCAACGTCTCGATCAAGTGGTTCGAGGACGGTCATCTCAACGTCAGTGCCAACTGCATCGACCGACATATGCTGACCCGCTCCGAGCAGACCGCGATCATCTGGGAGCCGGACGATCCGAAGACCCCGGCGAAACACATCACCTATCGCGAACTGCTGGAGCAGACCTGCCGGCTGGCCAACGTGCTGAAGGCGCATGGGGTGACCAAGGGCGACCGGGTGGTGCTGTACATGCCGATGATCCCCGAGGCGGCCTATGCCATGCTGGCCTGCACCCGGATCGGGGCGATCCATTCGGTGGTCTTCGGCGGCTTCTCGCCCGATGCGCTGGCCAACCGGATCAACGACTGCGACGCCAAGGTCGTCATCACCGCCGACTGGGCGCCGCGCGGCGGCCGCAAGACCGGGCTGAAGGACAACACCGACAAGGCGCTTCTGCATTGTTCCGACAAGGTGAAGGTGCTGGTGGTCAAGCGCACCGGCGACCAGACCTCGTGGGTCGAGGGGCGCGACTTCGACCTGGGCGCCGAGATGGCCGAGGCCAAGCCCTATTGCCCCTACGTCGAGGTGGGCGCGGAAGACCCGATGTTCATCCTCTACACTTCGGGCTCGACCGGCAAGCCGAAGGGCGTGGTGCATACCACGGGGGGCTACCTCGTCTATGCCTCGATGACGCAGCAGCTGACCTTCGACTACCATGACGGCGACGTGTTCTGGTGCACGGCGGACGTGGGCTGGGTCACGGGGCACAGCTACATAGTCTATGGCCCGCTGGCGAACGGCGCCACCACGCTGATGTTCGAGGGCGTGCCGACCTACCCCGACGCGGGCCGGTTCTGGGAGGTCTGCGCCAAGCACAAGGTCAACCAGTTCTACACCGCGCCGACGGCAATCCGGTCGCTGATGGGCCTTGGGTCGGAATGGGTGGAAAAGCACGACCTGTCGTCGCTGAAGGTGCTGGGCTCGGTCGGCGAGCCGATCAACCCGGAAGCCTGGGCCTGGTACAATACCCATGTCGGCAAGGGGAAACTGCCGATCGTCGATACCTTCTGGCAGACCGAGACCGGCGGCCACATGCTGACGCCGCTGCCCGGCGCGATCCCGACCAAGCCCGGTTCGGCGACGAAACCCTTCTTCGGCGTGCAACCGGTGGTGCTGGATGCCGCGACCGGCAAGGTGCAGGAGGCCACCGAGACCGAGGGCGTCCTGTGCTTTGCCGACAGCTGGCCGGGGCAGATGCGCACGCTCTGGGGCGACCACGCGCGCTTCGAGGAAGCCTATTTCAGCCAGTACAAGGGCTATTACTTCACCGGCGACGGCTGCCGGCGTGATGCCGACGGCTATTACTGGATCACCGGCAGGGTCGATGACGTGATCAACGTCTCGGGCCACCGGATGGGCACGGCCGAGGTCGAGTCGGCGCTGGTCGCGCACGAGGCGGTGGCCGAGGCCGCGGTCGTGGGCTACCCGCACGACATCAAGGGGCAGGGCATCTACGCCTATGTCACGCTGATGAAGGGGATCGAGCCCTCGGAGGCGCTGCGCAAGGAGCTGGAGGCCTGGGTGCGGACCGAGATCGGCCCGATCGCCAAGCCCGACCTGATCCAGTGGGCGCCAGGCCTGCCCAAGACGCGCTCGGGCAAGATCATGCGCCGCATCCTGCGCAAGATCGCCGAGAACGATTTCGGCTCTCTGGGCGACACCTCGACGCTGGCCGATCCGACGGTGGTGGACGACCTGATCGCCAACCGCATGAACCGGGGCTGAGGCGGTGGGACCGGTCATCATCCTTCTCGGCCCCCCCGGCGCGGGCAAGGGCACGCAGGCGCGGATGCTGGAGGAGGACTTCGGTCTGGTCCAGCTGTCCACCGGCGACCTGTTGCGCGCCGCAGTGGCCGCGGGAACCGAAGCGGGCCGGAAGGCCAAGGCGGTGATGGAGGCCGGGCAGCTTGTCAGCGACGACATCGTGCTGGCGATCCTGCGCGACCGCATGGCCCAGCCGGATGTCGCGAGGGGCGTGATCCTCGACGGCTTTCCCCGCACCGCGGCGCAGGCCGCGGCGCTGGACGGGCTTTTGGCCGAGGCGGGGGGGCGGGTGACCGCCGCCATCAGCCTCGAGGTCGAGGACGAGGCGATGGTCGCCCGCGTCGCGGGCCGCTATACCTGCGCCGGCTGCGGCGAGGGCTATCATGACGAGTTCAAGCAGCCCGCCACGGCGGGGACCTGCGACAAATGCGGCGGCACGGCGTTCAAGCGCCGGGCCGACGACAACGCCGAAACGGTGCGGGCCAGGCTTCAGGCCTACCACGCCGAGACGGCACCGCTGATCGCGCATTACGACCGTCTGTCCGTTCTGGAACGGGTGCCGGCGATGGGATCCATCGAGGGTATCCGCGCCAGTCTGGCCGACATCGTGGGGCGCGTCTCAGCCTGACGGGAGGGGACGCTTCCCCGGATCCCCCGGGGGGCGGAAACACAAAGGGAGAGTACTCATGGCAGACAGAACTTCTGCCAACGCCTATTGGGCAGCGAACGTCCGGATCATCCTGATTTCTCTGGCGGTCTGGTTCGCATGCTCCTTCGGGCTTGGCATCCTGCTTCGGCCTGCGCTGAAGGGCATCATGGTCGGCGGCGCCGATCTGGGCTTTTGGTTCGCGCAGAATGGTTCGATCTACGTCTTCATCATTCTGATCTTCGTCTACGCCAGGATGATGGGCAAGGTCGACCGCGATCACGGCGTGGAAGAGTAAGGGGACAGGGACAGATGGATCAGTTTACCCTCAACCTGATCGTGGTTGGCATCACCTTTGCCATCTACATCGGGATCGCGATCTGGGCCCGGGCGGGTTCGACGGCGGAATTCTATGCAGCCGGTCAGGGTGTGAACCCGATCATGAACGGCATGGCGACGGGCGCGGACTGGATGTCGGCGGCCTCGTTCATCTCGATGGCTGGCATCATCGCGCTGGCCCCGGTCGGCGGCTATACGCAGTCGGCCTTCCTGATGGGCTGGACCGGTGGCTATGTGCTTCTGGCGATGCTGCTTGCGCCCTACCTGCGCAAGTTCGGCAAGTTCACCGTGCCGGAATTCGTCGGCGACCGTTTCTATTCCAAGACGGCGCGACTGGTGGCGGTGCTGTGCCTGATCGTGATCTCGGTGACTTACGTTATCGGCCAGATGCGCGGAGTCGGCGTGACCTTCTCGCGCTTCCTGGAAGTCTCGACCGACATGGGGCTTTACATCGGCGCCGCCGTGGTGTTCGCCTATGCCGTGCTTGGCGGCATGAAGGGCATCACCTACACGCAGGTTGCCCAGTACATCGTGCTGATCATCGCCTACACGATCCCGGCGATCTTCATCTCGCTGTCGCTGACCGGCAATTTCCTGCCGCAGCTTGGCCTGATCGGCGGCTATGCGCCTCAGGGCGGCGAGATTTCGATGCTGGCGAAACTGGACCAGGTGGTCACGGAACTGGGCTTCACCGCCTATACCGCCGACACGACGAACATGTTCAACATGTTCCTCTTCACCATGGCCCTGATGATCGGGACCGCGGGTCTGCCGCACGTCATCGTGCGCTTCTTCACCGTGCCGAAAGTGGCTGACGCGCGTTCGTCCGCCGGCTGGGCGCTGGTGTTCATCGCGCTGCTCTACACGGTCGCCCCGGCGGTCGGCGCGATGGCCCGTCTGAACCTGACCACCACCTTCTGGCCCGGTGCCAAGGAAGGTTCGGCGCTTTCGGCCCCGGCCCTGTCGCTGGCCGACATCGACAGCAAGCCGGAACTGAGCTGGATCAACACCTGGAAGGCGACCGGCCTGCTGGAATTCAGCGACAAGAACGGCGACGGGCTGATCCAGTACTTCAACGAGCCGAAGGCCGTGGCGGAGGCCAACAAGAAGCTGGCCGAGGCCACCAAGGCCCTGAAGGACGCGGCCGCGGATGCCGACAAGGCCCCGCTGGAGGCCGCCGTTGCCGAAGCCACCACGGCGCGTGACGCCGCGCTGGCCGAAGCGAAGCTGGGAGACAAGACCCTGGCCGAGCTTGGCTTTGTCGGGAACGAAGTCACCAAGGTCGACAACGACATCATGGTGCTGGCGAACCCGGAAATCGCGGCTCTGCCGGGCTGGGTCGTGGCGCTGGTCGCCGCAGGCGGTCTTGCCGCCGCGCTGTCCACCGCTGCGGGCCTGCTGCTGGCCATTTCCTCGGCCGTCAGCCACGACCTGATCAAGGGTGCCCTGAACCCCAACATCAGCGAGAAGGGCGAACTTCTGGCCGCCCGGATCTCGATGGCCTTTGCCATCGCCCTGGCCACCTGGCTGGGCCTCAACCCGCCCGGCTTTGCCGCGCAGGTGGTGGCGCTGGCCTTCGGTCTGGCGGCTGCCACGATCTTCCCGGTGCTGATGATGGGCATCTTCTCGAAGCGCGTGAACACCGCCGGTGCGGTGACGGGCATGCTTGCCGGTCTGATCTTCACCTCGGTCTACATCTTCCTCTACCTGGGCTGGTTCTTCATCCCCGGCACGAACGTGTATCCGAACACGCCCGACCAGCACTTCTTCGGCATCTCGCCGCTGTCGATCGGGACCATCGGTGCGGTGGTGAACTTCGTCGTCGCCTATGCGGTGTCGATGGCCACCAAGGCCCCGCCGCAGCATGTGGTGGACCTGGTGGAATCGATCCGCGTGCCGAAAGGCGCCGGCAAGGCCGTGGCCCACTAAGCCCTCTGCGCCTCCGGGGAGACCCGGGGGCGCGTCCCTTCAACCGGGCACAGGATCATGGATCAGGACACGAGCCCGCTTCTGGCATTCCTGGAGACGGTCCACCCCTACGACAGCCTGCCGCGGGACGAGATGGCGCGGGTCGCCGCCTCCTTCAGCCGCAGGCATTACGACCACGGCGCGGTGATCTATGCCGCGGGCGAGCCGATGACCGGGATCTTCCTGATCCTGCAAGGGTCGGTCGAGGTGCTGGAGCCTTCGGGCGGTCTGGTGTCTTTGCTGGGTCCCCGCAACAGTTTCGGCGAACGCGGATTGATGCGCGACGGGATGGCTGTGACGACGGCGCGGGCCAGCGAGGGCGCCGAAATCCTGATGCTGCCCGAGGCCGAGTTCCGCCGCCTGATCGCGACCTATCCCGCCTTCGAGCGGTTCTTCCACCGTGGCCGCCAGCACGAGGCCCGCGAGGCCGACATCTCGACCCGCAAGGTCGGAGACCTGATCGCCCGCGCGCCGATCGCGGTGCCGCCGGACATCTCGATCCGGGCGGCCGCGGCGAAGATGCGCGAGGCGCATATCTCCTGTCTTGCGATCACCGAGGGCGAGCGGCTGGTGGGCATCGTCACCGCACGGGATTTCGTGAACAAGGTCCTGGCGCAGGGATTGGATCCCGAAGCGCCGGTCCGCAGCGTGATGGCCGCGGACCCGATGGTCCTTACGCCAGAGTCCCTGGGATCGGACGTGCTGAACCGGATGCTGGAGCATCGGATCGGGCATCTGCCGGTGGTGGATGACGGCAAGCTGGTCGGGATGATAACCCAGACCGACCTCGTGCGGTTCCAGGCGGTCAGCTCGGCCCTTCTGGTGCGCGATGCGGCGACGGCGCAGACGGTCGCCGAACTGGCCGAGACCACCGCGCGCATCCCGCGGCTTCTGGTTCAGCTGGTGGGTGGGGGCAGCGCGCACGAGGTGGTGACGCGGCTGATCACCGATATCGCCGACACGGTGACGCGGCGGCTTCTGGCCATGGCCGAGGCGGACCTCGGGCCGGCCCCGGTGCCCTACCTGTGGCTCGCCTGCGGCAGCCAGGGGCGGCAGGAGCAGACGGGCGTCAGCGATCAGGACAACTGCCTGATGATCGACGACGCCGCGACCGATGCCGACATGGGCTATTTCGCCAGGCTGGCGAAGATCGTCTCGGACGGGCTGAACGCCTGCGGCTATGTCTATTGCCCGGGCGACATGATGGCCACCAACCCGCAATGGTGCCAGCGGATGTCCGTCTGGCGCGGCTATTTCCGCAAGTGGGTGACGACCCCGGACCCGATGTCGCAGATGCTGGCGTCCGTGATGTTCGACCTGCGCCCCATCGGCGGGACGGCAAGCCTTTACAGCGACTTGCAGGCCGAGGTGCTGGAGATGGCCGCGAAGAACTCGATCTTCGTGGCGCACATGATTTCCAACAGCCTGAAGCACAACCCGCCGCTGGGCCTGTTGCGCGGCTTCGCCACGATCCGGTCGGGGGAATACAAGAACCACATCGACCTAAAGCACAACGGCGTGGTGCCGGTGGTCGATCTGGGGCGCGTCTATTCGCTGATCGGGCAGCAGGGCGTGGTGAACACCCGCGCCCGGCTGGAGGCGGCGGTGGAGGCCGGGGTGATCTCGGACAGCGGCGGGCGCGACCTGATCGAGGCCTACGACCTGATCGCGCAGACCCGGCTGGAGCATCAGGCGCGGCGGGTGAAGGGGGGCGAGAAGCCCGACAATTTCATCGCGCCGTCGGAGCTGTCGGATTTCGAACGCAGCCACCTGCGCGACGCCTTCGTGGTGGTGCGCACCATGCAATCCGCCGTGGGCCAGGCCCGCGGCGCAAGGAGTTGACGCGATGGCCCTGGAACTGATCGGAGCCCTGATGGCCTCTGCCGCCCTCGGCCTTCTGGCCTGGGCGCTGCGCCGCTGGCGGCCGGGCCTGCCGCGCTGGCTGGTCCCGCTTGCCGCTGCCGTCGGCCTGATCGGCACGACCCTCGTGCTGGAATACACCTGGTATGGCCGCGTCGTGGCCGAACTGCCGCCGGGGATCGAGGTGGTCCGCTTCGAGGAAGAGGCGATGCCCTTGCGGCCCTGGACCTATCTGAAACCGATCACGATGCGGTTCTGGGCCATCGACCAGCGCAAGCGGATGATCCATCCGCAGATGGGCAGCCTGCGCATCGTCCCGGTCCTGAAATTCGCCCGCTGGCGGCCGGTGGAGGACGGGCTGATCGCGGTCGATTGCGCGGGCGGGCGGCAGGTGCCGGTCGTCGAGGGCGTGAAGATTTCCGAGAGGGGAGAGTTGACGGGGGCCGACTGGCAGCCGGCCCCCGCGGGCGACCTTTTGCAGGCCGCCGCGTGCAGGGAGGGGTAGGGCATGGACCGGAAGCCGCGCATCCTTGTGGTGGAGGACGAGGACAACATCGCCGTGGCGCTTGATTACCTGATGACGCGCGAGGGCTATGACCACGACCGCGTCGCCTCGGGCGCGGATGCCCTGCCGAGGATCCGCGACACCCACCCCGACCTGGTGCTTCTTGACGTGATGCTGCCCGAGGTCTCGGGCTACGAGATCTGCGAAGGGATCCGCACCGATCCCAGCCTTGCGGATGTGAAGGTCCTGATGATGACCGCGCGCGGATCGGCCATCGAGCGGCGGAAGGGCCTCGCGCTCGGGGCCGACGGGTTCATCTCCAAGCCCTTCGAGTTGAAGGACCTGAGGGACGAGGTGCGGCGGCTTCTGGCCGGGGCGGGCTGAGGCGATGACCGGGGCGCGGCAGGGGCGTGCGGCGCTTCCCTCCCCGCATTGTGGGGGAGAGAGGGGGGGCTGGCCGCCCGGCCACCGGGCTCTCCACCCCGGCTTGGGCGCACCCCACCCCGGCATGGGCGCCCCCCACCCCCAGCCCCTCCCCACAAGGGGGAGGGGAGGCGCAGGCCTTCCGCTGCGGCGCGCAGGTCGCGGGGGCAGGCCATGCTGACCCGGCTGTCCCTGCGCCTGCGCGTCTTCCTGATCTTCGCGGGTCTTGCCGCCGCGATCCTTGCCGCCACCGGGATCGGCCTCTGGCTCGGCTACAGCCGGCTCGGCCAGCCCGGCGTGGGACAGGGGTTCGTCCAGGCCGGGGTGCTTGCCGGGTTCGCCGCGCTGGGGCTGGTGGCGGCGGTCTGGTATCTCTTCGACCTGAACGTCGCCAAACCCATCGAGACGCTCGCCGGCGCGCTGCGGGCCCGCGCCCATTCCGATGTCACCGCCGAGATGGACGCGGCCATCGCCCGCTACCTCGGCGACCTCGCCCCGGCCGCCCAGGCCGCCGCGCAAAGCCTGTCCGAGACGCGGTCGGCCCTGGCCGAGGCCGTGGCGCGCGAGACCCTGCGGCTGGGGTCGGAAAAGGCGCGGCTCGAGGCGCTGTTGTCGGACGTGCCGGTGGGGGTGATCCTCTGTTCGGCCGATCATGCGCTGGTCTTCTACAACGGGCCTGCCGCCGACATCCTGGGCACCAGCCGGGGGCTTGAGGCGGGGCTTGACCGCAAGCTCTTCGACTATCTGCACGCCGCACCGCTGAAGCTTGCCCATGAACGGCTGGCCGCGACGGGCGATCCGGACGCGGTGTCGGACCTGCTGTGCACCACCACGACCGGCGCCCGCGTGCTGGCCGCGCGGATGCGGCTGCTGGGCGATGGCGGCGCGCAGGGCTATGTCCTGACGCTGCGCGACATCACCGGGGAAATGGCCGCCGAGGCGCGGCGCGAGGCGATGCTGGAGAGCGCGCTCGACAGCCTGCGTCGGCCGGCGGCGGCGCTGGCCACGCTGGTCGGCGTCATGCCCGAGGACGCGCTGCCCGCGCCGATGCAAGGCGCGCTCAAAGACGAGGTCGCGCGGCTGTCCCAGGCCGTCACCCGCTTTGGCGCCGCGCGGGACGAGGCCCTGTCCGAAGCGGGTGCCCTGCCGCAGACCCGCGCCTTCGACCTGGCGCAGGGCCTTGCGGCGCGGCTTCAGGCGCAGGGGATCGCCGTCACGACCGAAACCGCCGACCTGATCCTGCGCTGCAACGGCTATGAGGTGCTGACGCTGCTGGACCATCTCGCGCGGCAGTTGACCGACCGCGCGGCGCTGCATCTGGCCATCGAGGAAGAGGACACCGGCGCCGCGATCCGCCTGTCCTGGACCGGCCCGCGCGTCGGCGTGGGCGAGCTGGACCGCTGGCTGGCCCTGCCCTTGTCCGAGGAGTTCGACCGCCCCGCGCGCAGTGTCCTCGCCGCCCATGCGACCGAGATATGGCCTGAAGTCCGGCCGGACGGCCGCGCCGCCCTTTGCCTGCCGATCCGCCAGGCGCGCCGCGCGGTGGCGCGTCCGAAACCGTTGGCGCGCAAGGTGGTCTATGACTTCGACCTGTTGTCCCCCGCGCGCACCGACCGGTTGGCGGATGCGCGGCTGGACAAGCTGACCTATGTCGTCTTCGACAGCGAGACGACGGGCCTGAACCCCCGGCAGGGCGACGAGATCGTGCAACTGGCTGCCGTGCGGATCGTGAACGGCCGCCGGGTCGAGGGCGAGGTCTTCGACACCCTGGTGAACCCCGGCCGTCCGATCCCCGCCGTCTCGACCGAGGTGCACGGCATCACCGACGCGATGGTGGCCGATGCGCCGGGGGTGGAGGACGTGGTGGCCCGATTCCACAAGTTCGCAGAAGGCGCCGTGCTGATCGCCCACAACGCACCCTTCGACATGGAGTTCCTGCGCCGGGTCGAGGGGAAGCTGGGGCTTCGCTTCGACATGCCGGTGCTGGACACGGTGCTGCTGTCGGCGGTGGTCTATGGCCAGCACGAGGTCCACAGCCTCGACGCGCTGTCGCACCGGCTGGGCATCACCATCCCCGAGGAGGACCGCCACACCGCGCTGGGCGACACGCTGGCGACGGCGGATGCCTTCCTGAAGCTGATGCCGATGCTGGCGGGACGGGGCCTGGACACCTTCGGCGCGGTTCTGGCCGAGGTGCGCAAGCATGGCCGGCTGCTGAAGGACCTGAACGAATAGCGCGGCAGCGGACCCAAGATTTTTCGACGAAAAATCTTGGGGTTGGGTGCGGGTCAGGCGGCGAACGGGTCGATCGGGTAACTGACACCCACCAGATAGAGCCCCTGCGGCGGGCAGACCGGCCCGCAGGCGGCGCGATCCTTGGCTTCCAGTGCCCTGCGCACGTCCGCTGGCGTCCAGGCCCCGGCGCCCACCCGCTCCAGCGTGCCGACGATCGACCGGACCTGGTTGTGCAGGAAGCTGCGCGCGGCGAGGTCGAAGCGGTATTCCACCCCGCCGGGGTAGGGGTGTTCGGTGATGTCGATCCGGTCCAGCGTCTTCACCGGGCTTTTCGCCTGGCAGAGGGTAGAGCGGAAGGTGGTGAAGTCGTGCTGCCCGACCAGTTCGGCGGCGCCCGCCCGCATCGCTTCAAGGTCGAGCGGCTTCAGCACCTGCCAGACTCGGCCCCGGTCATGCGTCACCGGCGCGCGGCGGGCGACGAGGCGGAAGGTATAGCGCCGCCCCGTGGCGGAAAAGCGGGCGTGAAAGTCGTCGGGGACGCGGGCCACGGCGAGGACCGCCACCGGATCTGGCCGGAGATGCGCGTTCAGCGCCGAGGCGAGCTTGAACGGGTCCCAGTCCTTCGCGAGGTCGGCATGGGCCACCTGCGCGGTGGCATGGACGCCGGCATCGGTCCGCCCCGCGGCGGCGATGGTGTGGGGACCGGGTTCCAGCCGGCCCAGGGCGCGCTCGACCGCCTCCTGCACGGAAGGAAGCCCCTGCGCCTGCCGCTGCCAGCCCGCGAAGGGGGTGCCGTCGTATTCGATCTGAAGCGCATGGCGGGGCATGGGTCTTGCTACCCCGGAAGAAGCCTCGCGTGCAATCCTTGCCAAATTCCTAACGTCCACGGTCAAGGCATTGAAAAGGCGGGGTTTGAAAATCTGTCCACCGTGGACAGCGCCCGCACAGGGTGGGCAATTCTGCCCACCCTGCCCACCCGCCTTCCATTCCCGGCGCCGCACCCCTATCTTCACCTCGCGAAGGAAAGGGACGCGGACGTGGCATTCTCCGGGCTGACGGACGGGATCACCCGCGGCATCGAAGGCATGGGCGCGGGCCTCTCCGAGACCCTGTTCGACACCACCCTCCGCCTCGGCGTGACGGGTCTCTCCCGCGCGGGCAAGACCGTCTTCATCACCGCGCTGGTGGCGAACCTTCTGAATCGGGGCCGGATGCCGCAGTTGAAGGCCCAGGCGGAGGGCCGGATCCAGGCGGTCTATCTGCAACCCCAGCCCGACGTGACGCTGCCCCGATTCGACTACGAGGCGCATCTTGCGGCGCTGACAGGTGATGCCCCGCGCTGGCCCGCCTCGACCCGCGCGATCTCCGAGCTTCGCCTGTCGTTCCGGGTCCAGCCGGCCGGGTTCCTGTCGTCCTGGCGGGGGCCGCGCACGCTGCATCTCGACATCGTGGATTACCCGGGCGAGTGGCTGCTGGATCTCTCCCTGCTCGACCAGAGCTACGAGGCCTGGTCGGAGGGCACGCTCGCCCGGATGGAGAAGCGCCCCGAGGCCGCGTCCTGGCTGGCTCTGGCCCGGGCCGAGGACGGGGCGCTCCGGCTGGACGAGGCGCGGGCGCGGCACCTGGCCGAGACCTTCACCGCCTACCTGACCCAGGCCCGCGACCTCGGCCGGGTCGATGTGACGCCGGGGCGGTTCCTGTTGCCGGGCGACCTGGCGGGCTCGCCGGTCCTGACCTTCGCGCCCCTGCCGAAGCCTGCGACGACGGGCAGGAACAGCCTCTGGCGCGAGATGGAGCGGCGGTACGAGGCCTACAAGGGACGTGTCGTCCGCCCCTTCTTCCGCGACCATTTCGCGAAGGTCGACCGGCAGGTGGTGCTGGCCGATGTGCTGGGCGCGATCCATCAGGGGCCGCGGGCGGTCGAGGATCTGCGGCGGGTGATGACCGAGGTGCTGTCGGCATTCCGCCCGGGACGGAACACCTGGCTGACGGGCCTGTTCGGCGGGCGCCGGGTGGAGCGGATCCTCTTTGCCGCGACCAAGGCCGATCACCTGCACCATGAACAGCACCCGGCCTTGACGGCGATCACGGCCTCGCTTCTGGCCGAGGCCAAGCACCGCGCCGACTTCTCGGGCGCGCGGACCGAGGCGATGTCGCTGGCGTCCCTGCGGGCCACGGTCGAGGAGGTGGTGACACGCGACGGGGTGGAGGTGCCGGCGGTGCGGGGTGTGTTGCAGTCCACCGGAAAGCCCGCGCTGATGTATCCCGGCGCGCTGCCCTCGGACCCCGCGCGCCTGCTGTCCCCCGCGCGCGTGGGGGCGGAGGCCTGGCTGGATGCGGATTACCACCTGATGACCTTCGCCCCGGCGCGGCTGAACCTTCGCCCAGGCGAGGGACCGCCGCATATCCGCCTCGACCGGGCGGTGGAGTTCCTGATCGGAGATCAGTTGTGAGCCGTCCGCCGAAGCCCTTCCTGGAGGAAATGGACGAGGCGCTGGACCCCGGCGCGGCGCCCCCGGTGCCCGATGGGCTGCCCGAGGGGCAGGCGATGCAGGCGGTTGCGGCGTTGAGCCAGAAGCGGCCCTCGGCCCTGTGGCGGTTTGCCGTCTGGGCCTTCGGGGCGTTGTTTTCCTTCGCCCTTTCTGTCGCGGCCTATGATTTCGTCACGGGGCTTCTGGCGCGCAATGTGGTGCTGGGCTGGGTGGCCTTTGCTCTTGTCGCGCTGGCCGTGGTGGCAGGTCTGGTGCTGGCCTTGCGCGAATGGGGGGCGTTCCTGCGGCTTGCGCGGCTGGACGGCTTGCGGACGCGGGCGGTCGAGGCGCGGGCTGCGGCGGACCTGAAAGCGGCGCGGCGGGTGGTCTCGGGGCTGGTGTCGCTTTACGCGGCGCGCGGGGATACGGCCTGGGGTCGGGCGCGGCTGGCCGAGCGCGAGGGCGAGGTTATGGATGCCGATGCGCTTTTGTCGCTGGCCGAGCGGGAGCTTCTGACGACGCTGGATGTGGAGGCGCGGCTGGTGATCGAGGGCGCGGCGCGGCAGGTGGCGACGGTGACGGCGCTGGTGCCGCTGGCCTTGGCGGATGTGGCGACGGCGGCGGTGGCGAATCTGCGGATGATCCGGCGGATCGCCGAGATCTACGGCGGGCGGTCGGGGAGTTTCGGGAGCCTGAAGCTGCTCCGCCGGGTGTTCGGATCGCTGGTCGCGGCGGGGGCACTGGCGCTGACCGATGACATGATCGGCTCGGTCGCAGGCGGCGGGGTGCTGTCGAAACTGTCGCGGCGGTTCGGCGAAGGGGTGGTGAACGGCGCGCTGACGGCCCGGGTCGGGGTGGCGGCAATGGAACTTTGTCGGCCGATGCCCTTTGTCGCGCTTGAGCGGCCGGCGGTGTCGTCATTGGTCAGCCGCGCGCTGACGGGGCTGGTCAGCCGCGCAGACCGTTGATACCGGTGGCCGGACTTTTCGAAAAGTCCGGGTCGGAGCCTTCAAAGGCTCCGGTCCGATTTCTTTGAAGAAATCGGCTTAGCGAAACTTGTCCAGAAGCTTCTGCATCGGGCTGCGGGTGTCCTCGGGCGGCTGGGGCGCAGGGGTGGGGGCTTCGGGTTTTGCTTGCGTCGTGGAGGAGCGGGGCGGGGCGGTGCGCAACGCGACGGCGTTCATGAACTTCTGCCCGTCGCCCATGGCCAGGGCCTCGGCACCGTCCGAGATGCCGCGAAGCAGGTCCTCCAGCCAGTCGGCGTCGGCCTTGGCGAAGTCGTGCAGGACATAGGCCGCGACCGCGTCCTTGTGGCCAGGGTGGCCGATGCCCAGCCGCACCCGGGCGTAGTCGTCGCCGAGATGCGCATGGATCGAGCGCAGGCCGTTGTGCCCGGCATGGCCGCCGCCCTGTTTCAGCCGCAGCTTGCCGGGGGCGAGGTCGAGCTCGTCATGGAAGACGGTGAGGTCGGCCAAGGGCAGTTTCCAGAAGGCGACGGCGGCCTGGACCGACTGGCCCGAGAGGTTCATGAAGGTCTCGGGCTTCAGGAGCGCGACCTTCTCGGTCCCGAGGCGACCTTCGGAGACAAGGCCCTGGAACGCCTTGCGCCACGGGGAAAAGCCGTGGTCGGCGGCGATGCGGTCCACGGCCATGAAGCCGATGTTGTGCCGGTTGCCGGCATATTTCGCGCCGGGATTGCCGAGACCGACCCAGAGTTTCACGAATGATCTCCTGTTTCCCGCATCGGCTGGGGTATAGCGGGGGCAGAGGCATGAGACAACGGGATGAGATGCGCGCCTTCACCCTTCGCGGCCTGACACTGTATCTGCCGGAGGCGGCGCTGAAGGGGAACCTGGAGCGTGCGCTGTCCAATGGCCGCTACGAGAACCACGAGGCGGATGCGCTGATGCTGCATCTGCGCCCGGGGGACCGGCTTCTGGACCTGGGCGCGGGGCTGGGGTTCATCTGCGCGCTTGCGGCGGGCGTGCTGGGCGAGGACGCGGTGGTGGGCGTCGAGGCGGGGCCGGAGACGGTGCGGCTTGCCCGGCGGAACCTGGCCGCGAACGGGTTTCCGGGGGTGAAGGTCCTGAAGGGCGCGGTGGTCGGCACGGGCGAGGGCGAAGTGGAGTTCGGGCTGCGTCCCGCCTTCTGGGCATCGGCCTTGCGGGGACCGGGCGGATGGCCCGAGAACGCCGAGGTGATCCAGGTGCCGGGCCGTCCGGTGGGCAGGCTGCTGGCGAAGTTCGCCCCTACTGTCCTGTGCTGCGACATCGAGGGGGGAGAGTTGGAGGTTCTGACGCAGCCCTTGCCGGGAGTCCGGCTGGTGGTGGTCGAGACGCATCCGCAGGTTTATGGCGAGAAGGGCCTGGCGCGGATCGTGGCGGCGCTGCGGGGGCAGGGGTTTCAGGAGGCCGAAGGGGCGAGGAAGGACACGCTGGTCTTTCGTCGCGCCTAGGCCGGCTCCTCGTGCGCCTTCGGCTTCTCGTCGCGGTGGGGCGCGCGGAGTGACGAAGTCATCGACGAGCCCTGCCCGAAATGCAAACGGGGGGCCCGAGGGCCCCCCGCAGCGTGTCGGGGTCGAGACGGCTCAGGCCGAGGCTTCGGCGTTCTCTTCCGAAACGAGGCCCGACGGCGCGGCGATGTTCGCGATCACGAAGTTCCGCGCGATGGTCGGTTTCACACCGGCAGGAAGCTCCACGTCGTTGATGTGGATGACATCGCCGATCTTCTTGCCGGTCAGGTCGACCGTGATGTGATCGGGAATGTCGCCCGCAGTGACTTCCAGTTCCACTTCCGGACGGACCACGGTCAGCGTGCCGCCGCGCTTGAGGCCCGGCGAGGCTTCGTGGTTGACGAATTCGACATGGATGAACAGCTCGATCCGGCTGTCATCGTGGATGCGCATGAAATCGACATGCGTCGGCAGGTCCTTGACCACGTCGCGCTGCACGCCCCGGCACACGACATGCACGTCGGGCTGGCCTTCGACCTTGAGGTTGAAGAGCGTCTGCAGGAACCGGCCCTGCTTCAGCTTGGTCAGGAGGTAGTTGTATTTCACCTTGATCGGCTGGGGTTCAGCCCCGTCGCCGTAGATGATGCCAGGTACGTAGCCCTCGCGGCGGGCTTGACGGGCGGCCCCCTTGCCTGTCCCCGTCCGTACCTCGGCGTTCAGATCGATGATCTTGCGTGCCATAGGTTCTTCTCCATGTGTAAGCCCGCCATCCTCCAAGGGTGCATGGCGCGACCGGGGGGCTATAGCGACGAATCGGGGCGAAGGAAAGCGGGAAGTTGCCATCCGACGGTGTCGTTTTCAGCCTGCCCGGGCGTCGCGGGCGGAAGCGATGGAACCGGGCGGGCGGGATAGCTGTCGGGTTCGCTGCGCCGAAGGCCCCGTCCGATGATCTCGTTGCCCGTTGTCCTCTATGCCCGCCCCGCGATCGCGGCCTTTGCGGCGATGGGCGTGCTCTGGGGCACCTTCGCGGCGGTGCTGCCGGACCTGAAGGCCATGCTGGGCGTGGACGAGGCGGAACTTGGCCTGCTGATTTTCCTGACCCCGATCGCCGCGATCAGCGCCATGCTGGCGGCGCCTGCCTTCGGCGCGGCGCTGGGCCGGGCCGCGCTGCCGCTGTCGGTGGCGCTGATGGCCTGTGCCTTCGCGCTGCCCGGGCAGGCCTCGGTCGTCTGGATGTTCCCGATCGCGATGGCCTGCGCCGGTGCCGCGACCGGGCTGACCGACGTGCTGATGAACGCCCGCGTCGCGGCGATGGAGACGGCGCGCGGGTTGCACCTGATGAACCTGACCCATGCCGCCTATTCCTTCGGCTATGCCGGGGGCGCGGTCGTGACCGGCCTGCTGCGCGGCGCGGGCTGGGGGCCGGGGGCGGTGATGGGCACCATGGCGGCGGTGGGCCTTGCCTGCGCGGCCCTGACGCTGGAGCGGAACGGCCGCATCGAGGGGTTGCGCAAGCCGAGGGACGGCAGCGCGGTGCCGCTGGGTCTGGTGCCGGTGATCGGCGGCGGCATCGTGCTGATCGCCTTCATGACCGAGAACGCGGCCGAGAACTGGTCGGCGCTGCATATCGAGAAATCGCTGGGCGGCAGCCCCGAGGAGGGGGCGCTGGGACCGGCGCTGCTGGCGCTGACCATGGGTTTCGCGCGGCTGGGCGGGCAGTGGATCGCCGGAAGGGTCGATCCCTTCACCATCCTGCGGGCGGGCGCGGTGATCGCAGCGGCGGGGGCGCTGGTCGTCGCGGCGGCCGGCGGTCCGGCGGTGGCCTACCTCGGCTTCTTCGTCATGGGGATCGGCGCTTCGGTTCTGGCGCCCACGGCCTTTTCGCTGGTCGGCCAGTTCAGCGCGCCCGAAGCCCGCGCCCGCGCCATCGCCCGCGCGACGCAGCTGGGCTATTTCGGCTATTTCGTCGGCCCGCCGCTGCTGGGCCTGATCGCGGGGACCTTCGGGCTGCGCTTTGCCTTCGTCTGGGCGGCTTGCCTTGTCGGAATGGTGTTCCTGCTGGCGCCGCTTCTTGCGCGTCAGAGGGCCTGAACCTCGAGGAACCGCGGGCCGTCCTGCGGTGTATCCAGGATCTCGGCCAGTTCGGACGGATCCTGCGCCACCCGGGCAAAGGGCAGGTCGCAGGCCATGGCGAAATGCTCCATGTCCAGAGGCGAAGGGTCGCAGCCGAGGACCGGCACCTTGGCCTGGCGCATCGCCTCGGCGATCTCGCGGAATCCGGCGTTGTTCCAGACCACGAAGGTGATCGGCAGGTTCTCGTCCAGCGCGGTGCGGACTTCGCCCGGCGAGAACTGCAACCCGCCGTCGCCGATCAGGCAGACGACCGGCACGCCCGGCGCGGCGATGGCGGCGCCGACGGCTGCGCCGGGGGCGTAACCCAGCGCGCCGTAGCCGGTGGCGGCGTTGAACCAGCCGCCGGGACGGTCGTGGTCGTAGAAGAGGTTCGCGGCATAGACCGGCTGGGTGCTGTCGCCGACGATGATCGCCTCGGGCATGGCGTCGCGGATCGCCTCGACCATTTCCAGCTGGGCGGGCATCATCGGGTTCAGCGTGGCAAGCTCGGCCCGCGCCGCCTCGCGCACGGCGGCGGCGCGCTCGGAGCCCTCGCGGTTCGCCCGGATCGTCATCGGCATCAGCGCCGCCATAAGCGCCCCGGCATCGGCCTTGACCGGAAACCTTGCCGGGTGGCGCGCCAGCTGCTCGGCGCAGATGTCGATGCGGATCATGTTCGACAGGTTCGGCACCCGGCCGTTGACATACATGTCATAGTCGGTCGGCCCGAGTTCGGTGCCGATTGCGAGGATCTGGTCGGCCTCTGCGATCAGCTTCCGCACCGAGGTCAGGCTGGGCGAGGCCGGCACCGCGAGCCGGTGGCCGAACATCGCGCCCCTCGCGTTCACCGTCTGCACCACGGGCGCGTCGATCGATTCCGCGAGACGGACCAGGTGCTGCTCGGCCCCGCGGATGCCGCCGCCGGCGAGGATCACCACCCGCTCGGCCTCGTTCAGCGTGGTGGCGAGGCTGCGGAGCCGGCCGAGCGGCAGGGGCACCGCGCTGCCCGAGACCACGGGCGGCGGCAGTTCCGGGCAGGGCTGGCCCATCATGTTGGTCGAGATCTGGATATGCGCGGGGCCGGGACGCCCGGCGGTCATGGCGGCGAAGGCGCGGTCCAGCACCTCGCCCAGCTTCTTCGGATCGGTCACCGTCTCGGTATGGCAGAGGGGCGCGATCATCGCCCCCTGGTCGGGCAGTTCGTGCAGCCGCCCCAGCCCCTTGCCCAGCGTGTCGCTGCGGCCGAGACCCGAGACGACCAGCATCGGCACGGAATCGGCCCTGGCCTGGGCCATGGCGGTAAGGATGTTGGTCAGGCCCGGCCCGGTGATGACGAAGGCCGCCGCCGGCTTTCCCGCGACGCGGGCATAGCCGTCGGCCATGAAGCCCGCGCCCTGTTCATGGCGGGGCGTGACATGGCGGATCTTGTCGCCGGCGGCGGCGAGGCCACGGTAAAGCTCGATGGTGTGGACGCCGGGGATCCCGAACACGGTGTCGATGCCGCGGGCGATCAGGCCCTCGACCAGACGGATGCCGACGGTGGTCATGCTGCGTTCCCCAGGATGCTGGCCGCATGGGCGGCGATGCGGTTGGCGGCCTCGGCGGTGCGGTCGTCGGGCTGGGTCAGCGACAGGCGCAGCCAGCCCTGAAGCCCGGCGCCGAAGCTTTCGCCGGGCATCACCGCGACCTTCTGGCGGTCGAGCAGGCCCTGGGCGAAGGCCTCGCCCGACAGGCCGGTCGCCCGCACGTCGACCAGTGCGAACATGCCCGCCTCGGGCCGGTGGACGCGCAGGCCGGCGACGCCGTCGAGCACCCGCGCCAGCAGGGCCGCGCGGCGCGAGAAGCGGTCCACCATCCCCGCCGCGACGGGCGAAGGTTCGGAAACTGCAAGTTCGGTCAAGTCGGCGATGAAGGGCTGCGAGCCAAAAAGCATGGTTTCTGAAAGCGGCAGCAGGCGGGCGCAGAACTCGGCCGGGCCGATGCACCAGCCGGAGCGGAAGCCCGGCGCGGCATGGGACTTGGAGATCGAAGAGGCGATGACCGTCCGCTCGGCAAGCTCGGGCAGATCCAGCGGCGAGGCGAAGGGGACATTCGGAAAGACCATGTCCTCGTAGACTTCGTCCGAAAGGATCCAGAGGTCGTGCGCCTTTGCCAGCGCCCCCAGCGCGCGCAGGTCGTCCACCCGCAGCACCGCGCCGGTCGGGTTGTGCGGGGTGTTCAGGAACAGCACGCGCGAGCGCGGGGTGATCCGGGCGGCGACATCGGCCACCTGCATGCGGAAGCCATGTTCGGGGCGCAGGGGCACCGGCACGGCGGTCGCGCCGGTCTGGGCGATCAGGCCCTCGTAAGTGGCATACATCGGGTCGCCGATCAGCACCTCGTCGCCGGCCTCGGCCATTGCGCGCAGGACGGCGTAAAGCACGGTCTGCGTGCCGGGCAGGCACATGACCTGGTCGCGGGTGATCTCGCGCCCGCGCCGGGCGGAATAGCGCGCGGCCAGCGCCGCGACCACGCCCGGCTCGCCCCTCCCGTTGGAATAGCCGGTGCGGCCCGCGGCCATCGAGCGGCTGGCGGCCTCGATGAAGCGGGCGGGGGTCGGCACGTCGGGCTCGCCGATCGTCAGCTCGATGATGTCCTCGCCCGAGGCCTTCATCGCCCGGGCGCGGGCGTGCAGCGCCCATTTTGCCCCGGCGAGCCCCGCCAGTCGGTCGGTGACGGATGCGTATTTCATGATGATATCCTGTCGAATTCCGGCAGTCTGGAGGTATGCGCCATCAGGTCAACCCCAAGGATGGCGCCGGCCGACTGCAGGCCGATGCTGATGACCTCGCTCGGGGCGAAGGTGGCGGAGAGAAGCGAGCCCTCGACCCAGAGCCCGTCGATCAGCGCGTTGCAGGCGATGGCCTCGCGCCGGGTCTGGCCCGGCCGCGTCTCGCGCGGGAGCTGTTCGATCAGCTTCTGCAACGTGTCGCGGTAGGCGAGGTAGGCGGCCTCGTGCACCGCCATCAGTTCGGGGTCGCTGCGCACCTTGTGCATGTAGCCGGCCCAGAGGACCACCGCCCCGGCATCCAGCACCGGCGGGCGCAGCGAGGCGGCGATGAAGGCGACCAGCCGTTCCTCCGGCGCGGCGCCGACGCCCTCGATCGCGTCCGAGCCCTTGGCGGTCATCCCGTCCATCAGGCTGCGATAGGCGGCGCGGTTCAGCTCGTCCTTGGACTGGAAATAGTGCCGGATCAGCCCGGGCGTGACCCCGGCGCGTTCGGCAATTGCGCGCACGGTTGCCGCCTCGGGCCCGCCTTCGGCCACCAGTTCCTGCGTCGCCGCGATCAGCGCCGAACGGCGGTTTTCTTCGCTTTCGCGGCGGTAGAGGCGGCGGGAGGGTTGCATCGGGTCACCAGTTATACGCCCGTATAATCACCCGGCCGCCGGGCGAAGTCAACCGGACGGCGGCGGAGGCATGCGTCCGGCTTCGCCGTGCACGTCCTTGTGGATGATGACATCGGCCTGCGGATAGGCGGCAAGGATGGCGCGGCGCAGGCCGGCGCCGATGTCATGCGCCTCGCGCAGGGACTGGTCGCCGTCCAGTTCGATATGCAGGTTGACGAAGACGCGGCTGCCGGCGCGCCGGGTCTTGAGGTCGTGGAACCCGCGCACGCCGGGCCAGTCGCGGGCGATGGCGGCGATGCCGTCCAGGATCGCGGGATCGGCGGCGCGGTCCATCAGCGCATCCCAGGCGTCCTTGCCGATCCGCAGCGCGCCGACCGCCATCACGCCGGCGGCGAGAAGCGCGACCACCGCATCGACCGAACCGATGCCGTAGCGGCTGGAGACCCAGAGCGCGAGGATCGCGCCCAGGCTGGGCAGGAGGTCGCCGAGGTAATGCAGCCGGTCGGCCGCCACCACCTTGCTGCCGGTCCGCCGCGCCACCCGGCCCTGCCACCAGACAAGGGCGAGGGTCAGGACGATGGAGATGACCATGACCACCAGGCCCTGCCGTTCCGAGGCCAGTTGCGGCGGCATGTCCGATGCCAGCCGCAGCGCGGCGGCCCAGCCGATCAGCCCGGCCGAGACCATGATGAAGGCCGATTGCGCCAGCGCGGCAAGGTCCTCGGCCGAGGTATGGCCGAAGGCATGGTCCTCGTCGGCGGGCAAGGCCGCATAGACAATGGCCGCCGCCGCGCCCAGCGACATGATCAGGTCCATCGCGCTGTCGGCCAGCGAGGCGGCGATGGACAGGGCGCCGGTCTCGACCAGCGCCCAGAGCTTCAGCCCGACAAGGATGACCGCGACCAGGACCGAGGCGATCCCGGCCGAGATCGCAAGTCCCGTGGTTCCCGGTTGCGGATCAGTCGATGATTTCATCGGGCTTCACACCCCAGACGGCCGTTTTCCGGATCCAGCCGCGCGTCCCGTCGAAGGCGACGCGGCACCAGTCGATGTTGCATTCCAGGATCCGCCCGACGACGCCCAGCTCGGCCTGGGCGATGACGGCGGCACCGTCGTCGGGGGCCGTGCGAAGCTCGGCCATGTCCAGCGTCACCAGCACCGTGCGCACTCCGGACAAAAGCGAGTAATGCACCCAGCCGCCCGCGCCCTCGGCATCCTCGACCCGGCGCCAGTTCTCGTATTCGGCGGTGATCTTCAGCGGCATGCCGGCGCGGGTAAAGACCCAGTCGATCCGATGCGTCAGGCCGGGACCGCGGCGGGCATTGCCCTCGGAGCCCTTGAGCGAGACGAAGCGGGGCAGGGGCAGGTTGGTGACGCAGCCGACATCGGGCCGGCATTGCTTTTCAGGGGGCTTCTCGGAGGGCAGTGCCGAGGGCATCCCGGTGCCGGCCGGCGCCTCGCCCTCTTGCGCCGAGAGCGCGCTGCCGCCGAGCGCGCCCAGAAGTGCCACGACGCCTGCGATCCGAATCATCTGCCGCCTCATCGGGTGCCGCATCCCGTGCGTCACCGCCATCGTTACCGCTTTACCTGGGTCTTGTGCATCGCCCCGCTTGGCGGCACCTTGCCCCAAGGACGCCGGATTTGGAAGTGTCGGGGAGAACGCCATGCCTGCCAGCCGCCTGACTGTGGTCGTGACGCGACGTCTGCCCGAGGTGGTCGAGACGCGGATGAAGGAGCTGTTCGACGTCGAGTTGCGCGATCCCGACCTGCCGATGACGCGCGAGGAGCTGGCCGCGGCAATGAGGCGGGCGGACGTGCTGGTACCGACGATCACCGACAAGATCGACGCCGGGCTTCTGGCGCAGGCCGGCGAGAAGCTGAAGCTGATCGCCAACTATGGCGCGGGGTTCGACCATATCGACGTCTCGACCGCGCGGCAGCGCGGGATCCTGGTGTCGAACACGCCGGGCGTCTCCACCGAGGACACGGCGGACATGGTGATGGCGCTGATGCTGGCGGTGATCCGCCGCATTCCCGAGGGGTTGCACCTGATGCAGTCGGGCGGCTGGACCGGCTGGTCGCCGATGGCCAACCTCGGCGGCCGGCTGGGCGGGCGGCGGCTGGGGATCCTGGGGATGGGACGAATCGGCCAGGCGGTGGCACGGCGGGCCAGGGCCTTCGGGCTTCAGGTGCATTACCACAACCGCAAGCGGTTGCGCCCCGAAATCGAGGCCGAACACGAGGCGACCTACTGGGAAAGCCTGGATCAGATGCTGGCGCGGGTGGACATCGTGTCGGTCAACTGCCCGCATACCCCCTCGACCTTCCATCTGCTGAACGCGCGGCGGCTGAAGCTGATGAAGCCCTCGGCCGTGGTCGTGAATACCTCGCGCGGCGAAGTGATCGACCAGAACGCCCTGACGCGGGCGCTTCGGGCCGGGGAGCTGGCCGGGGCGGGGCTGGATGTCTACGAGCAGGGCAACGACATCAACCCGAGGCTCATCGAGTTGCCGAACGTGGTCCTGCTGCCGCACATGGGATCGGCGACGATCGAGGGCCGGATCGAGATGGGCGAGAAGGTCATCATCAACATCAAGACCTTCGCCGATGGGCATCGGCCACCGGATCAGGTGGTTCCGGGCATGGTCTGACAGGCCGCCCACCTGCTTGTCGCTCATCTTGACGGAAAGTCGGGGCAGTGCGCAACCTATAGATGAAAATCGGCGAAATCCTGTGGAGAAACCGTTTCCGGCAAGGTGAATTGATTGCCTGCCCCGGCTTGACGCATTACCGCAGAAGGGAGGGCGCCGGCGGGAAAGCCGCGTCCCGTAGCCAATGGGGGAAATACATGAAGAGTTTGCTTGCGTCGCTGGCTGTGGCGGCCATGGTCCTGTCCACGTCCGTTGCCCAGGCCGGAGGTCCCGTCATCATCGAGGAGGGCAACGACGAGATGGTTGCCGAAAAGCCGGCAAGCAGCGTTGGCCTCCTGCCGGTGATCGGCCTTCTCGTGCTGGCCTGCCTCGTAGCCTGCGGCAACAACGGCAGCGACCCGGTCCCGGTCACGCCGACCCCCGATCCGGGCAAGTGATCCAAGTCGGAGATGCGCCCCCCGTGAGGGGCGCATGGTCCGGTTTTCGCCTGACTTCTGTTGCAAGAAAGCCAACTTCGGCGACTCATTCTTGACAGAAATCACGAATCCGTTGTGCAGATCCGGGCAGGCGCCTAGCGTTCAATCGTTCCCCGGACGTATCCGGACAAGAGAAAGGAAATGCCATGAAGAAGTTTGCTGCGTCGCTGCTGACGGCTGCAATGATCTCGTCGGCCGCCTATGCAGGTGGCCCGGTTGTCGTCGAGGAAGAGCCCGCGGTCGAAGTCGAAGCCGCGAAGCCCCGCTCGGGCTGGATCGTTCCGGTCATCGTTGGCCTGGTGCTGGTCTGCGCGATTGCTTGCGGCAACGACGATGACCCGGCGCCGACCGTGCCGACCCCGGCCCCGCCGGCCCCGCCGGCCCCGCCGGTCCCCTGATAATCGGCTTCGGACTGTGATTACGGCGCGGCGGTCGGGTTCGGCCGCCGCGCTTTTCTGGTTATGGCAGGGTGCGCAGCTCATGCCGATCCGGGGAAATCGGCGTCGCGGTCAGCCCTTGTCTGTTACGATCGCGCCTGATCTCCGGACGCTGCCCGGATCGCGTGGTCCATTGCGGCACCCGGCGATCTCTTGCGATCCCATGGTGACTGCCCCATCCGGACCGCAACAGGTCGGATGCAGGCACGCGGGTCGTTCGTTCCTCACGCCCCCCCGAACGCTTGTCTTTTGCGGGACGCAGAGTATCCAGGTTGCATGCAACCCGCCGCATCTGTGGCGCTCATGGAAGGAAGTCCGGGAATGAAGACTATTGCATCAGGCGTTCTGGCCGTCTCGATTGCTCTGGCGTCGGCTGCGGCTCAGGCCGGTGGTCCGGTCGTCGTCGAGGAAGAGGGTCAGCCCGAGGTTGTCGCGGAAACGCCGCGTTCCGGGTGGATCGTCCCGGTCGTGGTCGGCATCGTGCTGCTCTGCGCGCTGGCCTGCGG
>NZ_JBKBLV010000017.1:33380-78203 GCF_046295235.1 Tabrizicola flagellatus
CCGGTGGTCCGGTCGTCGTCGAGGAAGAGGGTCAGCCCGAGGTTGTCGCGGAAACGCCGCGTTCCGGGTGGATCGTCCCGGTCGTGGTCGGCATCGTGCTGCTCTGCGCGCTGGCCTGCGGGAACGACGAAGAGGAACAGGCCGCGCCGACCTCGACCGCCACGGGGTCTTGATCCTTCGGGCAATCCCGGACCGGGGCGGCGGCCGGATGTGCCGCCGTGCCTGCCCCGGCGGTCTTGACACTGGCCTGTCATGGACGGGACCGTGAAATTCCCGAGTCCATCCGGAGGCTGTCGCGGAACGGTTTCGCGGTGGTGCGGCCTCGACCTGACGACCGCCTGCCGCGACGGGGCGGCGCTCTGGTGCCCAAGGTTTGCGTCGCGCTGAGAACCGGAGCAAAGCCTGACGCCGATCAGGTCATGGGCGCGTGGCGGCCTTTTGGCGGTCCGGCCCGGAGTGCCCGGTGCCAGACCATTCGCAGGCCAGCTTTGGGGCGGCCTAGAGCCCGTTGATCGGAACCTTGAGGAAGCGCTTCCCGTCCTTGTCGGGCGGAGGCAGGTCGCCGGCGCGCATGTTCACCTGCAGGGACGGGATGATGAGTTTTGGCATGGCCAGCGTCCGGTCGCGGGCGGTGCGAAGCGCGATGAACTCTTCGCGCGACTTGCCTGCGATGTGGATGTTGTGCGTCTTTTCCTCGCCCACCGTGGTTTCCCACCGGATGTCGCGTCCGTTCGGGCCATAGTCGTGGCACATGAAAAGCCGCATCGAGTCCGGCAGGGCGAGCACCTTCTGGATGCTGTCGTACAGCTGGCCCGCATCCCCGCCCGGGAAATCCGCCCGGGCCGAGCCTCCGTCGGGCATGAACAGCGTGTCGCCGACAAAGGCCGCATCGCCCATGATGTGGGTCATGCAGGCGGGCGTGTGGCCGGGAGTGTGCATCGCGATGCAGCGCATGCCTCCGACCTGGTAGGTGTCGCCATCGTCGAACAGCCGGTCGAACTGCGAGCCGTCGCGCTGGAACTCGGTCCCTTCGTTGAAGATCTTCCCGAAGGTGTCCTGGACGATGGTGATGTTGCGGCCGATGCCGATCTTGCCGCCCAGCTGCTTCTGGATGTAGGGCGCGGCCGAAAGGTGGTCGGCGTGGACATGGGTCTCGATCAGCCACTCCACCTTCAGCCCCTTTTCCCGGACATGGGCGATGATCTCGTTGGCGTGGTCATAGGTGATGCGCCCGGCGGCATAATCGATGTCCATGACAGAGTCGACGATCGCGCAGGCGTTGGAACCCGGGTCCTTCACCACATAGCTGATGGTGTTGGTTGCCGGATCGAAGAAGCCGGTCACCTCGGGCTTGACGGACATGTCAGGGGTTATGGTCATGTTGCCTCCAGCTGTCAGGCGGGTTTGCGGGCGGGATAGCGGGCCTGTAGCCACCGGGCTGCAAGCATTCCGGCGATCAGTGCCGCGACGAAGACGAAAACCGAAGCCTCCCCGGTGCCAAGCGCGGGCAACGCACCACCCGGACAATAGCCGGCGATGCCCCAGCCGATCCCGAAGGCGGCCGACCCCAGGATCAGCCGCTGGTCGATATGTTGGGTTTCGGGCAGTTCGAAACGGGGGGCGAGCGTCGGAAGCGGACGTCCGAGCACCAGTCGGTAGCCCGGGATGGCGACGGCGAGGGCCCCCGCCATCACGAAAGCGAGGCTCGGGTCCCAGGTTCCGGCAAGATCGAAGAAGTTCAGCACCTTGGCGGGGTCGATCATGCCCGAGATGCTGATGCCGAGACCGAAGATCAGGCCGATTGCGAAGGCTGAGACAAGGCGCATGTCAGGCTCCTACAACGTGGCGCACAACGAAGACGGTGGTGATGGCCGCGGCCATGAAGCAGGCGGTCGCCACGAGCGAGCGGCGCGATAGGCGCGCAATGCCGCAGACGCCATGGCCCGAGGTGCAGCCTCCGCCATAGCTGACGCCTATCCCGACGATCAGACCGCCCAGCACGATTTCGGCCAGAGACACCGGCTGGCTGATCTGGGCAGCGTTTCCCGACAGCAGGAAGAAGGCCAGCGGCCCGGATGCCATGCCGGCGACGATGGCCGCCCGCAGTGCCCAGTCCTGGGGGTTCCCCAGGCGCAGGAGCCCTCCAAGTATGCCGGTGGCCCCCATGATCCGACCGTGCAGACCCATCATCAGAACTGCCGCCAGTCCGATCAGAGCGCCGCCTGCCAATGCGCTCCAGGGAGTGAAATCTGTTGTCATAGGTTCCGCCATTCTGGTTTCCTTGCAGTATCTAGGGAATTTCGCTTGGGAATCCATGGCCTGTCATGCAGGCTTTTTCCTGGGCTGCGGCTTGCTTGGTCCGGGTCGTCGCTCTGGCGGGCCACGCTATCGCCCGCTGACTGATTGTCGGCTGACCGGATCGCGTCCGTCACCGGTCCTGGAACCCAGCAAACCGGAGTGCCTTTCCCCTTGCCCTTCGCTGAATTCCCCAATAGACGGGCAGGCGGAGACGTGGCCGAGTGGTCGAAGGCACGCCCCTGCTAAGGGCGCAGACCTCTAAAGGGTCTCGAGGGTTCGAATCCCTTCGTCTCCGCCATCACCACTAAATATAAGATTTAGCAAGAGAAATCCTGCGGATGTCCATAAGTTTTTTGTCCAGAATGCACCATATGACGGACAGCAAGGACGACATGCGCTATCTGATCCGGCTCCGAGGTGCGGGGAAGAGCTGGGCTTTCAGGATGCTCACACCGCGGCATTTGGTCGGGTTGCCAAATCCTTGGGACCGGAAACCGTCTCTGTTGCGCAAATCGGTTGATGGGCGGGGTTCCCCTTTCCCTGCACAGCCCTATCCGGCGGCTTCTGTGATGGGTGCTCCGAGCGCTGTGAAGCCGTTGAGCACGGCGACGCGGACCTGGAACTCTGCGACCTGACGGTCGAAGTTGCGGGCAGAGAGGCGCGGCCCCGGTAGCTTGCCGCGTGCATCGTGGTCTCTGCGCGGCTTCGGCGGCGATAGCTGCTCCATCGTTGCCAGATCGTGCGACCGACGCGCTTCGATGTCCTCAGGATTTGGTTTCGGGCGATGGCACCGGGGGGGCGCCACGGCTTGGCGTTCTTGCGGGGTGGGATGATCGCTGCGGCACCGCGCGCGGCGATGGCGTCGTGGCACTTGCGGGTGTCTAAGGCACCATCGGCGGTGACGGAGGCGATCTCCTGCTCGGGCGGGATCTGGTCGAGCAGTTGGGGCAGCATCCCTCGGCGGTTCGCGCGAACCGGTGGCACTCACCGGCTCGACATCGCCCACGTCGCTGGTGGTGATCTCGGCCGCCCGGATTTCCAGCCGTCGTCGGAGAAACGGTCCACTGGACCGTTTCCTGATCTTCCTCCATCGCGTCGATCCCGATGCGGATCTTGCGCCAGTCGAGCTACGGGTTCGCCACCGGTTCGAAAAACCATTGCGAGGGGCGCTTCGTGCCCCCATGCTTGCGGGCGTTCCACTCCCCTTCGCCTTCCACCTTGATCCCCCTCGCCATGGTCACTCGGACCAGTGGCGTTCCCGTGGCTCGATGTCGACCAAGAGGTGCAGCGGGCCGTCCAAGCCGCGGTAGGAGATGTTGACTTTCAGTGTTCGATGGGCCTACGCGGCCGCACTGCGGCCACGGTCCCATCTCACTCTGGCGCCGCGACAGCGTGCTGAAGTCGGGAACGGCCCAGTCCAGACCGATCAGGCGCAAGAGGCTTTCGACGAACCCGGTCGTCTGCCTCAGCGCCATGGCGAACAGCACTTTCATGGTCCGGCAGGTCTGGATCGCGGCGTCGCCCCAAGCGGGCTGGCGGCCACACTTGCCGGTGGGCGCGGCCACCCAGGTCATGGCGGGGTCGAACCAGATCGCCAGCGAGCCTCGGCTCTTCAGCGCATTGTTACAGGCGGGCCAGTTCCCGGTCTTGTCGCTCGGGGGGGCGGTCTGCTCATGCACCGCAGCTACCAGACTGGATTCACGAGATGAATCCACTCAGCCGATTTGTACAACAGAGCCTTTGCAGGGGGCACCAGCGCAAGCGCGTGCTCGGTGGACAGAAGGAAGCGGCGGGTCGGCATGGGAAGCTCTCTCGGAGGTGGCGCGGGCCGGGGTGCGGCCCGCGCGTCTGGTCTCAGCAGCCCAGCGTCTGGACGACGAGCTCTGCCGCTGCCCCGCCCGAGAACTGCTGCTGGCCAGTGATCAGGTTGCCGTCGCGCAGGGCGAAGGGCTTGAACATCGAGTTGACGACGAAGTTGGTGCCCTCGATCTTCTTCGCCTCTTCCTCGATCCAGAAGGGCTGGATCTTCCGGCCCACCCAGGCGTCGGCGAACGCCTCGTCGCTGTTGGCAAAGCCCGTCCAGGTCTTGCCCTTGACCAGAAGGTCGCCGTTCGACAGCCGGGTCTTCAAGAGGATGCATGTGCCGTGGCAGACGATCGAGACGATCCTGCCCGCCTCGTAGGCTTTCGCCACGAAGGCGTGCAGGGCTGCGTCGTCAATCATCGTGACCATAGGCGATTGCCCGCCCGCGAGGAAGATCGCGTCATAGGCGGTCGGGTCCACCTCGGCGACCCTCGGCCGCGACCCACGTGAGCCAGCCGGTGCGCGGGACGAGGCGGAGCCATGCGCCGTCCACCCAGAAGGCGATGTTCAGGTCCCACCCGGCCCAGAGGCCGGTGGCGCCCGAGGCCACGAGGTGTCGGTCGCCGTCTGCCGGGCTGGCGGGCGGCGCGGTGCGCGTGCGGTCGAGGACCGAGATCTGCACCATGGCGTCGAGCAGCCGCAGCGCCTCGTTGTGGGTGACATGCTTCTGCGCCTGGGCGGCCAGGAGGTAAGGCAAGCCCAAATGGGTCGTGGTGTCGGACATGGGAAATCCCGTCAGAATTGGAGGGTCACGGAGGCGGGCGTGCCGCGGCCAAGGCGGTTCGAGAGCTGGTAGATGCGGATCACAAGCGTTTGGCCGGGCCCGAGCGGCGCACCCCAATCGGCAGTCTGCTGGGCGGCGGTATATAGGACGGAGGTCGTGGTGCTGGTCAGCGTGCGCTTGACAAGGCCGAAGCCGGGGGCGAAGGCCTGTGCCACGCGGGCGGGCAGCGTCACCAGCGCGCGCACGGCGGCAACGGCGGCCAGTGCGGGCAGGAAGGCCGGAAGGCCCAGCACCACCCGGCGCGCGCGGCCCATGGCGGCCAACTGGTCGTCCACCACACCGCGCAGATCGCCGCCGGGGGAAATCAGCACGTGGTCGGCGGCGCAATAGGTGTCGAGGTCCAGCTTCGGCGCATGCGGCAGAACCTCGGGCCGGCCGGCGACCAGAAAGCCTTCGTCGTAGAGGCGTTCGCTGCGGATGGCCTCGGGCATCTCCCAGATGAACCCCAGGGCCAGATCGGCACGGCCTTCGGCCAGCGCCTCCATCGCCGCCGCGCGCCCGACCGGCAGCACCGTCAGCGTCAACCCCGGCGCGCGGGTGTGCAGCCTCGCGGCCAACGGCGGGATCAGCACCGCCTGTTCGGCATCCAGTGCCGCGATCCGCACCAGCCCCGTCGCGGTGCTGGGGTCAAAGGCCCGCGCCGCACCGAGTGCCCCGCGCAGGGCATCGACCGCCGCCGCCACCGGTGCCTCCAGGGCCAGCGCGGTCGCGGCGGGGTCCATCCCGTGCGGACGGCGCAGGAACAGCTCGTCCCCGAAGATGTCGCGCAGGCGTTTCAGCGACTGGCTGATGGCGGATTGCGTCAGGCCCAGGTCAGCCGCCACGTCCAGCGCCTTGCGGTGACGCAGAAGGCCGAGGAACACGAGGAGAAGCGTGAGGTCCAGCCACCTGAGTTCGGATGTGCTTAAGTCAGACATGAGAGCTATTCGTTACCATTTCTTTCGTTTCGCGCATATCTTCCTTTCATCGAATGAAGCAAGGAGAAAATCATATGCGGATCGCGATCATCGGCACCGGCAATGTCGGCGGTGCCATCGCCCGGGGACTGAAGGGCAAGGGCCATGCCGTGACCCTTGGTGCGCGCAGCCCGGACGATGCTGAGGTGAAGGCGCTCGCCGCAGAGACGGGCGCGGGCGTCGCCTTTCCCGCAGAGGCGTCAGCACGCGCCGATCTGGTGATCCTCGCGCTGCCCTGGGGCGTGGCCGAAGGCGCGGTCAAGGCGCTGGGCGACCTTTCGGGCAAGGTGGTGATCGACTGCATGAACCCTCTGGGCATGGTCGCTGGCGCGCTGGGGTTGACCATCGGCCACGCCACCAGCGGCGGCGAGATGGTCGCGGGCTGGCTGCCGGGCGCGCAGGTGGTCAAGACGCTCAACCAGGTCGGCGCCGAGATCATGGCGCAGAACGCCCATCTGCCGCATCGCCCGGTGATGTTCATGGCGGGCGACAATGACGCTGCCAAGGCGCAGGTCGCGGCCCTGCTGGCTGACCTCGGGTTCGAGCCGCTGGACGCGGGCGACATCACCAAATCCCGCCTGCTGGAGCCCTTCGGCATGGTCTGGATCAATCAGGCGCTGTTCCGCGGCAAGGGCCGCAATTGGGCCTTCGCGGCGGTGGAGGGCTGAGCGATGACTCTGACCAACACCCATATCCTGATCATCGGCGGCACCAAGGGCATCGGCCGGGCAACCGCCACGGCGGCCCTCGCCGCAGGCGCGCGCATCACCGTCACCGGGCGCAGCGCCGCCAGCCTGGACGCGCGGCCCGAAGGCGCGGCGGGCGTCGTGCTCGACTTCACCGAACCGGCCTCGGTCGCGGCTCTGGCCCACGGCATCGGCGCGGTTGACCATCTCGTGCTGTCGGCCTCAGACGCCGTCGCCTGGGGGCCCTTTGCCGAGGTGAGCGAGGACGCCCTGCGCGCCGCTTTCGACGCCAAGTTCTGGGGCTACTGGCGGGTGATCCGGGCGCTGGCCCCGCACTTGGCCGCCACCGGATCGGTGACGCTGGTCACCGGGGCGGCGGCGCGGGCGGCCCTGCCCGGTACCTCGGGCCTTGCGGCGGTGAACGGCGCGCTCGAGGCGATGGCGCGGGTGCTGGCGGTGGAGCTGGCGCCGCGCCGGGTCAACACCGTCTCGCCCGGCATGACCGCGACCGAGGCCTATGCTGGCCTGCCCGAGGCCGCCCGCGACGGCATGTTCGCCGCCACCGCCGCGCGCCTGCCCGCAGGCCGCATCGGCGCGCCCGAGGATATCGCGCAGGCGATCCTGCTGGCGGCCGCCAACCCCTTCCTCACCGGCGCCACGCTTGACGTGGACGGCGGCGCGCATCTGGCGCGGTGACTATCACCCCTTCAAGGAGAACCAACATGACCCTGACCCGCAGAACCTTCCTTGCCGCGGCCCCCGCCGTGGCCTTGACCGCCGGCACGCTGCCCCTTGTCACCAAGGCCCGCGCCGATGCCCCCGCCGCCGCCCCCGGCAACATCTTGATCGTGGTGGCGAACGAGATCGCGCATCCGACGATGGGCTTTCCGCTGGGCTTCTGGGCGGCGGAGCTGACGCATCCCTACGCCGAACTCGTCGCCCACGGCCACGCGATCACGATCGCCAGCCTGCAAGGCGGGCGGGTGACGGTGGATGCCTATTCCGACCCGCGCCACGAGTCGGGCTATTCGGCGCAGGACTTCGTCTCGCTGGGCTTCCTGACCTCGCCGAAACATGCGCCGCTGCTGGATGCCACCGCCGCGCTGGCCGACATCAACCCGGCCGATCACGCCGCGATCATCGTCGCGGGTGGGCAGGCGCCGATGTTCACCTTCCGCGAGAACACGGCCCTGCAAGGGCTGATCCGCGCCTTCTACGACGCGCGCAAGCCGACGGCGGCGCTGTGCCATGGCGTCTCGGCGCTGGTCGATGTGAAGCTGGACGATGGCAGCTACCTGATCGCGGGCAAGACCGTGACCGGGTTCTCGGCCGCCGAGGATGCCTATGTCGATGAGGTGCTGGGCGCGAAGCTCTTCAACTGGTGGGTGGAACCGGCGATGCGCGAGCGCGGGGCCAACTACACCGACCGCGGCATGTGGGCGAACTATGCCGTGGCCGACGGCAACCTGATAACCGGGCAGCAGCAGAACTCGGGCGGGTCGGTGGCGCGGCTGATCCTCGAACAGCTCGCATCCTGAGACAGCGCTGGTCCGGCGGCCCGACTGCCGCCGGACCCGTGGCAAACCAAACCCGTTCACATCCTGAGACAAGCCCATGACCCAGACCCTCACCGCCACCTGCCATTGCGGCGCCGTGCGGCTGACGCTGCCTGCCGAGGCGTCGGGCGTGATGGCCTGCCACTGCGGCGACTGCCAGAAGATGCACGGCAATTTCAACGCCTTCGTTGCCGCCCCCCGCGAAGCCATCGGGGTCGAGGGGGCGGCGGCGCTGGTCTGGTATCAGTCCTCGCCCGCCAGCCGCCGCGCGTTCTGCGGCACCTGCGGCGCGCGGGTGGTCAAGGAACAGCCGGGCCGCTGGCTGGTCTCGGCCGGGCTGATCGACGGGCCGACCGGGCGGCACCTGATGCGCAACCTCTGGGCGCAGTCGAAACCCGACTGGTATGCCCTGCCGGAGGTGCATCATGAGTGATCCCGTCACCATCGTCGTGCGCCGCAAGGTCAAGCCAGGGCGCGAGAAGGATTACGAGGTCTGGCTGGAACGCCTGACACGCGGGGCGGCGGAGAAGTTTGAGGGGTATCTGGGTGCCGAGTTCCACCGCCCCGCCCAACCCGGCGGCGAATACCGCAGCGTGTTCCGCTTCGACAGTCTGGAACATCTGGAGGTGTTCGAGCGGTCAGGCTTTCGTGCACAGATGCTGGCCGAGGCGTCGGACATGTTCGCTGCCGATGCCGCCTGGCAGCGGATGACGGGCCTCGAATTCTGGTTCGACCCGCCGCCGGGCACCAAGGTGCCGCAGCCCAGCCCGCACCGCATGGCGCTGGTGCTGATCGCGGTGGTCTTCGTGCTGGTGCTGATCCTCAACCTGATCCTCGGCCCGCTGATGACCGGCTGGCCGCTGGCCCTGCGCGTGCTGGTGACCGTCACCATCCAGGTATCGCTGATGACCTACGTCATCATGCCGCGCCTGACGCCGCTGATCGCGCGCTTCATCTATCCCTCCTCCAAAACCCTCTGAAAGGATTGCCAAATGTCTGCCTCCATCGACGTGCACGCGAAGAAGAAAGTCCTGATGATCGCCGCCAATCCCGGCACCTCGCCCACCACGGGCTGGCCCGTGGGCTTCTGGTGGGCCGAACTGACCCACCCCTACTGGACCTTCACCGAAGCCGGCTACGAGGTCGAGATCATCAGCGCCAAGGGTGGTGATCTCGTCGCCGACGGGTTCTCGGACCCCGAGGATGCCAGCGGCTATTCCGCCCACGACCTGATCTCGCTCGGCTTCAAGAAGTCGGAAAAACACGCGGCACTGCTGAAGGGCACCAAGTCCATCGCCGAGGTGGACCCGACCGCCTATGACGCGATCTTCCTGGCGGGCGGGCAGTCGCCGATGGTGACGATGATCGACGATGCGGCGCTGCACGCCTTCGTCGCCAAGGCCTATGAGGCGGGCAAGATCGTGTCGATCGTCTGCCACGGCACCTGCATCCTGCTGAAAACCCGGCTCTCGAACGGCGATCTCCTGGTCAAGGGCAAGACCTGGACCGGGTTCGCCAACAGCGAAGAGGCCTTTGCCGATGCCTGGGTGGGCCAGAAGATCCAGCCCTTCTGGATCGAGGAAGAGGCGAAGAAGATCGAAGGCACCAACTTCGTGGTCAATTCGATGTTCAAGCCCTTCGCGCTGCGCGACGGCAACCTGATCACCGGCCAGCAGCAATTCTCGGGCGGGGCGGCCGCCGAGCTGGTGGTGCAGACGCTGGGCCGCTGACGGCCAAGGGGGCGGGTTCCGGCCCGCCCCATATCCGAAAGGCCGATCCATGATCTCCCGCCGTATCCTCCTCTCCTCCGCGCTGGCGCTTGCGCTGGTGCCTCAGGCAAAGGCCGATCCGATGCTGCCCTATTCCCGTTTCGTCGTCTTTGGCGACGGCCTGTCCGATCAGGGCCGCTGGGGCCCGCTGACTGACTATCGCTATCCGCCCAGCCCGCCCTTTGCCGCAGGCCGCTGGACCGGCGGGCCGACCTGGGTCGAGCACCTTTCCGCCCTGTCGGGCGTGCCGCTGGAGGCCCGCGACAATCACGCCATGGGGGGCGCCATCACCGGCTGGTGGAACATCAACGAACCCCTGCGCGCGGCCCTCGGCCTGGCCGCCGATGTGCCGCTGCCCGGCCTGCGCGGGCAGGTCGAGGCGGCGCTGGCGGCGGGGCCGGCTGACCCTGAGGCGCTCTACATCCTCTGGGCCGGCGGGCACGATATCGGCAACTGGCTGGACTACGGCCAGCCCGACATCGCCGCCGAACCGCCCGCCGCCAACCTCCGCGCCGCCGCCCTTCGCCTGATCGGCGCGGGCGCGCGGCACATCCTGGTGGGCACCATGCCCGACATGGGGGCGACCGCGATCTATGCCGGCACCGACAAGGCCGCCCGCGCCACCGCGGCGACCGAGGAGTTGAACGCGGGCATCCGCGCATGGGCGCCGGAACTGTCAACGAACGGCGGGCAGGTGACCGTGCTCGACGGCGCTGCGGCCTTCGGCTCGGCCTTTGCCCGCGCGGGCGAGTTGGGCATCACCGTGTTCGACGAAGCCTATCTGCCCTACGACATCATCGACTTCGCCAATCCGCTGGCGCCTGCGCGCCCGGTGCCCGAGGGGCGCGACCCGAACGCCTATTTCAGCTTCTGGGCGGTCTCGGCCGGCCCGCAGGTGCACCGCGCCATCGCCGATTACGCGCTTGTCGCGCTGCGCGTTGCCGCGGGGCAGAAGGGATGAGGACCATGACCCAGGATGCACTGCCCCCGATCCCGCTCAACACCGGTGCCAGCATGCCCGCCGTCGGCCTCGGCGTGTTCCGGGCCACGCCCGACGACACCATTGCCGCCGTGACAGCGGCGCTGATGGCCGGCTATCGCCATATCGACACCGCGCAGGTCTATGGCAACGAGGGCGAGGTGGGCCGCGCGATCCGGGACAGCAGAGTAGGCAAGGCGCAGGTCTTTGTCACCACCAAGGTCGCCCCGGCGAACATGGCGCCGGACCGGGTGGCCGGATCGGTTGCGGCCTCGATCGCCGCACTCGGCTTCACGCCCGATCTGGTGCTGTTGCACTGGCCGCAACCGGAGGTTCGCCGCGACGCCTGGCGGGTGTTGGAAGACATGCATCTAGGCGGCGAACTGCCCGCCATCGGCGTGTCGAACTTCATGGCCGGCCACCTGCAAAAGCTGCTGGACAGTGCGCGGGTGATGCCGGCGGTGAACCAGATCGAACTGTCGCCCTTCCTGCAACAACGCCAGGTGCGGGCGGTCTGCCGGGCGGCCGGCGTTGCCGTCGCCGCCTATTCACCGCTGACCAAGGGCCGCAGGCTCGACCATCCGGTGCTGGCGCGCATCGCAGGCCAGCACGCGGCCACCCCGGCGCAGGTGCTGCTGCGCTGGGGACTCGATACCGGCGCGGCCGTCCTGCCGAAATCGGTCCGCCCCGCGCGGATCGCCGAGAACATCACCCTTTCGGCCCTGAGCCTGAGTGCCGAGGACACCGCCGCGCTGGACGCGCTGGAGGAAAACCTCGTCACCGGCTGGAACCCGCAAACCATCGTTTGAGATCATGACCCCGACATCCCAAATCCTGACCCACGACCACGGACGCAAGGCGACGTGGTTCGAGCTGTTCTTCGATCTTGTCTTTGTCGTCGCTGTCGCCGCGCTGGCCGGCCGGCTGTCGCAGCACTACGACTGGCAGGGCGCGCTGGAGTTCACCTTCCTGTTCCTCGTCCTGTGGTGGCTCTGGCTGGGGCATACCTTTCACGCCAGCCGTTTTGACAAGGATCGCCCCGACCAATGGGCGGTGGGCTTTGCGCAGATGCTGGCGGTGGTGTTCATCGCCTATGGGGCCGGGGATGCCCTGGGTGCGCGGGCCTGGGCCTTTGCCGGCGGGGTGGCCGCGTTCAAGGCGTTTCTGATGCTGGGCTACCTGCGCGAGAGGACGCGGCCGGGGCTGGCGCGGCTCTGCACGATCTATGGGGTGATCTACGGGGGGCAGGCGGTGCTTTGGGCCGGGTCGATCTGGGCCGACCCGGCGCTGCGCACCGCGCTTTGGGCCGCGGCTCTTTCGGTTGACGTCGTGACCCCCTTCCTCGTCGCGCGCGAAACCCATCGCGCCCCACCGCATCCCGAACATCTGCCCGAACGCTTCGGCCTTTTTACCATCATCCTGCTGGGCGAAACGGCGGCGGCAGCGGTGCATGCGCTGGATCACGGATCCGAGTTGCACGGCGACACCCTGGCGGTGGCGCTGCTTGGCGCCGCTCTCGGTTTTCTCTACTGGATCGGCTATTTCCAACGCGCGCGCGGCATGGCCGAACGGCACATCCGGGATGAAGCAGCGGGCCGCAACCTGCGTCTATGGGCTTACGGTCACATCCCGCTTTACCTCGGGATCGCCAGCCTCGGCGGGGGAACCGTGTATCTGGCGCATCACACGGCGCTGGTGGGGGCGTCACCATGGGTCTATTCCATCGGCGCCGCCCTTGCCATGGCAGGCGTTACGACCATCTCGCTCGCAACATACCGCCGACCCTTGACCAGCGGCTGGCCATACGTCCTGATCGCACTGGCCGCCACCGCGATGCCGGCCTTGGTCAGGACGGCGCCTTTCCTTCTCGGCGGTCTGGTCGCCATGGCCGCCGCTCAGATCGTCGCATCAATTCTCCTGAACCAGCGTCTGGCTGTCGCTGCAAACCAAGCCTGAAACATCGTCAGAAGTCGGTCTCGACATACACCCCCGAGCAGTCATAAGCGACTGCTGCCGCCGTTGCCCCGTTGTTCATGAACAGCCGCGGTGACAAGAACTGCGTGTTCGCTGGCAGATCGACCGTGATCTCCTGCTCGAACACCGCGCCCGAAACCTCGTCCACCACCCGCACCCAGACGGAACTGCCATTGGGCGGTGCCGCGATGAACATGGTCAGGACACCACCCGTCGCGATGGCGAAACTCGTCCCCATGTCGGTCAGCGTCGGCGCACCTGTGCCGTCGTTCGTCACCAATTGCCAGCGGGTGTGGGAGCCGCGCTGGAAACCGATGCCGATGCAGTTGATGGCCGTGGCCAGCGTCAGTGTGGTCGTCAGCGCGGCGATGGAACCGTAGAGGCCGAAAAAGCCCATGCCCGTCGCCTGAAGTGTCGTAAGCGAAATCCGAGTGACGAAGGTCCAGCCACCGAGGCCCGCAGCGTTGCCGCGCCAGCAGGCCCATCCGGCAGAACGCTGTTCTGCGGCCGAATCCACCACCGCCGCCGAAGTCAGCCGCCAGCGGCGCATGCTGGCGGCCAGGTTTGTGGCGGCCAGCGTGGGCGTTGACACGGTACCGACCGACGTGACGGGCAAGCCTTCGGTGGTGATCGTGCTGGTGACAGATGGCGACCAGTTGGCGATCCGGTTGACCCCGAAATGCGGTTGCAGCGGGAAGTCTCGGCCGGAGGGGCGCATCACGTCGATCCAAGGGGCCCCCGCTCGGTTACGGGCATACACGGCCGCCTTGCCAGTAGGCGGAGGAGACCGATACGCGACCAGACTTCCCGCGCCAGATCCCCGAGCAGCCGGAAGGCTTCACCCACGCCACCGACATCAGAATGCCCGTCTCACCGTTTACAGTCGAGTAGAGATCGTCTTGCGGATCGCGGCGGGCGAGACCGCGGCGCAGGTGGCGGCGGCCTTCGCAGTGTCCGTCCGCACCGTGCGCAAATGGCTGGCCCGGTTCCGCGCGGGCGGCTGGAGAGGGCGACGGCGGCGGTGATCGGGCATCTGCGTCGGACGCTGCGGATGACGGGGGCGGCGATTGCCGCAAAGTTGAGCCTGGCCGGCTCGACGGTGGCGCGCTGGCTGCGGCGCGAAGGGCTTGGGCGGCTGGCGCAGATCGACCCGCCCGAACCGGTGCGCCGCTATCAGCGGGCGCGGCCGGGCGAGCTGATCCATCTGGATATCAAGAAGCTGGGCCGGTTCGACCAGCCCGGCCACCGCGTCACCGGCACGAGGCTGGGATGCCGCAGCCGGGGCGCGGGCTGGGACTTCGTCCATGTCTCCGTGGATGACGCCACCCGGCTCGCCTATGTCGAGGTGCTGGGCGACGAGCGCAAGATCACGACCACCGGCTTCCTGTTGCGCGCCCTGCGCTGGTTCCGCGACCAGGGCATCCGGGTCGAACGGGTCATGACCGACAACGGCAGCGCCTATCGCTCCCGCCGCTTCGCCAAGGCGCTGCGACTGCTGGCCATCGCCACATCTTCACCCGGCCCTACACGCCGAAGACCAACGGCAAGGCCGAGCGGTTCATCCAGACCCTGCTGCGCGAATGGGCCTACGGCCTCGCCCATCCGACCTCGACAGCCCGAAACGCAGAACCTCCGCGGCAGCACTGCCGCCGCCGCCGCAGTGCTGTGTTTCGCAGTCCCGTTTGACGAAACGCTGATCACGTTGCTGTTGACCGGAACTGAAAGCACCTTTCCGGTGCGGCTGTGGGGCATGACCCGACTTGGCATCACCCCGGCCGCAAACGCCGTTCTGGCCATACTTTTGGTCCTGACCCTTGGCCTCGCGGCCCTGGTCATCGCGTTCCAAGCGAAGATGCGCCGCAAGGCGAGGTGAACGGATCGGATGACCTATCCCACTGAAGGACACTTCCCATGAACCGACCGCTGCCAAATGCCATTTATCCCGGGCTGAAGGGCCGGACAGCTTTTGTCACCGGCGGCGCGACGGGCATTGGCTGTGCCATGGTCACACCCTTCGCGCGTCAGGGTATGCGGGTGGGCTTTTGCGACATTGCAATACCGGAGGGCGAAGCCCTGGCGGCAAGTTTAGGCGCAGCAGGACACGAAGCCCGTTTTGACCCGGTCGATGTCCGCGACACCGATGCCTTGCAACAGGCCCTTAGAAACACCGCAGACCGCTGGGCCACGATCGACGTGCTGGTGAACAACGTGGCGAATGACAGTCGCCAAGATTGGCGAGACCTGACCTGCGCCGAGTGGGACAACGCGATGGCCATCAACTTGCGCCCCGCGTTTTTTGCAATTCAAGCGGTGCCTCCCGGCATGATCGCGCGCGAACACGGTTCGATCATCGACCTCGGCTCCATCTCGTGGAAGGCGAAATATGGCACGATGCCGGCCTATACCACCGCCAAAGCCGCAATTCACGGTCTTACACGGTCTTACACGGTCTTACACGGTCTTTCATACAGGAGATGGGGGAACACCATCTTCGTATCAACACGATCGTTCCCGGTTGGGTTCTGACCGAACGGCAATTGCGGGATCACTTCCACGCAGAAGGGGAACAGCTGCTTCATCAGAAGCAGTCGCTCGTAGGCACGATCCGCCCGGAAGACGTTGCTGCCTTGGCGCTCTTTCTGGCCTCGGACGACAGCGCGATGTGCTCGGGCCAGGAATTCACGATAGATGGTGACTGGATCTGAGAGGAAACTTCCTGAGCTGCCCCGGCTCTGTTGATGGCGTGCATGCCTGCGCCAGACGCACGCCACCCGAAAGCTGCCGATCTGTCGCCTGAGAACTGACGTCTTGCGTTTCACATCTGCCCGAAAGACAGGGATGGCAATTTTGCCGGGCAACTCCGCGCGTGACATCCGCAGCGGGTCCATGCCAATCAAAGGCTTGAACAGGCAGGAGTGGTGGCACATGACCGGGATCCGCGATATCGCAAAACGTGCGGGCACGTCGATTGCCACGGTATCGCGCGCCCTGAATGACAGCGGCTATGTGCGCGCCGACACGCGAGCCCGGATTGAACAGGCGATGCACGAGTTGCAATTCACCCCCAACGCCGGCGCGCGCCTGATTCGCCGCGGCACCAGCCGGGTGGTGGGGGTGCTGGTGCCGGCATTGGATGTGCACTTCTTCGGCATCCTTGCCCATACGCTGGAGCAAGAGTTGTTTGCCCGCGACTATCACGCCATCATCTGCTCGACCGCCGAAAGCCAGGAGCGGGAGATGCAGTATATCTCGGCGCTGCTTGCACAACGCGTGGATGGCGTGCTGGCGGTCAGTGTCAGATCAGACGGCGGGCCGTATCGGCGGCTGGTGGAAAAGGGCATCCCCGTGGTGGCCTTGGACCGGACCCTGCCGGGCATCACCGACGTGACCGTCACCTCGGATCATGCCTTGGGCGGGCGGATGATGGTGCGGCACCTGCGTGCGCTAGGCCACCGGCGGATTGCCGTGGTGGGGGCGCCGGAGCACAGCGCGCCGATCCAGGACCGCCTGCGCGGCGTGACCGAGGAACTGGCGCTGGAGGGCCTGTCCCCGCTTGCGGTGCATCTGGGCCGGGTGCACACGTTCGAGGAGTGCCGCGAACTGGCGCTGGCGATGCTGGCGGGTGGGGCTGCGCCCACCGCCATCATCGGCACCACGGATATTGCCGCAATCGGTGCCGTGCACGCGGTTGTGGCGCAGGGCTTGTCGGTGCCGGGCGATATTTCGGTGATCGGCTTTGATGATCTGCCGGCGGCCCGCTACGTCATTCCGCCATTGACCACCGTGGCCCAGCCGCTGCGGGCTTTGGGCCGGGTGGCGGTGGCCCGGCTTTGCGGCCTGATGGCGGGCCGTTCACCGACCGAAGCTGATGCCACCGACCTGAGCCTGCGGCTGGTGGAACGCGGCACGACCGCCCCGGTCCGGGTCTGACCGGGCGCGTCGGCCGGGGTTACAACGGCTCGACACCAATCCGATACGACGTTCTCCATGGCGATCCGGCCTGCAAGGCGATAGCCGTCGCAGCGCCGGATCGGGTCAGCGGGTTGTCCTGCGCCGAAATCGCGGTGCCAAGGTCGAAGGCCGCACAGCACGGCTCGACCCCAAGCGCCAGATGCCGCCCCTGCCACGGCGCGTCGGCGCGGCCACGGTTGCTGACCCACAGCATCAGATGCGGAAAGGCGGTGCTGTCCCAGTCCAGCACAGCCCTGTAGCCTTCGGCCGGATTGTCGAGCGCAAAGCGGCCACTGGCGCAGGTCAGCAGGATGCGGCTTTCGCTGGCTTGCGCCAGGGGCAGATGCGTCATGTCCACCGTGCCGCCATCGCGCCCCGGCAGGGTGGCCAACGACGTGGCGGTGCTGTCCGGGCGCAGCGGACAGGGATCGGGGGACTGCGCCGGATGGGTCCAGATCAGGCCATGCGCGCCGGGGTTCAGGAGGGCCTTGCCGGGGGGGACGGGCAGCCGGAACACCGGATGCACGGCCACCGGCAGCCGGCAATCGCGCCGGGGGATGATGGTGAGCGTCATCTCGACCCCGCCCGCACAAGGGGCCACGCTACGTGTCAGGGCCGCAACCGGGTGATCCTCGGGATAGCGGATGTCGGCGCAAAGCCGGTTTTCGTCGCGCCAGACCCGCCAGACCTCGTTGGCGGCGAACCCGTGCGGCAGGCCGTGCGGGGCGCCTTGCCCCACCTGCCAGCGGTCGGGCAAGGGGGCCGGGTCGTCGGCTCCGAACGGCACGCAGGGCCATTCACCGCGCAACCGCCGCAAGATGCCGGGCAGCGCATCGGCCCCTGCTTCATCGGCCCAAGGGGCAGTGTGCAACGGATGCACCCTGCGCCCGTCCGGCAAATCCAGCGCCAGGCCGTCCAGCATCGCGCCCAAGGCTTGCAGGCCGACCGTGCCGCCGTCCCAGTCCAACCTTGGCATCATTTGCGGTCGATCACAAAGTTCACCAGCACCGCGCCCAGGATCAGCGCGCCCTTGACGACTTGCTGCGCATAGGGGTTGAACCCCCACAACGTCATCGCGTTCAACAACACCCCGAGAAACAGCACGCCGACAAAGGCCCCCCAGATCGACCCCTTGCCACCGAACAGGCTGACCCCGCCGATGATGACGGCCGAGATCACCTCAAGCTCCAGTCCGCGGGCGATGGTGGAATTGCCCGAGTTGATCAGCGAGGAATAGACGATGCCGCCGATCGCCGCGAACACGCAGGTTATCATCAGGCAGATCGTCTTGACCCGCCAGACGTTGATCCCCGACAGCCGCGCCGCCTCGATGTTGCCGCCGACGGCATAGATCTCGCGCCCCAGTGCGGTGTGGTTGGTCAACACCCAGGTCAGCACAAAGGCCAGCATCAGCAGATAAACCGGCACCGGCACATGGAACAGCCGGCCCGAGCCGATGACGTAATACCAGGACGGAAAGCTCTCGATGGGTGCGCCGCCGGTGATCAGGTTGGCCATCCCCGCCAACGTCGCCATCATGGCCAATGTCGAGATGAACGTCGGCACGCCGATCTTCTGGCGCAGAAGTCCGTTGAACCAGCCCACCGCGGCGGCAAAGCCGACCGTTGTCAGCATCGCCGCCCCCACCACCCACACAGATGCCTCGAATGCGCCGCCCGACAGCCAATCGACCATCCAGGCGGTGATGCAGGCCGACACCGCCACCATCGAGCCGACCGACAGATCGATCTCGCCCACGATGATCACCAGCGCCATGCCGAAGGCGATCATCCCCGGCACAGCCACATTGCGCAGGATGTTCAACTGGTTGTCCAGCGTCAGAAACCCCCGCCCGGTCAGGGCCACCAGGATATAGAACGCGATCAGGATCAGCAGCATGGAATGCTGGCGCAGCAGGTTCGACATGGCTCAGGCTTTCTCGGTTACGGGTTCGGCTTGCGCCAAAGGGGTCATCGTGGCGGCATACAGCGACTTGGGCTCAAGCGCCGCGCCGGTGAACTCTGCGGTGATGCGCCCGCCACGCAGGACGATCACCCGGTCGCAACATTCGGCCAGGTCTTCCAGTTCGGTGGACACGACGATGCTGGACACGCCGCGCGCAGCCTGATCCCAGATGATGCGGTAGATCTGGCGCTTGGCCTGCACGTCCACGCCGCGCCCCGGCTCATCCAGAAGCAAGACGCGCGGCGCGGTGTTCAGCCAGTTGCCCACCACGATCTTTTGCTGGTTGCCGCCCGACAGGCTGGCCACCGGCAGCATCGGGTCGGCCACCTTGATCTGAAGGTCCGCGATCTGGCGGGCAACATGCGGGCGCTCGCGGCCCAGCGAGGTAAAGCCGCGCAGGGCCATCTGGCGCAAGGAGGCCAGCGACAGATTGGCATGCACCGAATGGTCCAGCACCAGCCCCGCGTGCTTGCGGTCTTCGGACGTATAGGCCATCCCGGCTGCCTTGCGCGCCGGCAGGTCATCGTCCGAAACATCCCGCCCAAGCAGCACAACTCGCCCCGCATCGAAGCGGCGCGCGCCGAACAGGCCCAGCAAAAGCTCGGTGCGCCCCGACCCCAGCATGCCGGCAATGCCCAGCACCTCGCCCGCTGCCAAATCGAAACTGACATCGGTCAGCCAGGGTGCCATCGCCAGATTGCGCGCGCTCAGCACCGGGGTACCGGCGGCCGGCGCGCGGATTGGCCGGTCCAGCGGCGGTATATCGCCGAACATCATGTCCAGAATGACCTGCGGCGTCGCCTCGGCCATCGGCACAGACCCTGCGAACAGCCCATCGCGCAGCGCGGTCACGGTATCGGCGATCTGCGGCAGTTCGGCCAGCCGGTGCGAGATGTAGATCACCGTCACCCCCCGGTCGCGCAGGCGGCGCACCAGCGCAAACAGGCTGTCCACCTCGGTCGCGGCCAGCGCCGACGACGGCTCGTCCAGCAGCAGGATCCGCGGCTCCAGACTGCTGGCCTTGACGATCTCGACCAGTTGCTGGCGGCCCAGCGACAGCCGTTCGACCGGCATCCGGGCGTCGATGTCGCTGGCCCCCATGTCGGCCAGCAGCCTGGACGCGCGCTCAAAAAGCTGCGGCCAGTCGATAAGACCGTGCCTGCGCGGCAACCGGCCCAGAAAGATGTTTTCCGCGACCGAAAGGCCCGGCACCAGGCTCAGTTCCTGATAGACGGTGACGATGCCCGCGCGCAGCGCCTCTTGCGGAGTGCGAAAGCGCAAGGCGGTGCCGTTCACCGCGATCTCGCCCGAGGTCGGCTCGACCGCGCCCGACATCATCTTGACGAAGGTGCTTTTGCCCGAACCGTTCTTGCCGATCAGCGCATGCACCTGCCCTGCGGCAAACCGGTGCGAAAACCCCTCCAGCGCGCGCACAGTCCCATAGTGCCTGGTCAGCCCGCGCAGTTCCAGATCGAAACCGGACATGCTCCCCCCTTTCCGTCGATCCCTGCCGCCGCCATGGGCGGCAGGGAAAGGCTGCACTTATTGCAGCGTGGCGAGGAATGCCTCGACGGCGGCGGGGTCACGGCGGGTCAGCAGCAGCGTCGGCACGGTGGTTTGCGCCTCGACCGCCTCGCCCTTCAGCACCTTCAACGCAGCCTCTGCCCCCATGCGGCCCATCTCGACCGGCGATTGCGCCGTGACGGCTTGCAGCACGTTGTCGCCCGCCATCAGGCCCTTGGCCAGTTGTTCCGACCCGTCCACACCGAACACCGCCACCTGCCCCGCACGGCCGGCATTGCGCACCGCCTGCATCGCACCCACAGTGCCGCCTTCGTTGGCGGCAAAGATCACGTTGATCTCGGGGTGCGCGGTCATCATGTCGGTGGCCACGGTCACGGCCTTTTCCGGCAGCCAGGCGTCCTGCTCGGAGACCACCTCGATGGTGGTGCCCACCGCTGCGGCCTCCTTGAAGCCGCCGGTGCGCTGGCCGCTTTGTTCCGGCAAGAGCGACGAGAAGCCTAGGATGCCCACCTTGGCGCTGCCGCCCAGGTTGTCCTTGATGTAGGCCGCTGCCTCGATGCCGCTGGTCTTGCCGAGGTCGGCGTTGGCGGTCGAGAAGGTGGCGGCGGCGATGCTGCCATCCTCAAGTCCGCCGTTCAGCGCGATCACCACGATCCCGGCATCCTTGGCGCGTTTCAGCGCCCCGGCCGAGTTGGTGGCCGACAAGGGCGCAATGACGATGGCCTGCACGCCGCGCGCGATATACGTGTCGATCGCTTCGGCTTCCTTGGCCTGGTCGCCGTCGATGTTGATCTCCAGCACCTCGGCACCGCCCGCTTCGGCACCTTCCCTGATGCCCCGTTGCAGCGATTTCATGAACTGGTCGCCCTGGAACACCACCGAGGCGATCACCGGCTTGTCCTGCGCCACAACCGGCTGGCCCAGGCTCAGCGCCAGCACGGCAAGGGTCGTTTTCAAAAGGCCGCGTTTGGTCAGTTGCATGGTCTTTCCTCCCTGAAAGGTTGCTTACGTCTCTTTCCCCTCGATGATCCGTTGCCCGAGCGGGGGATGATCGGGCATCAGCCGCGCCAGCGGCGGGATGGCATCGGTGGCGGTCGCGCCGCGCAGCGCCGCCGCCGCGGCCCGGTGGGCAAGGGTCAGCGCCACGTCGGGCGTCCAGCCTTCGTGAACGGCCAGCAGGACGCCGGCGCAAAAGGCATCCCCTGCCCCCACCGGGCTGACGATGTCCTGCGGCGGCACCGGCAGCGCCGGGCGGGTCAGGCGCAGACCGTCCGCCCCGGCCCAGAGGGCCAGATTTGCCGTGTGCATCACGACAGCCCGGCAGACGCCCCGCATCAGCAGATGATCGGCGGCGCGCAGCAGACCCGCGGCATCATCGGGACCGCTGACCGCAAGGCCGGTGGCGCGCGCGGCCTCGACCTCGTTGAGAAACAGATAGTCGATCTGCGGCAGGGCAGCCTCGACCGAGGCCCGGAAGTCCGGGTGGTCACGCGAGACCAGATCGACGCAGGTCGTCAGGCCTGCCGCCCGCGCCCGCGCCAACAGGCGCGCGGCACCGGTGCTGCCCGCGTCCAGCGCATCCAGCCGCGCCAAGAGGTTGAGATAGCCCAGGTAGAACAGCCGCAGCCCCGCCATGTCCTCGACCGGCACCTCGGGTTCGGCCAGCAGATCGTTGCTGCCGGGGTGATAAAAGAAGGTCCGGCTGTCGCCCGGCACGGTCATCACATGGGTATGCGCGGTGGGGGCGGCCTCGGTCGCGCCCAGCCAGCGCGTATCCACCCCCGCCGCCGCGCAGGCCCGCCGCACCGTCTCGGCGTGACGATCCTGGCCCAACAGCCCGACGCCAAACACTGGCAGACCGGTATCGAACGCCGCGAGATCCAGAGCCACGTTTGCGGCGCCGCCGCCCACGCCCTCGGCCTCGGCATGGATCTGCACCAGATCGCTTTTCGCCGGCCAATGGTCGATGCTGTGGACCACATCGACGATCCAGTTGCCCGCACAGGCGATGCCGCGCCGCGTCATGTCCGGGCTGCCGCTCATCGCGCAGCCTCGTTCCACAGGGGATAGAGCGGGGCTTCGTCCTCGTCGATTTCGGCAAAGCGCCCGACCGGTTCCAGAAAGAAATTGTCGGCGTGATCGTCGTTGCACTGGCTGACTTCGGCCACGAAGGCCGGCGCGCCCTCGGCCCAGAACCGGTGCATCAGCCCGCGCGGAATCGTCACGCTTTCGCCCGCGTTCAGGCGGATCGGTCCGGCAAAGGCGTCCACCCGCCGCCCATCGACCCAGACCGGGGCATCGGGTTCAAAGCTGCCTTCGCCCGTGAACTCCACCACCAGCGTGCCGCCGCCGCGCAGGATGATGTCCTCCAGCTTGACCTTGTGGCAATGGAACGGGGTTTCCTGATCGACCCCGACAAACAACAGCTTTTCGGCATAGGGCCGCTCAGCCGCATCGCCCTGGATGCCGTTGCGCACGCAGAACAGCACCAACCCCCGCCGCGCGAAATCGCCCGAGCCGAAATCGGTGACATCCCAGCCCAGTTGCCGCGCCTTCAGATAGGCCGATTGCGCGGGGTTGGCCGCATGATCGGCCGCCCCCCAGCCCGCCCAGGCGGGCAAGGCCCAGTGATGCGCCGCCAGCACCGCCTGCGCCTGCCGCAGGGCCGCATTGATCTCTGACCGCTTCATGCCGCCGCCCCATAATCGACCGCCACCACCTGGCGCGTCGTGCCGGCCTGCAACGCTGCAGTTAGGATGGCGTGATGCGCCGCGGCCTCGTCCGGCGTGGCGCAGCCAAAGCCGCGCGCATCGCCGCCCGCCAGTTCATCGACAAATGCCGCCCACATCTGCTGGATTGCGTCGGTAAAGCCGAATTCAAAGATGCCGCCGGTGATGGTGGGAAACAGCGACTGATAGCCCAGATCCTCGACCTGCCAGGCCTGCGGGCCGCCGTTGCGATATTCCAGTTTCTGCCACTGCCGGGGATGCTTGGTAGTGAAGAACGCGCTGCCCTGCATCCCCAGCACCCGGATCGACCACGTGTTGGATTCGCCCGGCGCGATGCGCCAGGTTTTCAGCACGAGGGGGAAATCGCCCGCCGCCACATGGCCGGTGATCGTGGCATTGTCCCAGGTCTCGCAAGCCACACGCGCGCCTGAGCCGTCGGGTCGCGTGGAGACGCGCTTCATCAGACTGGCCGACACCGCATCGGGCCGCCAGCCCAGCCGCAGCGGCACATGCAGCACATGCATCCCCAGATCGCCCATGCAGCCATAGGCGCCGTTCACCCCCACCATCCGTTTCCAGTTGATCGGCTTGTCGGGGTTGATGTCCGAGGAATGCAGGAACGCCGCCTCGACCTCGATCACCTCGCCCACGGCCCCGGACCGGACAAAGTCGATCACTCGCTGCGCGCCCGGATAGAAGGGCATTTCCGACGAACAGCGCACGACCAGTTCGGGGTGTGCGGCAATGGCGGCGGAAATCACCCGGTTCTGCGCCAGATCCATGCCAAAGGGCTTTTCCCCAAGCAGGTGCTTGCCTGCCGCCAGGATCGCCGGATAGATCTCGGCATGCAGCACATGCGGCACCGCGCAATAGACCGCGTCCACGTCGGGGTTGGCCAGGAGGGCGCGATAATCGGTGACGGCCTGCGTGACCGACGGCACATGGTCGGCAAACCACCCCATCAGGCTTTCGTTGACGTCGCAGACCGCCACAATCTCGGGCCGCGCGCGCATGCTCGTCAGATGCATCCAGCGCGCCGCCGCACTGGCGAATTCGCGGCCCATCAAGCCGCAGCCGATGATGCCGAAGCGGATGACCCGGCCCATCCTTACGCCCCCAACATCGCCAGCGCCGCCTCGGGCGTGGCGCCGTGGTGCACGATGGCCATCAGCGCCCGCGTCATGCCGCCGGGATTGGCGTGCTGGATGACGTTGCGGCCATAGACGATACCGCGCGCGCCCTGCGTCATCAGCCGATGCGTGCGCGTCAGGATCTCGGCGTCCGACACCCGCCCGCCGCCGCGCACCAGTACGGGCACGCGCTGCGCGATCTCGATCACCCGGTGATATTCGGACACGTCATCGCAGGGGTCGGCCTTGATGATGTCGGCCCCAAGCTCCACCGCCTGCCGCACCAGCGGCAGGATCTGCGCAAGGTCGCCATTGACCATATAGCCGCCGCGCGTGTTGTCCTGCATCACCAGCGGCTCGACCATCAGCGGCATGCCGTAGATCTCGCACTCGCGCTTGAGCGCGTTGATGTTGCGGATGCAGGCGCGATAGACCTCGGGCTGGCCGGGCAATTGCAACAGGTTCACCACCACGCAGGCCGCATCCAGCACCAGGCCCTGCTCCACCGGCCGGTCGATCACCTCGGAAAACAGCGCCGAGGGCAGCGGCGTGCCATAGACGTTGGCAATGTCGGTGCGCAGCACCAGCGCGGGGCGGTCCTTGCCAGGGATGGCTTGCAGGATCGGCGCGGTGCCCGGCGGCAACTGGATGGCGTCGGGCCGGGCCTCGGCCACGATCCGTATCGCCGCATGCATGTCCTCGATCCCGGCCAGAAAGCTGCCTTCATTGAACATGCCATGGTCGATAGCCACGTCGAAACAGTTCCCCGAAGGGCCAAACAAGCGGTTCATGCGTGCGGATTTCATTCGGGCTATCCCTCGTTTGTGTAAACGTTTCCATATCAGTATCGCCGCAAATCGCGCCTGTCAAAGCCTTTCGTTTCGGGGATGGCAAAAAGTTCGGGGCAAGGCTGGCCGCGTCCCGGCCACACCCGGCCGACCGCGTGGCACGCGCGCGCACGCCGCACCGCCGGCATGAAAAAGCGGCCCCGGGCAATCGCCCGAGGCCGCACCGGCAGGAAATCCGCAAGCGTCAGTCGGGCCGGTCGTCCTTGAAGCTGCGGTGCCCCGAGATCATCGTCGAGACGATGGACTGCCGGCTCATGATATCCTCGCGGATCGCCACGTAGATGTGGATGATCTTGAAAATCACGATCCACCACATGCCAAGGTGATGCAGCGTGTGCAGCCGCTGGCTGTTCCAGGTGAGCCCGTGCACCCAGCCGAACAGGTGATGCGTCAGGCTGCCTTCCTGCGCGCCCTCGGCGTAAAGCGCGAGGCCGGTGACGACCATGAAACCGACGCCAAGCGTGATGAAGAAGAACATCGCCGTTTGCGCCAGGGGGTTGTGGCCGATGTATTTCTTCGGCTCGCGTTCCAGAAACAGATACCAGCGCAATTCGAACGCCACCTCGCGCCAGAAATGGCCGCTCCAGAACGGCACATAGAACAACTGCCGCGCGTGGTGATTGCCGAAGAAGGCCCAGTAGATCCGGCCCAGAAAGCCCAGCGTAAGCACCATGCCGGCGGCGAAATGCGCAAAGCGGATGTAGCCGAACACGAATTGCTGCGTCGCATCGCCGATCTGCATCGAGGGCGGCGGCGAGCCGATGAAATAGCCCGAGACGATCAGCACGGTGATCGCGGCGGCATTGACCCAGTGGTCTTGTCACGTATTTGTGCCGCCCCGAGTGCTCGTTTAAGCCACTTTCCGCTCGAAGGCGACCGGGCTTTTCCAGCCCAGTGTTGAATGGCGTCGTCGCGGATTATAGAACCCGTTGATGTATTTGAAGATTGCCATCTCAGCTTGCCGCCGGGTTGCCCATGACCGCCGCCAAATGAGCTCGGCCTTGATGGTTTTGAAGAACGTCTCGATGGCCGCATTGTCATAACAATTACCTTTGCCGCTCATGGAGACTTTGAAGCCATGCTGGCGCAGGATCTTCTGGTAGTCATGCGAACAGTATTGGCTGCCGCGATCGCTGTGGAAGATGCAGCCTTTGGGTGGCACTCGGAAAGCGATGGCCATTTTCAGGGCCCGGATCGCCAGGTCACGCTTCATGCGATTGCTGACTGCCCAACCAATGACACGCCGGGAATGCAGATCGAGGATCACCGCCAGATACAGCCAACCCTCACGGGTCCAGATGTAGCTGATGTCGCCCGCCCATTTCTGGTTCGGCTGATCTGCTTTGAAGTCGCGATCCAGCAGGTTCGGGGCGATGTTGAACGTGTGATCGCTGTCTGTGGTCGCCTTGAACTTGCGCGTTCTTTCAACGGTAATCTCGTTTTCGCGCATCAGGCGACCGACGCGCCGGTGCCCGACATCGACACCGACCTCCTTCAGTTCTTCGGTCATTCGTGGGCGGCCGTAGCTGCCCAAGCTCAGATGCGACTGTTCCCTGATATGCGCCAGAATAACCATATCCGTGCGCTGTCTGCGGCTGGCCGGGCGGCTGCGGAAAGCCCGCAACCCGCGAGGGCTGACGTTCATGACCTGACATAGCCGGTCGATCGGGAAGGCACCACGCTGTTCTTCGACGAACCGAAACCTGATGGCTTTTGGCTCGCGAAGAACTGGGTGGCCTTTTTTAGGATATCCCTCTCCTCCTTGAGGATGCGGTTCTCGCGCCGAAGTCGTTCGTTCTCCCGCGCAAGCTCGCGATCCTCGGGCGATACCACATCCGTGTCGCGGTTAGCCGTCACCCATTTGTTCAGGGTCGAAAGGGCTTTGTTGCGCAAATCGCGTGATGGTCGGAGTTCCCCTTTCCCTTGACAGACCTATCCTGCGCGCTGCGTGAGGGGTGTTCCGAGGGCGGTGAAGCGGTTCAGGATCGCCGCCCTGATCTGAAGCTCGGCCACCTGGCGATCGAAGTCGCGGGACATGACGCGCTCGCCCAGGAGGTTCACGCAGTGCATTTTCGTCTCTGCGCGGCTTCGGCGGTGGCAGGGTTCTGGCTCGCTTCGGACGCTTCCGCCGGACTTCGGGATCGGCCGCCACGGAGCCGTCCTTCTGGCCGCCCTGCGCCCTCGTGTCCGTCTCCGTCACCGGATTAACTCGCGAACGGGACGACCCCAGGAGCGCCGCAACCCATTGGAAATGCGAGGACGTTTCACACCGTCCCGTGACCGTTGAGGGGCGCTCGAAGAGAGACGCGGGCCATTCGGAGACGCATTCTGCGTCAAGCGTCCAGTCTCCGAAGGGCGGATGGACCTGCCAACGTCCTTTGAAACAAAAAGAAAAAAGGCCCCAATCGGGGCCCCTGGACGGATTCGGTGTCTGAATGTGGCGGAGGGAACGGGACTGAAAGACAACCTTCTCCGCCTGAGCAGTCCATTCAGCACCAGGCACCTAAGCGATAAAACCGAAGCTCGGGGAAGGTCCGAAATGGGTGCAGGCTTGCAGGGTGCGAGCCGAAATGTTTGTGGTGGCGAGGCCGCCGAACGATCCGGCAAGCGCGCCCGAGGTCAGTGCGTTCTACGCTCCGCCGCTTTAAGATCAATAGGGATAATCTTCGATCAGACGGGATGGCGCTGCAGGCGATGTTTGTCCTTTCCGAGCCGCAGCGGCAAACTGCCCGATGACGTATCGAGGCGGAATTGCGTTCATGACCGGGGCGCCGCCGGCCCTGTTTGACCCCGGCGGCGCCCCGGCAGATCGCCTTAACCGGCCTTGACCTCGATGTGCTTCACCTTGGCCTGCGCCTCGGGCGTTTGCGGCAGGCGGACGGTCAGCACGCCGTTCCTGAAGCTTGCCTCGGCCTTGGAGCCGTCGGTGCCGGGAGGCAGCGGAATGGTGCGCCAGATCGCGCCGTAGCTGCGTTCGGACAGGTAGTAGCCCTTCTTCTCCTCCTGCCGCTCGATCTTCTTCTCGCCCTTCACGGTCAGCATGTCGTCGGTCACCGTGACCTCGACATCCTCCATCGCCATGCCGGGCAGTTCGATCGAGATTTCCACGGCATTGTCGGTCTGGACCACGTCCGACTTCGCCTCGCCATGGCCCCAGGGCCAGTCGATCTCGCCCAGACCCTTGCCGAAGCGGTTCCAGAACCCTTCGAAAACCTGGTTCATCTCGCGCTGCAGCGTGGCGATGGGGTTGTCCTGCGCGCTGTCTGGACGGGCGGACTCATCCTTACGCGCCCAGGGGATCAGATCCTTGATCTTCATGGTCGTTCTCCTTTTCGCGGTTCGGGTCAGGCGGCCTTGACCTTGATGCTGCGGGGCTGGGTCGATGCACTGCGCGGCAGACGCAGGATCAGCACGCCGTTCTTCATCTCGGCTTCGATCCGCTCGGCGTCGAAATCGTCCGACAGGGTGAAGGCGCGCTCATAATCGCCGGCCTCGTATTCGGCATGTGCGAGGCGCAGCTTGTCGGGCACGGTCACGCCCGAGCGCGCGCGGATGGTCAGGACGCGTTTTTCCAGTGCCACGTCCACATGCTCGGCCGCGACGCCGGGCAGTTCGATCATCAACGTCACGCCGTCCTTCGTCTCGACGATATCGGTCAGCGGGCGCCACACCGGACGATTGCGGGTGGCCGGGGCGCCGATTTCGGCCGGAGTCTGTTCGGGGGCCTTGGTCACTTCGGTGCTCATTTCTGGGTTCTCCTCTTTCAGGCGGCCTTGATCTCGATGCGGCGGGGCTTGTCCTCGTCGGGGCGGCCTACGGCAATGCGCAGCACGCCTTCGGCAAAGCGGGCCTCGACCTTTTCGGGATCGACGCGGAAGGGCAGACGGATCGCGCGGGTGAAGCGCCCGAAGGCACGTTCGCGCCGATGCCAGGTGGCGCCTTCGGGCAGGTCCGGCGCCTTGCGTTCGCCCGAGAGCGTCAGGACATTGTCCTTGACCTGGATGTCGATGTCGGCGGGCTCGACCCCGGGCAGCTCGGCGGTGATCGCCGCGGCCTCGTCATTTTGCCAGACATTGAGCGCGGGAAAGGCGCGGGTGCCGCCGAAGGCCATCCGGTCGAGGTCTTCCGACAGGCGTCGCATCAGCGCGAAGGGATCGGCGGGGTAGAGTGCAGAACTGTAGATCATGGACACCTCCTTCTGAATGGCCCTGCGGCGCACACGAAGGACGGGCCAGGGCGCCAAGGGCGGCACCCTTCTCTTGCATCAGACGTCACCCTGCGGGGACCGAACTGGCACCCCCGGTGGCTTGCCGTCTCGGCCAAACCCGTCGTCTTGCGTGAACCCCGTTCGGGCGTTCGACATTGATTAAGGAAGCTGCGACGGTGAATTCAAGAGGCGCAAAATCCGAAAATTCCAATGCCTTTTCATATGGTTGCAAGAGAAAGCGGCGGCCTGCGCCACCGCCGTTGATCCTTCAGGCGCCGGGTTTCGCATCCTCGGCCGCAGGCAGGCTTTCCGCCGGCGCCGTCGCCGTCACCGGTTCGATCCGCACCTGTTCGGCCCCGGCGTCCCAGCCGATCCGCACCCGGTCGCCCTGCGCCACCTCGCCGCCCAGCATGGCGCGGGCGAGCCGCGTCTCGACAAGGCTGCGGATCTGGCGCTTGAGCTCGCGCGCCCCGTATTCGGGGCGGAAGCCTTCGGCGGCCAGCGTGTCGATCAGGCTGTCGTCGAAGGCGATCTCCACGCCTTGCGTAGCCGCGGTCCGCCGCACCCGGTCGAGTTGCAGCAGCACGATCTGGCGGATTTCGTCCCGTGTCAGACTGTGGAAGACGATGATGTCGTCCAGCCGGTTCAGGAACTCGGGCCGGAAATGGCCGCGCAGCACCTCCATCAGCTCGGCCTTCAGCTTCTCGGGCTGCTCGGCCGCCGTGCCGCGCAAGAGAAGCCGCTTCTGGATCCGGTCGGCGCCAAGGTTCGAGGTGGCGATGATGATGGTGTTGGTGAAGTCCACCACCCGGCCCTTGCCGTCGGTCAGCCGGCCGTCGTCGAAGACCTGCAACAGCACGTTGTAGACATCGGGGTGCGCCTTCTCGATCTCGTCGAGCAGGATCACCGAATAGGGCTTGCGGCGCACCTTCTCGGTCAGCTGTCCGCCCTCGTCATAGCCCACATAGCCCGGCGGCGCGCCGATCAGGCGGGCGACGGTGTGCTTTTCCATGTATTCCGACATGTCGATGCGGATCATCGCATCCTCGTCGCCATAGACGACCTCGGCCAACGCCTTGGCGAGTTCGGTCTTGCCCACCCCGGTCGGCCCGAGGAAGAGGAAGGTGGCGACGGGCTTCGAGCCCTCGCGCAGCCCCGCCCGTGCCAGCCGCACCGCGTCCGAGACGGCCCGGATCGCCTCGTCCTGGCCGATGACCCGTTCGTGCAGCCGCTCCTCCATCTTCAGCAGTTTCGCGCGTTCCTCCTCGGTCAGCTCGTCCACCGGGATGCCGGTCAGCTTCGAGACGATCTGTGCCACATGGGTCGCCAGCACCTCGGCCGACCCGGTGGCGCGCGCCTTTTCCCAGGCCTCGGTCAGGTCCTTCAGCGTCGCTTCCTTCGCCTCGATCGTCTTTCCGATCTCGGCCGCCTTGTCATAGTTCTTGCGTGCGGCGGCATAGTCCTGCTCGCGCCGGAGCTGGTGCAGTTCGGCCTCGATCTCCTGCACTTCGACCGGCCGGGCGGTGGCCGAAAGCTTCACCCGTGCCGCCGCCTGGTCGATCAGGTCGATCGCCTTGTCGGGCAGGAAGCGGCCCTGGATGTAGCGGTCGGACAGTTCGGCCGCGGCGACGATGGCCTCGTCGGTGATCGTGACCTTGTGGTGCGCCTCGAAGGTGTCGCGCAGCCCGCGCAGGATCATCATCGCCTGGGCCACGGTCGGCTCGGGCACCATGACCGGCTGGAAGCGGCGTTCGAGGGCTGCGTCCTTCTCGATGTGCTTCTGGTATTCGTTCAGCGTGGTCGCGCCGATCAGGTTCAGCTCGCCCCGCGCCAGCATCGGCTTGAACACGTTGGCGATGTCGAGGCCCCCCTCGCCGCCGCCCTGGCCCGCACCGACGATGGTGTGCAGCTCGTCGATGAACAGGATCATCTCGCCCTGGTGGTCGGTGATCTCCTTGAGGATCTTCTGCACCCGCTCCTCGAACTCGCCGCGGTATTTCGACCCCGCGACCATCGAGTTGATGTTCAGCTCGACCAACCGCTTGCCGCGGATCGCCTCGGGCACCGAGCCCTCGACGATGCGCTGCGCCAGCCCCTCGACGATGGCCGTCTTGCCCACGCCAGGCTCGCCGATCAGGACGGGATTGTTCTTCTTGCGCCGGGCGAGGATCTCGATGGTTGTCTCGATCTCGGCGGCGCGGCCGATCACCGGGTCGAGCTTGCCGTCCTGCGCCATCTTCGTCAGGTCGCGGGAATACTTGTCCAGCTCGGGCGTGTTCGTGGGCGCATCGGCGCGGCCGTCCTCGGCACCCGACTTGCCCACCACGCGGGAAACCTGCTGGCGCAGTGCCTGCGGCGTCAGGCCGAGCTTGCGCAGCATGTTGGCAGCAAGCCCCTCGCCCTCTTCGGCCAGGCCGATCAGCAGGTGTTCGGGGCCGACGTAGGAATGACCAAGATCGGTCGAAGCGCCGAAGGCGCGGCTCAGCGCGTCCTTCACCCGCGGGCTGACGCCGATCTCGCCCTCGTGGGGTTTCTCGCCGCGCTTGGCCTCGGCCTCGATCTGCGCCTTGAGCTGATCGACCGAAATCTTGAACTGGTCGAGGACCGTCTTCACCACTTCCGAGCCGGTCAGCGCCAGCAGCAGATGCTCGGTGTCCACCTCGGCGCGGCCCATCTCGGCAGCGTTGCGCGCGGCCTCCTGCAACAGCTTCTCGGCCTGCTCGCTGATCTTGCTGGCGAAGCCGCCGCCCTGACGACGCGCGCTGCGAGCGCGGGGGGCTTCGTCGCCGAAGGTGGCGTCCACCACCGCGTCATCCTCTGCAACTCCGCGGCCCGATCCGATCTGCGGCAGATCGAAGCCCGCATCCCCCATCAGACTGCGGAGGGGACCGTCGCCGAAGAACTCCTCGAACAGGCTGCCGCGTCGGCCGAAGAGCGACTCGAGCGGCGAGGCCGTGCGCCCCTGCCGGCGCAGCACCTCGCGGTAATGCTCGTCGCAAAGCTCCATGTTCTGCGTGCGCCCGTTGACCGAGGCGCGGACCCGTACCGTGGCCGGCTTGCCGCAGATGTCGCATTTTCCTTGCATTGACTTTCTCCTGTGCCAGACGACACGTTGTGGGGTTCAAGAATTGGGCACGGATGAAGGCTCATCCGGGCTTGGCGGAGACGGGGCGTGCCGCGCTCGATCCTGTTGGCGGATGATCCAGAAGATGCCCCCCAACGTCAGGGTTGCAAAAGCAAGGGCTGCGATGGTGCCTGCGCCGGTCTTTTCGAGGTCGAGGATGATGAACTTGCGCAACAGCGCCAGCAGCGCCACCAGCACGACGGTGCGGACATGGAACACCGTGTCGTGGCTTTCGATCGAGACCACGATCGAGCGCTTGAACTCGAGCGCGATGATGACGGTGAAGATCGACCCGAACACCGCCTGGAACACCTGATGATCGGTCGGATCGAGCGAACCTTGCAGCACCAGTCCGACCACCACCCGCAGGAACAGGTTCCACATCGCGGCGAGGATCACGAGGATCAGAAGGAGCGAGAGCGCAATCGTCACGACCTGCTCGAACCGCTGATAGAGCGTCAGGACCGCCCAGCGGTCGCCGAAGTCCTTCCACTCGGAGCGGATCGACATGGCCTCTACTCCGCCGCGATCGGCATGGGTTTCAGCGGCGGGAAATCATCGGGCGTGATCGTCTCGCGTTCAAGCAGCAGCTTCGTGCCGGCTTCGAGGTCGGCCCGCCGCTCGGTCAGCACCTGTTTCGCCCGCGCATAGGCCGCGTCGATCAGCTCGCGCACCGCCAGGTCCACCTCGCGCGCAGTGGCCTCGGAATAGTCGCGCGGCGACAGGCCCGGCGCGCCGTCCTCGCCCAGAAAGCTCGCCCGCTGCGCTTCCAGCACAGCCTGCCCGAGCTTCGGATGCATGCCGAAGCGGGTGACGATCTGCCGGGCGATATCGGTCACGCGGGCAAGGTCGTCGGCGGCGCCGGTCGAGATCTCGCCCAGCACCAGATCCTCGGCCGCGCGTCCAGCCAGCAGCACCACCATGCGGTTCTCCAGATCGGCCCTCGTGATGAGGAAGCGGTCCTCGGTCGGCCGGGTCATGGTGTAGCCGAGCGCGCCGATGGTGCGCGGAATGATCGAGACCTTGTGCACCGGATCGGCCCCTGGCAGGCTGGCCGCGGCCAGCGCATGGCCCATCTCGTGCCAGGCGACCGCCTCGCGTTCCTTCGGGTTCAGAAGCCGCCCCTTGCGCTCGAGCCCCGCAACGATGCGCTCGATGGCGGCGGTCACATCCTGCATCGTCACGGCCTCGGCCCCCCGCCGGGTGGCCTGGATTGCCGCCTCATTGACCAGGTTCGCCAGTTCCGCACCGGAAAAGCCCGGTGTCAGCGCGGCGATCTGGTCCACGTCCAGACCCTCGTGCTTCACCTTCTTGAGATGCACGCGCAGGATCGCCGCACGGCCCCCCTTGTCGGGCCGGTCCACCACAACCTGCCGGTCGAAGCGGCCGGCGCGCAGAAGCGCGGGGTCGAGGATCTCGGGCCGGTTCGTGGCGGCCAGCAGCACGATCCCCTCGCGGGGGTCGAAGCCGTCGAGCTCGGTCAGAAGCTGGTTCAGCGTCTGCTCCTTCTCGTCATGCCCGCCGCCGAAGGCGCCCTCGCCGCGCTTCTTGCCCAGCGCGTCGAGCTCGTCGATGAAGATGATGCAGGGGGCGGCCTTGCGCGCCTGCTCGAACAGGTCGCGCACCCGCGCCGCACCCACGCCCACGAACATCTCGACGAATTCCGAGCCCGAGATCGAGAAGAACGGCACCCCTGCCTCGCCGGCGATGGCGCGGGCGACCAGCGTCTTGCCGGTGCCGGGGGGGCCCACCAGCAGGATGCCCTTGGGAATGCGCGCGCCAAGACGGCCGTATTTCTGCGGCTCCTTCAGGAAGCTGACGATCTCCTGCAGCTCGGCCTTGGCTTCGTCGATCCCGGCCACGTCGTCGAAGGTCACGCCCGTGTCCTTCTCGACATAGACCTTGGCCTTCGACTTGCCGACCGTCATCATGCCGCCGAAACCCTGCTTTTCGGCGAAGCGGCGGAAGAAGAACGACCACAGCGCGAACAGCAGGACGATCGGCACGACCCAGGACAGCAGCGTGGACAGGAAGGTGTTCGTCACCGTCCCGTCGTATTCGGCGCCCGACTGTTCCAGCCGCCGGGTCAGGTCCTCGGGCACAATGTTGGTGATGAAATGGGTCCGCCCGTCGATCGGGTCGCGGTAGCGGCCGACGATCCGCTCGGGCTGGACCTGCACCTCGGCGATGCGGTTTTCCTCGAGAAGCTGCAGAAAGCGCGAATAGGGGATGCGCTCGGTGACGGACGCCCCCTGCCACCAGGACTGGAACAGCATCAGCAGCAGGAAGGCCGCGATCCAGTACCAGATGTTGATCTGTTGTTCCTTGTTCACGCTACGGCCTCTTGCGTCGGACAGGGGCATGCATATCGCACAGCAATTACGGCTCTTTGCGATTTTAGACTATCGTTCGGAAACCACGATGCCGTCTTGCCGGAATCTTCCCAATGTTTATGAAGGTGTAAGCAAAAGATTCTTAAGGTCAATGACCGATGTCGATCGCGAACCGTCCCTCTGTCGCCCCGCGGATCCCCGGCACCGATCTGCGCTCGGGCGCGGTGCCGCTGGCGATCATCCGCCGGCCGGATCGTTCGGTCACGCAGTCCGCGCCGCGCCCGCGCGGCTGGGTGCTGGAGTTCGAGCCATCCCGCGCCCCGCAGATCGACCCTCTGATGGGCTGGACCACCAGCGCCGACCCCTATCGCACGATCCGCCTGTCCTTTCCCGATGCGGCCAGCGCGATCCGCTTCGCCGAGGCCAACGACTGGCGCTACATCGTGCTCGAGGACGGCGCCCGGGACACGGGCGCGCAGGATGCGGCTGGCAAAAGCCGCCACCGGCTGCACCGGGGGGCCGATGTCCCCGGGACTCGGCGTCTGCCCTATTCGGCGGCCCCCGCGGCGACCATACGAACGCCGCCACAGACCTCGCCGCTGCGGAACGCCCACGTCGCCGATGCTGAAGCGCTTGACCCGGTCGAGGAAGCCGCACGCGAGTCCTTCCCGGCTTCCGATCCCCCGGCCTGGACCGGCGTCACCATCGGCCCAGTCAGCCCGAGGACGGAATGAACCTCCCTCCGCTGCACCCGGTGGCGATCGATCCTCTGTCCCAGCCGTCAGCAGAAAGCGCCCCGAGCCGCCGCGACGCGGCTCCGTTGAAGATCGGGGGCGCTGATGCTGCCCTATAGCGACGGCGTGGCCAGGCGCTATCCGCCGGTGGTGGTCTGGCTGCTGATCGCCATCTGCGCGCTGGTCTTTCTGTATCAGACCGCGCTGCCGCCGCACGCGCGGGAGCGGTTCCTGTTCCACACAGCGCTGGTGCCGGCGCGGTTCCTCGGCGATCTTCGTCTGCTCGCGCCGGGCGATCCCGTGGTGTTTCTGACCAACATGTTTCTGCACGGCGGCTGGCTGCATCTGATCCTGAACATGTGGACGCTGTGGGTCTTCGGCCCTGCGGTCGAGGATCGGCTTGGACCGGGCCGGTTCCTGTCCTTCTACCTCGTCTGCGGCCTTGCCGCGGGCCTCGCCCATGCCTTTGCCAACCCGTCCTCCGTCGTTCCCGCCCTCGGCGCCTCCGGCGCGATCGCGGGCGTGATCGGCTGCTATGCGCGGATGTTCCCGGCCGCGCGGCTGGTGGTGATGATCCCGATCGTCATCGTGCCGTTCTTCTTCGAATTGCCAGCCATTGCCTTTGCGCTGATCTGGTTCGCGATGCAGGCAATCCCCGGCCTGTTGTCGCTGGGCCAGCAGGCGGATGCCGGCGGCATCGCCTGGTGGGCGCATATCGGAGGGTTCGCCGCGGGCTGGCTGCTCGCGCCGTTGGTGCGCCGCCCCCGGCGCAGCTATCGCGCCTATTACGGCGACGAGGGACGGTATGGGTTCCTGCCGGACGGCCGGCGCAACGGAGGACGCGGACCATGGGGCTAATGGACCTTCTCTGGCTTTTCTTCATCGTCTCGGCGCTGCAGCCGGCGCTGCAGCGCCGCTATCTGGATGCGATGCGGGTGCGCAAGATCGCCCAGATCGAGAGGGCCCGCGCCAGCCGCGTCATCCTGCTGGTCCACCGGCAGGAGACGATGAGCCTGCTGGGCTTCCCCCTCGTGCGCTACATCGACGTGAACGACAGCGAAGAGGTGCTGCGCGCCATCCAGCTGACCGACGACGAGGTGCCGCTGGACATCGTGCTGCACACGCCGGGCGGGCTGGTGCTGGCGGCGACGCAGATCGCCCGGGCGATCCAGGGGCACAGGGGCAAGGTGACGGTGTTCGTGCCCCATCATGCGATGTCCGGCGGCACGCTGATCGCCCTTGCCGCCGACGAGATCGTCATGTGCCGCCACTCGGTGCTGGGCCCCATCGACCCGCAGCTGAACGGCATGCCGGCGGCCTCGGTGATCCGCGTGGCCGAGGACAAGCCCATCGCCGAGGTCGAGGACCAGACGCTGATCCTTGCAGATGTCGGCCGCAAGGCGATCGCTCAGGTGACCGAGACAGCGCGCGGACTGCTCGCCGCGAGAATGGGCGCCGAGGCCGCCGAGACGCTAGCCACGCGGCTGGCCACCGGAATCTGGACCCATGACTACCCGATCAGCGCCGCCGAGGCGAAGGAGATGGGCCTTCCCGTCAGTCTTGAGATGCCTGCCGAAGTGATCGAACTGATGACGCTCTACCCGCAGCCGGTGCGGCGGCAGGCAGGCGGCGTCGAGTATCTGCCCGAGCGCCGCCAGCGCGCGCTGCGCCAGTAAGCCGGACGGATCGCCGCATCGACGCGGGCGACCGAAACGAGATGGAAGGAATAGCGCTCATGCCCACCGTTGCCTGCCCCGAGTGTTCGGCCGTCAATCGCGTCCCCGACGCCCGCCTGGCAGAAGGGCCGAAATGCGGACGCTGCGGCGCGGCGTTGTTCCAGGGCCGGCCGGTCGATCTGACCTCGGCAAGTTTCGCCAAGCATCTGAACGCCGAAATCCCGCTCCTGGTGGATTTCTGGGCCGCGTGGTGCGGCCCGTGCAAGATGATGGCGCCGCAGTTCGAGACAGCGGCGCGCATGCTCGAGCCGCATGTCCGGCTGGGCAAGCTCGACACCGAGGCCGAGCCAGAGATCGCCGCGCGCCACAATATCCGCGGCATCCCGACGATGATCCTGTTCTGCTCGGGTCGCGAGATCGCCCGACAGAGTGGCGCGATGTCCGCCGCCGACATCGCCAACTGGACGCGCGGCCAGCTTGGTTGATCCGACACCTGTTCACGGGCGGCTGCCCCGACCATCCGCACAACTGCCTTAGAGGATAGAGAAAACGCACATGCGAATTGTCCCACGGCTGACAAAAGGCGCCGACCATGAAGGTCCGGCGCTTGCGCAACTGATCGAGCTGTCCGCGGAGGACCTGTTGGCGCCGCTGCTGCGCAGGCACGGGGCCGAGGATCGAGTGCTGCACGCAGTGCTGACCGAACTGCAAGGCCCCCCCCCCGCGTTCGAGGCTCGATCTGCAGATGACCCTGCCGCGCGACCGGATCGTGACCGCGTCGGGCGAAGGCACCGATCCCGAGGTCGCTGTTGCGCAGGCCGTGCATCGCCTGTTCCGCGAGGCGAAGGGGCATTTCGACCGGCTCAACGACCGCAAGCGTCAGCGCCGGCAGGCGCGGCAGACAGCCCGTGCCGCGATCGCCTCGCGCCTTGCCGCGTTGCCCGCTGCCACCGCTCCCGCGTCGCAGGCCGGCATCGCGCCCCTGCTCGACCGGCTGCGCACGGTGGCCCGGCGCGAGCTGGCCTACCTGCGCGCCAATGGCGATCTGGCGGCCGACTGGCCGACGCTGGACGATCTGGTCGATGAAGCTGCCGTCGCCACCCGCGAGGCCTGGGATCCGACCCGGCCGGACGAAAAGGTCTGGCTGTCGCTCCTGCGCAACCTCTTCAAGGTGCTCAATCGCGAGGTGGCTGCCAACCGGGTCTTCGGGCAGGCGGTGTCGCTGGATGCCCCGCCGCCCGAGGATGCCGAGGATCAGGCCGAGGCCATGGTCGAGGAGGAGTTCCTGGAATTCCATCAGCCCGACGAAAGCCTGACGCTGGCGGATGTGCTGCCGGACGACACCGCGTCGGTCGCCGACGCGCCCGCAGAGGACGAAACAGCCGCTGCGCAGGCCTTCCTCGCCGATGTCGTGAAGGATCTTCCGCTGGCTTGGCGGCGGGCCTGGTTGCTGCGGGATCTCGAGGGCCTCTCGGCCTCGGCCATCGCAGAAGTGCTGGAGACGACCGAGGCCCGAGCCGAGACCTCGATCGCCGAAGCCGAGGCCTTCCTGTCGGCCCGCCTGGACGATGCCGGCATCGTCCAGCAGGCAGGGCTGCGGCTGACGCTGCGCCGCACCCCGGGCTGACCTAGTGGGCCCGACCGGCCTTCAAACTGTCGAGATTGCCTCGCTCGTCGGCGGGGCGGTCACGTTCCTGCTGGCGGTCGGGGCGGTGGGGCACGCGCTGGTCACCAAGCGCGATCCGCGTTCGGCGACGATCTGGCTGCTGGCGATCCTGCTCCTGCCCCTGGTCGGTGTGGTCCTCTACGTCCTCTTCGGCATCAACCGCTATCGCCGTCGTGCGATCCGGATACGCGAGGATCATCCGCGGCTTGTGCCTGCGCCGCCGCCCGACACGGCGACGGCCCCCGCCGCCTTTGCCGGGCTCGACAGGTTGGCCGAGCAGACGACGGGCCTGCCGCTCGTGCCCGGCAACCTTGTGACGCCGCTGGTGGACGGGGCCGAGGCCTATCCGGCCATGCTTGCGGCGATCCGGCAGGCAAGGGCCAGCGTGGCGCTGCTGTCCTTCCTCTTCGACGGCACGGGCATCGGAGAAGAGTTCGTCGCTGCACTTGCGGCGGCGCAGCGTAGGGGGGTGGCGGTGCGCGTGCTCATCGACGATGTGCATGTGCGGCTGTCGCGGCGGTCCGCCTTCCGGCCGCTCCGGCGCGCGGGCGTGCCGTTCGCGGCCTTCAACGCCACGCTGGTGCCGGCCCGGCTGCATGCCGCGAACCTGCGCAACCACCGCAAGATCCTGGTGCTGGACGGGGCGACGGGCTTCACCGGGGGCACCAACATCTTCGCCCCCTACTGGCGCCCCGAGGCGCCCGGGCGCGCCTTCCGCGACCTGCATTGCCGGATCGAGGGGCTGGCAGTCCTCCATCTGCGCGACTGCTTTGCGCAGGACTGGGCCGACACCACGGGCGAGGTCCTCGGCAGGGGCTTCTGGCGCGGGGCACCCGCGCCGGTGCCGGGCGGGGCCCCGGCCCGTGGCATCGCGGCGGGGCCGGACGAGGCGCTGGACCGCATGCGCTGGCTGTTCCTCGGCGCCATCGCCACGGCGCGCCGCAGCATCCGCATCCGCACGCCCTATTTCGTGCCCGATCAGGCGACGATCGCGGCACTGTCCGCCGCCGCCCTGCGCGGCGTGGCCGTCGAAATAATGGTTCCGGCCGAAAACGACCATGCCTTCGTGCACTGGGCCGCACAGGCGCATTTCTGGCAGGTGCTGGAACATGGCGCGCGCGTCCACTCCCGCCGCGGCCCCTTCGACCACAGCAAGCTGATGCTGGTGGACGATGCCTGGGTCTGCCTCGGCTCGGCCAACTGGGACGCGCGCAGCTTGCGGCTGAACTTCGAATTCAACGTCGAAGTTTACGACCCGGCCCTCAGCGCGCGGCTCGCCGCCGATTTCGACCGCATCCGCGCCCAGGAGTGCGACCCGGTGACAGCCGAAACCCTTGCCGCACGATCCCTGCCCGTGAAACTGCGCGACGGCTTCGCCCGGCTTTTCGCGCCGATCCTCTAGAAATCCAGACCCGTCGCGCCCACTTCCGCGTGGCCCCCTGAAAAAACGGAGAATTCGCCACGATGTCGCTGCCCGAACTCGGCACCTTCTACGAAATCGCCCTGCTGATCGGGCTGGCCACTCTGCTCGGCATTGTCGGCACGCTCCTGCGCCAGCCGATGATCGTGGCCTTCATCGCCGCGGGCCTTCTGGCCGGGCCGGATGTGCTGAATATCGTCCGGTCGACCGAGGCCGTGGCCCTTCTGAGCCAGATCTCGATCGCAGTACTTCTGTTCCTCGTGGGGCTGAAGCTCGACATGACCCTAGTGAGAAATCTCGGCCGGGTCGCTGTCGCCACGGGCCTCGGGCAGGTCGGCTTCACTTCGGCGATCGGTTTCGTCCTCTGCCTCGTCATGGGCTTCGACTGGGTGACGTCGATCTACGTTGCCGTGGCGCTGACGTTTTCCTCGACCATCATCATCGTCAAACTGCTCTCCGACAAGCGCGAGGTCGACTCGCTGCACGGCAAGATCGCGCTGGGCTTCCTGATCGTACAGGATCTGTTCGTGGTCTTCGCCATGGTCGTGGTCTCGACGCTCGGGATCGGCGGCCCCGAGGCGCATGGTGGGGGCGGCCTTGTCACGCTGGTCATCGGCACCTTGGCCCTTGCAGCATTGGCCGGGGTCTTCATCCGCCATCTGGCCGAGCCGCTGATCCGCCTGCTCAGCCGCTCGGGCGAACTTCTGGTGATCTTCGCGGTTGCCTGGGCGGCGGGGCTTGCGGCCGTCGCCGATCTGGTGGGGCTTGGCAAGGAACTGGGCGGGCTGCTCGCCGGGGTGACGCTGGCCTCGACCCCGGTGCGCGACCTTCTGGGCGCGCGGCTCGCGGCGCTGCGCGACTTCCTGCTATTGTTTTTCTTCCTGTCGCTCGGCGCGGGCATGGATCTGGGCACGCTTGGTGCGCAGGTCGGCCCGGCCGTCGCGCTGTCGCTTTTCGTGCTGATCGGCAACCCGCTGATCGTGCTCGCGATCATGGGTTACATGGGCTATCGCAAGCGCACAGGGTTCCTCGCCGGGCTGACGGTGGCCCAGATCTCCGAATTCAGCCTGATCTTCATGGCCATGGGCATCGGGCTCGGCCATGTCGAAGCCGAGGCGATGGGTCTCGTTACCCTGGTCGGGCTCGTGACAATCACGATCTCCGTATACATGATTACCTGGTCGCAGCAGCTTTACGAACTCTGCGCGCCGCTTCTGGGCATCTTCGAGCGGCATACTCCTTTCCGCGAACTTGCCGAAGACACGCCGGGCGCTGAGGACCGGCCGCATGACGTGCTCGTGCTGGGGCTCGGCCGCTTCGGGGCCCGGATCGCCGGAGGGCTGAGGGCCGCGGGTCTGCGCCCGCTCGGGATCGATTTCAACCCGGAGTCCGTGCGCATGGCGCGAGAGGAGGGTTTCGACGCGATCTTGGGCGATGCACAGGACCCCGAGTTTCTCGCGCATCTGCCGCTTGGCAGCTTCAGCGCAGTCGTCTCGGCCACACCGCGGATCACCGGTGCATTGACCGAGGCGGACGGTCACGCCGCGGCCACGTTGGCCCTGCGCGAGGCGGGGTTCCGGGGCCTGATCGCCGTCACGGTGGACGATCCCGCGCGATCCGTCCGCTATCGGACGATCGGCGCGGATCTGGTGCTGAGCCCGTTCGACGATGCCGCCGAGGTATCGGTGACGCGCCTGCTCCACAGGCTGCGCGGGCGGGAGGACGCACCCACGAGCGGAGGAATAACGTGAACGAGGTCACGGCGCTCTCCGCGAGGCCGCGCTGTGATCCCGTATAGCCGCCTTCTGGGCAACGGTTGTTCGCGCCCGAAGAATGCGGATACGGACCGTCAATCCGAAAGGAGTTTCGGCATGAAGATGCTGAACGATCTTCCCCCAAACAGCCGAGCTGCTGTGGTGGAGCGACTGAAAGCCCGTCTCGCGGGCGCGCTTGATCTGACGCCCTGCGTCAAGCAGGCCCACTAGACCATTTGGGGCGCGGGCTTCGTCGCCCTGCAGGAAATGCTCTACGGGTTGCGCGCATCGCTTTACGGCGAATTCGATACCATTTCCGAGCGTATCGCCTGGTTCGTCTTTCCCGCACAGGGAACTATGAAGGCGATCCAGAGGACTGCATCGTTCGATCCTTATCCGCTCGAAGAGGTTGATATCGGCAAGCATCTGGCCGCAGTCGCCCGGTGTTGCGCAGCCCGCGGAGGCGCAGTCTGCCGCGACATGGCGACCCGCGACCAGATGGACTATCCGGCCAGTGCCGATATCATGGAGGGAGCCGTACGCGTACTCGACAAGGGATTACGGTCCCTTGAATCACTCCTTCCTCTCGCTTGACGAGCCATCCCGGCCACCCGCACACACTCCTCGTCGGGAAGGTTCCTCAATAATCCGTCTCCACATATACCCCGGCGCAATCGTAGGCGACGGCGGCGGCGGTCGCACCGGTGTTGAGAAAGAGGCGCGGCGACAGGAATTGCGTCGCCGCGGGCAGGTCGGCGGTGATCTCCTGCTCGAAGACCGCGCCGGAGACCTCGTCGACCACGCGCACCCAGACTGAGCTTCCGTTCGGCGGCGCGGCAATGAACAGGGTCAGCACGCCGCCCGTCGCGATGGGGAAGGACGCGCCCATGTCGGTCAGGCTGGGCGCCCCGGTGCCGTCGTTCGCGACCATCTGCCAGCGGGTGTGCGTCCCGCGCTGGAAGCCGATGCCGATGCAGTTGATAGCCGTGGCGAGCGTCAGGGTGGTGGCCAGCGCGGCGGTGGAGCCGTAGAGGCCGAAGAACCCCATCCCGGTCGACTGCAGCGTCGTCAGCGAAATCCGCGTAACGAAGGTCCATCCGCCGAGGCCCGTCGCATTCCCGCGCCAGCAGGCCCAGCCTGCGGATCGCTGGTCGGCGACCGAATCCACAACGGCAGCAGAGGTCAGGCGCCAGCGCCGCATGCTGGCGGCCAGGTTCGTCGCTGCGAGGGTGGGGTGCGACACGGTGCCAACCGAGGTGATCGGCAGACCCTCGGTGGTGATCGTGGTGCTGACCGAAGGCGACCAGGTCGCGATCCGGTTCACCCCGAAATGCGGCTGGAGCGGAAAGTCCCGGCCAGAGGGGCGCATGACGTCGATCCACGGCGCCCCGGCGCGGTTGCGCGCATAGAGGGCGGCCTTGCCTGCGGGCGGTGGCGACGGCGCAGCGGTCAGCCCCGGCAGGACCGTCGGCTGCGGCAGTTCCACGCGACCGTTGGTGCGATCGACCTTGAATGCGTCGAAGAAGGCCGAGCCATCCGGGCTGACCTTGAAGCTGAAGTCGTCATTGCCGAGGAGGCCGATCAGCGCCCGGGCGGAGAAGCCGGTCTTAAAGGCGAAGGCTGCGTCGTTCGCCGGGGTCGCCTTGTTGACGGTCGCCTCGATCCCTGCGCCCGCATTGTTCAGCAGCGCGGCCGGTGTGTTGATAGAGAGGCGATTGTAGCTGTCGGCGGTCGCCCCGCCGAGGCCCAAGAGTTGCGCGGTCAGGTTCGCCTGGGGCATGGCGACCTGCGTGACGGCATTGGCGAAGGTGACTGTGGGCGTATTGATGACGGTCGTGCCGCCCGCCCCGGCGGTCGCCGAGCCGATGTTCACGACCGTCGTGGACCCAGATGTGCCGCCGGTGCCGAGGTTCACGGTCTTGGTCACGCCCGTCGCCGTGGCCCCTGTCCCCATTCCATAGGTCGCGGTCCCGGTTGCCGTCCCAATGGTCGCTGTGGCCCCGGACGTCGTCACCGTTCCCCAGGCGGTTAGCGTGCCGGCGAAGGTCTTGTTGCCGGTGAAGGTCTGGGTGCCCGCGAGGATCGCCAGTTCCGACGAGGTGTTCGGCAGCATGTAGGTCCGGGTCTGGCCGGTCGAAATCGAGGCCAGAGAGAAGACTGCCTTCTTCGTTGGATCGGCGTCGTTGACAAGGCTGAAGAGGCTGTCGGGCACGTCGCGGGGCTCGCCAACGCTGGCCCAGCTCGAGCCAGACCAGACCAGAAACAGCCCCTCGGCTGCGACCCACACCAGCCAGCCGGTGCGCGGCACCAGTCCTTGTTCCGGGTCGGATGGTTCGAGCCGTCGTAGTCGACCAGATAGGGCGGGTCCGTCGCGAACAGGATCGCCCGCTCGCCATTCATCAGGCGGCGCACGTCGGTCGCGCTGGTGCTGTCACCGCACAGCAGCCGGTGATCGCCGAGGATCCACAGATCGCCGGTCCGTGACGCCGGGTTGCGCGGCGGTTCGGGGATGGTCACCGGCGGCACCGAGCCCCCGGCGCCACCGTCTTCCCCGTCCCCCTCCGGCACGAAGGCCAGCAGCTTGTCCAGCTCGCCATCCGAGAACCCGACCAGCGACAGGTCGAAATCCTCGGCCAGCAGATCGTTCAGTTCCGCCGACAGCAGCGCCTCGTCCCATGGACTCTCAGCCAGCCGGTTATCCGCGATCCGGTAAGCCCGCCGCTGCGCCTCGGTCAGATGCCCAAGCACGATCACCGGCGCTTCCGTCAGCCCCAGTTGCGTGGCGGCCAGCACGCGTCCGTGGCCCGCGATCAACTCGCCATCCTCGCCGACGAGGCAGGGCACGGTCCAGCCGAACTCGGCCATGCTGGCGGCGATCTTGGCGACCTGGTCCGCGC
>NZ_JBKBLV010000018.1:0-76070 GCF_046295235.1 Tabrizicola flagellatus
ACGGAAGGGGCCGAAAGGGCCGGCGCATGAGCCGGATGATCCGCAGCATCGTCACGCTGGGCGGCTGGACGCTGGTCTCGCGCGGGGCGGGGCTGGTGCGCGAGCTGATGATGGCCGCCTACCTTGGCGCGGGGCCGGTGGCAGACGCCTTCAACGTGGCCTTCTCGCTGCCGAACATGTTCCGCCGCTTTTTCGCGGAAGGCGCGTTCAACCAGGCCTTCGTGCCGCTCTACTCCAAGAAGGTCGAGGCCGGCACCGATGCCGAGGATTTCGCGCAGAACGCCTTTTCCGGCCTGACCGCCTTCCTGATCCTCTTCACCCTGATCGGCACCATCGCCATGCCGTTTCTGGTCTGGGCCATGGCCTCGGGCTTCGTCGGCGACGGGCGCTTCGACCTCGCGGTCGAGTTCGGGCGGATCACCTTCGTCTATATCGGCTTCATCTCGCTCTTCGCGCTGCTATCGGGCATCCTGAACGCCCATGGCCACTTTGCCGAGGCGGGCGCGGTGCCGGTGCTGATGAACCTTGTCTTCATCGCCGCCATGATGCTGGCCCACTACAACGGCTGGGATATGGGCCTGACGCTGGCCTGGACCACGCCGATCACCGGGATCGCGCAACTGGCCTGGACGCTTTACGCCGCCCGCCGCATCGGCTTTGTCCCCCGCCTGCGTCTGCCGCGCCTGACCCCGGATTTCCGCCGGCTGATGGTCAACATGGGGCCGGCGCTCATGGTCGGCGGGGTGGTGCAGATCAACCTTCTGGTCTCGCGGCAGGTCGCCTCGGGGACAGAGGGCGCGATCTCCTGGCTGGTCTATGCCGACCGTCTCTACCAGCTGCCGCTGGGCGTGGTGGCGATCGCGGTGGGCACGGTGCTTCTGCCCGAACTGTCCCGCCGGCTTCAGGCCGGCGACAGCGCGGGCGGGCAGGACGCCTTCAACCGGGGGACGGAGTTCGCGCTGCTTCTCACCCTTCCCGCCGCCGTGGCGCTGGTCGTCATCGCCCTCCCGATCACCGAAGTCCTCTACCAGCGCGGCGCCTTCGGAGCCGACGATACCGCCGCCACCGCGCTTGCCCTGGCGATCTATGGCCTGGGCCTGCCCGCCTTCGTCCTGCAAAAGGCGCTGCAACCGCTGTTCTACGCCCGCGAGGACACGCGCAGCCCCTTCCGCTATGCCGTCTGGTCCATGGTCCTGAACGCAGTCCTTGCCTTCGGGATGATGCCCTGGATCGGCTTTTCCGCCGCCGCCTGGGCCACCACGCTGTCGGCCTGGGTCATGGTCGGTCAACTCTGGTGGGGCTCGCGGGCCTTGGGCGAGGAGACGCGCTTCGACGCCCGGTTCCGGTCGCGCCTCTGGCGGATCGCGCTGGCCTCGGCCCTGATGGGGGCGGCGCTCTGGGTCGGCTGGGGCCTCCTCATGCCCCTGCTGGAAGATCGCGGCTGGCGGATCCTCGGCCTTGTGCTTCTCATCGGGATCGGCATGGCCAGCTATGCCGTCGCAGCCTTTGCGCTCAGGGCCGTGCGCCTGTCGGACCTGCGGGCGCTCCAGCCTCAGCGCTGACGGATCTGGTCCAGCACCCGCCGGAACCCGCCGGGGCTGACCACGACCGACAACAGGAACCCCGCCGCAAAGCCCGCGACGTCGGCCACCCAGTCCCAGCCGCCGCCGAACAGCATCCCGAAGACGAACTGGAAGAACAAGAGGAACCCGATCAGCGAAAAGGCGCGCCACTTGTTCGCGCCCACCCGCGACAGGTTGGTGAAGATCATGAAGGTGAAGGCCCCGATCAGCCCGTAAACCGCCGGATAGGCCCCGATCAGCGGCGCGCGGATGCCTGGCACCAGAAGACCATAGGCCAGAGCCCCCGCCGCCGCCGAGCCCAGCACCACCGCCAGCACCGCCCACCAGCGGAAGACCTCGCCCACCCATTTGCCAAGCGCGAGCAGCATGACCACGGCAAACAGCGCATGGGTCACCCCGCCGTGCACCAGGCTGTAGCTGACCAGCCGGTGCAGCTCTGCGGCCGGGTGGCCGCCGGTTTCCCATTGCAGCTTCAGAAGCTCGGGGAACATCCCGAAGCGTTCCACCGCCTGCAACCGCCAGCCCACGCCCTGCGCCCCGCCGACCAGTCCGGCCTCGGCCAGCGACAGGAGCATCTCCATCGCGATCACCGGCAGGGCCAGGGCCCAGACGATCCAGGGCAGGGGGTTCAAGGGAGGGGCGTGCAATTCCTGATCCATGTCCTGCCTCGCTGCCTTGTCCGATTGACGCCTGTTTGCCCTTGGATTACGCGGGTCCGGCAGGATTTTCCAGATGGAGCCACCCCATGACCTCGCAGGCTTCGGCGGTCCAAACGCCGAAAACCTTCAAACCCCGCATCTTCTCGGGCATCCAGCCCTCGGGCGGGCTGACGCTGGGCAACTATCTCGGCGCGCTGAAACGCTTCGTGGAAAAGCAGGACGAGGGGATCGAGACGATCTATTGCCTCGTGGACCTGCACGCGATCACCGTCTGGCAGGATCCGGCGAAGCTCCGCCAGCAGACCCGCGAGGGCGCGGCCGCCTTCATCGCGGCGGGGATCGACCCGAAACGGTCCATCCTCTTCAACCAGTCCCAGGTCTCCGCCCACGCGGAACTTGGCTGGATCTTCAACTGCATCGCCCGCATGGGCTGGATGAGCCGGATGACCCAGTGGAAGGACAAGGCCGGCAAGAACGCCGAGGCGGCATCGCTCGGCCTCTTCGCCTATCCCTCGCTGATGGCGGCCGACATCCTTGTCTATCACGCGACCATGGTCCCGGTGGGCGAGGACCAGAAGCAGCACCTGGAGCTGACCCGCGACATCGCGATCAAGTTCAACAACGACTATGGCGTGGACTTCTTCCCGGTGGTCGAACCCCTGATCGAGGGCGCCGCGACCCGCGTCATGAGCTTGCGCGACGGGACGAAGAAGATGTCCAAGTCCGACCCCTCGGACCAGAGCCGGATCAACCTGACCGACAGCGCCGACATGATCGCACAGAAGATCCGCAAGGCCAAGACCGACCCCGATCCGCTGCCCGAAACCGCCGAGGGCCTGAAGGACCGCCCCGAGGCGCGGAACCTTGTGAACATCTATGCGGCCTTGGCCGGGCACAGCGTGGACCAGGTCATCCGCGACTTCGCCGGCGCCCAGTTCGGCACCTTCAAGCCCGCCCTCGCCGATCTTGCCGTCGCCAAGCTGTCGCCGATCACCACCGAGATGAACCGACTGATGGCCGACCCGGCCGAGATCGACCGCATCCTCGGCGACGGGGCCGAGCGGGCCGCCGCCATCGCCGAACCCATTCTCGAACAGGTGTTCGACATCACCGGAATGATCCGCTCGCGCCGCAAGTAATCCACAGCTTTTGCGCGCGCAGGGCCCGGCCTGTCACATTCCCGATTCAGCCCGACCCTAGGGTCAGGGCGTCCGGAGATGCGATCTGTCCCCATCGCCCCGGTCCCTGCCTGCTGTCCCCTGAAGGGCAAGGACCTGTTCCGACACGCCCCCGTGCACCCCCCGCACGGGGGCATTTTTCTGCCGCAGCGTGTCCCTGCGGCGGCCCTGCTCGCCCGGAATGCCAAGTCCTTGACTCCGCAGACTCTCCCGACCCCGATTTCCGCTTTTCCACAGCTATTTTCGCAAGAAATCGCTTTACAGGCTTTCGCTCCTGTCCCACCATATCTAGTAAGGGCCTCGTCAGGCAAACGCAGACCCTTGCCAGATACCCAGTTTCTAGTGGGTTTCGGCCCGCCAGAAGCTTCATGATGAGGCCGGGCATGTCGCTTTCCGAAGACTACGCTGCGATGGAGGATCTCCACCCCATCGACATCGTCGAAACCCTGGCCGAACACCACGCCTGGGAATTCGACCGTGTGACCGACGACCAGATCGCCATGGCGGTCGAGGGGCAATGGCGCACCTATTCCCTGACGCTGGCCTGGAGCGACCAGGACGAAACCCTGCGCCTGATCTGCACCTTCGAGATGGACCCGCCCGGCGAAAAGCTGCCGAACCTCCTCGACGTGCTGAACCGCTGCAACGACATGGTCTGGTCCGGCGCCTTCACCTGGTGGGCGGAACAGAAGCTGATGGTCTGGCGCTACGGGCTGGTGCTGTCGGGCGGCCAGATGGCCGGGCCGGAGCAGATCGACCGCCTGATCGCCAGCGCGGTCAGCGCCTCGGAACGGTTCTACCCGGCCTTCCAGCTCGTCTCCTGGGGCGACCAGTCCCCGGCCGAGGCGATGAAGGTTGCCATTGCCGAGGCCTACGGCCGCGCCTAACCTGCCCCCGGTTCGAAAGGGGGATCGGATGAACCTGGATCGTGTGACCCGTGAGGGGCTGGTGCTCTTGGGCTGCGGCAAGATGGGCACGGCGCTGTTGACCGGCTGGCTCGCCGCCGGGGTGCCGCCGGCCTCGGTCTGGGTGATCGAGCCGAATCCGACCGACTGGCTGAAGGGCACCGGCGTTCACCTGAACAGGGGCGTTCCCGCCGCGCCGGCCGTGGCGCTTCTGGCGGTCAAGCCGCAGATGATGGGCGCCGCGCTGCCGGCCTTGCAGGCGCTGGGCAACGGCAGGACGCTGTTCGTCTCGATCGCCGCTGGCACCAAGATCGCCACCTTCGAGGAGGTGCTCGGCACCCGCACCCCCATCGTCCGCACCATGCCGAACACCCCGGCGATGGTGGGCCGGGGGATCACCGCGCTCTGCCGCAATGCACATGTGTCGGACGCCGATTTCGCCCTGGCGCGCGACCTGATGGCCGCCGTGGGCGAGGTGGTGGACCTGACCTCCGAGGACCAGATCGACGCGGTCACCGCCGTCTCGGGCTCGGGCCCCGCCTATGTCTTCCACCTGATCGAGGCCCTCGCCGCCGCAGGGGAAGCCGAGGGCCTGCCTGCCGGGATGGCGATGCAACTCGCCCGCGCCACGGTCTGCGGGGCGGGGGAACTGGCCTATCAGAGCCCGGAAAGCGCCGCGCAACTGCGCATTGACGTCACCTCGCCCGGTGGCACCACGGCTGCGGCGCTGGCGGTGCTGATGGACCCCGAGACGGGCTTCCCGGCCCTGATGCGCCGGGCGGTGAAGGCCGCCGCCGACCGGGGACGGGAACTCGGCAAATGACCATCACCTACGACGATTTCGCCCGCGTGGACATCCGCGTCGGCCGCATCACCCGCGCCGAACCCTTCCCCGAGGCGAGGAAGCCCGCCTACAGGCTCTGGGTCGATTTCGGGCCGGAGATCGGGGAGAAACGATCTTCGGCCCAGATCACGAAACATTACCGGCTCGAGGACCTGGTCGGCCGGCAGGTGCTGGCCGTGGTCAACTTCCCGCCGCGCCAGATCGGCCCGGTCCTGTCCGAGGTGCTGGTCCTGGGCCTGCCCGACGCCGCGGGCGCGGTGGTGCTGATCGGCCCGGACCAGGAGGTGCCGCTGGGCGGCAGGCTGTTCTGATACGGTGGTTGGCGTGAAGAATTGTCAGCTACACTGCTGTGCATCTCGATGACTTCTTTCTGGCTATCCTGAAGCATAATGCTCAGTTCATCTACTCCCCTAGCCACTTCGCAAGGGTAGTTCCCCGCGATGAACGCCTTCATGCAAAGGGGGCGGAATTGCCATCGGTCGCGACTGGACACCTTGTCATCGGACTGTCTAGGCTTTGGGTTGAAGTGCGAAAGCATGGGGGAGCTATGCGCAAGTTGGTGTTTGCGGCCGCCGCGGCATTGATGGGATGCAAGGCAGATTATGTTGGCGAAGGAAGCATCAAGGCGGCTCAGGCTGCCATTGATGGGAAAGCGGCTACAATGACCGGTGTAATCGGCATCGAAACCGGCAGCGAGACAAAGTGCAGGGAACTCGCTCCATCTCTGGCCGAGGCGCTTGCCACGGAATATGCAGGCGCGACATTCATCGGATGCACGCGGCGCAATTTCGACAACTTCGCAGATTTCAGGGTGGCGCTGCCGGTCCTCCCAGCGAACACCAAGTCTGGTCCACCGCTGTCGATGCGGACAAGTCTTGCTGACGACACGGTTATGGTCGGCCTGTATCTTGACCTTGATGCCGTGGAACGCCTGAGGGCAGAACTGCCTGATGACGTCACACTCTTTGCTTCGGGGCCAATCGACATCGCTGTGACCGTTGACGTACGAAATGATACTGATGCCCAGGTTTCGGTGACTACGAACGGAGCGTTCGTGGATGGGCAGCCCATGCCAAACCAGAGAGTGCACGATCTCGCTTCGGGCGCGATCATTCGTATTCAGCCCTCAAACGTTCATGCAGCCGCACTGGCGAACGGGCAGGGTGCCTTTCTATTCAGCTTTGACCGCTGATGCGTCAGTCGGTGCAGATCGGGGCGCGCGACGCCTCTTGCTAAGTCAAACGTATCTCAGACCCCGATCAGTTCCGCCTGCCGTACGATGACCTCGGCCTGGCGCATGCTGGCGATGTCCACCAGCCGCCCCTTGTAGACCGCGGCCCCCTGGCCCGCGGCCTTCGCAGCCTCCATCGCCTCCAGGATCTCGCGCGCCTCGCGCACGGCGGCTTCCGAGGGGGTGAACACCTCGTTCGCCAGTGCCACCTGCTTGGGGTGGATCGCCCATTTTCCGACCATCCCCAGCGTCGCCGAGCGTCGCGCCTGGGCGCGGAAGCCCTCCTCGTCGCTGAAATCCCCGAACGGCCCGTCCACCGGCAGGACGCCATGCGTCCGGCAGGCCGCCACGATCGCCGCCTGCGCCCAATGCCAGGGGTCGGACCAGTACTTCTGCCCCTCGCGGTGCATGTAGTAGTTTTCCTGCGTCCCCCCGATCCCGGTGGTCTGCATCCCCATCGAGGCCGCGAAATCCGCCGCGCCAAGGCTCATCGCCTGCAACCGGGGACTGCTGGCGGCGATCTCCTCGACATGGGCGATCCCCGCCGCCGTCTCGATGATGACCTCCAGGCTGATGCGCTTGCCGCGCCCTGCCGCCGCCTCGCAGGCCGTGACGAGCGCATCGACCGCATAGACATCCGCCGCGCAACCGACTTTCGGGATCATGATCTGGTCGAGCCGCTCGCCCGCCTGTTCCAGGAGGTCCACCACATCGCGATACCAGAAGGGGGTGTCGAGCCCGTTGATCCGCACCGACAGCGTCTTGCGGCCCCAGTCCACCTCGGAAATCGCCTTGATGATGTTCGCCCGCGCCTGCGGCTTGTCCGCCGGGGCGACGGAATCCTCGAGGTCCAGGTTGATGACATCCGCTGCCGAGGCCGCCATCTTGGCAAAGAGTTCGGGGCGCGACCCCGGGCCGAACAGCTGGCAGCGGTTCGGGCGGGCGGGGGCGGGGGGTTGCAGGCGGAAGCTCATCTAAGATTCCCGTGGGCAAGGATATTACGTCGGATTCGCAAAGACGGTTATATTGTTGCGTGCCGCAGTGCAACATCCGTTTTGCATGCGCAGAAAGTGCCGCCGCTTCCCAATCCCTTTCGCGGCCCCTAAAGTTCCCCCCATGATTACCGCCCAGGCCGAGACCTTCCCCCTTCGCACCCCCTTCACCATCTCGCGCGGGTCCAAGACCGAGGCGCGGGTGGTGACCTGCACGGTCGCGCGCGGCGGCGTCAGGGCCTGGGGCGAAGGGCTTCCCTATCCGCGCTATGGCGAGACGGTGGAGGCGGCCGTGGCGGCGATCAAGGGCTTGCCCGAGGGGATCACGCGCGCCGCGCTGCAAGAGGCGATGAACCCCGGCGCGGCACGGAACGCCGTGGACTGCGCACTGTGGGATCTGGAGGCGAAAGCCTCGGGTCGGCCGGTCTGGCAGCTGGCGGGTTTGGCCGCCCCGAAGCCGGTGGAGATCGCCTTCACTCTCTCGCTCGATACGCCCGAGAAGATGCGCGAGGCGGCGGCGCGGAATGCCCATCGGGCGGTACTGAAGGTCAAGCTCGGCACCCCCGCCGACATGCCCCGGATCGAGGCGGTCCGCGCCGGTGCTCCCAAGGTCCGCCTGATCGTCGATGCGAACGAGGGCTGGACGCCCGAGGTCTACAGCGACTTGGCCCCCCACCTGATCCGCCTTGGGGTGGAGATGGTGGAGCAGCCCCTGCCGCAGGGGGCCGACGACATGCTGGCCGAGATCGCGCGGCCTTTGCCGGTCTGTGCGGACGAAAGCGCTCATGACGCGGCCTCGCTCCCCAGCCTCTTGGGCAAGTACGACGTGGTCAACCTGAAGCTCGACAAGACCGGGGGGCTGACCGAGGCGCTGCGCGCGCGGGACGAGGCGCGGCGGTTGGGGTTGCGGGTGATGGTCGGCTGCATGATCTCGACCTCGCTTTCCATGGCCCCGGCGATCCTGGTCGCGCAAGGTGCCGACTGGTCGGACCTTGACGGCCCCGCCGACATGGCGCAGGACCGCGCGCATCCGGTCACCTATGACGACCGCCACATCCACCCGGCCCTGCCGCAGCTTTGGGGATAACAGCATGACCCGCACTGTCTATGTGAATGGAGACTACCTGCCCGAAGCGGAAGCGAAGGTCTCGATCTTCGACCGGGGGTTCCTGATGGCCGACGGCGTCTATGAGGTGACCTCGGTGCTGGACGGCAAGCTGATCGACTTCGAGGGGCACATCCGGCGGCTGGAGCGGTCGCTGCGGGAGCTCGAGATGACCTGCCCGATCTCGTCTGATGAGCTGCTGGCGATGCATCGCAAGCTGGTGGCGCGGAACGGGATCGACCAGGGGATGATCTACCTTCAGGTCACGCGGGGGAACCCTGGGGACCGGTCGTTCCTGTTCCCCGACGTCTCGGTCCCCGGCACCGTGGTAGCCTTCACGCAGAACATCCCGAACCTTGCGGATGCTCCGGCGGCCAAGACCGGGTTCCGGGTCATCACGATCCCGGACCTGCGCTGGAGCCGCGTCGATATCAAGACGGTGCAGCTGCTGTATCCCTCGATGGGGAAGATGGCGGCGAAAAAGGCCGGGGTGGATGACAGCTGGTTCACCGACGAGGCGGGTGCGGTGACCGAGGGGACCTCGAACAACGCCTATATCGTGAAGGGGAACCGGATCATCACGCGGGCCCTGGGCAACGACATCCTGCACGGGATCACCCGGGCGGCGGTCCTGCGCTTCGCGGCCGAGGCCCAATTCGAGGTGGAGGAGCGGCCGTTCACCCCGGCCGAGGCGCAGGGGGCGGACGAGGCGTTCTCCACCGCGGCCTCGATCTTCGTGATGCCGGTCGTGGAGGTGGATGGCAAGCCGGTCGGTTCGGGCAAGCCGGGGCCGGTGGCGACGCGCCTGCGCGAGATCTACCTGGACGAGATGCGGAAGGCCGCGATCTGAAGGTGTCCACGGTGGACAATCGCCGAGTTGCATTTGGAAACAAGAACTTGCGATTTTCCGTTAGGGGTTCCTTAACCCCTGTCCACGGCGCCTCGGGGGCCGCATGACGCTGTATATCGATGCGGACGCCTGCCCGGTGAAGGCCGAGGCCGAGACGGTCGCCACCCGCCACAGGGTGCGGATGGTGGTGGTGTCGAACGGGGGGATCCGGCCCTCGCAGAACCCGCTCGTCGAGAGCGTCTTCGTGGGCCAGGGGCCGGATGAGGCCGACAAGTGGATCGCCGAGGCCTGCGGGCCGGGGGACGTGGTCGTCACCGGGGACATTCCGCTGGCCGCGAAATGCGTGGCAAGGGGCGCGCGGGTGGTGAAGCACAACGGCGAGGAACTGACGGCGGCCAATGTCGGCATGGCGCTGGCGACGCGGGACCTGATGCAGGATCTGCGCTCGGCCGATCCGTTCCGGCAGGGCGGGGGCAAGATGTTTTCCAAGGCGGACCGGAGCCGGTTCCTAGATGTGTTGGACCGGGTGTTGCGGGCGGCGGCGCGGGGAGCATGAGTGGTCCCGGGCGTGTTGCGGTTGCGTGGGTTGGACGTGGGGATGGTGCGCTGTAGCGCACCCTACGGTGGGGGTGCGGTGGTGCGCGTTGCACGGTCGGGAAGGTGCGCTGTAGCGCACCCTACGCGGCGGTGAGCCGCGCACCGTTCTCTTTCGACGGCTTCCGGCGCGGGGCGCGGGACGGGGTGCCGTTGGCGCTGTCGATCTTCGCCTATGGGGTGGGGTTCGGGCTGGTCGCGGCACAGGCCGGGTTCGGCGTTGGCAAGGCCGTGGCGACCAGTGCGGCGATCTATTCCGGCTCGGCGCAGCTGGCGGCGGTGAACCTGCTGCAGACCGGCGAGGCGACGCTTTGGGCACTGTTCGCCACCATCCTGGTCATCAACGCGCGGTATCTTCTGTTCGGGGCGGCCTTGCAGCCGTGGCTGTGGTCGGCGGGGCCGGTTCGGGCCTATGGGAGCTTGCTGCTTCTTGGCGATGCCAACTGGCTGATGACGATGCGCAAGGTCCGCGCGGGCGAGGAGGACCGGGCCTATCTTGCCGGTACCGGGGCGCCGATCACGGCGGGATGGTTGGCGGGGACGGCGCTGGGCGCGGGGGCGGTGACGGTGCTGCCGAGGCCCGAGGCGCTGGGCTTCGACCTGATGCTCGCCTGCTTTGCCGCGGGGATGATGACGGCCATGGTCAAGGCGTGGGCGGACCTGCTGCCGGTGGCGGTGGGCGCGGGGACGGCGCTGGTCGTGGCGCATCTGTTCGGCCCGGCCCCGGCGATCATCGCGGCGGGGCTGGCGGGGGCTGCGGTCGCGGCGCTGGTGCACCGATGACGGACAGCTTTCCGGTCCTGCTGGCGGTCATGGCCTCGGCGGCCTTCCTGTGCCGGGTGGCGGGGTTCACGCTGATGCGCCTTGTGCCGGTGACGCCCCGCATCGAGGCGGCCTTGCGCGCCACGCCTCTGGCGGTGATGGCGGGGATCACGGCGCTGGCGGTGCAGGCGGGCGGGCTGGCTGAGGGGCTGGCGCTGACCGCCGTCGTCGGGCTGACGCTGGTGTTGCGCAGCGACGTGGCCGCGGCCTTGCTGGGGGTGGTCGTAGTGGCGGCGCTGCGCCGGGCGGGGGTTTGAGGAACGGCTCCTGCGGCGCGCGCTCGGCTTCGCGTTGCGGTGAAGGGTAACTCCTCGTTCGCCTTCGGCTTCTCGTCGTGAGGGAGCGGTTCCAGCGAGGAGGGGCCGAAGAGGCCCAGGACGAGCGGCGCCGAAAAGCAGAACCGGCGGCCCCTTGCGGGACCGCCGTTTTCCGTTTCCTGGCCCTGCCGGCTTAGTGCAGCCGGGCTTCGACCTGGGCGATGGCGTCGTCGATCGAAGTCGAGACGGCATCGGCGGTCATCTGCTTGGACAGCACGTCGCCGGCAGCGGCCACGGCCACCGCGACGGCCTGTTCCCGGACCTGGCGGATCGCGGCGGCTTCGGCCGACGCGATCTGTTCGGTGGCCGACGCCATCCGGCGGGCGATCGAGGCCTTGAGGTCCTCCTTCGCCTGGGCGGCGGCGGCGAGTGCCTCCTCCCGGGCCGCGCTGACGATTCGGTCGGCCTGTTCCTGGACTTCCTTCTGCCGGCGTTCGTAGGTGGCGAGGATCGACTTGGCTTCCTCGCGCAGGGCGCGAGCCTCGTCGAGTTCGGCCTTGATGGCGGCGGCGCGGGCGTCGAGCATACCCGTCAGCTTGGCCGGGACCTTCATGTAGACCAGGATACCGATGAAGGCGATGAAGGCGATCAGGACCACGAAGTTCGTGTTCTGCAGCGAGAAGAACGGACCTGAGGCCGCCATCGCGGGCGAGGCGACAAGGGTGAAGAGAATGGAGAGCTTCTTCATCGCCTTACCCTTTCAGCCGGGCGGCAACGGCCGCGGTCACGGTTTTTGCGTCTGCGCCGACGCCAAGCGCGGCAACCAGTTCGGCCGCGACATCACGGGCCACTTCGGACACCGCCTGGGCGGCGCCGTCGCGGATTTCGGCAATCGTCTTCTCGGATTCCGCCGCCTTTGCCGCGATTTCGGCATCGGCTTTCGCGGTGGCCGCATCGAGGTCCTTCTGGATCTCGGCCCTGGCCTGGGCCACGATCTTCGCGGCCTCGGTCCGAGCATTGGCCAGCGCTTCGTTGTAGGATTTCTCGGCCTCGATCGCTTTCTGCTTCAGCTCTTCGGCTGCGGCAAGGTCGTTGGTGATCGTGCTTTTCCGGTCGGCCAGCACCGCGCCGATGCGGGGCAGGGCGATGCGCGACAGCACGAAATAGATCACGACCAGCGTGACCAGAAGCCAGAAGATCTGGTTCGGCCAGGTCGAGAAGTCGAGCTGGGGCATCCCCACAGCCTTTCCCGCCTCGGCAGTAGCTTCGGTTGCCATGTCGTCTCTCCTGTGGAACCTGGGCCGGGGATCATCCCGGCCCGGATGTCAGCGCAGAAAGATCAGACGGCGAACATCAGCAGGAGAGCGATCAGGAACGAGAAGATCCCGAGAGCTTCCGCGAAGGCGATGCCGACGAAGAGGTTGGCCATCTGGCCCGGGGCCGCCGACGGGTTGCGCAGTGCGCCCGCCAGGAAGTTCCCGGCAATGTGGCCCACGCCGATGCCGGCGCCGCCGAGGCCGATGGTGGCCAGACCGGCACCGATGTATTTGCCGAGCAGAGCGAGTTCGCCTTCCATGATGTCTCTCCTATGGATGGAATGCTGAGGTTGGTTGGACCCGGACCTAGTGATGGGCGTCGCCGACGGCGTCGCGCAGGTACACGCAGGTCAGAATGGTGAAGACGTAGGCCTGAACGGCGGCCACGAGCGTTTCCAGCCCGTAGATCGCGATGATGGCGGCGATCGGCACGACCGAGGCGATGCCCATGGCGCCGGCAAAGCCTGCGAAGACCTTGATCACGGCGTGGCCAGCCATCAGGTTGCCGCCAAGACGGATGGAGTGCGAGAGCGGCCGCACGAAGTAGGAGATCAGTTCGATCACCGCGAGGATCGGGCGCAGCACCAGCGGCGCCGAGGAGACCCAGAACATCGACAGGAAGCCGAGGCCCTTGCGGTAGAGGCCGACCAGGGTGACGGTCAGGAACACCAGGAGCGCCAGCACCGCCGTGACCGCGATGTGCGAGGTGGTGGTGAAGGACATCGGGATCAGGCCCAGCATGTTCGACAGGAAGACGAACATGAACAGCGTCATGATGTAGGGGAAGAACTTCAGCCCTTCGTGGCCGGCCACGTCCTCGACCATCTTGTGGATGAAGCCGTAGAACAGTTCGGCCACCGATTGCCCGCGCGAGGGGACGATGGCGCGGCGGCGAGTGGACAGGACCAGAAGCGCGATCATCGCAAGGACCGCGATGCCCATCCAGAGCGTGACATTGGTGGGCGTGTACCATTCGATGGGACCGTCGCCGAACAACGGCTTGACGACGAACTGATCCATCGGGTGGATCTGAAGCCCGCTGCCGTGTTCTTCCGTCGCCATCGTCAGTTCCCTTCCTTGTTGGCCTGTTCGGCCTTCCGTCCCAGTTCCCTCGCGCTGCCCAGCATCGTCCTGACGCCTGCCGCGAAGCCGAAGAGCGAGAAGATCACCAGGAAGACCGGCAGCGTGCCGAACAGCACGTCGAGCCCGTAACCGATGCCGGACCCCAGCATGATGCCGGTCGCCAGCTCGATCACCATCCTCCAGGCCAGCTCGCCCTGCGAGAAACCCTTGGCTGCGGCAGACCTGGGCGGCGGTTCCTTCGCCTTCACCTTCGACAGCCGCGCCTCGAGCTCGCGCAGGCGGTCGGGATCGGGTTCGGTCGCCATCGGCCATGTCCCTCGCAGTCGAGGCGGTTCTACGGAGAGGGGCATGGAGAGTCAAGCGTGCAAAACTTCCGGCAAGTCATTGAAAAGAATATATTATGATGATTGCTTTTGGTGCTGCGGGCCGGCTTTGGGCTTGATTTCATATTCAACCCCGCGGTTGACGATTTTGCAGCCCGCGGAAATAGTCGCCCGATGACCGACCGCCTTGATGCCGTCTTTGCCGCGCTTGCCGACCCGACCCGCCGGGCGATCCTGACCATGCTTCTGGAGGACGACATGGCCGTGACCGATGTGGCCGAGCCCTTCGCGATGAGCCTGGCCGCGATCTCCAAGCATCTGTCGGTGCTGGCCGATGCCGGGCTGATCAGCCGGGAACGGCGTGGCCGGGTGATCTGGTGCAAACTCGAACCCGAGGCGATGCGCGCGGCCTCGGTCTGGATGCGGGGGTTCGGGTTGTTCGACCCCGTGGACCTCGACGCCTTCGAGCGGTTCCTGGAGCAGGAGCTGTCGGAAGAGGACTAGCGCCGCCGCCGTCGCCTGAACCAGCGTTGCAGCGACCAGCGGCTGCGGATGATCGCGGCCGAGATTGGCCCGCGCAGGCGCGGCAGGTCGATGGCCAGCAGGAGCAGCCCGGCGGGCAGCATCCACAGGCCGAGGATCGGCAGGAACCAGAAGAGGCCGCCGATGGTCAAAAGGATGGCGAGCGGAAAGCGGATCGGAAACCAGCTGTCCCGGCGCAGTCGCGAAAGGGGCGCACGCAGCTGCGGCACCAGGCGTTCAAGTGCATGAAACTGCCGATTGAACCGGCGCTCGCGGCGTGACATCGAGAACCCTCTCCGCAGGATCATGCGACAGGAAGGTGACAGGGGTGCGACGCCGGATCACTGTCGCGTACGCCAGTGCCGGGTCAGGCGGCGCGCCTTGTGTCGCGCCCGGATCACCAGGGCAGAGATCGGTCCGCGCAGCATGGGCAGGTCCACGGCAAGGAGGAGCATGCCGAGGGGCAGCATCCAGATCCCGAGGAAGGGCAGGAAGGAAAGCAGCCCCCCGGCGATCAGAAGCAGAGCAAGCGGAAAGCGGATCGGAAACCAGCTGTCGCGGCGCAGCGTGGACATCGGTCCGCGCAGGGGCGGAATCAACCGCTCCAGCGCGTCGAACTGTCGTTGGAACCGGCGTTCCCGTCTGTGCTTTGCGGCCATGCCGTCAAGATGGGGACCGCGGGCGGCGCTTCAAGGGCAGGCTCGTCGAGCGCTTCGTGCACTCCTCGCGGGGGGGGGCGCCCGACGAGTGCAAGAAGTGCTCGAGGGGGCGTCGCTTACCCGTCGATTCGGATGCGCGCGTTCGAGGGATCGAAGGGGCTGTCCTCGGTCACGACCGCATCCCATTCCCTCAGCTGGATCTTCACCTTCAGCTTCTGGCCGGGGGTGGCGAGGTCCGGGTGCACATAGCCCATGCCGATCTGCTTGCCGAAGGCGACCGAATACCCACCCGAGGTCAGTCGGCCGACCTTCACCCCGTCATGGAAGATCGCCTCCTTGCCCCAGGGATCGGTGTCGTCCGGCCCGTCGATCAGCAGCGTCACGCATTTGAAACGGATGCCGGTCTCCAGCATCTTCTCCTTGCCGCGGAAGTCCTTGGACAGGTCCACGAAACGGTCGAGCCCGCCTTCCAGCGGCGTCGCGTCGCGGCCAAGCTCGGACCCGAAGGCGCGGTAGGATTTCTCCTGCCGCAGCCAGTTCTGCGCCCGGGCGCCGACGCCCTTGAGCCCGTGCTTTTCGCCGACCGACCAGATAAGGTCCCAGAGATAGCGGCCGAATTCGATGGGATAGTGCAGTTCCCAGCCGAGTTCCCCCGTATAGGCCACGCGGACGGCGCGGACGGGGCACATGCCCAGTTCGATGTCGCGGTAGGAAAGCCAGGGGAAACGCTTGTTGCCCAGCACCGTTTCGGGGTCGGCGTCCTTGACGATCTCCTTCAAGAGCGCGCGGGAATTGGGGCCGGCCAGCGCATAGACGCCCCATTGCGTGGTCACGTCATGGATGTCGATGTGCCCGCCGCCCTGCGCCATCCAGTCCTCGGCCGATTTCAGCAGGAAATCCGCGTCATAGGCCGTCCAGGCCCCGGCAGAAATCAGGTAGTATTCGTCCTGTTTCAGCCGGACGATGGTGTATTCGGTCCGCGTCGTGCCGTGGTCGGTCAGCGCGTAGGTCAGGTTGATCCGGCCCACGTTCGGCAGCTTGTTGCAGGTGAAGTGGTCGAGGAAGGCGGTCGCGCCCGGGCCACGGAAGAGGTGTTTAGTGAAGGCGCTGGCGTCGATGATGCCGACGGTGTTGCGGACGGCCTCAGCCTCGGCCTTGGCGTATTGCCACCAGTCGCCGCGACGGAAGCTGCGGGAGTTGTGGTCGAAGTCGGCGGGGGCGTCCTTCGGGCCGTAGTAGTTCGGGCGTTCCCAGCCGTTCACCTGGCCGAACTGCGCGCCCATTTCCTTTTGCCGGTCATAGGCCGGGGCGGTGCGCAAGGGGCGGCAGGCTTCGCGTTCCTCGTCCGGGTGGTGCAGGATGAAGACGTGGTCGTAGCACTCCTCGTTCTTGCGGGAGGCGTATTCGGTGGTCATCCAGCCGCCGAAGCGCTTGGGGTCGAGGGAGGCCATGTCGATCTCGGCCTCGCCCTGGGTCATCAACTGGGCGAGGTAATAGCCCGTGCCGCCTGCTGCCGTGATGCCGAAGGAAAAGCCCTCGGCCAGCCACATGTTGCGCAGGCCCGGGGCGGGGCCGACGAGGGGGTTGCCGTCGGGGGTATAGCAGATCGGGCCGTTGTAATCGTCCTTCAGGCCCACGGTTTCCGAGGACGGAATCCGGTGGATGAAGGACATGTATTCCTGCTCGATCCGTTCGAGGTCGAGCGGGAACAGGTCGGCGCGGAAGCTGTCGGGGACGCCATACTGGAAGCGCGCCGGGGCGCCCTTTTCGTAGGGGCCGAGGATCCAGCCGCCGCGTTCCTCGCGGACATACCACTTGGCGTCGGCATCGCGGAGGACCGGGTGCTGGGGATTGGTTTTCCGCCATTCGACAAGGGCCGGGTCGGGTTCGGTCACGATATACTGGTGTTCGACCGGGATCGCGGGGGTCTTGATGCCCAGAAGCCGCGCGGTGCGCTGGGCGTGGTTGCCGGTGGCAGTGACGACATGTTCGGCGGTGATGTCGAAGCGGTCGTCGGTGGGAATCAGCATGCCCCCCTTGTCCTCAAGCCGCGTGCAGGAGACGATCCATTCCGACCCGGTCCAGCGGTAGCCGTCCACCTGGATCTTGCGTTCGATCGTCGCGCCAAGCTGCCGCGCGCCCTTGGCCATCGCCTGCGTCACGTCCGCCGGGTTGATGTAGCCGTCCTGCGGGTGGTAGAGCGCGCCGATCAGGTCCTCGGTCCGCACCAGCGGCCAGCGGTCCTTGATCTCCTTCGGGGTCAGGAACTCGTGATAGACCCCGGCGGTCTCGGCGACCGAGGAATAGAGCATGTATTCGTCCATCCGCGCCTGGGTCTGCGCCATGCGCAGGTTGCCGACGACGTAGAAGCCGGGGTTCAGGCCCGTCTCGGCCTCGAGCCCCTTGTAGAAATCGACCGAGTACTTGTGGATGTGGGTCGTCGCGTAGGACATGTTGAACAAGGGCAGAAGCCCGGCCGCATGCCAGGTGGATCCCGCCGTAAGCTCGTCCCGTTCGACCAGCATCGTGTCCCATCCGGCTTTCGCAAGGTGATAGGCGATCCCGGTGCCGACTGCGCCGCCACCGACGACCAGTGCCTTGACGTGGGTTTTCATGGAAGGGACTCCCGCAATAGGTTTGCCCCTATCTGCCAGAGCCGGGGGAATTCGGGCAAGGTTACGCGACCTTTGAGGTCCGAAAACGACATGCTGTCGGTCCTGAACCGGATCGGGCCATCGCCGGCGACGGGCGGCGCGGGCATTTCACCAGCTTGCCGCAGTCTTGCCCGTTTCCTGGTTTTCAACCTGGCCCATGGAAAAGGCAGAATCGTTCACACCCCGGCCCGAGAGCCCCGCCCGCCCCGCGCTGGTCGCGCTGTCGGCGATCCTTCTGTCCTGGCTGGCGTACTATGCGGCACAGGCGGCCTAATACGGGCCGGGGGGCAGCCTGTCGCTCTGGGGTGTGCAGACCGCGGTCGCGAATGGTGCGGTGGTGGTGGCCGGGCTGGTGCTGGGCCTGGCGCTGGTCGGGCGGATCGACCTTCTGGCGCGCGTGGTGACGCTTCTGTTCCTCTTGGCGACGGTGCTGAACCTGGCGCTCTGGACTCTCTACCGCGAGGCGCCGCAGCTTTTCGCCGCGCCCGGTGGAGCCGGGGCGATCCGGGCCGTTGCGCTTTTGATGCAGGTGGCGCTTCTCGTCTGGCTGTTGCGCGCGCCGGGGCGGCAGTGGCTGCCGGCGGGGCTGGTGATGGCGGTGGTGTTTGTCGCCGCGAAGGACGTGGCGCAGCGCTTGCCCCGCAGACCCCGGGCGTGCCCGAGGTTCTGGCCCTGACCCTGGGCGGAACGGCAAGCCAGTCGGTGTTCCTGTCCGAGGTGGAGCGCGCGGCGGCGATCCTCGATGCGCAATACGGGTCGGGGCCGCGCACGACCCGGCTGGCGAACAGCCGGGCCCACCCGACGCGCTATCCCATGGCGAACCGGGCGAACCTGGCGCGGGCGCTGAAGGAAATCGGCGCGCGGCAGGGACCCGAGGACCTGGCCTTCCTGTTTCTCACCTCGCACGGGCAGAAGGACCGGCTGGCGCTGGATTTTCCCGAGGCCGGGACCTCGGACCTCACGGCGTCCGACTTCCGGCAGATGCTGGCGGACAGCGGCATCGGGCCGGCGGTGATCGTGGTTTCGTCCTGCTTTTCGGGGTCATTCCTCGACGACATCGCGGCGCCGGACCGCCTGGTCATAACCGCCGCGCGGGGCGACCGGACCTCGTTCGGCTGCCGCGACGGGGCGGAGTGGACCGAGTTCGGCCAGTCCTTCTTCGACCGCGCGCTGCGGGCGGACCCCGACCCGCGCCGGGCCTTCCCGGTCGCGGCCGAGGACGTGGCCCGGAAAGAGGCGGCGGGCAAGCTGACGCCCAGCCTGCCGCAGATGCAGGAAGGGGCCGAAATCGGCGCGGTGCTGGACCGGGTGCTGGCGCGCTGAGGGGCGCCTCGTCGTGCGCCTTCGGCTTCTCCTCGCCGGGCGCTGACGACAATAAGCCGAAGGCGCACGAGGAGGGATCCCTTGCCGTTCCGGGCTTTCTGCGCAAGGTTGGCGCGAATTGGAAGGAAGGCCCCCAGATGACCCGTTACAACCAACCCCTCGGCGGCAACGAGATGCCGCGCTTCGGCGGACCGGCGACGATGATGCGTTTGCCGGGAGCGACCTCGGCCAGAGGGCTGGATGCGGCCTTCATCGGCATTCCGATGGACCATGGCACCTCGAACCGGCCCGGCACCCGGCTGGGGCCGCGCCAGATCCGCGACGAAAGCCGGATGATCCGGCCCTACAACATGGCCACCGGCGCGGCGCCCTTCGAGCACCTCCAGGTCGCGGACTTGGGCGACGTGGCGATCAACACCTTCGACCTGAAGAAGTCGGTGGACATCATCACCGCGCATTACCGCGAGGTGCTGGCCCATGGCACGATCCCCCTGACGCTCGGCGGCGACCACACGCTGACCTGGCCGATCCTGCGCGCGATCAAGGAACGGCACGGGCGGGTCGCGCTGATCCATGTCGATGCGCATGCCGACATCAACGACACCATGTTCGGCGAAACGGTGGCCCATGGCTGCCCCTTCCGCCGCGCCTGGGAGGATGGCTGCCTGATCAACGACAAGGTGTTCCAGATCGGCCTTCGCGCCACCGGCTATGCGGCGGACGATTTCGACTGGGGCCGCCGGCAGGGCTGGACGGTCGTGCAGGCCGAGGAGTGCTGGCACAAGTCGCTGACCCCGCTGATGCGCATCGTCCGCGACCGGATCGGCGATGCCCCGGTCTATCTGTCCTACGACATCGACAGCCTCGATTCGGCCTTCGCCCCCGGCACCGGCACGGTGGAACCGGGCGGGCTGACCACCTGGCAGGGGCTGGAGATCATCCGCGGCTGCGCCGGGCTGAACCTGGTCGGCTGCGACCTGGTCGAGGTCTCGCCGCCCTATGACCCCACGGGCAACACCGCGCTGATCGCGGCGAATTTCCTTTATGAGATGCTTTGCGTGCTGCCCGGCGTGCCGCAGGTGCCGTCGCGCTTTTCCGGCCTGACCTTCTAGGCCGGGGCCTCAGTCGCCCCCGACCGTGCAGCGCTTGACGCCGTCCTTCCCGGTCGTGCAGGAACTGCCCTTGCCGGTCTCCCTGGGCGCGGGTTTGTCCTCCGCCTCGCTGCCGCCGAAGAGCCCGCCGAAGAACCCGCCGCCGCCACCCGACCCGGCCTGCGCGCCTTCGGCCTGTTCGGACGCGGCGCGGTCGGCGGCCTCGCGTTCGGCTTCGGCGGCGGCACGGGCTTCGCGGTCGGCCAGATAGGCCTCGCGCTCGGCCTGTTCCATGGCGGAGGCCAGCACGATCACCGGCACCTTGCCGAGGCCTTCGACCTTGTCGATCACGCTGGCGTTCATCGCCTCGACATGCAGGCTCTGGAAGAAGGGCACCAGCTCGGCATCCTTCATCCGCTTCGGTGCGAGCACTCGCAGGTGGATCTGCGCGCCGACGTCGGCAAAGAAGAGGCGGCCGCGAAACCCTTCGGGCAAGAGATCCTCGGTCACGTCGAGGCCGCGCACGGTCATGAATTCCGTGCCGCGGAACTCGGCCGTCATCATCTGCAACTCCATCCGCTGCTGCATGGCGGCAAAGCTGGTGAAGATGATGTTCGGATAGCGCACCGCCTTGATCAGCACGGTCCGGTCGCCGTTCTGATAGGCGAGCGTGACGGCCTCGGTTCCCGTGCCGGCACTCGCCTCGACCATCTTTTCCAGGCTGCTGATCGCCTTGCGGTCGGCGCCCTTGGTCGATTTCGGCAGGAAGGGCTTCACGTCGTCGGGCACGGCGGCGCGCACGGTCCAGCCTTCGGGCGGCTTGGGCAGCATGTCGGCCAGTTTCGACGGCATCCCGGCGGCATTGGCTGCGCCGGTCAGCCCGGCGACCCGGCCGGTCAGGCCCGAGACATATTCCTGGAAGGTCAGGCCCTCGGCATCCTCGCGGCCGGCCCATTTTGCCGACATGCGGAAGTCGAAATACAGGTAGCCGCCTGCCATGATGGCGAACAGGATCAACGAGCCGACAAGGCGTATCACGGGTCAGTCCTTCCCTTGGTCCCGGCGTTGCGGGTCTGTGCACAATGCCGTCCTAGCGGCAAAATTTGGCAAGCTTCGGGCAGGAAATAAAAAAATTTACGCCTGTCGCCGCGCCGAGGCCAGCGCGAACAGTCCTGCGGCGACGACGATGATCGAGGGGCCGGTGGGTGTGTCCTGCCAGAGCGAGAGTCCGAGCCCGCCAAGCCCGGAAAGCGCCCCGATCAGGATCGCAAGACCCGCCATGGCCTCGGGTGTGCGGGCGAAGCTGCGGGCGGTGGCGGCGGGGATGATGAGCATGGCGGCGATCAGCAGCGCCCCGACGATCTTCAGCGCCACGGCGACGACAAGGGCCAGGGCCACGACCAGCACCAGCCGCTCGCGGTCGGGGTCGAGACCGGCGGCATGGGCAAGGTCCTCGGACAGGGTTGCCGTCAGAAGCCGCTGCCAGCGCCAGGCCAGAAGCGCGAGGACGGCCAGCGACCCCGCCCAGACCAGCGCCAGCTCGGACCGCGACACGGCGAGGATATCGCCGAAGAGGTAGGACGACAGGTCGGTGCGGACGGTGGGGAAGAAGCTGACCGCCACCAGACCGAAGGCCAGCGCGGAATGGGCGAGCACCCCGAGCGTCGTGTCCATCGCCCAGCCCCGCGCCGACAGGCCCGCGACGGTGACGGCCATCGCCAAGGCCACCGTCAGCGTGCCAAGGCCGATCGGCAGGTCGGTCGCCAGCGCCAGTGCGACCCCCAGGACGGCGGCATGGGCGGTTGCATCGCCGAAATAGGCCATGCGCCGCCAGACGACGAAGGACCCGAGCGGGCCGGTCGCAAGCGAGAGACCCACGGCGGCGAGACCGGCGCGGACAAGGAAATCGTCAAGCATGGTCGTGCGCGTGGTCCTTTGCGTGGTCGTGCCCGTGGTGGTGGTCGTGCGGGTGGTGGTGGTGCGGGTGTGCGGCGTCGTGGTCGTGGTCGTGTTCGTGGCGATACAGCGCCAGCGCCCCTTGCGTGCCCAGACCGAACAGCGCCCGGTATTCCGGCGCGGTGGAGACCACGCGCGGCGTGCCTTCGCAGCAGATGTGGCCGTTGAGGCAGATCACCCGGTCGCTTGCGGCCATCACGACATGCAGGTCGTGGCTCACCATCAGGACCGCTGCGCCGGTGTCGCGCCGGACCTCCTCGATCAGGCGATAGAAGGCCGCCTCGCCCGGCTGGTCGAGGCCCGAGGTCGGCTCGTCCAGCATCAGGATCTGCGGCTTGCCCAGCAGCGCGCGGGCCAGAAGCACGCGCTGCTGCTGCCCGCCGGAGAGGGTGGTCATCTGCTCGTTCTCCTGCCCCGCCATGCCGACCCGGGCCAGCGCCTCGGCGGCGGCCGCGTCCGACACCCGGACCGGCAGCGACAGGAAGCGGCGCACGGTGATCGGCAGGGTGCGGTCGATCGCCAGCCGCTGGGGGACATAGCCGATGCGCAGTCCGGCCTCGCGCAGGATGCGGCCTTCGGTGACCGGCACGATCCCCAGAAGCGCGCGCAGAAGCGTGGACTTGCCCGAGCCGTTCGGGCCGAGGATCGTCACGATCTCGCCCGGTGCGACGGAAAGGGTGATGTCGTGCAGGACTTCCTCGGCCCCGAACCGGACGCAGATGTGATCGGCGGACAGGAGGCTCATGCCTGCACCTGGCAGGCAGGGCAGAGGCCGAGCGCCTCGATCGTGGTGCGTTCGACGTGGAAGCCGGCCCGGGCGGCCTCGGTCTCGACCGCGGCGCGGGCGGCGGTGGCGGCGGCTTCGGCGACGCTGTGGCAGCCGCGGCAGATCAGGAAGGCCGGGGCGTGATCCTCGCCCATGTGGGCGCAGGCGGTGAAGGCGTTCAGGCGCTGGATGCGGTGGGCAAGCCCCTGATCCACCAGGAATTCCAGCGCGCGATAGGCGACGGGGGGCTGGTTGCCGAAGCCTTCCTGCGCCAGGCGCGACAGCACGTCATAGGCGCCAAGGGCCTTGTGCTCCTCGAGCAGGATTTCCAGCACGCGGCGGCGGACGGGCGTCATCCGCGCGCCGGTTGCGGCGGTCAGCGCCTCGGCCCGGTTGAGCGCGTCATGGGCGCAATGGGCATGGTCATGCGCGGCGAAGGCCAGGTCGGGCGCGGCGCAGCCGGGGCAGTCGTGGGGGTCGGGCATGATGGACACCGCCGGGGGTTGACTTGTTATGATATTACATACATAGATCGGCGCGCAAACGAAAGGCCCGACCGATGCGTTATATCATTACTCTTCTTGCCAGTGCCACCCCCGCCCTTGCCGAGGTGCCGCAGGTGGTGACCGACATTCCGCCGGTGCATGCGCTGGTGGCGCAGGTGATGGGCGACCTCGGGGCGCCGGAGCGGCTCTTGGCGCGGGGCGCGGACGAGCATGATTTCCAGCTGCGCCCCAGCCAGGCGCGGTCGGTGGCGGGGGCGGATCTGGTGGTCTGGATCGGGCCGGAGCTGACGCCCTGGCTGGACAGCGCGCTGTCGGTGCGGCCCGAGGGAGCGGCGGCGCTGGCGCTGCTGGATGCCGAGGGCACGCAGCGCCGGTCCTATGGAGAGCCGGCGGGGGGTGACGACCACGGGCATGACCATGGCCACGACCACGGGGCCGAGGACCCGCATGCCTGGCTCGACCCTGACAACGCGCGGGTCTGGCTGGGCCTGATCGCGGCGGAGCTTGGCCGGCTGGACCCGGAACACGCGACGATCTACGCGGCGAATGCGGCCGAGGCCGAGGCGGGGATCGCGGAGCTGGACGCCCGGCTTAAGGCCGAACTTGCGCCGGTGCAGGGCAAGCCCCTGGTCACCGCCCACGACGCCTTCGGCTATTTCGCCGATCAATACGGGCTGACGCTGGCCGGCAGCATCGCGCAGGGCGATGCCTCGGCGCCCGGGGCCGCGCGGCTGGAGGAGCTGCGGCGAGAGCTGGAGGCGGGGGGCGTGGTCTGCCTCTTTCCCGAGGTGCAGCACGACCCGAAACAGGCCGAACAGCTGGCCGAGGGGACCGGGGTGAGGATCGGCGGGGCGCTGGACCCGGTGGGCTCGTCGCTGGAGCCGGGGCCAGGGGCCTATGCGGCGCTGCTGCAGGGGCTGGCCGGGACGATCGCGGACTGCGCGGGGCGGTGATGTCCACGCCGGACGGGGCGGGCTGAGCGAACAGGATCAAGGGCTTGGGCGTGGGCATTTGCCGGCGGTCAACCTTGTCCGCCGCCCCCCACCCCCGGCCCCTCCCCACGCTGGGGGAGGGGAGGCGCCCGAGGCGGACGAAGGGGCGCCTGGTCGAGGGTGGCGCTTGCCCAGCCGGCGGATGCCTCCGGCGGGAGTATTTGGGAAAAGGGCAAGGGCCTTTGCGGGGTCAGTCGGCGGCCAGCGCCAGCAGGCGGTCGCAGTCGATGTGGCGGGCGAGATGGTCGGCCAGCGCGTCGAGCGTCTCCTCGGCCGTCCGGTCGTAGCTTTGGGTGCCCGGCGTCGCACCGAGGCTGGCGAGGAAGGCGCGGCGGAAGGCGTCCTCGGTGAACATGCCGTGCAAGTAGCTGCCCATCACGCGGCCGTCCGCGCGGATGGCGCCTTCGGGCTGGCCGCCCACGGTGAACAGGGGGCGGGCGCGGTCGGGGCCGTCGGTGCGGCCGAGGTGGATCTCGTAGCCCCGGACGCGGGTGTTCGAGGCGGGGTGCAGGGCCTCGGTCTCGGTGACGCGCTTGTCGGGGGTCATGGTGGTGGCAAGGTCGAGGAGGCCGAGGCCGGGGACGGACCCCGGTTTGCCCTCGATGCCCTCGGGGTCGGCGATTTCGCGCCCCAGCATCTGGTAGCCGCCGCAGAGGCCGAGGACGCGCGCGCCACGGCGCAGGGCGGCGGCGAGGTCGATGTCCCAGCCTTGCGCGCGGAAATGGGCGAGGTCGGCGATGGTGGCCTTCGATCCGGGCAGGATGATGAGGTCGGCCTCGACCGGCAGGGGCTGGCCGGGCTTGATGATCCGCAGCGTGACGCCCGGTTCCTGGGCCAATGGATCGAGGTCGTCGAAATTGGCGATGCGGTTCAGGTGCGGGACGGCGATCAGGAACTCTCCGCTTCCTCTCGTGCCTCCAAGGTCGGCCGCGTCCTCGGCGGGGAGCTTGTGGGCATCGGGGAACCACGGGACGGTGCCGAGGCCCGGCCAACCGGTGCGCGCCTCGATCAGGCGGTAGCCGTCGTCGAACAGGCGGGGATCGCCGCGGAACTTGTTGATGAGGAAGCCGCGGATCATCGCGGCATCGGCGGGGTCGAGGACCGCTTGCGTGCCCACGATTTGCGCGATGACGCCGCCGCGGTCGATGTCGCCGGCCAGGATCACCGGGGTCCCCGAGGCGATGGCGAAGCCCATGTTGGCGATGTCGCCCGCGCGCAGGTTCACCTCGGCCGGGCTGCCGGCGCCCTCGACGATGACGAGGTCTGCTTCGAGCTGGAGGCGGCGGAAGCTGTCGAGGACCGGGGCCATCAACTGCGGCTTCAGCGCGGCGTAGTCGCGGGCCTTCACGGTGGTCAGGCGGCGGCCCTGCACGATGACCTGCGCGCCGGTCTCCGATTCGGGCTTCAGCAGCACGGGATTCATGTCCACATGGGGGCGGACCCCGCAGGCGCGGGCCTGGAGCGCCTGGGCGCGGCCGATCTCGCCCCCTTCGGCCACGGCGGCGTTGTTCGACATGTTCTGCGGCTTGAACGGGCGGACGGTCAGGCCCTGGCGGCTGAAGTGGCGGCAGAGGCCCGCGACGAGCAGCGACTTGCCGACGTTCGACCCGGCGCCCTGGATCATGATCCTCATGGCCGTCGCGCCATGAGCCAGAGGAAGAACACCCCGCCGACCAGGCCGGTGACGACGCCGATCGGCATGTCCTCGGGCGCCATCACCACGCGGGCGACGGTGTCGGCGGCGACGAGGAAGACGGCCCCGGCCAGTGCCGAAAGGGGCAGGACGCGGGCGTTGTCGCCTCCGGTGGCGAAGCGGACGAGGTGGGGCATCATCAGGCCGACAAAGCCGATCAGGCCCGAGAAGGCCACCATGACGCCGGTGATGAGGGCGCCGGCGACAAAGACGGTGAGGCGGAAGCGGGCGACGGGGATGCCGAGCGAGGCGGCGGTCTCGTCGCCCAAGGACATGGCGTTGAGCGCGCCGCTCTGGCTCCAGAGCCAGAGGCCGGCGGGGAGGAGGACGGCGAGGGGATAGACGAGGTGCGACCACTGGGCGAGGCCGAGGCCGCCGAGCATCCAGAAGACGACGGTGTGGGTGGCCTTGGGATCGCCGAGGAAGATCAGGACATTCGCGCCGGCCATGATGATGAAGCTGACCGCGACGCCGGCGAGGACGAGGCGGTCGGCCGAGGTGGCCCCGGTCACCCGGGCGACGGCGAGGACAAGGAGCGTGGCGGCCAAGGCGCCGCCGAAGGCCATCAGGGGCACGGTCAGCAGGCCGAGGAAGAGGCCGGTGTGAAGGAGGGCGGCGATGGCTCCGAACGCCCCGCCCGAGGAGATGCCGAGCAGGTGGGGGTCGGCCAGCGGGTTTCTTGTCACCGACTGGAGGGCAGCGCCGGTGATCCCGAGTCCCGCGCCGACCAGCGCGGCGAGCAGCGCGCGGGGGAAGCGGATGTCCCAGACGATGGCCTCGCGCCCCGGAGTCCAGTCGGGGGTGACGAGGCCCGGCGTCAGGTGGTGCGCAAGGATGGCCCAGACGGTGGAGAGGGGGACGGGGACGGCGCCGACCGAGACGGCGAGGAGGATGGTCAGGAGGAGGACGGCGCCGCCACCCAGCGCAACACCGGCCCGGCGCGTGAGGCGCAGGGTCGGTGAGGCGGGGGTGGCGAGCGGGGTTTCGGTCATTTGGACCAGAAGGATCTGACGGTCGCCCCTGGGGCGCGGAGTTTTCGAAAACTCCGCATCGGAGCATTCAAAGGCTCCGGTCCGATTTCTTGGAAGAAATCGGCGCTGGGCCGGTTCTGGCGCGCAAAGGGTTGCATCACTCCCCCCAGAAGCCCGCCACCAGTTTTGCCACCGCGCGGATGTTGCGCGGGCCGGGCGTGGCCTCGACGTATTCCAGGACCACATAGCGGTCGTTCTTCACCGCGTCCACGCTGGCGAAGGCGGGGTTGCCTTCCAGGAAGGCGATCTTCTGGTCCGCCGTCACGTCGCCGTAGTTGACGATCACGATGACCTCGGGGTTGCGCTCCACCACCGGCTCCCAGGCCACGGTGGCCCAGCTTTTCTCAAGGTCGTCCATGATGTTCACGCCCCCCGCCGCCTCGATCAGGGCGGTCGGGATCGCGTAGGCCCCGGCGGTGAAGGGGCTTTCCTCGCCCGAGTCGTAGACGAAGACCCGCAGGGGTTTCGTGCGGTCCACCCCCGCCGTCACCTCGGCCAGCCGGGCCTGCCAGCCCGCGACCAGCGCCTGTGCCCGGTCCTCGACCCCGAAGATGCGCCCGAGGTTCAGGATGTCGCCGTACATATCCTGCATCGAGGACCGGGCCTTGGGGCCGATGTGGATGCAGCTTTCGGTGAGCTCGTAGGTCCTGATCCCCAGGGGCTCCAGCGTTTCGGGCGTGACCTCACCGCCGACCTTCATCCCGTAGTTCCAGCCGGCGAAGAAGAAGTCCGGCTCGGCCCCCGCCAGCACCTCGCGCGTGGGGTATTGCGCGGACAGTTCGGGCAGTTCGGCGATGCCTTCGCGCAGTTCGGCATCGAGCGTCTTCCAGCCCGAGACGCCGGTATAGCCCACCATCCGGTCGCGCAGGCCCAGGGCCAGCATCATCTCGACCAGGTTCACGTCATTGGCGATGGCGCGGCTGGGGGCGGCGTCGAAGGTGACCTCGCGGTTGCAGCTTTGCACCGTGACCGGGAAGGCGAGGGCCGGGGTGGAGAGGAGGAGGAAGGCGAGGAAGGCTTTCATTCAGGCGTCCAGTCGGAAGGAGAAACGGGGGGTGCCGCCCGAGCGGTCGATCCGGGGATGGACCCGGAAGGCGCGGGCGATGGTGGTTTCGGTCAGCGCCGCATCGGGCGGGCCGTCGGCGATGATGCGGCCCTGGTCGAGGATCAGGACCCGGTCGGCAAAGTCGGCAGCGAGGGTCAGGTCGTGCAGCGTGCAGACCACGGCAAGGCCGAGGCCGCGGAGCAGGCGGAGAAGCTCAAGCTGGTGGCGGATGTCGAGGTGGTTGGTCGGCTCGTCCAGCACCAGGATGCGGGGTTCCTGGGCAAGGGCCCGGGCGACCATGACGCGCTGACGCTCGCCGCCCGAGAGGGTGCCAAAGCGGCGGTCGGAAAGATGCGCAAGGTCCATGCGGACCATGGCAGCATCGGTGATGGCCTTGTCGCGCGCGCCCGGCCCCATGCCCTGCCGGTGCGGCAGCCGACCAAGCGCGACGATATCGCGGGTGGTGAGCGCGAAGTCGGTGGGCTGTTCCTGCAACACAGCGGCGACCACCTGGGCGGCCGCGCGCGCCGGCGTCAGCCATAGGTCGCGGCCCTCGACCAGCACCGTCCCCGACAGGGGCGCCTGGTGGCGGTAGAGAAGGCGGAGGAGCGAGGACTTCCCCGCCCCGTTCGCCCCGCAGATCGCCAGCACCTCGCCCTCGGCCAGGCGGAACGAGATGTCGTGCAGGATCACCGGCGCGCGCTTCGGCCCCCAGGTGACATTGCGCAGTTCGAGGACGGTCATTGCAGGGCGCCCTCGCGCGTCACGATGATCGCGGCGGGGATGCGGGCAAGCGTGGTGTCGCAGAGGCGCTGCGGCAGGTCACGCCCGTTCAGCCAGCCTTCCTCCAGCGCCGCATAGGTCCGGGCGAACTCCACCAGCTCGTCGAGCGGCTGGTCGGGGTCGATGTCGCCGAACAGCCAGGTCGCCTTGCCGGTGGCGCGGTAGCCGACGACGCAAGGCGCGCCGTGATCCGGCACGCAACCCGCAAGGCAGGCGGTGCCCGAGACCTCGAACGTCTCGCCAAGGTCAGCCATGGCAATGGCGGCGCGCAGCTTCTTCAGAAGGTCGAAGCCCGGCTTGCAGGCCTCGCCCTTGTGCTTGCAGGCCTTGCAGACAAGGATCTGGTGCGGCGCGGATTGCGCCACGGAATAGGGTCGGGCCTTGGGCCGCGGGTCGTCCATCGAACACTCCTTCCGGGGCACCCCGCCCGGCGGTCATTGGGTTTCGATGGCAGGTCTCCTGACTTCGCGGGTCTCGGCTCTCCCCCGCCTTCCCGGCTGATCGCCAGTGGCTTCGGGGGGTCGCTCACCGCTTACAGTTGCGGGGGCAGTCGGGGACTTGGCGGCTGATGCCTACACCTCACCCCGTTCCCTTTTCACCCGGCGGCGCTTTGCGCCGTGCCGGGAACCATCGCCCTTCTTCTGCGCCCGATCGGACCCTGGCGCAAGACGGAAAGCGACACCCGGATCGCAGCTTGCGGCAGCGGCGCGTAAACCGTCCTGTAAACCGGCTCGCGCGCCAGCGTGCTCGGCACAGATAACCCATTGAAAGGAAATGGTGGCGAGGGAGGGACTCGAACCCTCGACCTTGCGATTATGAGTCGCACGCTCTAACCAGCTGAGCTACCTAGCCACGGCTCGGCGGATTAAGGGGGGCGGAGGCAGAGGTCAAGGGTGAATCGCCCGCGTCGCCGCGCCAGCCAAAATTCTTCGCCGAAGAATTTCGGGCCCCCGGTCGCCGCCTCAGCGCGCGACGCGCGGGCGGCCCGAGGCGGTGGCGGTGACACGGGCCTCGATGAACATCTGCCGGCCCTCGATCTCTACCTCCTTCACCTCGCGCTCCACGCCCACGCGCAGATCGACGGCGCCGGCGGCCTTGGCGCGGGCCGAAGCCTCGGCGACCAGCGCGGCCTCCAGCGCGGAAAGCGCGGCCTCGGCGCTGGCAAAGGTCTGCAAGCCCTCGGCCAGATGCGCCACGAACCGCCCCTCGGCCGGCGAGGTGACGATGCCGGTCGCGCGCTGGCTGACCTGGCCGGCCACCGCGCCAATTGCATTGGCCACCCCGGCATGGTCGGGCAGGATCATCGGGCAGTTCAGCCGTTCGCCCACCGCGCCATAGTAGGACGGGGCCGAGGCGCCAAGGCCGATCACCGGCACGCCGAGCCTGAGGGAAACCTCGACCACGCCGCGATGCTGGCCGAGGCCCGCCGTGGTCAGGCTGTGGCGGGCAAGGGCCTGCGGGTCTTCGCCCGCGAAGGCCGCATCCTCGCCGAAGGCGGCCTCCAGAAGGCAGTCCACCGTCTGCCGGGTCAGCTGGTCCACCACGGCCTGCGCAAAGGCCTCCGGCCCGGGGGCGAACCGCTCGCCCGCCCCGGTCCGCCGCCTGGCGATCAGCCGAAGCGCCTTTTCCGCCGCTGCCCCGTCCCAGGTGTCGAGCCGCCCCAGCACATGCGCCGCATCCGAAGGCGTGACGCCCGAGATCATCACGAGGCCCCGCGCCACCAGCCGTTCCAGCGCCGCCACCTCCAGCCGTGAGGTCAGGGCATGGGCCATCGGCATCGGGCCCTTGATCCGGTCCAGCACCGCCAGGTCGCGGGCGTTCAGCCCCCCGCGCTGGCCGGTCATGGGGACGACGAAACGTCCGTCCATCTCGCCCACCGCCTCGGACGAAAGCCAGCGGTCCAGCGCGGCATGGACCATCGGCCCATGCTCGACGGCCAGGAGCGAGACCGGCATCAGCCGCCGCGGGCCGAGGCGCAGGCCGCCCTTCAGCCCCTCGGTCACCAGATGCACCTCGCTGTCGCCACCAAGGCCTGTGGTGCGCATCGCCACCGCCTCGACCATGGTGCGAAAGCCGCCGACGCGGGCGCCCTGGGGGTCGATCTCGGGCAGCCCGTCGCGGAGGAGCGCGACATCGGTCGTCGTGCCGCCGATGTCGCTGACCAGCGCATCCTGCGCCCCGGTCAGCCAGCGCGCGCCGACGATCGAGGCGGCGGGGCCGGACAGGATCGTCTCGATCGGGCGTTCGCGCACCATTGCTGCGGAAATCAGCGCCCCGTCGCCGCGGACGACCATCAGGGGGGCGTCGATCCCGATGGCGGCGAGGTGCCGCTCGCAGGCCGCCACCAGCCGGTCGATCATGCCGATCAGCCGGGCGTTCAGCACGGCCGTCAGCGCGCGCTTCGGGCCGTTCAGGTTGGCGGACAGTTCGTGCGAACAGGTCACCGGCCGGCCCGTGACGCGGCGGATCAGGTCGCGGGCGGCCACCTCATGCGCGGGGTTGCGGGTGGCGAACTGGGCGGCGACGGCAAAGCCCGAGACCTCGTCGCCTAGCTCCCGCACCATCAGTTCGAGAAGCGACAGGTCCAGGGCCGCGACCTCGGTCCCGGCATGGGTATGTCCGCCGGGCAGGCGCACCACGGGATCGCCCTTCAGCGCCTCGGTCAACCCGGCGCGGGTCAGGTCGGCGTCGTCGAAGCCGATGAAGACCAGCGCCACCCGCGCGCCCTGGCCTTCGACCAGCGCGTTGGTGGCCAGCGTGGTGGACAGCGAGACCAGCGCCACATCGGCGGGCCGGACCCCGGCGGCGGCGATCGCGGCATTGACCGCCTGGCCGATGCCTATGGCCAGATCCTGCCGCGAGGTCAGCGCCTTGGCCTTGCCGAGGACGACATTCGCCGCCTCGTCGAGGATCACCGCATCGGTATAGGTGCCCCCGGTATCGACACCCAGAAAATAGGCCATTGCCGCCCCTGAACCTGCCCCGTTCCCTGCCAGCTAGACGAGCTTGCCGCCGCTGTCAGCCCCGGAAACGACATCAGGCCCGCCGCCGGCGCCGATGGGCGGGGGGCAGGTTCAGCATCGCCCGGTATTTCGCCACCGTGCGCCGGGCGATGGGCGCGCCGCCCTCGGCCAGCGCCTCGGCCAGCGCCTCGTCGGAGAGGGGATGGTCGGGGTCCTCGGCGGCCACCAGCCGGGCAAGCCGGTCCCGCAGCGCCCCGGCGGAGGGCCCGCCCTCCTGCGGGGCGCGGGTGAAGAGGCTGCGCAGCCACCAGGTGCCGCGCGGCGTATCGACTGCGGTGCCGGCCACGACCCGGCTGACGGTGCTTTCGTGCAGGCCAAGCGCGGCGCCGACCTCGGCCATGGTCATCGGTTGCAGCGCGCCGAGGCCCGCCTCCAGCGCGGCGGTCTGGCGGGTCAGGATCTCTTGCCCGACGGACAGCAGAGTGGCGTTCCGCCCCTCGATCATCTTGATCAGTGCGCGCGCCTCGGCCCGGCCCTTGCCCCGACCCTCGGCGACCGAGACCGAGGGCAGGGCGGATCGGTTCAGCGACACGATCCAGCCCGAGGCGCCCTTCTCGGCGATCAGGTCGGGTTCACGCACCGGGGCGGCGTAGGGCTCGAATCCCGCGCCGGGCTTCGGATCATAGCTGCGCAGCCGCCCAAAGGCCGCGCGAAGTTCGGCCGAATCCAGCCCCGCCTCCCGGGCGATGCGGTCGATCTCGCCCCTGGCCAGGAGGTCCAGCCGGTCAAGGAGCGACACCATCGCCCGGTCCAGTTCGCCCGCCTCCTCGGCCTGAAGCCGCAGGCAGTCAGCCAGGTTGCGGGCGAACAGCCCGGTCGGCTCGGCCTGCCTTTGCAGGCGGGTCAGCACGCCATCGACCGCAGCGACGCCGACACCCAGTTCTGCGGCGACGGCGGCCGGCGGGCGGCCGAGCCAGCCCGAGGGTTCCAGCGCCTCGGCGAGCGCCATGGCGATGCGGGTCTCGGCCGGGTCCAGGCGCAGGGCCTCGATCACCGACAGGACATGGCCGACGAGGCTTGGCCCCGCGGCCGCCTGTTCGGGGCGCTCCGCATCCGCGGCGAAGGCGGTGCGCCAGCGCGGGATCCATTCCTGCACCTGGGGGCGGGTGAGGATGATCTGCGGGTTCTCGGCCGCCTGTTCCTCGAGATAGCGGGACAGGCCCGCGGCATCGGCGCGCAGGATGCGGATCGAGGCCGCAAGCCCGGTGGTCAGCGCCATGCGCTGGGTCTGCTGGACCGAAATGCGGGAACTGGACTTCAATCGGCTCCTCCGGCCCCATGGTTCCCATGGATGCCGTCATGTCGCAAGTCTTTATCCAGAAACGATTTCCTGCGGAAATCGTAACAGTGGCCGCATGGCGTGGGTCCGTGGGTCCTGCGAATTCCGGTCTCGGCGGTCAGGAGAAAACCCCCTCGCAGTACCATCTGTCGGTCACCGCCCCGCCTCGGCCGTAGAACAGCCAGAGCCTTTCGCCCCCCTCGGTCTCTACCCGCCAGTAGTCGCGGGCGCCGCCGCGCCAGTCGGGATCCTCCAGCCACCATTCCGGTTGCAGCCGTTCCGGCCCCGCAGCCATGCGCAGGGCAAAATCGCGCCGGCGCCAGCGGAAACGGGCGGGCGGGTCGGGGGTTTCGGGCGCCTCGACCGGCTCGGGGCGGAACATGACCAGCGGGCGGGGGGCGGCGGGGGCGGGCCAGGGGCCGTCATGCGGCTGGCTCCAGGCGGCCATCAGCACCCTGGCGGACTTGGCGGGGACGTGGCTGTCGGCCGGGTGCAGGCGCAGCACGGCTTCGATCCCCAGCCGGGCGCCCAGGCGGCCGATCAGATCCTCCAGCGCCTGCCCCGGCGCGGGGGAGGCCCCCGCCAGCGCCTGTTCCGTCACGGCGATCTGCCCGCGATGCTGGACGGGGCTGACCGCCTCGGTCGCCAGCGCCTCGAGCCGCAGGCAGTCGATCCCGAAGCCCGCGTCCAGCTGGTCGAGCTTGAGGTGCAACAGCGGCCGGATCCGGTCGGGGCTGTCGGTCGCCCGCGCCAGCCCGACCTCGACCGAGGCCACGCCGCCATCGGCGCGGAAGCCCTGGAACAGAACGCGCCGCACTCCGCGACCCCGGGCGCGCAGCTTGTCGCAGAAGGGCGGCAGCAGGCGGTCGAGCGCCGCCTCGACATCGGATCGCAGGCCGATCGGATCGGGCAGGGTCAGCCGCACGGCGAAATGCATCGGCGGGCGGGCGGGGCTGACAGGTTCGGGCTCCATCCCCAGGGCCTGGTCCAGCCGGCGCAGCGTGTCGGCGCCGAAGCGGCGGGCAAGCGCGGCGCGGGGGATTCCCGCGATCTCGCCCACACGGCGCAGGCCGAGGCGGGTCAGCCGGTCCACCACGTCGCCGGGCAGGCGCAGCGCGGCCAGGGGCAGGTCGGCCAGCGCCTCATACAGCCGGCCGGGCGGGGCGATCACCGCCGTCTCGGCCCCGCGCGCGGCCACCACGCGCGGCGGGCCGCCGCCCCGTTCCCACCCCCGGCGTTTCGCGGCGCGGGACCGGGTCGCCCGCGCCTCCTGCTCGATGGCATCGCCCGAGCGCAGCGGCGCCACCCGCGCCCCGCCATACCGCGCCAGCGCCCAGGCCGCGCCGAGCGTGTCGGCGATCGCGGCGCGCACCGTCAGGCCGAGGTCCGCGCAGTCCTCGGCCACCCGGGCCAGCACCCCCTCTTCTCCGCCATGCAGATGCGACGCCCCCGTCAGGTCGATCATCAGCCCCGCCGGCGGCTCTTCGGCCACCCAGGGCGACAGGCGCCCGGCCCAGCGGCGCAGGGAAAGCAGGAACTGCGCCTCGGCCGGGGGATCGGCGGCGACGGTCAGCAGCGCCGGGCAGATCGCCGTGGCATCGCGCAAGGGCTGGCCGGCAGAGAGGCCCGCCGCCTCGGCCTCGGCCGAGAGCGAGACCAGCACCTGCGCGCCGTTGCGGTCCCCCACCACGGCCAGCGGCACCGGCACCGCATCCTGGCGCCGCCGCATGACCCGCTCGGCGGCCAGCCGCGGAAACCACAGCGACAGGATGCGGCGCCCGGCCATCCCCCGACCTTTCCGTTCCGACTCGTTTGTTCGCTTTATGTTCTCATGATGCCGCCGGGCCGCGAGCATGTCGAGTCCCCGCACAGCCGCAGATGACAAGTGCGTGAGAGCACAGAGCCGCAACTACCGCGTCACAAAGTCGCGTCTATACTGCTTCCGGAAAGCCAACGAGGGAGCCAGTTCATGAAGTTCGTGAAAGCCGTGATGATCGGCGCAATCCTGACCGCAGGGGCCGCCTTTGCCGAGGGAGACCGTACCGACCCGAACGCCATTGCGCGCTCGGACCTGATGAAGATCGTCGGCAAGAACACCGGCATCCTCGGCGGCATGGCCAAGGGCGAAGCCGCCTATGACGCTGCCGCCGCCGAAGGCGCCAAGGCTGCGCTGATCGAGGCTGCGGCCAGGATCGAGGAAACCTTCAAGGACCAGGGCGGTGCCGACCCGGCCTCGGAAGCCAAACCGGAGATCTGGGCGAACTGGGAGGATTTCCTGACCAAGGCCAAGGCGCTTGGCGATGCGGCGGGGGCGATGGATGTCGCCTCGGCCGAGTCGATCGGCGCCGGAATGGGCGCGCTGGGCGGGGCCTGCAAGGACTGCCACACCACCTATCGCGTGATGAAACAGTAACCGCTGCGCCACCGCGAGACAGAGGGCCCCGGTCAGCCGACCGGGGCCTTCTCATCCGCACCAGACCCGGACGATGCGCCCGCGTGCGTCGAGGTCGAGGTTCAGCCGCTGCGGGCTGTAGTCCTCGGTGACCGGCATGCCCGGCTCGATCACCCGGCTGCCCATGGGCAGGGTCATCGCCGCCAGGACCGATCGGTTCCGACCGACCAGATCCTGCATCCCCGAGGCGCCGCAGGCGTCCGGCCCGGACGGCGGCGGGGGTGTCGGCACGGGCGGCTCTGCGGCCACGCAGGCCGCCAGCAGGCCCGCCGCCAGCAGGCCCGCACCCATATGTGCCCGGCGGTCAGCCACAGACGACCCGCTCGATCACGTCGCGCCGGTCCAGCCAGAAGTTCAGCCGGTCGGCGCGATAGTCCATCGTCACCGCCATGCCGTGCTGGATCACCCGCACCTCCTGGCTGAACCGCATCCCGTCCAGCAGGACGCCGGGCTTGCCGACCAGATACTGGAACTGGCTCGCGCCGCAGGCATCAGGGCCGGGATCGACCGGGGCGGGCAGCGGCTCGACACAGGCCGACAGAAGCGGCGCGGCAAGGGTTAGGGCGACAATCGCATGTCTCATGGTCGTTTCCTGAATTGCGTTCTGCGACAGTCTGGCACACCTTGGCCCGGACCTTAAGGGAGGGAATACCAGATGCGCACCCGTGCCGCCGTCGCCGTCGCCGCCGGAAAACCCTTGCAGATCATGGAGGTGAACCTCGACGACCCCAGGGAAGGCGAGGTTCTGGTCGAGATCAAGGCCACCGGCATCTGCCACACCGACGAATTCACCCTGTCGGGCGCCGACCCCGAAGGCATCTTCCCCGCGATCCTCGGCCACGAAGGCGCGGGCGTGGTGGTGAAATGCGGTCCCGGCGTCAAGACGCTGAAGCCGGGCGACCATGTCATCCCGCTCTACACCCCGGAATGCCGGGAATGCCCCTCCTGCCTGAGCCGCAAGACCAACCTCTGCACCGCGATCCGCGACACGCAAGGAAAAGGGCTGATGCCGGACGGGACGACGCGGTTCTCGATGCTCGACGGCACGCCGATCTACCACTACATGGGCTGCTCGACCTTCGCCAACCACACGGTCCTTCCCGAGATCGCGCTGGCCAAGGTGCGCGAGGACGCGCCCTTCGACAAGATCTGCTACATCGGCTGCGGCGTGACCACCGGGGTCGGCGCGGTGCTGAACACCGCCAATGTCGAGGCCGGGGCGACGGCGGCAGTGTTCGGACTGGGCGGAATCGGGCTGAACGTGATCCAGGGGCTGAAGCTGGCCGGAGCCGACAAGATCATCGGCATCGACATCAACGACGACAAGGAGGAATGGGGCCGCCGCTTCGGCATGACCCATTTCGTCAACCCGACGAAGATCGAGGGCGACATCGTCCCGCATATCGTCAACATGACGAAGACGCCCTTCGACAAGATCGGCGGGGTGGACTACAGCTTCGACTGCACCGGCAATGTCAAGGTTATGCGGGCGGCGCTGGAATGCACCCATCGCGGCTGGGGCCAGTCGATCGTGATCGGCGTGGCGCCCGCCGGGGCGACCATCGAGACGCGCCCCTTCCAGCTGGTCACCGGCCGCGTCTGGAAAGGCACCGCCTTCGGCGGCGCGCGGGGTCGGACGGATGTGCCGAAGATCGTGGACTGGTACATGGACGGCAAGATCCAGATAGACCCGATGATCACCCACATCCTGACGCTGGACGAGATCAACAAGGGCTTCGACCTGATGCACGAGGGCAAGTCGATCCGCTCGGTGGTGGTGTTCTGATCCACCGCGGCGCGGGCAGGGATATGAATACCTGACTTGGTGCGCGGCCCGACTGGCGCCATCCTCCGCTTCGGCCGGTGATTTTTCGGCCGGTCCTTCCTGAAGGTATTGGAGCAAACCATGTCAGAGATGCCCCGGGGCCATGTTTCGGCCCTTCTGCCCGCGGTTCTGGTCGCCTCGGGCCTTTCCCTTGCCGCATCCGATCCCGCACTGGCTGTGGGATCGGCCGTCTTGCCCGCCACCGGAGAGCTGCCTGCCGTCATGCAGGCGCTGCCGCAGGGCTTTGCGATCCCTGACCGGCTGGCCGCCTATGAACGCGAGCAGGCCGAAGAGACCCAGGTCGCCATGCGCTTTCTGGACTGGCTCTTCGGGGACGAGCCGGTGAACCGTTGCGGCACCACCTCGGGCTGCCGCTCGGGCTGGGACGACAGCGACTGCTTCTAGGCCGACCTGCCGGGGCACGCGGGCCGCGTGCCCCGGTGCATTCGCCGAAAGGATTTTCCCGATGACCAGACCACCGCGCCTTGCGGTCGTGACCGTGGCCGACGACCTTCATGCCCATGTCCTGCGCAAGGTGCTGCGCGACCGCCACGCCCGCGACCTTGCCATCGTCCATTCCGATCGCCTGGCTGCCACCGGCCTGGTGAACTGGTCCGCCGATGCCGCGCGCCCGGCCACGCTGCCCGATTGCGACGGCCCCCCGGTGGATCTGGAGGCGCTGGACCTGATCTGGTGGCGCCGCCCCTCGGGCAAGGGCTGGAACCCGAACTCGGGCTTCCTGGCCAGCGTCACCGACGAGGCCGCCCGCGACCTCATATACAACGACTGCGTGGCCGCGCTGAATGGGCTGGTGCAGACCGATTTTCGCGGCGCCTGGGTCAACCATCCCGAAGCCACCCGCCGGGCCGAGATGAAATTCGTCCAGCTGCGCGCCGCGCATCAGGCCGGGCTGAAGGTACCGCGCACGCTGATCAGCCAGAATCCGCAGGAAATCCGCGCCTTCTGCGCGGGGGGGCGGATGATCGTGAAGGCCATCGCCGGAACCGTGAAGACGCCCCTGATGGCCCAGCCGGTCACGCCTGCGCTTCTGGCCAACGACGCCGCGCTCAGCCTGTCGCCCGCGATCTGGCAGGAACATATCGACGGCACCCGGCACCTGCGTGTCCATGTCTTCGGCGACCGGATCGTCGCGGCGCAACTCGATTGCCCGGAACTCGACTGGCGCGTTCACCTGGAAAAGACCGCCGTCATCCCGGTCGGGCTTGACCCCGGCCTGACCGCGGCCTTGCGCCGGGTCATGGCGGCGCTTGACCTTCGGATGGGAATCTTCGACCTCAAGATCGACCCCGAGGGCCAGGTCTGGTGGCTGGAGGTCAACCCCCAGGGTCAGTTCCTGTTCATCGAGGGCATGTCCGGCCTGCCGCTGGCCGAACCATTCGCCGCCTTCCTGCTGGACGAGGCCGACCGCCCCGCGGCCCGCGCCGCCTGACTTGCGTCCGGCTCGGGCTGGGCTAACCTCACACCATGCACCGCCTGAGCCCTTCTGCCGCGACCATGCCCCCTGACCGGGCCGCGCCGGCGCGCATCAGCCCTGTCCAGTCGCACCGCTTTCAAGTAAGTGAGCGACCTGCGGTCGAACCGCAGGGGGGCGGTTGATGCCTGACCGACTGAAGGTGGTTGCAGCACCCGGACCGGGTCCGTGGAAGCTCCGGCAGGTGCGGGTGCTGGGCTGGCTGGCCGCGTTCTGGCTGGTCTCGGACCTCGGCTACTATTTCGGTCTGCCCGCGCTGGGCATCGGCAACGACTACAACGCGAACCCGATGCCGGTCGCGGCCTTCTACCTGTTCTGGGCCGGACTGGCCGCGATCGTGTTCTGGCCGCTCTACAGCCGCTGGAATGCCGACGGGCGCTGGCCGACCTTGCAGAACCGGGTGCTGGCGGCGACGATCTGGACCGGCACCTTCGCCCTGGCAATGGCTTTCCTGCTCTGGGGCCTGCCCGCGCTGCCCCAGGCCAGCTGGCCCGCCGATCTGGGCGAACCGCCGGACCTTCTGGTTGCCACGCCGGCCTACTTCCTGCCCAAGACGGTCGAGATCCTGTTCCAGCAGCTTCTGGTGCTGGCGATGATCGTCAGCCTGTCGCTGGACGGGCTGCCGATGCGGACCCTCACGCTGTTCTCGGCGCTGCTCTTCGGCGGCATGCATGTCCTGTTGGCCTTTTCGGGCATACCGCCGCGCGCGGTGATCGTTTTCCTGCTGGGCGCCACGCTGTTCGGCGCCCTGCTGCCCCGGATGATCCTGCGGGCCCGCTTCGGCCTTGCGGCCGCCTTCGCGCTGCACTGGGCCTTCTACGCCGTCGCACTGACCCAGGCCCGGATCTTCGGGCCGCATGTCGCAAGCTCGGTAATGGGATAGGTCCATGTCCGCCACCCCCGCCCTCCGCGCGCTGGCCGCCCTTGGCGTCGAGGTCACGCTGCATCCCTACGCCTACGACCCGAAGGCCGAGGCGACGGGGCTGCAAGCCGCCGAGGCGCTGGGGATCGACCCGGCCGTGATGCTGAAGACGCTTATGGTCGAGGTGGACGGGCGCCCGGCCTGCTGCGTGATCCCGGCCGACCGCCAGCTTTCGATGAAGCGCGTCGCCGCCGCCTTCGGCGGCAAGTCGGCCGCGATGATGCCAGTGCCCAAGGCAGAGAGGCTGACCGGCTATCACGTCGGCGGCATCTCGCCCTTCGGCCAGAAGCGCGCGGTGCCCACTGCCTTCGAGGCCATAGCCTGCATGGCGCCCCGCGTCTGGATCAACGCCGGTCAGCGCGGGTTGCTGCTGTCGCTGCCACCCGAGGCGGCGCTTGCGGCGCTGGGCGCCCGGGCCTGCCCGCTGATCGCCTGAGCGCATCCGGCCGTACAGCTAGCGCCCCTTCGCCCAGACACGATAGGGACGCTCCACCCATAGCGCCGCCGCGATCGACACGGCCGTTGCCAGCACGCCAAGCGCCAGCATGGGCACGAGCGAGCCGTAAGGGGCCACCCCGGCCATGCGCAAGAGCGTCCCGGCGACCGAAAAGACCAGGAGGTGCAGGAGGTAAAGCAGATAGGATGCTTCACCCCAGACCAGGGTCCAGCCCGGCATCCGCCAGCCGCCGGCTGCCAGCCCGTAGACCAGTGCCGCCGAGGGCAGCCCCGCCACCCATTCCCTTCCCCAGGCAAGGGGCAGGAGGCCCGTCACCACCGCCGCCAACCCCAGCGCGCCTGACAGCACCGCCAGCCCCGCCCCCCGCCGCCAGCCGGCCGCAAGGGCCAGTGCGATCAGCCCGCCAAACAGAAACTCGACGACCCCGGAATAGAGGATCAGCCCCAGCCAGCCGGGCAGCGGCACTTGCGCAAGCTTCAGCCCCTGCGTCACCAGCGCCCAGCCGATCAGCGCCAGCATCGCCCCTCGCGCGCCGAATCGGAAGAAGCTGGCGGCGAAGACCAGGTAGAACAGCCCCTCTACCGTCAGCGTCCAGGCCACCGCCATCACCTGATCCGGCAGCGGCAGCAGAAGGACCGAGACCACCAGGCTCCACCCGTCCGGCCAGGCCGACCAGTCGCCGCGAAGGATCGCCAGCCCCGCCATTGCCATCAGGGTCAGCCCCAGCACGGCCCAGTAGGGCGGCATGATCCGCCAGAACCTCTGCCGCAGGAACCAGGCCGCGCCCCGGTCCTGCCGGCCCATGGCCGCGTGGAAGATGACAAAGCCCGAAAGGACGAAGAACGCGTCCACCCCGGCCTCGCCACCATGGAACCAGCGCAGGAGCCCCGGATCCTGCCCCTCGGCCACCGCAGCGGCCTGAAGGTGGAACAGCACGACCAGTGTCGCGGCCACCCCGCGCAACATCTGCAATCCACCGATCATCCGTCCGTCCTGGCCTTCCGCAGGCGATTTCGCCCGCCGATGGACCCAAGTCAACGGTGCGATTACGCTTTCCTTGCGGCGCCGGCTCGGCCACAAAGGGGCAGACGAGAGGAGCCCCCTTTGCCCGCAGACCCCCGCGCCCTTCGCCTGGCCGTCCTGATCGACGCCGACAACATCCCCGCCCGCCATATCGAGGCGGTGCTGGACGAACTCGCCGCCTATGGCGAACCCTCGGTGCGCCGGGTCTATGGCGACTGGTCCTCGCAGGCGCTGGGCCAATGGAAGGAAAAGGCCCGCAACCTGGGCCTCGTCATGCATCAGCAGTCGGCCAACACGAAGGGCAAGAACGCCTCCGACATCGGGCTCGTGATCGACGCCATGGACATCCTGCATGCCGGCAAGGTCGATGGCTTCGTGCTGGTCTCCTCCGACAGCGACTTCACCCGCCTTGCCTCCCGCATCCGCGAGGACGGGCTGCAGGTGATCGGCGTGGGCGAGAAGAAGACGCCCGAATCGCTGCGCAATGTCTGCAACCGCTTCCTCTTCCTGGAAAACATCGCCAACCCGCCCGAACCCGCGCCCGAGGCGCCGGGGCCGGCGAAACCCGCGAAGGAACCGGCCAAGGCCGAGAAGGACCCGCCGTCCAAGGCCATCCCCCTGGTCCTTGCCGCGATGAAGAAGATCGGGATGGAGGAGGACAGCTATTCCCTCGGCGTGCTTGGCCAGGTGCTGACCCAGCTTTACCCCGATTTCGACAGCCGCAGCTACGGCTGCCAGAAACTCTCCGACCTCCTGAAACGCACCGGCCGCTTCGAGGTGCTGAAGGGCGAGGGTAACCACCTGATCGTCCGCGACAAGGCCTGATCCGGGCCCTGATCCGCGGCCTGATCCCGGCGCGCACCCTGTCGCCGGGGCGCTTCCCTCCCCCCCTCGTGGGGGAGGGAGAGGGTGGGGGGCCACCGGCCCGAGCCCTAGAAGATCGTCGCCAGCCAGCCCGCGAAGGCCTCTACCGCAGCCCGCCGCGGGCCTTTGGGCAGGACCAGCGCATAGGTCACGACCGGCAGTCCGGACAGCGGCAGCCGCACCAGCCGCCCGGCCTCCAGATCGGCGCGGCAGATGATCTTGGTCGCCGTGGCCGCGCCCAGCCCCTGCCGGCAGGCCGACATCTCCAGATGCGGGCTGCCGACCTCCACCCGCCGCAAACGGGCAGGGTCGAGGCCGGCGCCCGCCACCTCGGCCAGATCCAGATGCCGGTCCACTCCCATCACCCAGGGCATGTCCTGCGGATGCAGCCCGGTCGCGAGCAGCGAGGGCGCACAGACCGCGATCACCGGCGACCGGCAGAGCGGCCGGATCTCCTCTTCCGCCGTCTCTTCCCAGCCGTCCGACAGGGCGCGGATCGCCAGGTCAAAGCCCTCGCGGGCCAGGTCCAGCTTCTCGGGACTGGGCGACAGGGCGACCTCGACGCCGGGATGCGCGGCCCAGAACCCGGGCAGGCGCGGCATGATGTGGGTCTCGGCGATGAAGGTCGTGGTGGTGACCCGCACCACGCGCCGCGCCTCGTGCTCCCGCAGCGCGGCGATGCCCGCCTCCACCCGCCCGAACCCCTCGCCCAGCGCCCGTGCCAGCGCCGCCCCCGCCTCGGTCAGCGCCACCGTCCGCCCCGCCCGGCGCACGAGCTGCACGCCCAACTCGCCCTCCAGCGCCCGCACCGACTGGGTCACGGCGGCATGGGTCACGTTCAGCACCCGCCCGGCCTCGGCGAAACTGCCGGCCCGCGCGGTGGCGTCGAAGGCCCGCAGCATGGACAGGGACGGCAGGTCACGCCAGCGCAACATGTAATCTCAACTTTCGTCCCGTGGAAATTGCTGAGTCGGATACTCGCAGATTTCATGGCATATCCAAGACCTGATCCACCACGGAACGAAAGCCATGCACGGCGTCAACCTCGACCTTCTGCGCTGCACCCCCCACCACCCGGACGGCCGGCCGAAGGACCCCCATGCCCACCACCGCATCGCGCTGGCCGAAGGCCTGCACCAGTCCCGCCTCCACCGCTGGCGCTCCCTTCTCGGCCGCCTTGCAACCCTGTTCCACGCCCGCGCACCAAGGCCGCGGCCCTGCCTCGACCGCAGCCCCTGACTGCATTTGCCCTTTCGCAAATACTCCACGGGGGGCGCGGGGGGTGTGAAACCCCCCGTTCCGCCGGCCGCGCGAAGGCGCGACCCTACTCCACCTCGACCGTGACCCAGGTCTCGAAACAGACCCCGCCGGCCAGCGCCATGACCCCGATCGTGGCCCGCCCGCCAAGGCCCCGCTCCGGTCCGAAGACCTCGACGAACAGGTCCGACAAGCCGCTGGACACCTTGTGCACCTCCTCGAACTCCGGCGTGCAGACGACGAAGTTAAGGCTCCGCACGATCCCCTTCACCCGGTCGAGCGAGCCCACCGCCTGCCGGATCCCACCCAGCACGTTCAGCCCCGTCCGCCGCGCCGCCTTATAGCCCTCCTCGACCGTCAGCCCCGCACCGAGCCGGCCCTTGTGGGTGATCTCGCTGCCCGCCTGCGCCACATGGCCCGACAGGAACAGAAGGCTGCCGATCCGGTGAAAGGGCTTCATCGTGCCGTAGCCGGCGCCGTAATAGCCGTCTCGGTCGAAATCGGGGATATCGAGGCCCATCCGCAGGGCCAGCATTTCGGGCTGGGTCATCGCGCACTCCATGATTCGCGGGTCAAGGTTAACGCAAGCCTCGGGCGGGCGGCCCGCCCGACGCATGCCCGACGCATGCCAGACGGATGCCAGACGCGGGACATCGGCCCGATCTGCCGGATTAATCCCGCGTTCGCAGGGACTTGGCCCGTCCTGTGCGCCCTCCAACGCAGCCTCTCTCGAAACCCGCGTTCATTTCCGATCAAGCATTCCCTAGCTTCCCCGCAAAGGAGCCCGCCATGACCCCCATTTCCCTCGGCCTCGACACGTTCGGCGATGTGACCCTCGGCCCCGATGGCCAGCCGCAACCCATGGACCACGTCCTGCGCGAGGTCGTGGAGCAGGCGGTCCTCGCCGACGAGCTTGGCATCGATTTCATCGGGTTAGGCGAACATCACCGCCCCGATTTCGCGATCTCGGCCCCGGAAATCGTGCTGGCCGCCATCGCGGGCCGCACGCGGCGGATCAAGCTCGGCACCGCGGTCACGGTGCTGTCCACCGACGATCCGGTGCGGGTGTTCCAGCGGTTCTCCACCCTGCACGCCCTGTCGAACGGAAGGGCGGAACCGATCCTGGGGCGCGGCTCCTTCACCGAAAGTTATGCGCTCTTCGGGCTTGACCTGAGCGACTACGACCAGCTCTTCGAGGAACGCCTTGAAATCTTTGCCCGCCTGCTGCGCGAACCCCGCATCACCTGGTCCGGCCAGACCCGCAGCCCGCTGCAGGACGCCCTCGTCGTCCCGCCGCTTGGCCAGCCGATGACGGTCTGGGTCGGCGTGGGCGGCAGCCCGGAAAGCGTGGTGCGCGTGGTGCGGCAGGACCTGCAACTGGTGCTGGCCATCATCGGCGGCGATCCGGGCCGGTTCGCGCCCTACATCGACCTCTACCACCGCGCCTGTGCCCAGCTTGGCCGCCCCGTCCGGCCCATCGGCGCCCATTCCCCCGGCTTCATCGCCGCCACCGACGAACTGGCGCAGGAAAAGCTCTGGCCGCACTACGCCGAGATGTTTGGCCGCATCGGGCGCGAGCGTGGCTGGCCCCCTGTCACGAAGGACCGCTACCTGGCCGAGATCGCCCACGGCGCGCTCTTCGTCGGCAGCCCGGAAACCGTCGCCCGCAAGATCGCCCGCACCGTCCGCACCCTGGGCATCCAGCGCTTCGACATCAAGTATTCCAACGGCCCGATGCCGCATGCCGACCTGATGGACTGCATCCGGCTTTACGGCGAGAAGGTCGTGCCGATGGTGCAGGAGATGCTGGCCGAGAAAGCCGCGTGAGACTGGCGCAGGGTGCGCTACAGCGCACCACCGCCCCCCAGATGTTGTGTCCCGCGCTTGGCGGCAAGCAACATCTGGCGATGACGCTCCCGGAACCGTTCCCGGTCCGCGGACGTATACTCCCCGACGCAGGCGGGGCAGCAGACGCCGTCCTCGTAGTCCGGGTCCGCCTGGCCCTCTGCCGTCACCGGTCGCCGGCAGGCCCCGCAGATCTTCAGTCCCCCCGGCTGCAACCCGTGGCCGACCGACACCCGGTCGTCGAAGACGAAGCATTGCCCCTGCCACAGGCTTTCTGCCTCGCGCACCTCTTCCAGGTATTTCAGGATCCCGCCCTTCAGGTGATAGACCTGATTAAGCCCCTGGCCCAGAAGGTAATTCGTCGACTTCTCGCAGCGGATGCCGCCGGTGCAGAACATGGCGATCCGCTTGCCCGCGAACCTTTCGCGGTTGGCCTGCCACCAGGCGGGAAACTCGCCGAAGGCCTTCGTCCCCGGGTCCACCGCGCCCTGGAAGGTGCCGATCGCCACCTCGTAATCGTTGCGGGTGTCGATCACCACGGTATCAGGATCGCGGATCAGCGCGTTCCAGTCCCGCGGCGCCACATAGTGGCCGACCCGCGCCAGCGGGTCCACGTCCGGCTGGCCCATGGTGACGATCTCGCGCTTCAGCTTCACCTTCATCCGCCCGAAGGGCATGGTCTCGGCGAAGCTTTCCTTCCACTCCAGCCCCGCGCAGCCCGGCAGCGCCCGCACCGCCGCCAGCGCCGCGTCGATCCCCTGCCGCGTCCCGGCGATGGTGCCGTTGATCCCCTCGGGCGCGAGCAACAGCGACCCCCTGACCCCGTTCGCCGTGCAGACGTCCAGCAGCCCCGGCTTCAGCGCAGCAGGGTCAGGGAAACGGGTGAAATGATAGAGGGCCGCGACGGTCAGCATGGCCCCCCTTTGCGCCCATCCCCCCGGAATTTCAAGCGCTTCGCTTGACGCACCCCGGACCGGCCCTTACGCAGGGAAGATCACCACCCGGAGGCCGCCATGAGACCCGCAACCGACGCGCTGATCGTGATCGACGTGCAGAACGATTTCTGCCCCGGCGGTGCGCTGGCCGTGGCGGGGGGCGACGAGATCATCAGCCGGATCAACGGCTTGATGGACGATTTCCCGACCGTTGTCCTGACGCAGGACTGGCACCCGGCCGCCCATGCCTCCTTCGCCGCGAACCATCCGGGCGCGGCACCGTTCAGCATGACCCAGATGCCCTATGGCCCCCAGGTGCTCTGGCCCACGCATTGCGTGATCGGCACCGAAGGCGCGGCCTTCCACCCGGGTTTGCGCACTGACGCGGCGCAACTTATTGTCCGCAAAGGCTTTCGGGCCGAAATCGACAGCTATTCCGCCTTCTTCGAGAACGATCACACCACACCCACCGGGCTGGAAGGCTACCTGCGCAGCCGGGGGATAGAGGCGCTGACGCTCGTCGGGCTGGCCACCGACTACTGCGTTGCCTATTCGGCGCTGGACGCGGCGCGGTTGGGCTTCGCGGTCACGGTGCTGGAGGAGGCATGCCGGGCGATCGATCTGAACGGCTCCCTTGCCGAGGCGAGGGCCAGCATGCGGACCGCGGGAATCCGTCTGCTATGAGGGCCTGGGGCGCCCTGGGACTTGCTTTGCTCAGCCTTGCCGGTGGAACGGCTGCGACTGCGGCCGAAGCCTGTGCCGTCGCCCCCTATGCCGACGCTCCAGCGAACCTGTCCGCGCTGGTGCAACGCCTTGTCACGACGCTGGAACCAATCCCTTCGCTGTCGACAGCCTTGTTCGATCAGGCTCCGACAATCTGCCTGAGTGACGAATTGGTCGAAGAACAGGGATATTACGAGCCGAAGTCCGGCAAGATCGTGCTGAACAGCCTGCTGGAACAGGACTTTCAGCTGGCAATCCTGATCCATGAAGTCCGGCACCTCGAACAGTTCGGTCGCGGGTCCTGCCCTGCGATCTCTTACCGGATGAGCGACTACGTCGCCGCGCGGCTGGCGCTGGAGGCAGATGCCGCGGCGATCGGCGTCTATGTTGCCTGGACTCTCCGCCAGTCCGGCGATCCGGGCCCGTGGGAGATGCTGAAGACCTGGCACACCCATGACGACCTGGTCGCGCGCTTCGCGGAAGAAATCGATCTGGGTGGAGATGAGGTTGTCGCCACTTCGGCCACCTTCGCACAATGGTATGAGAGCGCCGACCGCCGCGAGATCTACACCTTCGCGATCTGCATGAACTACCTGGACGAGCTTGACCGCAATAAGGTGAACCAGGGAGCGGTGACCTTGCCCGAAGACTTCGCCGAAAGGCTGTGCGTGATGCCGGACAATCGGCCGTACACCTGCGCCGTGCGACCCTGACATGTCACCGGGGCGTGGTCCGGCTTGCCTTGGACGCTGCGTCGTTGGACAACGGAACTGCCCGCGGCAGCGGGAGCAAACAAGGAAACTGCCATGGTGGACATCGCGACCCGCGTCTGGAACCACAAGTGGAAGATCGATCCGATCGTGCGGTCGCTGATCGACACGGATTTCTACAAGCTTCTGATGTGCCAGTCGATTTTCCGCAACAAGCCGGATACGACGGTGGTGTTCAGCCTCATCAACCGCTCGACGAAGGTGCGGCTGGCCGACCTGATCGACGAAGGGGAACTGCGCGAACAGCTGGACCATGTGCGCTCGCTGTCCCTCACGCGCGGCGAAAGCACCTGGCTGCGCGGGAACACCTTCTACGGCAAGCGGCAGATGTTCCGCCCCGATTTCATGGAATGGTTCGAGGGCCTGCGCCTGCCGGCCTATCACCTGGAAAAGCGCGACGGCCAGTTCGAGCTGACCTTCGAGGGCCGCTGGCCCGAGGTCATGCTGTGGGAGATCCCGGCGCTGGCGGTGCTGATGGAACTGCGCAGCCGCGCGGTGCTGCATCACCTTGGCCGGTTCGAGTTGCAGGTGCTCTACGCTCGCGCCATGACGCGGCTGTGGGAAAAGATCGAACGCCTGCGCCGGATCGAGGGCCTGCGCATCGCCGATTTCGGCACCCGGCGGCGGCACGGGTTCCTCTGGCAGGACTGGTGCGTGCAGGCGATGATCGAGGGGCTGGGACCGTGCTTCATCGGCACCTCGAACTGTCTGATCGCCAAGAACCGCGATGTCGAGGCGATCGGAACCAACGCGCATGAATTGCCAATGGTCTACAGCGCCCTGGCGGATACCGACGAGGAGTTGCGGCAGGCGCCCTACAAGGTTCTGGCCGACTGGCACGAGGAACACGACGGCAACCTTCGGATCATGCTGCCGGACACCTACGGAACCGAGGGCTTCCTGCGGAACGCGCCGGACTGGCTGGCGAAATGGACCGGCATCCGCATCGATTCCGGCGATCCGGTGCGCGGCGCCGAAACCGCGATCCGCTGGTGGCGGGAGCGCGGCGAGGACCCGCGGGAAAAGCTGGTGATCTTCTCGGACGGGCTGGACGTGGAGAAGATCGAGGAGCTCTACGCCCGCTTCCACGGCCGGGTGAAGGTGTCCTTCGGCTGGGGCACCATGCTGACGAACGATTTCCGCGGCCTCGTGGCCGATGACGCGCTGGCGCCCTTCAGCCTGGTCTGCAAGGCGCTGTCGGCGAACGGGCGGCCGACGGTGAAGCTGTCGGACAACCCGGCCAAGGCCATGGGGCCGGCGGAGGAGATCGAACGCTACAAGCGGGTGTTCGGCGTCGGCCAGCAGGAGGAAATCGAGGTCGTCGTCTGAGGCAGGCCCAAGAATTTTCGGCGAGAATTCTTAGGCGGTTCAACCCAGGACAGCGCGCGCGCAAGACATGGCACGGGCCAGGTGGCTGGCGTGGATCGGGTCGTCCGGCGCCAGCCGCGGCATGGTCCAGCCGACCGAGGCCAGCGTCCGGGCCAGGGTGAAGGCCTCGACCATCGCGCCATCGGTCGTGCCATAGCCCGCCATCAGCGCCGCGCGCAGCTGCGGCTGTTCGGGATGCGCCCAGGTCTGCACCAGCGCGGTGCCGAGGTCGTACAGCCGGAAGCCGAAGCCCGCGTCGTCGAAGTCGATGAGCGAAACCGAACGCCCGTTCACCAGCACGTTTTCCCACAGCACATCGGCGTGGATCAGCCCCTGATCGCCCGCCAGCCGCTCGCGCAGCGCATCCCGCGCGCGGATCAGGACCGCGCGCTGCTCGGGGCTGGCGGCGGGATGCTCCCAGAACCGGCCCCAGAGCGGATTGTCCCCGACCAGCCCCGCAAGATCCCAGCGCGGACGGGTGAAACCCGCGGGCAGCACCAGGGCGTCGGTCGTCCGGTGCACCCGGGCGAGGAGCGCGCCGAGTGCGTGATAGAGGTCCAGCACCTCGGCCAGCGGGCGGGCGAAGGGCAGGGCGGCCTCGCCCAGGGCCTCGCCCTCGATCCAGGCGATCGCCGAGGCATGGCGGCCGTCCGGCAGCGGTACCAGAAGCCGGCCATCCAGAGCGGGCAGGGCGGCGGGCACGGGACAGCCGGCCGCGGCGAGCCCTGCGCACCACCAGAGCTCCGAGCGGATCGCGGCGGGGGATTGATAGCCTGCCCGGTGCAGCCGCAGCGCGGCGCGGGCGCCCGAGGGCAGGGCCATCTCGAACACATGGTTCTCGCGGTCGCGCAGAAGGCGCAGCACGCGCCCGCCCCAGGCCCGGGCGGCGGTCTCGGCCGGGGTCATTCCTCGTCCCCGACCTTGCCGCGCAGGGCCTTGACCTGGCCCCGCGCAGTCTTGGCGGCGACCCGGCGGCGCTGGCTGGCGAGCGTCGGCTTGGTCGCGATCCGCCGTTTCGGCGCGACCAGCGCGGCGCGGATCAGATCCACCAGCCTTTCGCGTGCGATCTCGCGGTTGCGGGCCTGGCTGCGCGTCTCGTCCACCTGGAGGACGATGGCACCTTCCGCCGTCCAGCGCCGCCCCGCCAGCCGCTTCAGCCGCGCCTTCACTCCCGGCGCCAGATGCGGCGAACGCTCAGCCTCGAACCGCAGCTCGACGGCGGTCGAGACCTTGTTGACGTTCTGCCCGCCGGGGCCGGAGGCGCGCATGAAGCTTTCGCTCAGTTCCCAGTCGGCGATGGTCAGGGTGTCGGTGACGTGCAGCATGGCGCGGTTATGGCGCGGGACCCGCCGTCAGACGAGCGCAAAATTCTTCGGCGAAGAATTTTGCGTCCCCGCGTGGGTGCCCGGTCCGCAGGCATCAGCGTCCCTTCTGACGCAGCCAGTCCCGGATGATCTCGCGGTGACGCTCCCCGGAGTAGCTCGGGAAATGGCCGCCATGGACCACCCGGACCGGCAGCCGCAACAACCTTTCCATAGAGGCGATGTACTGCCAGCGTTCAAGGTCGCTCGTGCCCTCGATCAACTCGCCGTCATAGACGATGTCGCCCGAGAACAGGATGCCCGTCGCCGCCTCCCAGAGCGCGATGCCGCCGGGGGAATGGCCGGGGGTATGGATCACCTCGAACTGCCGGTCGCCGAGATCGACCACATCGCCATCCCACAGGATGCGGCCGACCGGAGCGGCCCGGACCGTGTAGGTCTCGGACCGGTAGGGCTCGGGCGGCAGGGTCGTGAAGATCTCGTCGGTCACATACTTGTCGGCAAGGGTATTCTCCCGGGTCGGCGCCCGCAACAGGTGCGCCTCAGCGGCGTGGCAGAGCCGGCAGGGGAATTCGTGGTGCAGGCCGATGTGGTCGAAATGGGTGTGGCTGGCCACGGCCTGAAGCGGGCGTTCGGTGACCAGCGGCACCTGTTCGCGCAAGGAGACCACGCCCATGCCGCTGTCCACCAGCATGTCGCTGTCGCGGCCCCGGACGTGCCAGACATTGCAGCGGTAGAATTCGTGGATGTGGGGCTCGTCGATATGGGTGACGCCGTCACCCACCCCACGCACCCGCCACCAGTCTTGCGGCTTCGCCCTCATTCCGACAGCACCACATGGGTTTCGGCGCCGAGGTCCAGCACCTCCCCTTCCTCGATCATCCGACTTTGCGGCAGATGCACGACCAGCCGCAAGTCAGGCGCGCTGACCGGCGCGACATGGGCCCGGACATGAGTGCCGAAGAAGGCCGCGTCCCGCACCGTGCAGGGGCCGATGCGCAGCGTGCCGGCGGGCGAGATCGCCTCGGGACGGATGCAGAGTATGCCATCCGCGACCGGGACCGGGCCGAAGGGGGCCTTTCCGCCCGAGACCGGGATCCGGTTGATCTCGCCCATGAAGCCGGCGGTGAAGAGCGTCTTCGGGTGCAGATAGACCTCGCGCGGGGGGCCGTGATCCTCGATCCGGCCGTGGTTCATCACCACGATCCGGTCGGCGATGGCCATGGCCTCTTCCTGGTCGTGGGTGACATGGACGAAGGTCGTGCCCACCCGCCGCTGGATCGCCTTCAGCTCGTCCTGCATCTGGCGCCGCAGCTTCAGGTCCAGCGCGCCGAGGGGTTCGTCCAGCAGCAGCACGTCCGGTTCGACGGCCAGCGCCCGGGCCAGGGCCACCCGCTGGCGCTGCCCGCCCGAGAGTTCGTGCGGCCGGCGGTCGCCGCGCCCCTCGAGGCCCACAAGCGCCAGCATCGCATCGGCCTTCCTTGCGCGGTCGGCGCGGGGTGCGCCGCGCATCCGAAGGCCGAAGCCCACGTTGTCGCGCAGCGACATGTGGGGAAAGAGCGCGTAATCCTGAAAGACGGTCGTCGTCGGTCGATCCTTGGGTGCGACACCGGCCATGTCCCGCCCACCGATCAGGATCTGGCCCGAGGTCGGCTCGGCAAAGCCGCCGATCAGGTTCAGAAGCGTGGTCTTGCCGCAGCCCGAGGGGCCGAGAAGGACAACGAACTCCCCCGCCGCGATGTCGAGGCTGACATCATCCAGCGCAAGTGCCGCGCCATAGCGTTGCGAGACGGAACGGATCGAGACGGAAGCGGTCACTTCGCCCTCCGGAAGACGAGAAGTTCAAGCAGGATCACCAGCGTCACCGAAACGAGGAAGACGAGCGAGCCCACCGCATTCGTGGCCGGCGACAGGCCCGAGCGGAGCATGGACCAGATTTCCACCGGCAGGGTGACGTCGAAGCGGGTCAGGAGGAAGGCAATGATGAATTCGTCCCATGAGAAGGTGACCGACAGGAAGAAGGCAGCGGCGAGCGGCGCGGCCAGCATGGGGGCGGAGATCAGGACAAGCACCTTCCACTCCGGCGCGCCAAGGTCGCGGGCGGCGCGTTCGGCGTTCCGCTGGTGGTCGCCCATGGCGGCATAGGTGATGGCAAAGCAGAGCGGCAGGTTGATGACGACATGGCCGATCCCGGCGGTCCAGAGAGACAGGCGCACCCCGGTCTGGGTGTAGAGGTTCAGAAGGCCCAGCGCGATGATGAGGTAGCTGACGGTCAGGGGCGCAATCAGGACCCCCCGCATCAGCGCCGAGCCGGGCAGGCGGACCCGGGCCAGCGCATGGGCGGCGAGGAAGCCGAGGATCAGCGCGACGGTCGATGAGACCACCGCGACCAGCAGCGAATTCCAGAGCGCGGCCATCAGTTTCCCGTCGGACAGGACCTTGGCGTACCAGTCGAGCGTGACGCCCCGGAAGGGCGGCACTGGAAGGCGTCCGTCCTGAAAGCTGAAGACGACCAGCACCGCGACCGGCAGGAAGACGAAGGCATAGGCCGCCGCGAGATAGGCCCAGGAGAGCAGGCGCATCAGGTGCCTCCGTTCAGGCCGCCGGCCCCCCACCCCCATCCCCTCCCCGCGGCGGGGGAGGGGAGGCTCGGGTGGAACTGGCGCAGGAGTGCTTCGACGGTGGACAGATGGCAAGGTCGCGGCGGAAAGAGCGCCTCCCTTCCCACTTGTGGCGAGGGGATGGGGGTGGGGGCTGGCGGCAGGCCATCATACCCGGTCCAGCCGCAGCCAGCGACTGCTTGCAAGATAGGCCAGCGTCACCACCGCCATCAGCACCACCGACAGCGACGAGGCGAGCGGGAAGTTTCCGCTGCGGCCCAGTTGCAGCATGATCAGTTGCGGCAGGGTCAGTTCGGCATTTCCGCCTAGGATCTGCGGCGTGATGTAGTCGCCGATGCAGAGGACGAAGGTCAGGAAGGCCCCTGTCACGACCCCCGGCAGGGTCAGGGGCAGGATGACATGGACAAAACTCTGCCAGCGGCTGGCGCCAAGGTCGTGCGCGGCGCGGGCGTAGTTCGGCGACAGCTGGATCAGGTTGGCATAGATCGTCAGCGTCAGGAGCATGACGAAGAAATGCACGAAGCCGATCACCGTCGCGGCCCGGGTCGAGGCAATCTGCACCGGCTCGGCAATCAGCCCGAGGCCCAGCAGCGTCTGGTTCACCACCCCGTTCTGCCCCAGGACCAGCAGCCAGGAATACGAACGGACGACATAGGAGGTCCAGAACGGCAGCACCGCCATGAGGAGCGCCAGCCTCTGCCAGCGGGCCGGCACGCGGAAGGCGATGATCGCGGCCAGGGGATAGGCGAGGACCACCGAGATCACCGTCACGACCGCCGTGATCTCGAGACTGTTGAGCAGCGCCTTCAGCATCGTCCAGTCGGTGAAGATGCGGGCGTAGTTGCCCGCATCGAAGCCGTGGACGACCTGCCGCCCCTCCATGTGGGCGAAGGAGAGGGCAACCATGCCCAGGAACGGCAGGACGAAGAAGGCAGCCGTCCACAGAAGTGCCGGGGCCAGAAGGCCCCAGGCAAGACGGCGGTCGCGGGCGGCGAGACTCACTGGTTCAGCATCTCGGTCCAGAGATCCTGCATCGCGGTATCCAGCGCCGCATCCGGGATCGGGTAAAGCTGGGCGCGGGCCAGGAAGTCGGGCTGCTGGTCCCAGCGCAGGACGGCCTTTGCCTCGGGGCTAAGCACCTCGCCGGCCTTGGCGTTCGCCGGCATGCCCCAGTAGCAGGACGAGGTCGCAAGGGCCGCCTGACCTTCGGGCGAGACGATGTATTTCACGAATTCCAGCGCGAGGTCGGGCTGGGTGGAGCCCGACACCACGCCGATCGACTGCGCCCAGCGAAGCGCGCCCTGCTTCGGGATCGTCCAGTCGAGGTTCGGGTTCTCGGTGGCCAGCACCGCCGTCAGCCATTCGCCGCCACCGACGACGATATCCACCTCTCCCGTCGCCAGCGCCGTCTGCGCCGCGACCACCTCGGAGACCTGCTTGGACGCCTTGCGCAGCGCCATCAGCGGGTCGCGCAGCGCGCCGAGGTTGTCGGCGGTGATGTCCGCGGTCTTGATCCCCTGGCTAAGGGCCACCAGACCCAGCACCGGCAGGTAATAGTCGTAGATCCCGATCCGCCCGTCATACTTGCCCGAGGTGAGGGTGGCCATGTCCTCCATGTCCGCCGGATCGACCTTGGATTTGTCGTAGGAGATGGTGTTGTAGCCGAACTTCTCGGTCACGGCATAGGTCTTGCCGCCCACGGTGTTGTTCTCGGCCATCACCAGTTCGGGGAAGAAATCCGCCGTCGGCAGCTGGTCGGCGGGCAGTTCGGCCAGATGCCCGGCCTCGACCGCGCGCTTCACGTCCACCGCGTCGATCACCAGCACGTCCCAGTCGCCGGGCTGCGACTGGTCAAGGATCGCAAGTCCGGCCGCCGTGCCCTCGTACTCCTTCAGGTTCACCTTGACGCCAAACTTCTCCTCGAAGGGCCGGATCAGCGCGGGGTCGGTGTGGTCGCACCAGACCAGCGCATTCAGCTCCTGCGCAAGGCCGGGCGTTGCGGTCAGGATCAGGGCAAGGGCGGACAGCGTGCGGGTCATCGTCATCTCCATGTTGGGGGGCCTCTGGTCGGGCGCTTGAGAAAAGAATTGAGTTCGTTCATTTTTGAAGTCAACATCAAATAATGGGCAAAACTGGAACCGCATGACCGGGCTGCGCGAAAGACAGAAGGCCGACCGGACACGCCGGATCCTCGAGGCGGCCTCGCGGCTGTTCCGCGCCCAGGGCTACGATGCCGTGCGCATCGAGGACATCGCGGCCGCGGCCGAAGTGTCGGCGGGCACCTGCTACAACTACTTTTCCACCAAGGGTGATCTCCTCCTGGCCATCGTTTCGATGGAGGTGGAAGAGGTGATCGAGTCGGGCCGCGCCCTTGTGCTGTCGCCGCCTTCGGACGTGGCCCGCGCGCTGGTCGAGCTGATCCGGATCTACTACGACCATTCGCTGCACTACCTGTCGAAAGAGATGTGGCGCAAGGCCATGGCCATTTCGATCGAGGCGCCGGCGACGCCGTTTTCGCGGCATTACACGCAGCTGGATGCGATGCTGTCGGCTCAGGTCTGCGAGCTGCTGTCCGCGTTGAAACTTCGCGGGCTGACGCGGGGCGACCTTGATCCCGCTGTCCTGGGGCAGATCGTGTTCAGCGCGCTGAACCAGCTGTTCATCGAGTTCGTCAAGGACGACGCGATGCCGATGCACGATCTGCATCGGGCAAGCGAGGCGCAGACGGTTGCCCTTGCGGCCCTCATGCGGCCGCAGCCCGACAGGATGGCCTGAGCCGGAGCAGTCGAGACAAGGCCTGTGCCTCAGGGCTCTGACCCGACCAGATGGCCCTCGCCGATGTCGCGCAGGACGACGCGCGCCGGCGCCTGGCCGGGCGGATGGACCGGACTTGGGATCTCCACCGCCGGCCTTGGACCGGAGAGGCGTTTCTGTCTGGGGTCCGGGACGGGAACGGCGCCGATCAGGCGGCGGGTATAGGGGTGCTGAGGATTGCCGAAGATCTGTGCCCGTGTGCCGAGTTCGACGATCTGGCCCAGATACATCACCGCCACCCGGTCCGAGATGTTGTCCACCACCGCCATGTCGTGGCTGATGAACAGGTAGGCGACCCCGAATTCGGTCTGCAGGGCGCGCAGGAGGTCCAGCACCCGCGCCTGCACGCTGACATCCAGCGCGCTGACGCTTTCGTCGGCGATCACCAGTTCGGGTTGCAGGGCCAGCGCCCGGGCGATGCAGATGCGCTGGCGCTGGCCGCCCGAGAATTCGTGCGGATAGCGGTTCAGGTGTTCCGGCTCCAGCCCGACGCGCACCATCAGGTCCGAGGCCCGCGCGCGCTGGCTTGCGGCATCGCCGATGCCGTGGATCAGCAGGGGTTCGGCGATCAGGTCGCCCACCCGCATCCGGGGGTTGAGCGCGGCCATCGGGTCCTGGAACACCATCTGCACCTTCCGGCGCATCGCCTTCAGGCCCTGGGCGTCCAGCCCCTCCATCGCCTGGCCGGCGATCTCGATCCGGCCCTGATGCGGGGCAAGGCCCACCAGCGCCCGGGCGATGGTGGACTTGCCGCAGCCGGACTCGCCCACCAGGGCGAAGGTCTCGCCCTTGCGGATGTCGAAGCTGACGTGTTCCACGGCATGGACGTTGGCCGAGACGCGGCCCAGGAGGCCCTGACGCAGGGGATAGCGCACGACGACATCGGTCAGCCGCGCGACCGGCTCGGTGCTGACCGGGGGGCGGGTCGGCCCCTGGCCCATGCGGGGCACGGCGGCCAGCAGGGCCCGGGTATAATCGGCCGAGGGGCGGTCGAAGATCTGCAGGGTCGGCGCGGCCTCGACCTGGCGGCCCTGGCGCATCACGATCACCCGGTCGGCCATCTCGGCCACCACGCCCATGTCGTGGGTGATCAGGATGATCGCCGTGCCCATCTGCGCCTGAAGGTCGCGGAGAAGGTCAAGCACCTCGCGCTGCACGGTCACGTCGAGCGCCGTGGTGGGCTCGTCGGCGATCAGCACCTCGGGGCGGAGCGCCAGTGCCATGGCGATCATCACCCGCTGGCGCATGCCGCCGGACAGTTCGTGCGGATATTGCGTCATCCGCCGTTCGGGTTCGGAGAGGCGCACCGCGCGCAGCGCCTCGACGGCGCGCTTCGCGGCCGCGGGCCGGCTGACGGCCTCATGCGCCCGGATCGCCTCGGCCAGCTGGGCGCCCACGGTCATCACCGGGTTCAGGCTGGTCATCGGTTCCTGGAAGATCATCGCGATCCGGTCGCCGCGGATCGCGCGCAGTGCGGGCTCGGACAACCCGGTCAGGTCCTGGCCGGCAAAGCGGATGCTGCCGCCGGTCACGCGGACGGCGGGTTGCGGCAGAAGGCCCATGATCGCCAGCGAGGTGATCGACTTGCCCGAGCCGCTTTCTCCGGCAATGGCCAGCGTCTCACCCTTCCTCAGGTCGAAGGACAGATCCTGCACCAGGGGTTTCAGGCCCGCTTCGGTGCGGGCCGAGACGCAGAGCCCCTCGACCCGCAGGACGGGCTCCGGGGCGATGGCCGCCCCGGTGGCTGGCAGGGCTTCCGCCAGGGTCATTCGAAGACGACCCGGGGGAAGTAGAAGCTGACGACCCAGTTCGGCATGTCGACGATTTCCGAGATGCGCAGGTCGCCGCAGACCGAGCAGAGCATGTAGGCGTCCACCGCCGAGATGCCCTGCTGCCGGGTCAGAAGGTCGATCATCCCCGACACCGCGTCGCGGGCCGCCGTCATCAGGTCCGGCCCGACGCCCGTCGTCGCCTCGTAGCCCTTGGCGTCCAGATGCCGCGTCACCGGCCCCGGCGTGGTGAAACGCGGGAACTTCAGGGGCTGGTCCTTCACAAGGTCCAGCGTCAGGACCACGTTCATCGGCGACTCGATGGCCGTGCCGCAGACCTCGCCATCGCCCTGCGCCGCATGGGTGTCGCCGACGCTGAAGAGGGCCCCCTCGACCTCGACCGGCAGGTAGAGCGTGACGCCCGCCGTCAGGTCGCGGATGTCGAGGTTGCCGCCCACCCGACGCGGCGGGACGATGGAATGCAGGCCGGGTTCGGCAGGGGCGCAGCCGATGGTGCCCGAGAACGGCTTCAGCGGCACCTTCGCCGCGCTGCCCCACATCGCGGGCTCCATGCTGGCCGGGTCGTAGGACCACAGGCACAGCGCGGGGTCCTTGAACTGGTCGGCCAGAAGGCCGAAGCCCGGGATGTTCGCCGTCCAGCCGAAGCCCTTGCCGTCGAACACCTTGGGCGCGAAGCCTTCCAGCGTCACCTTCAGCACGTCGCCCGGTTTGGCCCCATCCACCCAGATCGGCCCCGAGACCGGGTTGATCTTGCCGAAGTCGAGGTCGATCACGCTTTGCAGCGTCGACGACGGGCCAAGCTGGCCCGCCGAGGAATCATGACAGTGGAACTCGATGGTCGAGCCCGGGGCGACGCGCAGCGCCGGCGGCAGGGAGTTGTCCCAGCCGAAATGATGCTGCGCGCCGTGGATCGTGTAGTCGCAGGCCTTGCACATTACTGTTTGACCCAGACGTAGTCGTAGTTGACCGGGATCGAGACCGGATCGACGTAAAGCGCATCCTCGCCGCCCATCCGTTCCGATTTCATTGTGTAGCGTTCTTCGTTGAAGACCGGGACCCAGGGCGCCTGTTCCATCACGCCCATGTAGACGTCGGACCAGAGCTTGAGCCGGTCCTCCGACTTGGCCGGGTCGAACATGCTGTCCGCCTCGACCGCCTTCGCATCAAGGGCGGGGTCGCAGAACTTGGACCAGTTCCAGCCACCCTCACCCGCACCTGCGCAGCCGAGGATCGGGCCGTAGAAGTTGGACGGATCGGGGAAGTCGGCGATCCAGGCCATGCCGCCCGACCAGATCATCGGCGCGGTGCCCGCTCCGCCGGCCTCGATCACGTTGGCCTGGGCGAGGTTCTGGATGTTGGCCTTGATGCCGATGGCCGCCAGGTCCTGCTGGATCGCCTGCGCGATCCGCGGATTCGGGTCGGTGTTCATGACGTAAAGCTCGGTCTCGAACCCGTCGGCGAGGCCCGCATCGGCCAGAAGCTTCTTGGCGCCTTCCGGGTCGTAGGGATAGCCCGCGTAGTCCTTGGTATAGCCGGGCATCGAGGGCGGCAGCGGCTGGTTCGCGGGGATGGCGCGGCCGTTGATGATCTGGGTGATCCTCTCCTTGTTGATCGCCATGTTGATGGCCTTGCGCACCTCAAGCTTGTCCAGCGGCGGCGTGGTCACGTTCAGCGTGATGTAGCCGGTCTGAAGCTGGCCGCCCTGCACCACGCGCGCGGCCTGTGCCGGGTCGGCCATGACCTCCTGGAACTTGGCCGGCGGGATGCCGTCGCCGGGCAGGTCGACCTCGCCGTTCTGAAGCCGCAGCAGCGCCACGACGGGTTCCTGCCCCACCTCGAAGACGATGCTGTCGAGGAACGGCACGCCCGGGCGCCAGTAGTCGGCATTCTTCTCGAACACCAGCCGCTGGCCCAGCGTCCATTCGGCCAGCTTGTAGGCCCCGGTTCCCACAGGCTTCTTGCCGAAGTCGGCACCGGCCTCGTCCACGGCTTCCTTCGGCACCACGCTGGCGAAGTTCAGCGCCATGACGTGCAGGAAAGTCGCATCGGGGCGGGAAAGGGTGATCTTCACGGTCAGGGGGTCCACGACCTCGACCCCCGACAACCCGCCCGGCCCGGCGTTTTCAAACCCGGCGATGGCGCCGAAGAAGCCCGCGCCCGGGGATTGGGTTTCGGGGTTGGTCACGCGGTCCAGCGAGTATTTCACGTCCTCGGCCGTCATCTCGCGCCCGTTGTGGAACTTGACCCCGGCGCGCAGCTTGAAGGTATAGATCAGGCCGTCCTCGGAGATGTCGTAGCTTTCGGCAAGGCCCGGGCGCAGGTCGGTGGTGCCGGGGGTGTAGTCCATCAGCCCGTCGAAGAGGGACTTGATCATCGACCAGTTCTGCCAGTCATAGCCGATGGCGGGGTCGAGCGTGGCCACGTCGTCCTTGTAGGTGATGGTGATCGACCCGCCGGACTTGGCGTTGGGGTCGGGGGTGTAGTCCTGCGCGACGCCGGGCAGCGCGAGCGCCAGCATGACGGCGGTGGAGGCGAGCAGTTTCTTCATTGTCATTCTCTCCTGTTGGGTTTCAGCGAAGTCGGATGCGGGGGTCGATCAGGGGCGCTATCAGGTCAGCCAGAAGGTTGCCGAGCACGATGGCGCAGGCCGAGACGAGCGTGACGCCCATGATGATCGGGATGTCGACGCGCTGGATCGCCTGCCAGGCCAGTTGCCCGATCCCGGGCCAGCCGAACACGCTTTCGACGACGACGATCCCGCCCATGAAGATGCCGATGTCGATGCCGATCATCGCGATGACCGGCAGGATCGCGTTCGGCAGGGCATGGCGCAGGATGATCCGCGCACGGGTCAGCCCCTTGGCGCGGGCGGTGCGGATGTAGTCGGCGCGCAGCACGTCGATCATCGAGGACCGCATCATGCGGGAGTACCAGCCGGACCCGAGGATGCCCAGGGTCACGGCGGGCAGGACCAGATGCGCGAAGGTGCCGTAGCCGCCGATCGGGAACCAGCCGAGTTTCACCGCGAAGATGTAGAGGAGGAGGAGGCTCACCACGAATTGCGGGGCCGAGACGGTGATGAAGGAGGTGACCATCAGGGTCTGGTCGATGGTCCGGCCGCGCCAGAGCGCGGCGATGATGCCCATGGTCAGGCCCAAGACCAGTTCGCAGACAATCGCCCCCGCCATGAGGAGGAGCGTGGCGGGCAGGCGCGACCAGATCAGCTCGGCCACCTGCGTCTTCTGCAGGTAGCTGCGGCCCATGTCGCCCTGCAGAAGGCCGCCCATGTAGCGCGCGTATTGGACGACGAAGGGCTTGTCGAGGCCCAGCTGCTCGCGGATGTTTTCCACCGTCTGCGCCGTCGCCGACCGCCCGGCGATCTGGCGCACAGGGTCGGCGGGCAGGACGTAGAGCAGGAAGAAGGTGATGAAGCTGACGCCCAGAAGGATCAGCGCGGACTGGATCAGGCGGCGGATCAGGTAGGCGGCCATCAGTCGCGCCCCCGTTGCGTGGGGTCCAGCACGTCGCGCAGTGCGTCGCCCACCAGGTTGAAGGCCAGCGCCAGCAGGATGATCGCGGCGCCGGGGATGAAGACCAGCCAGGGCGCGGTCTGGAAGTAGGTCTGGTTCTCGAAGATGATGTTGCCCCAGCTGGGCGTGGGCGGCTGCACGCCGATGCCGAGGAAGCTGAGCGTCGCCTCCAGCAGGACGGTGGTCGAGATGCCCAGCGTGCCCCAGACGATGATCGTGGGCAGAAGATGCGGCAGGATGTGGCGGAAGAGGATGCGGGAGGTGGAGGCCCCCAGCGTCCGCTCGGCCGCGATGAAGTCGCGCGTCGCAAGCGACGAGGTCTCGGTATAGATCACCCGCGCGGTCTGCACCCAGTTCACCAGCGCGATGACCATGGCGACGATCCAGAGCGAGGGCTGGAAGATCGCGGCCAGGCAGATGGCAAGAAGCAGCGCCGGGAAGGCCATCATCAGGTCGGTGAAGCGCATGAGGATGCCGCCGATCCAGCCCCGGAAGAAGCCCGCCGTGATCCCGACCAGCGTGCCGATCACCAGCGCCAGACCATTCGCCACCACGCCGATCACCAGCGAGGTTTGCGCACCGTAAAGCAGGCGGCTGAACAGGTCGCGGCCCAGAAGGTCGGTGCCCATCCAGAACTTTCCGTCCGGCGGCATCGGCGCGCCCTCCAGCGTCAGGCCGTCGAACATCTGGTCATTGGGGTCGAAGGGCGCGATCCAGGGCGCAAGGACCGCGCCCGCGACCACGACAACGATGATGACCAGCCCCAGAAGCGCCAGCTTGCGCCGCATCAGCCGGGCAAGGGCGCCCTGGGGAACCGCTTCAGCCGCGCTCAGATCGGTCATCCGCCCCCCCTTGCGCCGCGACGATCCGCGCGGCCGCGTCCTCGAAGCTGATCCGCCAGGCCATCGCCATTTGCCGCAGTTGCGCATAGGCCTCGGCGTCGGACTTGCCCCGCGCGGCCAGAAGCGTCACCGCGCGGACCACCGTCTGCCGGTCCTCCAGCCGCCGCCGCAGGTCGGCGATTTCGGCCGAAAGGGCCTTCTGTGAGTCGAAGGCGTCGCGCGCGATCAGCAGCGCCGAATAGGCCCCGCTGTCGCCCACCGGCTTCAGAAGCTGCGCATGCGCGCCCGCCTTCAGCGACCACTCGATCCGGCCCGGCGCCTCGGAGCCGATCAGCGCGATCATCGGAATCGGCGGCTGGCCCGGCTCCCAGGGGAACATGCCGTCATGGCCCATGTCGGCGTCGAAGAAGATGTAGTCGGCCGCCAGCGCCTCGGGCCCCAGGTCCGGCCAGGATTGCGTGACCTGCAACCCGATCGCCGTCAGCTGCCGCGCCAGCGCCTGCACGGTGGCATGGGGGCGGTGCAGGATGATCGCCTGCGCGCCGCCGAGGTTAGGAATCCGGATCGGGCGGCGCTTCATGACACCACCCTCAAGGTCGGGGCCGGGACGGTCCGGCTGCGCGTGAGGTAAGGGTCGCCTGCCACTGCCTCCCACCGCTTTAGCGGCCGGAACGCCCCGCCCTCGACCCGCGCGATGATGACCGGCAGGACCGTGTGGTGCGTCTCTGGATCGACGATCCCCGCGCGGTCGGCCAGAAGCTGCGACAGCGGCCAGTTCTCGGCCCCTTCGCGCCCCGCCAGAAGCCGCGCAAGTTCCATGACGGCAGAGAAGGCCGCCGCCTCGTGCGAGGACCCGAAGCTACCCTCGCCCGGCCAGCCGGGCACACCCCGGAAATAGGGACCGGCCGCCACCAGCCCTTCGGCCGCCTGGCCGAGCGCCGGCAGTTCACATTCCGTCACGTTGCAGGACAGGACCGGGCAGCGGTCGGGCCGGAAGGCCGCGTCCTCAAGGCCAAGCGCCCGGTAGGCGGCCATGAACTCGTAGGACGACGGGCCGATCAGCGAGTTCAGGATGAAATCCGGCCGGGCAAAGCGCAGTTCCTCGATCATCCGACCGACCTCGGGCGAGCCGATGGGCAGGTAGCGTTCCCCCGCGACCTCGCCGCCGGCGGCGGTGATGCGTTCGCGGGCGAGGCGGTTCATCTCCCAGCCCCAGATGTAGTTCGAGCCCACCAGATAGGCCCGCCGCCCATGCGCCGGCATCACCCAGTCGAGCAGCGGCAGAAGGTGCTGGTTCGGACAGGCATGGGTATAGACCACATGGTCCGAGGCCTCGAACCCCTCGTAAGGCACCGCATACCAGAGCGTCCCGCCGTATTTTTCCACCGTCGGGATCACTTCCTTCCGGCTCCACGAGGTGATGCAGCCCAGCACATGCCGCGCCCCGCTGTCGCGCAGGATCTCCTCGCAGAGCGGTCCGTAGGCATCGATGTTGCCGCCGGGGTCGCGCTCGACCGGCTGAAAGCTCAGGTCCAGGCTCGGGTCGCCGTTGACCCGGGCGATGGCGGCCAGCGCGCCGGAGCGGCAGGCTTCGGAGATCAGCGAATAGCTGCCCGAGCGCGACAGGAGGAGCCCCAGTCTGATCTGCCGTTTCAAGACATTCCCCAAACGTCGAAAGGCCCCGTCGCAGACGGGTTGCCGTCTGCGCCCAAGGCCCGAGTGCCACATCACATATCTGCGATTTTCCCCACCGACGATATGCGGGACAGCGCTTTGGTCAAGGGCCCATGTGGATTTTCTTGCAGCGATCCTGCACTGCCGGGGCGAAGTGACCAAGGAATGGGCAATCCGGGCCTGTCGGCACGCCGGTAGGGGCCCGTTGCCCCGCCGCGAAATAGAGAAAGGGTTGCCCTGCTCAGGCAACCCTTTCCGAGATCCAAGGAGATGGGCCAGTTAGGCATCCAAATCCAATCGGTGGTCCATTTTCCAGGGGCTGCCCTTAGAAAATTCCCCTCCCGACTGTCCCGACACCTCTCTCCAATATCACTCTAGACACTGGATCACCTCCTTTCGAAAAGTTGCCGATAGGGGGAGCGTGCCACAGATTTTGTGTTTGTCAAAAGAAATCACGCAACCTTTGCGCCCAGTTTCGCGACCGCCAATCGAAATGGCAACAATGCCACCAAGGCGAGCAGAAGTTTCACCAGCCAGTCACCAACGGCCAGCGAAACCCAGAACGGCGCCTCGGGTCCAACGCCCAGAAGCGGCGCGGGCCCGGTCGCCCAGGAGACATCGTTGCCCGGCTCCAGGAAGGTCAGCGTGGCCGAGAAGGCGATGGTGAAGAACAGCGCCGTGTCCAGCGTCGAGGACAGGAGGGTGGAGACCAGCGGCGCCTTCCACCACGACTCTTGCCGCAGCCGGTCGAACACGGCCACGTCCAGAAGCTGGGCGCACAGGAAGGCGAGGCCCGACCCCAGCGCGATGCGCAAAGTGACGAGCGGACCGAACTCGCCCGTGATCTGCGTGCCGACGAAGGAACAGAAGATACCCGCCGCAAACCCGGCCAGCACCACGCGCCGGGCGGCGGCGGGGCCTTGCAGGCGGTTGGTCAGGTCGGTGACGAGGAAGGCGAAGGGGTAGCTCAGCGCCCCCCAGGTCAGGAAGGCGCCCAGCGGGAACTGGACGAGGATGTTCGAGGCGACGACGATCGCCGCCATGGCGAGAACGCCGGGGATCAGGATGCGCATGCTGTGGTCCGTTTTGGCAAGGTCGCGGAGACTTGGCCCCAGGGCGGGGCGAGCGCGACCTATACCCGGCGCGGGCCGCAGTCAACCTCAGTCCGAGGCCAGCACCGCCTGACACTGTTTCGGCAGGTCGGCCATGGTGAACTCGCGCGGGCCCTTCTTTTTGGGCGCGTCGTCCTCCTTGGGCTTCTTCGCCCCCGGTTTGGGCGGGTTGAGGTAGTCCGTCACCCACCAGGTGAGCGTCTCGTCGCAGCCGTCGCCGCCCTTTGACAGGTCGTCCACCGTGGGCTTCTGCGTCTCGCAGAGCCGTGCGCCGGCGGGGCATTTCAGCCGGACATGGAAATGCGTGTCATGCCCGGCCACGGGCCGGATCTTCTGGAGCCATTTCCGGTCGGATTTCTTCGCGGTCTTGCACATCTCGATCTTCACCGCGGCGGCCACGAAGATCCGGTCCACGCGCGGGTCGCTGGCCGCTTCCTTCAAGAGACGGTGATGCACCTTCGTCCAGTTGCCCGTGACCGACCTCTGGTCTGCCGAGCGCACCGGGATCGAGCTGATCTCCTCGCGCGCGGCGACGCTGAGCGACAGGCTTTGCGGCGGCAGCATCCAGATGTCGGCGTCCAGACCGATCTGGTGGCTGGCGTGGCCCGATGTCATCGGCCCGCCGCGCGGCTGGCTGATGTCGCCGATGTAGAGGCCCCGGCCAAAGCCGATGTCGCGTGCGGTCTGCGACAGGTCCATCAGGAACTGCACCATCTCGGGCTGGCCCCAGTTGCGGTTGCGCGACAGCCGCATCGCCTGCCAGGTCGGCCCGGTCTCGGGCAGTTGCACCAGCCCCGCCGCGCAGCCCCGCGCGTAAGAGCCGATCGGCATCGGCTCTTGCCGAGAAGGTGACGCCTTGGCGCCGAACAGTTTGTTGGCAAGCTTCTCGGCCTGGGCAGGGGTTGCGAGGAGACAGGCCAGCAGGGCAATGCGGATCAGGGTCATGCGGGCATCTCGCCTTTCGGTTTGACGAAGCTTAGCAGAACCAGGCCAATCAGGAACAACAGGATCAGCGGCGCGATGCCGATCCGCTGCGATCCGCTGATCGTCGTGGCCAGCGCGATCAGGGTGGGTGCCATGAAGCTGGCGACCTTGCCGGACAGGGCGAACAGGCCGAAGGCCTCGGTCGCACGGTCGGGCGTGGTGTGGCGCGCCATCATCGTCCGGCTTGCCGCCTGAAGCGACCCGCCGGCCGCCCCGATCAGCGCCCCGCAGGCAAAGAAGATGCGGTCCGACATCGAGGAGGCGGGGTCGAGCGCGATGCCCCAGAGGCTTTCGCGCGTCATGCCGACGATGACGAGGCAGACGAAGATCAGCACCAGGATCGACACGATGATCACCGGCTTTGGCCCATAGGCGCGGTCGGCCCGCCCACCGATCCAGGCGGCGATCATCGCGGTCACGGCACCGACGATGCCGAAGATGCCGATCTGGATGATCGACCAGCCCAGGACACCCGAGGCATAGACCCCGCCGAAGCCGTAAAGCGCGTTCAGCGCGTCGCGGTAGAACAGCGACGAGGCCAGGTAGGCCGACAGGCTGCGCCTGTAGCGCAGGGAGCGGATCAGGTCGCGCAGGCTGGCGAAGGCGCGGCCGAGGTGCAGTGGGCGGCGGTCGGTGTGCGGTTCCTTCACCCAGAGGAAGAAGGGGATCATGAACAATACGTACCAGAGCGCGGTAAAGGGCCCGACGAACCGCGTGCCCTCGCGCGCCTCGGGGTCGAGGCCGAAAAGCGGCGGCGTGCCGAGCAGCGTCCGACCGCTGTCCGCCCCTTCGGCGAAGAACAGCAGCATCACGATCAGGGCCAGAAGGCCGCCCAGATAGCCGAAGGCGAAGCCCGAGCCCGAGATCGCCCCCAGATCGTCGGCCTGGGTCAGCGAGGGCATCAGCGCATTGGTGAAGATCGTGGCGAATTCCATCCCGATGAAACCCAGGCCGAACAGGCAGACGGCCCAGAACAGCATCGCCTCGCCCCCGCCCGGCGCGACCCACCAGAGCCCGGCGGAACCCACGACGTAGAACGCCGAGAAGGCCCAGACCCAGACCAGCCGGCGCCCGGTGCCGTCGGCGATGGCGCCGAGGATCGGGGCCAGCACCGCGATGGCGAAGGAGGCGATGGCCAGGCCCCAGCCCCAGTAGGCCTGCGCCGCGGCCTTGGCGGCCTCTTCGTCGAGACCCGCGCCCATGTAGTATCCGCGGGCGATCTCGGCGAAATAGGGGCCGAAGATGAAGGTCAGGAGCAGCGTGTTGTAGGGCTGGCTGGCCCAGTCGAAGAAATACCAGCCCCAGATGCGCTGACGTTCGGTTGCCATGCCTGCCCCCTGCCTTTTTCGGAAGTGAACCCGGAAACGGGGCGCGGCGCAAGCGAAGGCTCTTCGCGTCGCTGCCGCTTGCTCGTCGCGGCGAGGAGCGCGCCGCAGGCAGGCGAGGAGCCTATCCCCGCCGCTCGGGCGGCCAGGGACGGGTGGCCTCTGCCGCGATCCAGGCCTGGACCCAGGCGGGCAGGGCTGGGCTCTCCGGCGCGGCCCCCAGCGCCACGGCCAGCTCTGCCGGCGGCACGATCCCGGTCCGTGTGCCGTTCGTTCTGCCCACGACGGCCGAGCGGATCAGCACCTGCGAGGCGCAGTCGTCGCCCTGCCACATCGACTGTTCGGTGTAGAGGAAGCGGTCGTCCCAGCCGAGGCAGCGGCTGTAGGTCGTAAGCCGCGAGAACATCGTCACCCTCCGCCGGTAGCGCACGGAAGAGCCCGCAACCGTCATCCCCCAGCCCTTCGCCTTCAGGACCCGGTGCAGGCCGGTTCGTGCCCCCAAGGGCAGGCGGCCCAGGTCGTAGAGCGTCAGCGTGCGGCCGTTGTTCAACTCGACCCACGGGTCCAGATCCCAGGGCCAGCAGAGGTGATGGCTGACATGGGTGTCGAACAGCCCGAGCGCCGGCATGCGGCGGGCGCGGGCCAGTTCCTTGAACATGCGCAGGAAGGGATACATCGGCACACTCCGGTTGGGCGCCCTGACTTGCCCGGCCGCGCGCCTGCGTCAAGCGGAACGCTGCGGAAGGCATTGCTCTTCGCCGCCCCGGCGGCTACCTCTGGCGCAGACCGGACGGAGTGCCCGATGACCTCGCTTTATGAAATCCTGATGTTGATCCTCGGGATCGCCAAGTTCCTGATCCTGGCGCATTTCGTGATGAGTTGGCTGATCAATTTCCAGGTGCTGAACATCCGCCAGCCGCTGGTGGCGCAGGTCTGGCACGGGTTGAATCGCCTGCTCGAACCGCTCTACGGCCCCATCCGCCGCCTCTTGCCGGCCATGGGGGGGATCGACCTGTCGCCTCTGGTGGTGCTGATCGGGATCTACGCGCTGGAGATCATCCTGCGCAACAATGTGGCGGCCTTCCTCTGACCGCGACCTGATCCTTGGACCACGCGGCCCGGCTTCTCCACTCCGTCTTCGGATTTCCCGAGTTCCGGCCGGGCCAGGCCGAGATCGTGCAATCGGTGCTTCAGGGTCGGAACACGCTGGCCATCATGCCCACGGGCGGGGGCAAGTCGCTGTGCTATCAGTTGCCCGCGCTCTGTCGCGAAGGGGTGACGGTCGTCATCTCGCCGCTGATCGCGCTGATGCGGGATCAGGTGCGGGCGCTGCGGGCAGCGGGGGTCGAGGCCGGGGCGCTGACCTCGGGCAATACCGATGACGAAACCGAAGAGGTGTTCCGGGCCGTCGACGACGGCCGGCTGAAGCTTCTCTACATGGCGCCCGAACGGTTGGCCTCTGCCGGCACGGCGGCGCTTCTGCGGCGGGCGCGGTGCGGCCTGATCGCGGTGGACGAGGCGCATTGCGTCAGCCAGTGGGGGCATGACTTCCGCCCCGACTACCTCCGGATCGGCGAGTTGCGCCGGTCCCTGCGGGTGCCGCTCGCCGCCTTCACAGCCACGGCGGACGAGGAGACGCGGGCGGAGATCGTGGCGCGGCTCTTCGACGGCGAGGCGCCGGTCACCTTCCTGCGCGGTTTCGACCGGCCGAACATCCACCTGGCCTTCGCGGTCAAGGATGGCCCGCGCGCGCAGATCCTGCGCTTTGCCGCCGCGCGGCGCGGGCAGTCGGGCATCGTCTATTGCGCGACCCGCGCCAAGACCGAGACGCTGGCCCAGGCGCTGCGCGAGGCGGGGCATCCGGCCGTGGCCTATCACGGCGGAATGGAGGCGGATGTGCGGCGTCTGGTCGAGACCCGGTTCCAGCGCGAGGACGGGCTGATCGTGGTGGCTACGGTGGCCTTCGGCATGGGGATCGACAAGCCCGACATCCGCTGGGTGGCCCATGCCGACCTGCCGAAGTCGATCGAGGCCTATTACCAGGAGATCGGCCGCGCGGGCCGCGACGGCAGCCCGGCCGAGACGCTGACGCTCTATGGTCCCGACGACATCCGCCTGCGCCGGACCCAGATCGACGAGGGCGCGGCGCCGACGGACCGGAAGGTGGCGGACCATGCGCGGCTGAACGCTCTCCTGGGCCTCGCCGAGGCGCTGGGCTGCCGGCGGCAGGTGCTGCTGGGCTATTTCGGCGAGACGGCCGAGCCCTGCGGGAACTGCGATCTCTGCGATCGGCCGGCGCAGCTGTTCGACGCGACCGAGGCGGTCCGGAAGGCGTTGTCGGCGATCCTGCGGACGGGGGAGTGGTTCGGGACGGGGCATCTGATCGACATCCTGACCGGAACCGCGACGGCGAAGGTCCGCGAAAGGGGGCACGACCAGTTGCCGACTTTCGCGGTGGGCCGCGACCTGTCGAAACCGGCCTGGGGCGCGGTGTTCCGCCAGATGATGGGCCGCGACCTGGTGCGGCCCGATCCCGACCGGCATGGCGCGCTGCGGATGACCGAGGCCGCCCGGCCGGTGCTGCGCGGCGAGGCGACGGTGACGCTGCGCCGCGACACGGTGGCGGCGGCCGGCGAGCAGGAGCCGGTGGTGCGGGCGCAGGTCGCGGAAGAGGATGCGGGCCTCCTTGCCGCGCTCAAGGCCCGGCGGCGGGCGCTGGCCGAGGCGCAGAACGTGCCGGCCTATGTCGTCTTCCCTGACCGGACGCTGATCGAGATGGCGGAACGCAAGCCCGCGACCCTGGACCAGATGGCTGGGATCACCGGTGTCGGGGCGAAGAAGCTGGAAAGCTATGGCGCGGCCTTCCTGGAGGTCATCACCGGGGCCGCCGAGGGGCTGCACCCGGCGCGGATGCGGCTGGCGGGGCGGCCGGAAGGGGCGCTCTTCGACCGGCTGGCGGAGGTGCAGCTGGCCCTGGCCCGGGGCGAGGACGGGACGGGAAAGTATCTGACCTGCACCCATGCGACCCTGCGGGCCATCGTGGAGCGGCGGCCTTCGACCCTGGCCGACCTGGCCCGGATCCAGGGGATGGGAGACGCGAAGATCGAGCGTTTCGGCGCGGCCTTCCTGGAGGTCCTGCGGGACGGCTGACGGCCTGTCCACGGTGGACATTTCAGGATTTCATAAGAAAATCATAAGCTTGTCATTTTCCGTTAAGGATTTGGCAAGATGTGCTCGGCGGCTGGTCCCGGGGCCGGCCGACCGCATCGAGCGCTGGCGCGCAAGCCTTTTCTCTCGCCTCTGGCCTGCGGCCAACCGGCTCGGCCGCGGGGGCGCTTCGCCCCCCGCACCCCCCGAGAGTATTTGCCAAAGGGCAAATCCGGGGGGCGGGCAGACCTCCGTGGCGGTCCGGGCGCGCCGGGCGCAACCGTGCTGGCAGTCAGGCGGCGCTTTCCACCACGCTCGTGACCGGAGGCCGGGCCTCGGGCGGGCAGTATTCCGTGAGCGTGGCCTCAATGGCGGTCTTGCGCAGGGGCTTGGTCAGGTAGCGGTCGATCCCGGCGGCAAGGATTCCCTCGGCATCGCCCTCCATCGCATGGGCGGTCAGGGCGACGATGGGCACCGCCGATCCCGTCGCGCGGAGGATGCGGGCGGCTTCCTTTCCGTCCATCTCGGGCATCGAGATGTCCATGAAGACGAGGTCGGGCTGGAAGTCCTGGAACATTTCCACCGCGATGCGGCCGTTGTCGGCGAAGCGCAGGTCGATGTCCATGTCGCGCACCATCTTCTGGAAGACGAGCTGGTTCGTCCGGTTGTCCTCGGCCGCGAGGACCCGCATCTGGCGCAGATCGGCCGGGGCGGGCGGGGGCGGCGGGTCCGCCGCCACGACGGCGGGGGCGGTCAGCGCCTGCAGGTGCCGGTAGAGGTCTGACCGCAGGATCGGCTTCTGCAGGATCGCCGCGAAGTCATGGGCGAGAGAGCCGAGGCCCGCGGGGTTCGAGGACAGGAGGAGCACCGGCATCGTATGGCCCGCGGCGCGGATCGCCTCGAGCAGCTGCACCCCGTCCATCTCCGGCATGGCATGGTCGGTCAGGACCACGTCGTAGTCCGGGTCGCTGGCGAGCCTTTCCAGCACCTCGGCGGCCGAGCGGCAGAGCGCGACCTCGATCCCGCAGGGGGCCAGCTGGCGTTCGAGGATGGTGCGGTTGATGAACTGGTCGTCCACCGCGATCACCCGGCGCACCGCGACCGGCACCTGGACCGGCCCCTCATCCTCGGCCACCGGCAGGGTGACGCGGAAGCCGAAGGAGGAGCCGCGGCCCAGTTCGCTGTCCACCCAGACCGCGCCGCCCATGTGTTCGATCAGCCGCCGGGTGATGGCGAGGCCAAGCCCGGTGCCCTCGAACTTGCGGTTCCGTTCGTCCTCGACCTGGTTGAACTCGCCGAAGATGTGGTCGAGATGGTCGGGCGCGATGCCGATGCCGGTGTCTTCCACCGTGACATGCAGGGTCTGGGTCCTGTCCTCGGCCTCGATGCCGACGACGCGGGTCAGGACATGGCCTGTCTCGGTGAACTTGACCGCATTGCCGATCAGGTTGGTCAGCACCTGCCGCAGACGACCGGGATCGCCGACGAAGCGGGTGGGCAGGAACATGTCGAAGTCGATCATCAGATCGATGCCCTTTTCCCGCGCGCGCGGCTGGAGGAGCATCGTCACCTCGTGGATCGTGCGTTCGAGGTCGAAGGGTTCGGGGCGCAGCGTCAGACGTTCCGCCTCGATCTTGGAATAGTCGAGGATGTCGTTGATGATGACCAGAAGCGCCTCGCCCGACGACCGGATCGTCTCGGCGAAGAGGCGTTGTTTATCGGTCAGGGTGGTGTCGCAGAGAAGTTCCGCCATGCCGACGACGCCATTCATCGGCGTGCGGATCTCGTGGCTCATGTTGGCGAGGAAGGCGGACTTGGCGCGATTCGCGGCCTCGGCGGCGGCGCGGGCCTCCTCAAGCGCCTTCTGCTGGTGCTTCGACTCGGTGATGTCCACCCGCAGGCCGACCCGGCCACCGTCGGGCGTCGCCTGTTCAAGAACGCGCAGCCAGCTGCCACCCGGCATCTGCTGTTCGCTGATCGACGATGGGGCGAAATGGCGTTCCAGCCGTTCTTTCAGCCAGGCATCCTCGCGCCCTTCGGCCTCTGGATACTTCTTCATCTTCAGACCGTGGCGCAGGATTTCCTCGAAGGTGACGCCCGGCTCGATGATGTCCGAGCTGGCTGGATGGATGTCGCGATAGCGCTGGTTGCAGAACACGAGTCGGTCCTCCCGGTCGAAGAGAACGAAGCCATCCGGGATCGCCTCGATGGCGGCCCAGATGCGCATCTGTTCGGTGATGTCGATGATGAGCGAGACGATCCCGCCGTCGTTGGCCCGACGTTCCTGAAGCTTGATCCAGTTGCCGGTCCGCAGCTTGAGCGTGATAGGCTCGATCCGGTCGTCTTCCAGGCGCGCGCAGATGCGCTCGGCGACGGCCTCGGGGCTTTCCTCGCCGAGGTCGAGCATGGTGCGGGCAAAGACGGCGGCCAGTTCGGCATAGGAGATGCCGGGGGCCACCGGATGACCGGCGAACCAGGCCAGGCAGGCTTCGTTCGCAAGAACGAGCCGCATGTCGGCGTCGAACACGGCAAAGCCGTCGCGGATGGTGTTGATCGCGTCCCAGAGCCGGCGTTCGGCCATGACGGCCGCGGTATGGGCGCGGTCCAGATCCTCGACGAAGCGGGTGTTCTGGTGCTTCAGGAGCTCCGCCTCGGAGCGGGCGGACTTCACCGCCTGGCGCTGTTCGACGATCTGGTCGGACAGCGCGCGGGCGTGGATCGCCAGCTTTTCGTTGGCCGCGTGCAGTTCGCGGCTTTTCTGGTCGAGCAGGCGTTCGGCCGCCAATCGCGCGCGCCGTTCCCTGACCAGTCGTTCGGTTAGATCCATGCTGCCCCAGCCGGCGAATTCGGGTCCCGTTCCGGCGCGGGCGGGCGCCCACGTCGGGTATTCGCGACTAGCCTCGCCGATCAGGATGAACCAAGGCTTAACGGCAAAGCGGACTTGCGCGTGCTTGCCTCGGGCCGGGGCGGCATGCGACAGTCAGGCTGATCGGTCAGGGAGGCATTTCGATGCGCGGGTTTGTGAAAGCTGCGGTGGCGGCGGCATTTCTGGGCATTGCGGGCGGGGCATTGGCGCAGGACCTCATCCCCGAGCGGCGATTCATCGTGACCCAGGACGAGGACCTGCCGGGGGGCGACATCGCGTCGGCCTTCGACACGACGGTCGAGGCTTGCGAGCGCGCCTGCCTGAGCAATGCGCGCTGCGAGGCCTATGTGTTCAACACGCGCAACGGGTCGTGTTTCGTGAAGAACAGCCCCGGGGAGGGCGCGTTCTTCGCCGGGGCGCTGTCGGCGCGGGTCGTCGAATCGGACCCCGCCGTTCGGGCCGCGGCGGCGGAACGGCGGAACGAGCTGGGCTTCCTGCCCGACTGGGACATCCAGCCCGCCTTCGACCAGGCGCAGGGGCTGGGCCGGCAGCACACCACGGGGCCCTGGAGCGCCGAGGAGCATCTGGCCGCGGCCGCCGAGGCCGAGGCACGGGGCGACTGGGCGGGGGCGGCGGCCTTCACCGGGGCGGCGCTGAACCGGACCGACGACGCGGCGACCTGGGGCGAGTTCGCGCGGCGGCAGTTCCAGGCGGGGCTCGCCGACCAGAACCAGTCGGGTTACTTCTTCAACCAGGCGATGCTGTCCTCGGTGAACGGCTACCTGCGCGCGGACAGTGCCGCGCTGCGCCATACGATCCTGGTGACCATGGCCGATGTGCTGGAGCGCAACGGACGCGGGCGCGACACGGTGCAGGCGCTGCGGCTGGCGCAATCGTTGCAGGAGCGGACCGACACGGCGGCGCTTCTGGATGCGGCGATCGGCAAATATGGCTTCCGCATTGCCGAGACGCAGGTGCAGTCCGATCTGGCACGCCCGCGCATCTGCGCCACCTTCAGCGAGGATCTGGTGGCCTCGGGGGTGGACTATTCGACCTTCGTGCAGCTGAAGGATCCGGGCCTTGTGGTGGAGAACGGCGGCTGGCGGCAGCTGTGCGTCGCGGGGCTGGAACACGGCAAGCGCTACAGCATCACCTTCCGCGAGGGGCTTCCGGCGGCTGATGGCCAGACCCTGGCCAAGTCGGTCGAGATCACGCAGTATGTCCGCGACCGCAATCCGGGGGTGAAGTTCCCCGGACGGGGCTATGTGCTTCCCAAGGCCGGCGAGCCGGCGCTGCCGGTGCAGACGGTGAACACCGAAAGGCTGGACCTGACGCTCTACCGCGTCACCGACCGCAACCTTCTCCGCGCGATCCAGACCAACTATTTCGGCACCCCGATCGACGTCTATTCCGAGGAGTATTTCTCGGGCGAGGTGGGCGAGAAGCTCTGGACCGGCTCGGCCAGCGTGGCGCAGGAGGTCAACCGCGACGTGACCACCCGGCTGCCGATGGGCGAGGCGCTGGCCGGCCAGCCGGCGGGCATCTATGCGCTGAAGGCCGAGGTTCCGGGGGTGGACCCCTACACCATTCCGCCTGCCTGGCAGTGGTTCGTCGTCTCGGATCTGGGCGTGACCACGATGTCGGGAGTTGACGGGCTGCATGTCTTTGTCCGCAGCCTGTCCACCGCGCAGGCCAGGGCCGGTGTCGCGGTCGAGCTTCTGAACCGCGCCAACGCGCCTCTGGGCACCGCAGCGACCGACGACCGGGGCTATGTGCGGTTCGACGCGGGCCTCACGCGCGGAACAGGCGGCAGCGCCCCGGCGATGGTGGTGGTGAAGGACGGCGAACAGGACATCGCCTTCCTGTCGCTGACCGAGCCGGAGTTCGACCTGTCCGACAGGGGCGTGGCGGGGCGCGAGGCCGCGCCGCCGGTGGATGTGTTCCTGACCACCGACCGCGGCGCCTATCGCGCGGGCGAGACGGTCTATGTCACCGCTCTGGCCCGCGATCCGGAACAGAAGGCGGTCGAGGGGCTGCCCCTGACGGCGGTGCTCAAGCGCCCGGACGGGGTGGAATATGCCCGGACCGTGGTGAACGACTGGGCCGGCGGTTACGTGTTCAGCCAGCAGATCGCCGGCAGCGCGCCGCGCGGGGTGTGGCGGCTGGAGATCTTCGCCGATGTCGAAGCCCCGGCGCTTGCCGCGAAGACCTTCCTCGTCGAGGACTTCCTGCCCGAACGCATCGACTTCGACCTGACCATGGGCGATGCGCCGCTGACCCTCGGCGGCGCGTCCGCCGACCTGACCCTGTCGGCGCGCTATCTGTTCGGCGCGCCGGGCGCGGGGCTGGCGGTCGAGGGCGAAGTGCTCTTGCGCGCGGCGCAAGGGCTGGAGAAGTTCCCCGGCTATGTCTTCGGCCGCCACGACCAGCCTTTCAGCGCCCAGATGGCTGCGCTGGAGGGGGCCGAGACCGACGAGGCCGGCAATGCCACCCTGCCTGTCGCCCTGCCCGAGGTGGCCGATCCCTTCCGCCCGCTCGAGGCGCGGGTGACGGTGCGGGTGGCCGAGGGCTCGGGCCGCCCGGTCCAGCGCGAGCTGGTTCGCGCGCTGGCACCGTCCGAGCCGATGATCGGCATCAAGCCCCTGTTCGAAGGCGTGGCGCCCGAGGGCGGTCAGGCGCGGTTCCAGCTGATCGCGGTCGGCGCGGGCGAGTCGGCGGTCGATCTGCCGCTGCGCTGGAAGGTCAACCGCGTGCAATACGACTACCAGTGGTATCAGAACTTCGGTGAATGGAGCTGGGAGCCGGTGGTCAGCCGTCAGCTGGTGGCAGAGGGCGAGGCGCGGCCCGGTGCGCAAGCGGCCGAGATCGCCGCCGATGTGACCTGGGGCACCTACGAGATCGTGGTGGAACGGGCCGATGGCGGCAAGGCGGCCTCGTCGATGGAATTCTACGCGGGCTGGTATGCGCCCGCCGATGCCTCGGCCACCCCAGACACTCTGGAATTGTCGCTGGACAAGCCCGCCTATCGCCCCGGCGAGACGGCGA
>NZ_JBKBLV010000019.1:0-72432 GCF_046295235.1 Tabrizicola flagellatus
GGCCGCCGGGGCGCGACCTGTCAGGGCGACCAGGACATCCAGATAATCCGGATACTTCAGCGTCCGCGCGCCCAGCACCGAATTGGCAAACATCACCGCGTTGGACTCGCCCCAGGCGATGTTCTGTCCCGCCCTGGGCCTCGGCTCAAGCAGATAGGGCGCGCAGGTATAGGTCGGTCTTGCGCCCAGCTCGACATAGGCATCCGCCAGCGCATCCGAGCCTTCGCCCACCACCTTCGGCACGCCTTGCGCCCGCCATTGCCGCCGGTCGACGCAGATCGCGTTCATCGTCGTCGGCACCCGGACCCTTGCCCCCATATCGCACAGCCTGCGGGCAAACTTCAGACCGGCCGGTCCCTGGTAGAACACGCCGTCAAGATGCGCCATGTCGACGTCGACCAGTTCGGTCGCGCCCTCGATCCGCGCGGTTTGCAGAACGATCCGCATCGCCGTCTGTGCGGCCTCGCCGAAGTCTCCGGCCAGAAGGCGGCGGTCAAGCTCGCTCAGGGCGAAATCTGCCGGAGCGGGTTCGGGAAGCACAAAGCTTGCGGGCTGGAGCCTTGGATCCGTGGTCGGCCAGATGGCATCATCTTCGATCCGCACATGGCGGGCCCTGGAAAGCGCCGCAAAACCGGCCTCGTCCAGTTGCAGCACGGGAATTGCGCGCTGGAACAGCTCTCCGGCGATCAGCACGCCCAGCGTCAGGATCGTTTCCTTGTGCCGAAAGACCAGCGCTGCCGGGGCTTGGCCGTTCATCAGCAGTTCGAAGATCACCAGGCTGCCCGAGCAGGACCCCCGTCCACTTGGAATGGCCAACACCTTCCCCGCGACCGACTGGCCGCACAGCGGGTGGTGGACGTCGATGATCCTTCCTGTGGCTGCATCGACCCCGCCCATGAAGCTCAGCCCCACATCCGCGTGCAGCACCTCTCCGCCCGCCTTACCCATGATCAGGGCCTTACCATGCAGCGCCGTCATCCTGATCCCGTCCCCAGCCATATCCGGCATCACGCTACCACGGCCATCTCAGTGCGACTATCGATCCTGTCCTTACCCGGAAGTGCCGGTGTCCTTCACCATGGGCAGTCCGCCTCCAGCGTGTATAGCCCGTCCGGCCCCACCAGCAGCATCCCTTGCCGGTCGGGCAAGGCTGCGACCGCGCTCTTGATCGGCACGGGCGAGACCGTCTTGTCGAAGCGGACGAAATCGCGTGAGGTAAGGACCGTCTGAGCTTTCGAACCGACCACCACGAACAGCCGGGCCTCTTTCAGCCAGACAATCGACGTCGTCGCTGAGGGCGACGTCCCATCAGGGAAGGATTGGACCGGTTCCGCGTCCAACTATCCGTCAGGCGGAACACGCCCTTGAGCGACTGGATCAACACCAACGGTCCGGCCATGAAGATGCGGGCATTCTCCCCGATCCGATCGGCGTCCAACTCGGGAAGGTCCCTGAACCCGTCGCCATCAAAGGCCATCCAGCCCGTATCGGTCTCCACCAGCAAAGGGTCTACGCCGGGAACTTCGAAAATTCTCGACAGGTTGAAGGCAGTCTTCGCCCCGATCTCAACCTTTGGCGTGACCTCGCTCACAGGTCGCGGCACCAGCGTTCCCGGGTCCAGCGCCAGCAGGACCGGCGGCTTGTGCGCGACGGATCGTTCAAAGAGCAGAAGGACACGCTCGGTCGGGTTCTGGGAATACTCCCCCGACCAGGTCAGGCGAACGCCCGTACCGCGATGCTCCACCCACGCTTGGAACGGCGCGGCCTCTTCCAGCACCCAACCGTAAGGTTCCCGTCGCAGCAAGACGCTCGCGTCCTTCAGGTGATTTGAGAAAAGCCGCACCGTCTGGCCGTCCTCGGACACGTCGGCATCCCGGAACGGCCCCGGAAACCGCAATCCCGGTGTCAGCCGATTCAGGTCCTGCCGGGTGGCGACCAAGGCCCACGCTCAGCCGGTGGGCCGGAACCACAGGCTGCGCGCGTCTTCATTGTACCAGTCCACAGCAACGGCAAAGGTGCCACCGGCGCCGGGCAGGGTCAGGATCGCCAAGGGCAATCCGTCTTCGGTCAGGGGCGACGGGGCCTCCCCAAGCACCGAAGGCATCGGGCCGGTAGGGACGAAGGCCTTTCCATACCAATGCAGCAGCGGTGCTTTCGGGCCGAAGCCGACCTAGAAGTCTTGCTTGCCTTCGTCAAAGGCGGTGCCCCACCACGTCTCCCCCGGCCGAACCTCCTCCCAGGTGTCCGAACCGGAGGGCAGATGCCAAAGGACGCGTCCATCCCAACCCGCAAGGAAACGGTCACCCCCCGTGGCGAGCCGCAGATCCCCGTCGAAGATGTTCGATCCGGGCGCGGAGCTTGCAAGCCTGCGATAGTCCCAGCCGCCGATCTCGTAGAACTCCGGCTCATCCGGGCGGTTCAGCGGCCGCAGCAGCAACCCGTCGTAGCCTGGAGGGGTGATCGGGTGGGTGGCAAGGCGGTAGGGCTGATCACGCTCCACCTCGCTCATCGGCTCCTCGCCTTCGATGGGCAGGATGCAGGATCCCGCCGCCAGCGGCAACGCTCCAAGCGGCATAAGGGAAAACAGGAAGGCGACCAGACAACCGAAGAACCGCATGAGGCGACGGTGCCGGGCAAAGGTGGATATCTCGTCAAGGCGGGTCGGAAAAGAGACTCTTGCCGCCGACGCTCCAAACCTTAAGACCAGCTTAACGCGGAAAATCAAGCGATTGATTTTCCAACGAAGTCTCAAACTGTCCACTGTGGACACGTCACCCCTTCCGGGGCAACCACCCACCGAGGTTCTCTTCGATCACCGCAACCAGGGCCTCGATATGGGCCGCATCGTCGTTCAGGCAGGGGATGTAGGTGAAGACCTCGCCGCCGGCATGTTCGAAGGCCTCGCGGATCTCGCCGTTGATCTCCTCCAGCGTCTCGATGCAGTCCGCGGAAAAAGCCGGGGCGATCACCGCGATCCGCTTCTTTCCTTGCTTCGCCAGCTCCGCCACATGCTCGACCGTGTAGGGCCGCAGCCACTCCTCGCGCCCGAAGACCGACTGGAAGGTCGTGTCGATCGCCCCCTTCTCCCACCCAAGCCTTTCGCGCAACAGACGGGTCGTCTTGGCGCACTGGCAGTGGTAGGGGTCGCCCTCCATCAGATACCGCTTCGGCATTCCGTGGTAGCTGGCCACCAGGACATCCGGCCGGTGATCCAGCGCCGCATAGGCCGTCTCGACCGATCTGGCCAGCGCGTCGATATAGAGCGGGTGGTCGAAATACTCCGCCACCGTCCGCACCGCCGGCTGCCGCTTCTCCTTCATCAGGGCGCGGAAGAACTGGTCGTTCGCGGTGGCCGAGGTGGCGCCGGCGTAGTGGGGGTAGAGGGGGAAGAACAGGATCTTCTCGCATCCGGCATCCACCATGGCCCTGACTTTCGACTCGGTCGAGGGGTTGCCGTAGCGCATGCAGAAATCGACCATCACCTCGGCCCCGTGCCGGTCGGCCATCGCCGCAGCGATCGCCGCTGTCTGCGCCTTGGTGATGGTCAGAAGCGGGCTTTCGTTCAGCTCTTCGTTCCAGATCAGCTTGTAGTTCGCACCCGAGGTGAAGGGACGCTTCGACAGGATGATCAGCTGCAACAGCGGTTGCCACTTCCACGACGGGTAGTCCACCACCCGCTTGTCCGAGAGAAACTCGTTCAGATAGCGCCGCATCGACCAGTAGTCGTAGGCATCCGGCGTGCCCAGGTTCGCCAGCAGGATCCCGACCCGTGCACGGCGCACCGGCGGATGATCGGCCGGCGCATGGGCCAGCCGACCCTCGCCGGGACGCACTTCCTCCGCCGCAGCGGCTTTCGTCCGGTCATCCGGCATGTCAGTCCTTCCCTCTGGTTCAGCACGGGACATAAGGGCTGGGTCGGCAGGGTCAACCGTCTTTGGACAGTCGGCCCTCGGGAACGCCCAGAGCATCGGCCAGCCGCGATCTGGCCGAACCCGGGCGCAACGGCTTTTGCTGGCTGTCATGCGGCGCCCATCCGGTCAGGAACAAGAGCTCTGCCGTCGCGCGCAGTCGTCCCTCCGCCGTGACAAAGGTTCCGGCATAGACTGTCGCGGCCGCCGCCAGCACGGAACGGGAGGTGAAGCGGCGCAGCCGGCCAGCCAGGGCATTGGTTTCCCCCGCGGCCCTGAGGTCGGACATCAGCGCCGCGAAGTCGCGATACTCGACAGTCTGAACAAGGCTGTCAGCGACCGGGAGGGCAAATCCCGCCCGTTGCATCAGCCCCCCGAGGTCGCGGATCTCGGCCATCGGCAGCACGCGGGGAGACAGCCCGCCGGTCACGCGGGCCTCGGCTTCGGCGAGGCTTGTCCGCAACTCCTGCAAGCTGCGCCCGCCGGGCAGGACGGCAATGAAAAGACCATCAGGTCGCAGCGCGCGGCGGCATTGCACCAGCTGGCCCAGCGGGTCGTTTGCCCAGTGCAGACCCATCGCATGCACCACCAGGTCATGCGCGCCGGGCACCAGGTCCAGCCGCTCGTCATCGGGAGCCTGCCGGGCATCCGGGCGCAGATCCCGCCAGATTTCGGGGAATCCGCTCACCACGGCCGGCGCCGTAAAGGTTCTGTTAACCTCGGTGAGTCTTTCCTGAACGTCGGTCAGGGCGAGGCGATGCAGGAACATCGCCGGACCATGATCGGGCAGGGTTCGGGCGCGGGCGCGGTGGCGGGCCAGTGCGGTACGGTCGGTCAGGATCGGGGCTTCGGTCATCGGCGGGACATTAGGAGGCAGGGATGGGATTGCAAGGCGCGCTGCATCTGATCTACCCGCCGCAGTGCCTGTCCTGCGCGGCGCCGGTGCAGTCCGATTTCGGCCTCTGCGCCGACTGCTGGCGCGAGACCCCGTTCATCGCCGGCCTCGTCTGCGACGGTTGCGGAACGCCGCTTCCCGGACCGGACAGCGAGGAGCGGGCGCTGTGCGACGACTGCATGACCGTCGCACGCCCCTGGGACCGGGGAAGGGCCGCGCTGATCTATGACGGAAATGCCCGAAACCTGGTCCTGGCGCTCAAGCATGGCGACCGGATGGATCTGGCGCGACCGGCATCGGACTGGATGGCCCGCTCGGCGCAGCCGATCCTGCGGCCGGGGATGTTGGTCGTGCCGGTGCCCCTGCACTGGATGCGGCTGTTCCGGCGTCGCTACAATCAGGCGGCGCTTCTGTCGCGGGGCATCGCGCGCGCGACGGGTCTGGAGCATTGCCCGGACGCCCTGACCCGCCGCCGGCCCACCGGCACCCAGGACGGCAAGGGCCGCGAGGCGCGCTTTGCCAATCTGCTGGATGCCTTCGTCGTGCCGAAGGCGCGTGTCATGCGGGTGCGGGACCGCGACATCCTTCTGGTCGATGACGTGATGACCTCGGGCGCGACCTTTGCCGCGGCGACCGAGGCGCTGCTGGCAGCCGGCGCGCGGTCGGTGTCGGTGCTGGCGCTGGCGCGCGTTGCGAAAGACGGCTGAACCCCTATATTCGGGCGCGAAAGAGGTGCCCCGATGCGTCCGGTCGAAATCTATACCACCCCCATCTGCCCCTACTGCCACGCGGCGAAGCGCCTGTTGCAGAAAAAGGGCGTGGCCTTCGCCGAGATCGACGTCAGCCGCGACCCGGCCCTGCGCGAGGCGATGATGCAGCGCGCCCACGGCCGGCGTACCGTGCCGCAGATCTTCGTTGGCGATGTGCATGTCGGCGGCTGCGACGATCTTTACGCCCTCGACAGCGCCGGCAAGCTCGACCCGCTTCTGGCCGCGTGATGCGCGCGGGCCTGGTCCAGCTGACCGTCACCGACGACCCGGAGGTTAACCTCCCGGTAACGGTCGGCCTTGTGCGTCAGGCTGCTGCCGCTGGCGCGGGCCTGGTGCTGACCCCGGAACTGACGAACGGCCTGTCCTCCAGCCGGGCGCACCAGCGCAGCGTGTTCCGGCATGAGGAGGACGACCCGACGCTGGCCGCGCTGCGGGCCGAGGCGCGGGCGGCGGGCATCTGGCTTCTGATCGGCTCGCTGGGTCTGTTGACCCATGACGCGGATGGCCGCCTTGCCAACCGCAGCTTCCTGATCGCGCCGGACGGCGGGATCGCCGCGCGCTACGACAAGATCCACATGTTCGACGTGAACGTCTCGCCCACCGAGGTTTACCGCGAAAGCGAGGGCTACCGGCCGGGCACGCGGGCGGTGGTGGTGGAGACGGCCTTTGCAACGATCGGCATGACGGTCTGCTACGATGTGCGCTTTCCGGCGCTGTATCGGCGTCTGGCGCAGGGTGGGGCGCAGATCATCACGGTGCCGGCCGCCTTCAACCATATCACCGGCGCTGCGCATTGGGAGACCCTGCTGCGCGCCCGCGCCATCGAGACCGGCTGTTTCGTGCTGGCCCCGGCGCAGACCGGGTTCCACCCGGAAGCCAACGGCAAGGGCCGTCGAACCCATGGTCATTCCCTGGCCATTGCCCCCTGGGGCGAGGTCATGGCCGATGCGGGCACCGAACCGGGGGTGACGCTGGTCGATCTGGACCTGGCCGAGGTCGAGAAGGCGCGCGGTCGGGTGCCGTCGCTGTGGCATGACCGGAGCTTCGAAGGGCCATGAGCGGCGAGAAGGGAAGCGACAAGGCGGATGACATCGCGGTCGCGCTGTTCGGCGAACTGTTCATGGCAGATCAGCTGGCGCGGAACCGCATTTCCAAGGTGCTGCCGAAGGGGATGGAACTGTCGCATTTCAGCGTGCTGAACCATCTGGCGCGCATCAACGACGAACGCACTCCGGCGCAACTGGCGCGGGCCTTCCACGTCACCCGCGGGGCGATGACCAACACGCTGGCCAAGCTGGAATGGGCCGGGCATGTCCACATCCGCCCCGACTGGGAGGACGCGCGGCAGAAGTTCGTCGCGATAAGTCCCAGCGGCCGGGCGGCGCGCGACGGGGCCGTGGCCAGCGTGGTGCCGCTGATTGCCGAGGTCGTGCAGTCGATCGGCCCCGAGAAGGTGCGAGCGCTCTTGCCCGTCCTGCGGGAACTGCGGATCAGCCTGGAAAGCGACAGCACCTGACGGGGCCAGCGGCCGTGTTGGCGGAAATGCCGATATCCCCGATATTGTGCCGGCTTCCCCGTCGAAGCCCCTTGCCCTGATCGCCCGATCTTCGCATAGACTGCAAGGAAATCCCGGGTCTGGTCATCATGCACATCCTGCAAATCCGCCTGCTTGCCCTGCTTGCCGCGAGCACCGCGCTGACCGTTGCGCCGGCGCATGCCGAAAGCACGGGCACGCTGAATATCAACGGGGCAACCGGCCTGATCGACATGCCGTCGGGCGAGGCGCAGAAGGATGCGACCTTTTCCTTCAGCACCTCGCAGGCAGGCCCGATCACTCGCACGACCTTCAGCTTCCAGTTCAGCGAGCGGCTGTCTGCGTCATTCCGCTTCCAGACCTGGCGCGATTGGGACACGGTAATCCCAGGTGACAGCAAGGAAACCGACCGCAGCATCGACCTGCGCTACCAGATCCTGAAGGAAGGGACCTGGCGCCCTGCCCTGACCATCGGCCTGCAGGACATGACCGGACAGGGGCTGTTCTCGTCGGAGTATGTCGCGGCGACGAAGAATTTCGGCGACCGGCTGAAGGTTACGGCAGGCCTCGGCTGGGGCCGGCTGGGCAGTTACGGCAGCATCGGGGCACCCTTCGGCGACCGCCCGCCGGTCAGCCCGACCGGCACGCCCAACGCCGACCAATGGTTCCGCGGCGATGCGGCGCCCTTCGCAGGCGTCGAATACAGGATCAGCGACACCTGGACCTTCAAGGGCGAGTATTCATCGGACGCCTATGTGACCGAGGACGAGGTGCGCGGACTGTTCGATCGCGACAGCCCGTTCAACTTCGGCTTCGAGTATCAGCGCAATCCCAACATGCGCTTCGGGGTCTATTCGCTTTACGGCTCGGAGATCGGGTTGACGTTCCATGTGATCCTTGACCCGAAAAGCCGCCTCACCGGCGGGATCGCCGGCGCTGCCCCCGCCCCTGTCAAGGCACGCCCGTCGAGGGCAACAGACCCTGATGCCTATGACGGCGGCTGGGTGACGCAAGCGGATGCAGGGTCGATCCTGCGCAAGAACCTGGCCAAGCGGCTTGCCGCCGACGGAATTGCGGTCGAGAACCTCGCCTACACCGAGACGACCGTGCAGGTCCGCATCCGCAACAGCCGGATCGACGCGGGCTCGCAGGCCGTGGGCCGAACAGCGCGGGCGCTGAGCCATGTCATGCCCGCTTCGGTCGAGGTGTTCGAGATCGTGCCCGTGGTCAACGGCATGGGGGCCTCGAAGATCACTATCCGCCGCAGCGACCTGGAAGGGCTGGAGTATACCGCCGACAATGCAACCTTGCTGCGCGAGCGGGTCATCGTCACCGATGCGGGGCCGGTCCCTGCCTATGCCATCGGCGACGAGAACCTGTACCCCAGGTTCTCCTGGGGCCTGCGGCCGGCGCTGCGCCTGGCGGAACCGGCAAAGGGCGACATCGGCCTGCGCCTCTCGGCAAGCTACAACTTCGCGCCGGGTTTCGTGGTGGCGGGCTCGGTCTACAAGCAGCTTGTCAGCAACACCGATCTTGGCAGTCCCTCGACCTCGCCTCTGCCGCATGTGCGGACCGACGGCTCGCGCTATACCGAATTCGGCGATCCCGCGCTGGAACGGCTGACGTTCGCCTGGTATGCGCGGCCGGCGCCGGACTTCTATTCCCGCATCACGGTGGGCTATCTCGAGCGGATGCATGCCGGTGTGTCGGGCGAGCTTCTGTGGAAGCCGGTGGACAGCCAGCTGGCCCTGGGAATCGAGGCCAACTACACGCGGCAGCGCGATACGGATGGTGGCCTGGGCTTCGACGAATACGACTACGATGTCGTGACCGGCCATGTGTCGGCCTACTACGACTTCGGCAACGGCTACCTCGGCCAGCTGGACGTCGGGAAGTATCTTGCCGGCGATGTCGGGGCGACGATCTCGATCGACCGCGTCTTCGCGAACGGCTGGAGGGTCGGGGCCTTCGCCACTGTGACTGATGTCAGCGCGGAGGACTTTGGTGAAAGCGGTTTCGACAAGGGCATCCGGTTCACCATTCCCTTCAACTGGGCACTTGGCACCGAGACGCGGCGAGGCTTCGGCATGACCCTGCGTCCGGGCAGCGGCGATGGCGGCGCGCGGGTCGATGTGGACGGGCGGCTCTACGAGTCGATCCGAGAGTATCACACCGATGGACTTGACCCCGATTGGGGAAGGGTCTGGCGGTGAGATTTCCAAAGAAAGCGATTGCAGCCATCACCCTGATGGCGCTGCTTGGCGCCTGCGGCAATGACGGCGGCGGCGGAAACCCTCTGGTTGCTGCGGTCGGTCAGATGGCCAAATCCGCGGTCTCCAAGGAAAGGAAGGGCGCCGCGGGAGCCGCGCGCGCCACAAAGCCTGCCGGGCGAGAGGAGCTTGAAGCCTATGGCAAACCCGTCCTGCGGGTCAAAGCCCAGGCGCTGGGGCAAGATGCCCTGCTGACGATTGCCGATACCAAGGCCGATGTCGTGACATGGACTGCGCAGGGGCAGGCCAACTTCTCGCTCCGCAATGGCGTGCTGATCCAGACCCGCGGTCTCGGGGCCGACCTGATGTCGGCTGATGCTCCCGCGCTGGCCCAGCTGAAAGGCGCGGCCAGCTACCAGCGCATCTACTACTTCCTCGGCCCGGACGACGCCGGAACGCGGCGGACCTACGACTGTGCCGCCGTGGTCGTCGGCGCAGAAACGGTCGAGATCCTGGGCAAGTCGCATGGGGTTACCCATGTGACCGAGACCTGCACCCGACCCAACGGCAAGGTGACCAACGATTACTGGATCGAGGGCAATACCGTCCGCAAGTCGAGGCAATGGGCCAGCAGCGCGGTCGGATACCTGGAGTTCGAGAAGGTCATCGACTGACCTTTGGGCCGGGCCCCTGGCCGCCACACCGGCACGACCCCGACCTTGACCGCATGGGTGCAGACTCCGCGCAGCCCGCTGCAATCTGCGCCTGCCGGACAACGAATGGGTGCGAATCGTCAGCGTCTGGACCAGACTGGCCGAGGGACCGAAAGCCTGCGAGGGCCACATGAAGCCGCTGATCGCGCTGAGCCTCTGTATCGCCTGTCTTGCTGCCCCGGCCAGTGCCGGCGGCCCGGTCGTCGTCGTCGAGGAACCGGAGCCCGAGGTGAAGGAAGCGTCACCCTCCAGCAAGGGCTGGCTGCCATGGCTTGTGGTGCCCCTGTTCCTCTGCGTGGTGATGTGCGGACCGGACGGGGACGACGCGGGCGATCAGTAGTCGCGCTGAAGATAGACGCCGATCCCGGTCTCGCCGTCGGCCCCGAGCCTGCCCTTGACCGTCAGCCCTTTCCTGAGGTCGAGGTTCAGGTTGATCCGGCTCTTGCCCTCCTGGTCGACCTCGATCTCGGTATAGACGTTGTCCTTGATGTACTTCCCTGCCCTCACCGCGGCGGAACCGTCCTCGGAAGTCGTCACCTCCAGATCGTCCAGTCCGAAGTTGCGGCGCAGGTTGCCGACGAGACCCACGCCGCTGCGGCCGGCAAGAATGGCGACCGCATTGGCCAGTTGTGCGGCCTGCAAGGCCGAGATGTTGTCGAGACCCCGCCCGAACAGGAGGCGTGCCAGCACTTCCTCCTGTGGCAGGTCCGGTGACGAGGTGAACCGGACCACGGGGTCATTGGCCGGGCCTTCGACTGTGACCGTGCTGACGATTCCGTCGCTTTCGGTATCCGCAGCGATGCTGATCTGCGGGATCAGGCTGCCCTCCATCGCAAGGTCGGCACGCGACAGGACCAGTCGTCGGCCCAGGATGTCGATCCGACCGCGGATCAGGCTGAACCCCCCTGCGGGACGCACGTCCGCCGTGGTGCCCAGAAGCCGCAGGCTACCGCCCAGTTCGGCGTCGATGCCCCGACCGCGGACGAAGACTCGGGCCGGCGCGGTGATCGTCGCGTCAAGCCCGATGGCCCGTGCCGGCGCTGCATTGCGGGACGCGGCGGCGATGGCATCCAGAAGGCCGGCCTTGCGCCGGGTGTCACGCACAGGCGCCGTGTCGCGGACATGGCGGATGTTCATCAGCGACCCGGCCGAGCTGAACCCCGAGGCCGGCACCCGCACCTCGGTTTCCCCAAGTTGCAACGCGCCCGACAGCATCGCCCCGCCAGCCAGAGGCCCGCGCAAGGCCAGATTGCCGCTGACCCGCGTCTCGTAAAGCTCGGGGTCGTAGAGCCGCAGGCCGTCCAGCGCCAGGGTCAGATCTGCCTCCTGCCGCCCGTCCAGGCGGATCGGTCCGTCCACCCGCAGCCGTCCTCCGGTGGACAGGCCCGAGGTTGCCGAAAGCTGGAGAGTGCCGCCATTCAGTTGCCCGATGGCCTGGATCTGTTGCAGGGACATGCCCAGTTCCGGGTCGGCGATGCGTCCGTCCGACAGGGTGACGCGGCCCGACAGCGAGCCCAGTGCCAGCGGCCCGCTCAGCCGCAGGTCATAGCCGACCCGGCCCGCCACCGACCGGGGCGAGAGGATCAGGTTCGCCAGACCCGCCTCGCCCGAGCCGTTGATCGCCAGATCGGCCGTGCGGAAGTCGTTCGCCACCCGCCCCTCGACCCGGGCGGCGATCTGCCCCGGCCCGTTGCCGCGCAGATCCAGCCGATAGCCCGCCGCGTCCTGCACCGCCGTCCCGGCCACGGTCAGCGGACCGGATACCTCGGGCACGATGAGGCCCAGATTCGCCAGCCGCGCATCCAGGGTGATCCGGCGCACCGCGCCGTTGATCTCGCCTTGCGCCGTGGCGGAAAGCTGCGGGTTCTGCAGACGGGCCGAGCGGACCTGGATCACGCCGCCGTTCAGGCCGAGATCGAGGTCAAGCTCGCTCTGCCCGGCCAGAACCCGGTCGGCCTCGGGCTTGCCGATGCGCAGCGACCGGCCCTGACCTCTCAGACTGACCGACCCTTCCTCTGGCGTGCCGGTGAAACGGCCTTCCAGCGTCACCGCGCCGCCATAGCCCGCCCGCAGCGCCGACAGGTCGGACAGGCTGACCGTTCCCGTCAGGTCCGACCCGGCCGAGGCCAGCCGGCCGCTGGCGCTCGCCCGCAAGGCCCCCGCCGTCAGGTCCAGGCTGCGCAGGGCCATGCCCGTCTCGTCCCGCCGCACCGAGGCGGTCAGCCGCGAGGCCCCGGACAGAAGCCGGTCCGCCTCGGCCTGGCCAATGGACAAGCCGGTGCCATCGAACGCGATCTCGGCGTCGAAAACCCCCGACAGGCGGCTTGCCTCGCCCAAGACCTCCAGCCGCCCCGCCCCGCCCAGCGGACGGCCTGCCAGCCGCGAGAACCGCGCGAAATCCGCAGCTTCGACCGCCAGCCTGCCGGTCATCCGCAGCGCCTGGTCCAGCCCCTCGATCCGCACCGCGCCGGTCGCGGAAAGACCCGCGCCCTCCAGCCGGATGTCAGTCAGCCGCAGCGCAGCCGCGCCTTCCTGCGCGTAGAACCGCAACGATCCCGTCAGTGCCTGCCCGAGTGCCTCGGCCAGCGCAGGATCGGCAGGCTGAAGGCCCGTGGCGTTGCCGCTTAGCGTGCCGCCGAAGCTCCGCCCCGCCGCGCTGCGCCCGATCCGGCCCGAGCCCTTCACCGCGAGGTCGGCAATCTTCAGGTCGGGCCGGTCAAGCCCCCGGATCGCCAGGCTGCCCGACCAGCTGTCGGCGTCGCCCTGCGCCGAGGTCAGCCGGAAATCGGCGCTGGTGACTTTCGTCCCGTCGGCCAGCGGCAGCACCACCGGCGCCCCGTCCGGCGCGGCCAGACGGCCGGAGACCTCCAACCGTTCGGGCACGCCATCCGCCGCGATCTCGGCCGCGCCGGTCAGCGCCAACGACCGCGCGGCCAGGTCGAAACGGTCCACCCGCACCCGCCCGCCGGCGCTGCGCCAGGCTTCGAGCTTAAGTCCGACCTCGGTGCCGAAGAAATCCACCAGGTCCGGCGCCAGCATCGGCGCGAGATCCCCCGCAAGGTCGGCACCAAGGCGGTTCCCGCCGTCCTCGGCCCGCAGCGTCACCTTGCCGGTCAGCCGGTCGGCGCCATCGGTCGCCAGCGAGACATCGGCCGCGAAATCGTCGATCGGCCCCTGCCCCTCGACCTGCAACCGCGTCGAGGGCGCGCCGGGGATGCCCAGCAGGCTGGCCGCGATCCCGCCCGCCGCCTCTTCGGCCCGGAGCGACAGCTTCAGTTCTCGCGTCGCATTGGCATAGGCCGCGTCCAGCCGCACCTCGCCCGAGGGGCCGTCGCCGGTGCGGATCAGGTCCAGCACCGCCTGCCCCTCGCCCCCGGCCAGTTGCAGCGAGGCCGACAGCGTGCCGGTGACCGGCTGGCCAAGCAGATCGGTGCCCAGCTCGATCCGGTCGGCGGCGACCTTCTCGATATCGATCGAGACCGGCAGTTCGGGAAGGCTGAACCCGGCCGCCTCGGGCGCGGGCACAGCCTCGGCCGAGGCAACGGGCGCGCGGGCGACGATGATCTCGTCGGCGGACAGTTCGTTGACCACCACCTCGCCCGACAGAAGCGCCGAGCGCGACCAGTCCAGCACCACGCCGTTGAGCGTGATCCAGATGCCCTGGTCGTCGGCGATGGTCAGCTGCTCGATCGTGGCCTGGGCCGAAAGCGCGCCGGCAAAGCCCGTCACCGTGACCTTGCGCCCCGCACCGGAGAGCGTGTCTTCCAGAAAGGCGGTCAGGTAGTCGCGGTCGTCCTGCTCTTGCGCCTGGGCGGGCAGGGCGAGCAGGCAGAGGGCGAAGGCAAGCGCGCGCCGCATCAGAAGGACTGCCCCAGGCCGACATAGATCTGCACCCCGTCGCCGGTGGTGCCGCTGATCGGTGCCGCCACGTCCAGCCGGATCGGGCCAAGCCCGGTGTCATAGCGCAGCCCCAGCCCGGCCCCGGCATGGGAATTGGCCAGATCACCCGCGAAGCCATCGACCCCGATGCTGCCCCAGTCGACAAAGCCGACCACCCCGATCCGTTCGGTCACGCTGGCGCGCAGTTCCACCGAGGCGGCAAGGAATCGGTTGCCGCCGATCAGGAATTGCGGCCGGAAGCCCCGCGTGATGGCAACCCCCAGCGAGCGATAGGGCTGGCCGCGCACCGTGCCGCCCCCGCCCGAGAAGAACAGGTCGCTGCGCGGCGTTTCCAGCAGCGCCGGGCCGAACACCGCCCCGGCCTGCGCCCGCGCCGCAAGCACGAAACGGCCCCCGGAGCCGAGGCTGCGATAGATGCGCCCGTCCAGCGTGGCGCGCAAGCCCGATCCGGTGGTGCCGAAGCCCAGGAAGGGCTTGGCTGTCGCATCGATGTAGAAACCCTTCGTCGGATCCGTCGCCACGTCGCGTCGGTCCCAGGTCAGTCCCGCGGGCAGCGACAGGTTGCGGAAGTCGAACCGTCCGCCGGGGTCTCGCCCCGTAGCGGTGTCATAAGTCAGCCCGGCCCGCGCCGTCAGCTGTTCGGAAAAGACATGGGAAAACCGCAGGCCGAAGCTGAAGGCGTCAAGGTTGTAGTCGATCTCGTCCTCGTGCCGGTAGCTCAGCACCAGACCGGCCGAGGTGTCCGCACTCAGCGTCGCGGGGCGGTCGAGCGTCACCTCCAGCCCGTAATCGATGCCGCTGAGGCTGGTGCCGATGTTGGTGATCTCGCCCTTGATCCCCAACCTTTCGCCCCCGCCCAGAAGGTTGCGGTGCAGCCAGGCGGCCGAAAGCGACAGGCCATCCAGGCTGGCTATTTCGACACCCAGCGAATAGCGGCGCGGCTTCTGCTCGACCACGGCCGCGCTGATGCCCAGTAGATCCGGCGCGGTGATTTGGTCGTCCTCGGTCAGCGCGACAGACGAGAAGATGCCGGTGCGGCGCAGCCGCGTCTCGGCCCGGCGCAGTTCGGTCTCGCTGAAGGTCTCGCCTTCGGGCAGGCCGGCGATCTTGCGGATGCGCGCCTCGCGCATGCGCTGTTCGCCGGTGACGGTAAGCGGCCCGAATCGCAGCCGGGGCCCGGGCGTCAGGCTGACATCGGCGTCGATCCGCCGGGCAGCATGATCGGCCAGCACCCGCTCCTCTCCCACGAAGGCCTTGGCATGGCCGGCCTCGCGCCAGGCGGCGATGGCGACATCGACCGCCGACTGCACCTGGCCGCTTTCCGCCGGCGCGCCGGTGCGAAAGCCTTCGGGCAGGTCCGTCCCCGGCGCCAGGGGGGCGATTCGCACCTGGCCGAACCGGAAGGGCGGGCCGGGATCGACCTGGATGCGGATGGTCGAGATCGCACGCGGCGCCTCGAGCGCAGGGATCGCCGCCGCCTCGCGACCGTCGATCAGGATGCGGATGTCGACCGAGTAGTAGCCCTTGGCATAAAGCGCCGCGAGGATATGCGCGTAATCCGACCGCGCTGCCGCCAGCAGGTCCTGCGGATCGGTCTGGCCCTGCTCTTGCAGCGACCGGACCATCGCCGCATCGGTCACCGCCTTCGTCAGCGCCTCGGACCCGCCGACAACCGAGATGTCCAGCCGGTCGAGCGCCAGCACGGGGGATGCCGCCAGCATCCCGACCAGAAGGCCAAGCGCGCACCGGAGCCGCGATGTCTTCGGACCGGCATACATCCAGCCTGACCCCTTTACTTGCATTCCCCGGACTATTGCAGCTTGTGCCGGCCCCTTCAATCGGGGGGCAACCGATTAGCGGCGGCCGGTTCCCGGCGATCCGTCATCTCTCTGTGACAGGACAGTAGCATCACAGCCGCGATGACGGAGGATTGCAGATGACCGAAGACGCCTACGACTTGGATGAAGCCTACCAGATCAACGGTCCCGAGGACGCCCGTCGCATGTATGGCGACTGGGCGGAGACCTACGACGAAAGCTTCGGCGCGGCCTGGGGCTACATCGCCCCGCGCGAGATCGCGGCGATCCTGAAGGGCGAGATCGCGCAAGGGGCCGAAATCCTGGACATCGGCGCGGGCACGGGCCTGGTGGCGGAACACCTGCGCGGGCTGACGGTGGACGCGTTGGATATCACGCCCGAGATGCTAGAGGTCGCGCGGCCCAAGGGCCTGTATCGCAAGCTGATGCTTGGCGACCTGACCAAGGCCCTGGAGATCCCCGACGCGAGCTATGACGCGGTGGTCAGTTGCGGCACCTTCACCCACGGCCATGTCGGCCCGGAATGTTTTCCGGAACTCTTGCGCATCACCCGCCCCGGCGCGGTCTTTGCCTGCGGCACCATCGGCCCGGTGCTGGACGGGGCCGGCTTCGGCTCGGAACTCGCCCGCATGGTGGCGCATGGCCGGATCACCCCGGTCGCCTGGCGCGACATCCCGATCTACGAGGGCGCGGACCATCCGCACAAGGACGACCGCGGCCTGGTGATGGTGTTCCGCCGGGTCTGAGGCCCGGAAGGAAATGACCCGATCCGGGTCATGTCTTGAGGAAAGACATGATTCCCTTGGCTACCTTCGGCGTCGGCAGGCCCGGGTCGGGCCATGCCGTGCGGACTGCGGTCTGGAAGCTGGAGGAGGATCAACAATGAGGGTTCTGAAAGGTGGTATCGCCGCGATGGCCGTCGCGGCGCTGGTGGCGATGCCGGTTCCCGTTGCGGCGAAGCCGGACAAGGAAGACATTGCCCGCGCGCTTGCGGCCCTTGCGATCCTTGGCGTCGCGGTTGCCAAGGCCAAGAACGACCCGGACGGCTGGGACGAAGACCGTTACGGCGACCCGTTCAGCCCGGCCAGGGATGTGATCTGCCTGCCGAAGCCCAGACAGTGCTTCAAGGACGGGCATTTCTCCTATCGCTGGACCCGGCGGATCTTCGGCATCTGACCCCTCGGCACGGAAAGGAAAACCATGAAGTCTCGTCATATCCTCGTTCTGGCAGCGGCAAGCCTGATGGCCGCGCCGCCCGTGTCGGCGGAAGAAGCCCAGACCCCGGTAGATCCCGCGACCATCGATCCGGTCGCGCGGATGGAGAAGGCGGTGAACACCAAGGCGCTCGAGCGCATCATGACCGACCAGTCGGGCCTGTTGTCGCCGGGCGACAGCCTGCGTCTCCTGATCGTCGCGCAGCAGCGCGCGCTGGCCGAGAACTGCGAAGGCTATGCCGTCGATGAAACGAAATTCGCGGCGGTGATGTCCGATATCCTGTCCGGCCTCCAGGCGATGACGGAGGAGGGTCAGAACAATCTGGCCGTGGACATGGTGATGGGGGCCTATGCGATGAGCCTCGGCGGTTTGACCGCAGTCGCGGCCTATGACCCTGCGCGCTTCTGTGCCCGCGGCGCCGAGATCAGGGACGAACTGACCGAGGATACCGAAGGCCGCTTCTCGGTTCTGATGCCCGCCCAGTGATCCGGTCGGACCGCAACGACGCCCCGTTGCCTCGGGGCGTCGCACGGATCAGGGCATAGTCCGCGTCCTCGACAGCGCGCCCAGGCGGTCCATCGTCCTGACCACCCCGAGGAACTGTCGCGCGACCGACAGGGTCGTGCCGTTCTCGCTGAACCTGGCGAGGGTTCCGCCCGGGGTCGAGATCTGCCCGCGCCCCCTTTCGACCACCAGTTGCCGCTGCAACAGCCGGTCAACGTGCCGGCGCACCGTCTCGACGGGCAGGTCGAGGGCTTCGGCAATCCGGCGGCGCGAGATGTGGCCACGAAGTTCGGGCGGGAGCTGCTGGCGGGTCAGCAGCGCCTCGCTGGCGGAGGGTGCCCGCATAAACCTCTGGACGGTGGCGGCGACGATGACGAGGAACACCATGCATTCCTCGGGCCTGAGCTTTACCGTTCTCTGAAGATCCAGCTGGATGGCCAGGATGGCGTTCAGCATGGCAAAGCCGATCGGTCGTTCCACCGCCTCGAACTGAGCGATGTTCAGAACATACGACGGCTCGCATCCTGTGTTGACGGGCACCATGGGCAGCCTCTTCGTGGTCGGCACGAGTCAAGGATAATACAGGTCGATCGGGGGAAAAGGCTTCGGGGTCGGGGAGAACGGCCTTGCATCCCTCGGGTCAACGGCCTATATCGACAGCAACAGCGGTTTCGGGGTCCAAACTCGAAGCTACCGGAAGATGCGAGCGGGCCGCCTGGTCCGCTTTTTCGTTTTGGAACCCTGATGACCGATCTCGTCGCGAAAACCGCCATCGACCGCCGCCTGGCCGACATCGTCCAGCCGGTGATCGAAGGCATGGGCTTCGAGCTCATCCGCCTGCGGCTGATGGGTGGCAAGACGCGCGTCTTGCAGATCATGGCCGACCGTCCCGAGGGCGGGATCGGGGTCGATGAATGCGGCGAGATTTCCACTGCCGTTTCTGCCGTGCTGGATGTGGAAGACCCGCTGGAGGACAACTATATCTTGGAGGTCTCCTCCCCCGGTATCGACCGGCCGCTGACGCGGCTGAAGGATTTCGAGACCTGGAAGGGCTGGGAAGCACGGGTCGAGACGACCGAACTGATCGACGGCCGCCGCCGCTTCAAGGGCGATCTGGCCGGGGTGGAAGGGGACGAGGTCCTCATCACCATCGAAGAAGGCGGCGAAGACGTGACCATCGGGCTGAAGTTCGACTGGCTGTCGGATGCCAAGTTGATCCTGTCGGACGCGCTGATCACCGAGATGCTGCGCCAGAAGAAAGTGGCGGAACCCGCCGATGGCCAGTTCGACGCGATCGAGGAAATTGACGGGGACGAGGACGCAGACGATAGCGTCGGGCCCGCCCCCGAGACGAAACACTAGGGAGAGACCCATGGCTATCACCTCGGCCAACCAGCTGGAGCTTCTGCAGACCGCCGAAGCCGTTGCGCGTGAAAAGATGATCGACCCGGATCTGGTGATCCAGGCGATGGAGGACAGCCTCGCCCGGGCCGCCAAGTCGCGCTACGGCGCGGAAATGGACATCCGCGTCAGGATCGACCGCAAGACCGGCCGCGCCACCTTTACCCGTGTCCGCACCGTGGTCGAGGACGACGCGGTGGAAAACCACCATGCCCAGCTGACGGTGAAGCAGGCGAAGTCCTACCTTGCTGACCCCAAGGTGGGCGACGAGATCGTGGATGAGGTTCCGCCCGTCGACCTGGGCCGCATCGCCGCGCAATCGGCCAAGCAGGTGATCCTGCAAAAGGTCCGCGAGGCGGAACGCGACCGCCAGTACGAGGAATTCAAGGACCGCAAGGGCACCATCATCAACGGTGCCGTCAAGCGCGAGGAATACGGCAACGTAATCGTCGATATCGGGCGCGGCGAAGGCATCCTGCGCCGGAACGAGAAGATCGGCCGCGAAGCCTACCGCATCGGCGACCGCATCCGCTGCTACATCAAGGACGTGCGCCGCGAACCGCGCGGGCCACAGGTCTTCCTGTCGCGCACCGACCCGCAGTTCATGGCCGAACTCTTCAAGATGGAAGTGCCGGAAATCTACGACGGCATCATCGAGATCAAGGCCGTCGCCCGCGACCCCGGTTCCCGCGCCAAGATCGCCGTGATCAGCTACGACAACTCCATCGACCCCGTCGGCGCCTGCGTCGGCATGCGCGGCAGCCGCGTGCAGGCCGTGGTGAACGAGCTTCAGGGCGAAAAGATCGACATCATCCCGTGGAACCAGGACACCGCGACGTTCCTGGTGAACGCGCTGCAACCGGCCGAGGTTTCGAAGGTCGTCTTCGACGAAGAGGCTGGGAAGATCGAGGTCGTGGTCCCCGATGAGCAACTGTCACTCGCCATCGGCCGTCGCGGCCAGAACGTCCGGCTTGCCAGCCAGCTAACCGGCCTCGACATCGACATCCTGACCGAGGCCGAGGAATCGCAGCGCCGCCAGGCCGAATTCGCCGAACGCACCAAGCTGTTCATGGATTCGCTCGACGTGGACGAGATGATGGCCCAGCTTCTGGTCGCCGAAGGCTTCACCAACCTGGAAGAAGTCGCCTATGTCGATCTGGACGAGCTTCTGTCCATCGACGGCTTCGACGAGGACACGGCCGCCGAACTTCAGGCCCGCGCCCGCGACTATCTTGAGGCGGCCAATGCCAAGGCGATGGAAAACGCCCGCGCCCTGGGGGTCGAGGACAGCCTGGTGAACTTCGAGGGCCTGACCCCGCAGATGCTCGAGGCTCTGGCCCAGGACGGGATCAAGACGCTGGAAGACTTCGCCACCTGCGCCGACTGGGAACTGGCCGGCGGCTGGACCACGGAAAACGGCCAGCGCAAGAAGGACGAAGGGGTCCTGGAAAAGTTCGACATGTCGCTGGAAGAGGCGCAGAATCTCATCATGACCGCGCGCGTCATGCTGGGCTGGGTCGACCCGACGGAACTGGAGCAGCCGGAAGAAGAGGTTGCCGACGACGAGGAGGCCGAGGCCTGATCTCAGGCCTCGGGGTTACGCGCCATGACGCGCGGCGGCCGGGAAAAGGAACGGGACGAACCGGAACGCAAGTGCATTGCGACCGGGGAAAGCCAGCCGAAGGCGGGGTTGGTCCGCTTTTGCGTCGGGCCTGACGGGCAGATCGTCCCGGATGTCCTGGGCAAGCTGCCGGGCCGCGGGATCTACGTCTCGGCCGACCGGGGGGCGATCGAGAAGGCGGTGAAGAAGAACCTCTTCTCGCGCGCGGCGCGCCAGCCGGTGAAGGCGCCGGATGGGCTAGCCGATCTGGTCGAGACGCTGGTGGCGCAGCGGACCGTCGATCTTCTGTCGATGGCCCGCAAGGCCGGCGAGGCAGTGACGGGCTACGAGAAGGTGAAGGACTGGCTGGTCAAGGGCACGGCGGCGACGCTGGTCCAGGCCAGCGACGGGTCGGAACGGGGCAAGACCAGGCTGCACGCGCCCGATGGCGCAAACGGCTTCATCGGCTGCCTTTCGGCTGGGGAAATCGGTTTGGCATTCGGGCGCGAACGTGCGATACACGCCGCGCTTGCCGCTGGCGGACTCAGGTCCCGTGTTGTAGAGGAAGCGGCAAAACTCGCCGGTCTGCGTGGTTGGACGGACGGGGATGACGGCGGCGAGACCGCCATGAAGGATACGAAGAACGCATGAGCGATACTGACGGCAAGAAACCTCTTGGCCTTGGGGGCGCCCCCCGTTCCGGACAGGTGAAGCAAAGCTTCAGCCATGGCCGGACCAAGAGCGTCGTGGTCGAAACCAAGCGCAAGCGCGTCCTGGTGCCCACTCCGGTGAAGCCGGGGGCGTCCGGCGCCGGTGCGCCTTCGGCTGCCACGGGTCTGGGAGATCCGTCGAAGCGCCCGGCGGGGATTTCCGACGCCGAGATGGAGCGTCGCCTTGCCGCCCTGCGCGCCGCCAAGGCGCGGGAGGCCGAGGAAGCCGCACGCCGCGCGGAGGAAGAGCGTGCCCGCGAAGAGGACCGCGCCCGCCGCCGCGAGGAAATCGAGGCCAAGGAACGCGAGGACCGCGAACGCGCCGAGGCCCTGCGCCTGAAGGCCGAGGAAGAGGAACGCGCTGCCAGGGCCGAGGCCGCCGCGCGTGCCGCGGCTGCCGAAGCCCGCAAGGCAGAGGTGCTGGGCACCCGCTCGCGTTCCGCCACGCCGCCGCCGGCCGCTGCCAAGCCCGCGGACCGCGCTGCTCCGGCTGCGCCCGTGGCCGGTGATGACGCGCGCGGCCCAGCTTCGGCCAAGCCGGGGCTCTCGCCCCGCAAGACCGACCGGGAAAAGGACGAGCGTGCCGACCGCGGCGCCAAGCGCAGTGGCGAAGAGGGCCGCCGTTCGGGCAAGCTGACCCTGTCGGATGCGATTTCGGATGAAGGCGGCCGCCAGCGCAGTCTGGCCGCCATCAAGCGCAAGCAGGAAAAGGCCAGGGCCAAGGCTCTGGGCCTCGGCCACAAGGCCGAAAAGCAGGTGCGCGACGTGCAGCTGCCGGAAACCATCGTTGTCAGCGAACTGGCGAACCGCATGGCCGAACGCGCGGCCGACGTGGTCAAGGCCCTGATGAAGATGGGCATGATGGTCACGATGAACCAGGCCATCGACGCCGATACCGCCGAACTGGTGATCGAGGAATTCGGCCACAAGGCCGTCCGCGTCTCGGACGCCGACGTGGAACAGGTCATCGACACGGTGAAGGACCGGCCCGAGGATCTGAAGCCGCGCCCGCCGATCGTGACGATCATGGGCCATGTCGATCACGGCAAGACCTCGCTTCTGGACGCGATCCGCAAGACCAACGTGGTCTCGGGCGAGGCTGGCGGGATCACCCAGCATATCGGCGCCTATCAGGTGAAGGCGGCCAACGGCCAGGTCATTACCTTCCTCGACACGCCCGGCCACGCGGCCTTCACCTCGATGCGCTCGCGCGGGGCGCAGGTTACGGACATCGTGGTGCTGGTGGTCGCGGCCGATGACGCCGTGATGCCGCAGACGGTCGAGGCGATCAACCACGCCAAGGCCGCCAAGGTGCCGATGATCGTGGCGATCAACAAGATCGACAAGCACGAGGCGAACCCGCAGAAGGTGCGGACCGACCTGCTCCAGCACGAGGTCGTGGTCGAGGCGATGTCCGGCGACGTGCAGGATGTCGAGGTTTCGGCCAAGACGGGCCAGGGTCTGGACGACCTTCTGGAAGCCATCGCGCTGCAGGCCGAGGTGCTGGAACTGAAGGCCAACCCGAACCGGGCGGCCTCGGGCGCGGTGATCGAGGCCAAGCTCGACGTGGGCCGCGGCCCGGTGGCGACCGTGCTGGTCCAGAACGGCACGCTGAAGAAGGGCGACATCTTCGTTGTCGGTGAGCAGTGGGGCAAGGTCCGCGCTCTCATCAACGACAAGGGCGAGACCATCCCGGAAGCCGGGCCCTCGGTCCCGGTCGAGGTGCTGGGCCTCAGCGGCACGCCGTCGGCGGGCGACACCCTGAACGTGGTGGAAACCGAAGCCCAGGCGCGCGAGATCGCCGACTACCGGATCAAGACCGCCAAGGACAAGCGGGCCGCCGCAGGGGCCGCGACCACGCTGGAACAGCTGATGGCCAAAGCCAAGGCCGACCAGTCGGTCGCCGAACTGCCGATCCTGATCAAGGCCGACGTGCAGGGCTCGGCCGAAGCCATCGTCCAGGCGATGGAAAAGATCGGCAACGACGAGGTGCGCGTCCGCGTGCTGCATTCGGGCGTGGGGGCCATCACCGACACCGACGTGGCGCTGGCCGAGGCATCGAAGGCGCCGATCATCGGCTTCAACGTCCGGGCGAATGCGACGGCGCGGGCCGCGGCGACGCAGAAGGGCGTCGAGTTGCGCTACTACTCGATCATCTACGACCTGGTGGACGATATCAAGGCGGCGGCCTCGGGTCTTCTGAAGGCCGAGGTACGCGAGCATTTCATCGGCTATGCGAAGATCCTGGAGGTCTTCAAGGTCTCGGGCGTGGGCAAGGTCGCGGGCTGTCTGGTCACCGAAGGCGTGGCACGCCGCTCGGCCGGTGTTCGCCTGCTGCGCGACGACGTGGTGATTCACGAGGGCACGCTGAAGACCCTGAAGCGCTACAAGGACGAGGTGAAGGAAGTCATCTCGGGCCAGGAATGCGGGATGGCCTTCGAGAACTACGAGGACATCCGCCAGGGCGATGTCATCGAGATCTTCGAGCGCGAGGAGGTCCAGCGCAAGCTGGACTGATCCGCCTGTCCACGGTGGACAAACGCCGGAAACCCTTTCCCGTCAGGGACTTGGTTGCGGGCGTTAGGGATTGGGAAAGGATTGCGCCGGGCCTTCGGGTCCGGCGTTTTCGTGCGAAAGGCGCGCCCTGCGCCTTCGGCTTCTCCTCGCCGGCGAGGCGAGGAGTGCCCGAAGGGCTTCGACGAGCGGCGGTCAGAGCCAGTCGCGCAGGATCGGGATCAGCGGCAGGTCGGCGGGCGGCATGGGATAGTCGCGCAACTGGTTCGGCCTGACCCAGGCCAGCTGCTGACCCTCCAGCGACCGCACCGTCCCCTGCCAGCGGCGGCAGGCGAAGAGCGGCATCAGCAGGTGGAAGTCGTCGTAGCTGTGGCTGGCAAAGGTCAGCGGCGCCAGGCAGGAGGCCCAGGTGTCGATGTCCAGCTCTTCCTTCAACTCGCGGATCAGGGCGGCCTCGGGCGTCTCGCCGGGTTCGACCTTGCCCCCAGGGAATTCCCACAGGCCCGCCAACGACTTGCCCTGCGGCCGCTGGGCGAGGAGCACGCGGCCGTCGGGGTCGATCAGGGCGACGGCAGAGACGAGGACGATCTTCATGGCCGGGTTCCCGTTGGCAGGCCCCCGGGGGGTTTCACACCCCCCGGCCCCCCGTGGAGTATTTGCAAAAGGGCAAGATCAGGAGCGGTAGTCGGCGTTGATCTCGACGTAGCGGGCGGTGAGGTCGCAGGTCCAGACCGTGCGCCGGCCCTTGCCGAGTCCGAGATCCACGGCAAAGAGCAGTTCCTGACCCTGCATGTAGGCGGCGCCGTCCTCTTCCCGGTAGTCGGGGTTCCGCCAGCCGTTCTGCGCCACGAGGATGTCGCCGAAGCGGATGGTGAGGCGGTCGCGGTCGGCCTCGGCGCCCGACTTGCCGATGGCGGCGACGATGCGGCCCCAGTTCGGGTCCTGCCCGGCGACCGCGGTCTTGACGAGGGGCGAGTTGGCGATGGCGAAGGCGACCTTGGCCGCGTCATCGTCCGAGGCCGCGCCGGTCACGCGCACCTCGACAAGTTTCGTTGCCCCTTCGCCATCCCGCACGACCTGAAGCGCAAGGTCGCGCATCACGCCGCGCAGCGCGGTCTCGAAGGCCTTGAGCACCGGCCCCTTGACCTCGGCCGCCGGGGACTGCCCGGTGGCGGCGATCAGCAGCGTGTCGGAAGTCGAGGTGTCGCTGTCCACCGTGACCGAGTTGAACGTGTCGTCCACGTTGCGCGACAGGATCTTCTGCAACTGGTTGGCGCCGATCTTCGCGTCGGTGAAGATATAGACCAGCATGGTGGCCATGTCGGGCGCGATCATGCCCGAGCCCTTGGCGATGCCGGCGATGTGGATCGTGCCGCCCTCGCCCTGGACGGTGGCGGCGGCGCCTTTCGGGAAGGTGTCGGTGGTCATGATCGCCTGCGCGGCCATTTCCACCGCGTCCTCGGTCAGTGCAGCGACCAGGTCGGGAACCTTGGCGGTGATCTTCTCGAAGGGCAGCGGCTCGCCGATCACGCCGGTGGACGACGAGAACACGCGGCTGGCCGGCACCCCGAGTGCCTCGGCCACGGCGCCGGTGACGGCGGCGACGGCCTCGTCCCCCAGCTTGCCGGTGAAGGCGTTGGAATTGCCCGAGTTCACGATGATCGCCGCGCCGGCATCGGCCGGCACCTTCATCGCCAGCTTTGCCTGGCAGTCCCTGACGCAGGCCGAGCGGGTCGAAGACCGGGTGAAGGCGCCAGCGATCGTGGTGCCGGGGGCAAGGCGCACCAGCATCACGTCCTTGCGGTTCTGGTAGCGCACTCCGGCCTCGACCGCGGCGAATTCTGCCCCCTTGATCGCGGGCAGCGCGGGGAAATGCTCGGGCGCCAGCGGCGAGACCGGCTTCATTGCCTTCTTCGCCGCCGCCACGACGTCGCCCACCGCCTCTTGCACAGCCTCGGCCACGGGGCCGGCAGCTGCGGTCAGGCTGTCCTTCAGCTTGCGGACCTTCTTCTTCAGCGCCTTCGCTTCGGCCTTCCAGTCGGTCTTTGCCATGTGCCTTGCCTCCGGGCCAGGTTGTCAGTCGATCAGCGCCGAGTTCTTGAGAAGCGCGGGATCCAGCCCCTCGCCCTCGCGGGTGACGGTCGCCTCCTTGGTCAGGTCCTCGATCCTGGCGTTGATCGCGGCGTTCTCGACCTCGGTTGCAAGTTCGTCGCGCAGCTGGTCCAGCGTCGGCTTTTCGGCGACCCGGGTTTCCTTGACCAGGATCAGATGCCAGCCGAAATCCGTCTTTATCGGGCCGGCGACCTCGCCCACCTTGGCGGCGACGACGGCATCCTCGAAGGGCTTGACCATCATGCCGAGGCCGAACCAGCCAAGGTCGCCACCGTTGGCGCCCGAGCCGGTATCGGTGGACTTGGCCTTGGCGATCTCGGCAAAGTCGCCGCCGGCGTCGAGTTCGGCCTTGATCGCCTTGGCCTCCTCCTCGGTCGCGACCAGGATATGCGCGGCATTGTATTCGCTCTGGGGCTTGGCATCCTTGAAGCGGGCGTCATAGGCGGCCTGGAGCGCCGCGTCGGTGACGGCGTCCTTGACGATGGCCTCGATGGCGATGCCCGAGACAAGGCCGCGCTTGTTGTTGTCGATGGTGGCCAGGGCGCGGGGGCGCAGGTCGGGCACCGACTGTGCCAGCACCTCCTGCTGGATAAGCTGTTCGAAGATGCCCTTGAACAGCACGTCGTCCGGCAGCTGCTGGTATTCCGGCGGCAGGCTTTCGCGCAACGCGATCATGTGGCCGAGGGTGATCTGCGTGCCGTTCACGGTGGCGACCACGGTGTCGGCCGTCTCGCCTTCGGCGAACACCGGCCCGGACAGGGTGGCGGCCAGGGCGAGAGCCGGCCAGAAAGCAGAACGTTTCGTCATTTTCACCATCTCCTGATCGGGGCGATCCGCCTGCCCAAGTTGACTATCCCGGGCCTTCCCCTTACATCGCGACAGTCGCGTGAAGCGGGGCCATCCGGTCATACACAGGCCCTTCTAGGGAAGCTGTCGGGGCCGGGCAAGCCCAAGGGTCACACGATGCTGTCAGAAGCTGCCCTTCGGGAGATGAAATGCTGGGACTGGGGTCGATTGCGCGGAAGATGTTCGGCACGCCGAACGACCGCAAGGTAAAGTCCGTCCGCCCGGTGGTGGCGCAGATCAATGCGCTGGAACCCGAATACCAGGCGGTGTCGGACGAGGGCATCATCGCCAAGACGCGCGAGTTCCAGAAGCGGGTGCAGGAGGGCGGCGAAAGCCTGGATGCGATCCTGCCGGAAGCCTTTGCCAACTGCCGCGAGGCGGCGCGGCGGGCACTGGGGCTGCGGGCCTTCGACGTGCAGCTGAAGGGGGCGATGTTCCTGCATCAGGGCAACATCAGCGAGATGAAGACGGGCGAGGGCAAGACGCTGGTCGCGGCCTTCGCAGCCTATCTGAACGCGCTGACCGGTCGGGGCGTGCACGTCGTGACGGTCAACGACTATCTGGCCAAGCGCGATGCAGAATGGATGGGCAAGGTCTATGCCCAGCTTGGCATGACCACGGGCGTGGTCTATTCGCACCAGCCCGATGCGGAAAAGATGGCGGCCTACCGGGCCGACATCACCTATGCGACGAACAACGAGCTTGGCTTCGACTACCTGCGCGACAACATGAAATCCTCGCTGGAGGACATGGCGCAGCGCGGGCATTACTATGCCATCGTGGACGAGGTGGACAGTATCCTGATCGACGAGGCGCGGACTCCACTGATCATCTCGGGCCCCAGCCAGGACCGCAGCCCGCTCTATCAGGCCGTGGACAAGGTGATCCCGCACCTGCAACCGGAACATTACGCGGTGGACGAAAAGACCCGCAGCGTGACGCTGACGGAAGAAGGCAACGACGTGATCGAGGATCTGCTGCGCCAGGCCGGCATCCTGCCCGAGGGGCAGAGCCTTTACGCCGCCGAAAGCACCTCGATCGTGCACCATGTCAACCAGGCACTGCGGGCGCACAAGCTGTTCTTCAAGGACCAGCAGTACATCGTCCGCGATGGCGAGGTGATGCTGATCGACGAATTCACCGGCCGGATGATGAAGGGCCGCCGCTTGTCCGATGGTCTGCACCAGGCCATCGAGGCGAAGGAAGGCGTCAAGATCCAGCCCGAGAACGTGACCTATGCCAGCGTCACCTTCCAGAACTACTTCCGCCTCTATGAAAAGCTGGGCGGCATGACCGGCACGGCGGCGACCGAGGCGGAGGAATTCCGCGAGATCTATGGCCTCGGCGTGGTCGAGGTGCCCACCAACCGCCCCGTCGCCCGGATCGACGAGCACGACCAGGTCTTCCGCACCGCGCGCGAGAAATACGACGGCATCCTGAAGGCGATCAAGGAAGCGCACGAGAAGGGCCAGCCGATCCTGGTCGGCACCACCTCGATCGAGAAATCCGAACAGCTCTCGGCCCTGCTCAAAGGGGCCGGCATTCCGCACAACGTGCTGAACGCGCGCCAGCACGAGCAGGAAGCGAAGATCGTGGCCGACGCCGGCAAGCTGGGCGCGGTGACCATCGCCACGAACATGGCAGGCCGGGGCACCGACATCAAGCTGGGCGGCAACGTCGAGTTCAAGGTGCTGGAGGCCATCGCCGCCGAGCCCCACGGCGATCACGTCGCCATTCGCGCCCGGATCGAGGCCGCGCATGTCGGCGAGGAAGAGGCGGTCAAACAGGCCGGCGGCCTGTTCGTGCTGGGCACCGAACGCCATGAAAGCCGCCGGATCGACAATCAGCTGCGCGGCCGCTCGGGCCGGCAGGGCGACCCGGGGCGCTCGGCCTTCTTCCTGAGCCTGGAAGACGACCTGATGCGGATCTTCGGATCCGAACGGCTGGACAAGATCCTGTCCACGCTGGGGATGCAGGAAGGCGAATCCATCGTCCACCCCTGGGTCAACAAGAGCCTCGAGAAGGCGCAGGCCAAGGTCGAGGCCCGCAACTTCGACATCCGCAAGCAACTGTTGAAGTTCGACGACGTGATGAACGACCAGCGCAAGGCGATCTTCGAGCAGCGGATGGAGATCATGCAGGCCGACCACGTCGCCGACGTGGCCGCCGACATGCGCCACCAGGTGATCGAGGACCTGGTCGATCTGAACATGCCGCCCAAGTCCTACCCGGACGCCTGGGACACCGAGGGCCTGACCGCCGCCTGCCGCGAGATGCTGAACCTCGATCTGCCCATTGTCGAATGGGCCGCCGAAGAGGGCGTCGATCAGGCTGTGATCAAGGAACGGATAATTGAAGCCTCGGACAAGATGATGGCCGAAAAGACCGAGGCCTTCGGCTTGACCACGATGCAGACCATCGAGAAACAGGTGCTTCTGCAGTCCATCGACACGAAGTGGCGCGAGCACCTGTTGCGCCTCGAACATCTGCGGTCCGTGGTCAGCTTCCGCGGCTATGCCCAACGCGACCCGCTGAACGAATACAAGACCGAGGCCTTCCAGCTGTTCGAGGGCCTGCTGAACTCGTTGCGCGAACAGGTCACTCAGCAGCTGTCGCGCATCCGCCCGGTAACCCGGGAAGAGCAGGAAGAGATGATGCGGCAGATGCTGGCCGAACAGCAGGCCGCCACGCAGCCGAAGGTGGTGGAAGCCGCAGCAGCGGGACCTGCCGCCGCCGCAACCGCGGCCGCGGCTTCGGTGGCCGCCGCGCGCGCGGGCTTTGTCGAGGCCGATCCTTCGACCTGGGGCAACCCCGGCCGGAACGACCCTTGCCCTTGTGGCTCGGGTGAAAAGTTCAAGCATTGTCACGGGCGCATCGCCTGAGATCGCGACAACCACTGCAGATCGGGCGCCGCGTCAATCGACGCGGCGTTTTCATGACGTTTTGGCAGCAATCCGTATCCGTACCCAATTAATGCCATTTCTCCGCCCCGATTGGCCTCTAGCGGTAAACGGTGCGATTCTCGTACCGGGGCACTGCCATGCTTTGGGGCAAAAAGATTCTGCGGATCACCGCCGCCGTGGCGGTCGCCGCGTTGGCGGCCCATACCGCCGAAAGTCAGAAGGGCCGAGGCACCACGCAATCGCTGGTGCTGACGGCCACGGAGCGCTTCGCAGCTGACCGCGCGGCCCCGACGGGCATCGGTGCCGACGCTGTGCCGCCGTCGGCCTCGCTTGGCGCGCCAGCACAGACACCGCTGGGCACGCTGATCGGGATCACCCCGGTCGCGGCCTCGGCCCCGGCTATCGCGGGCGACAAATGCCGTCCGGCGATGCAGTTGCAGGCTGCCCCCGGCGCGATGATCCTGCTGTCGCTGTCCGCGCCCTGCAATCGCAGCGAACGGATCGTCTTGCGTCACTCCGGCATGGCTTTCGCCACTCGGACCGACGCCGGCGGCTCTGCCCGGATGCTGATTCCGGCCCTCAAGTCCGATGCCTTGGTGGCTGTCTACCTGGCCGAGTCCCGCCTGGTGCTGGGCAAGGTCACCGTCCCCGACGCAGTGTCCTACGCGCGTCTGGCCGTGACCTGGGAATGGCCGGCCGAGGTCGAACTGCGTGCGACCGAGGGCAACCGAGTGCTGGTGGCCACCACTGCGTCGTCTGCGGGTGAGCCGCCACGGATGATGTCCTTCGGGTCGCCGGATGTGCAGTCCCCTGTCATGGCGCATGTCTATTCGGTGCCGGGCCGAGATCTGGGCGACGTCTCGCTGTTGGCCGAGCTGCGGATCACCCCCGCCTCCTGCGGCCGGACCCTGCGGCTGGGCACCGTCTATGCCGCCAATGGCCTCACCACGACGCAGGAACGCGATGTTGCGGTTCCGCTGTGCGGCACGGCAGGTGACATTCTGCTGTTGAAGAATCTTTCGCCTGCTCCGAAACTCGCCACTCCGAAGTAGGCTCCGGATTGGCAGTTGATGGGTGTGAAGGCAGGGCTGGCGGCGCTGTGCGTTGCGGCAATATCTTGTGTTTCCGCTGCCGCCCAGGACGTGACCTTGGTGGCACGCGAGGGCGGTATCGTTCTGAGCGGGACGCTGCAGGGCTATGATGGCGAGTTCTACCGGATCAATACCAGTTACGGCCTGCTGACCGTCGACGGTCAGGGCGTCATCTGCGAGGGACCGGCCTGTCCCGAACTGGTCGCCCCCAGGGCGCAGATCCGCGTGGTCGGCGCCCCGGATGCGGCCGCCCTGCTGCCGACCCTGTTCCAGGCCTTTGCCGAGGCCCGCGGGCTGATCTACGAACCCCAGGCCGGCGATGGCTTTGCCGCCCGCATCCTTGACCCGGTCACGCGACAGGTGCTGGCCGACCTGTCCTTTCAACCCCTGCCGCCCGAAGCCGCCAGTGCCGCGGTCAGTTCCGGGTCTGCCGACCTGAAGCTGTCGTTCGATTCCGAGCCGGGGTTCGCCGCCCATTCCATTGCCATGGACGGCATGGTCGCCATCGTCGCGCCCGACAATCCTACGCCGGCGATCTCGACCATCGACCTGGCCCGCGTGCTGGCGGGAGAGGTGGACAACTGGGCGCAGATCGGCGGGCCGGACATGCCCGTGGTGCTGCATGCGCTGGCGCCCGAGACCGATTTGCAGCAGGCCGTCGCCGCGCGGTTGCAGCAGGCGGAAGAGGCGGCCGACGTGCGCCATCCCGACCTGGCGACCCTGGCCGAGGCGGTGGCAAAGGACCCCTGGGCCATCGCGTTGACCGGGCGGTCGGCCATCGTTCCGGCGCGGCGGATGCCGCTGACCGATTCCTGCGGATTTCCGCTTTTGCCCACGACTCTGGCGATCAAGGCGGGGGACTACCCGCTGTCGCTGCCGGTCTTCCTGTTGTCGGCCAAGCGGCGGCTGCCCTTGATGACGCGCGAGTTCCTGGCCTTCCTGCGCACGCCGGCCTCGGATGCGGCGGTTACGGCGGCGGGGTTCATCGACCGCTCGCCCACGCGCCAGCCAATGACGGCGGACGGGCTGCGGCTGATCAACGCGATCAAGGGCGCAGGCGAGGATGTGACGCTGGAAGAGCTGAAGCGCCTAGCCGGGATCATGGACGGGGCGGACCGACTGTCCTTCACCTTCCGGTTCGAGGACGGGTCATCCACGCTGGACGCCACCTCGCAGGACAGTCTGGAGGATCTGGCCCAGCTTATCGCCGCAGGGCAGTTCCGCGACCAGAAGCTGGTGCTGGCGGGCTTTTCGGATGGCTCGGGCGCGGCCGAGGCGAACCTTGCCCTGTCCGTGGACCGCGCGGCGCGGGTGGCGCAGGAGCTGGCCGCCGTGGCCCCCGACCTGTCGCCGGCGCAGATGCCCGTGGTCGAGGGCTTTGGCGAGGCACTGCCGATGGCCTGCGACGAAACCCCGGTCGGCCGCCAGCTGAACCGGCGGGTAGAGCTGTGGGTGGTCCCCGACTTCACTCCGACCGGCACCGCGCCGGTCATGGCACCGGCGCCTTAGGCGAGGAACTCGGTCAGCGTCTGCCGGGTGCCCACGGCCCAGAGCCGGTTCAGGTGCCGCTCGAAGGCCGCGGCAAAGCGCGGGTTCTGCCCGAGATCGCCATAGACCATGGTCATCTCCAGCCAGGCCGCCGGGCGCACCTTTGCCGCCTGCGACCGGGCGACCAGCGCGTCCCAGTCAGGGTCGTTCGGCGGAATGGGCGTGCCGCTGTCCGTCTCGCCAAAGCAGTAGCGGCACCACAGGGCCGAGACCAGCGCCAGCCCCTCGACCGAACCGCCGGCGGCCAGCGCGTCGCGGATGGAGGGCACGATGAACTTGGGCTGCCGGTTGGACCCGTCGAGGCAGAGCCGGCGTTCGGTATCGGCCACCTCGGGGTTCGAGAAGCGGTCCACGATCAGCCGGTAATAGTCGCCGAGGTTGGTATCGGGGACCGGCGGGATGTAGGGGATGATCTCGTGCACCTCGACCTTGTCGAGCAGGCCGCGGATCAGCGGGTCGGCCATGGCCTCGTGGACATATTCGATGTCCATCAGCCCGCCGGGATAGGCGATGGTCGCATGGCCGCCGTTCAGGATGCGGATCTTCATCAGCTCGAAATTGTGGACATGCGGGGTCAGCGTGACCCCGACCTTTTCCCAGGCCGGACGGCCGGCGGGGAAGTTGTCCTCCAGCACCCATTGCCGGAACGGCTCGCAGGTCACGGGCACGGGGTCGTCGGCCAGTCCGAAGGCCGCCGCCATCGCCCGTTCGCGCGGGCCCGTCGCCGGGGTGATGCGGTCCACCATGCCGTTCGGGAAGGCGACATGGGCCGCGATCCAGTCGGCCAGGTCCGGGTCGCGAAGTGCGGCAAGGCCGGTGACGGCGGCGCGGGTGACATGGCCGTTGCCGGGCAGGTTGTCGCAGGACATGACGGTGAAGGGCACCACGCCGGCGGCCCGACGCGCCTTCAGCGCCGCGATGATCGCGCCGAAGGCGGTCCGGTGCGGGTCCGCGGCATCGGCGACGATCTCGGGATGCGTCGGGTCGAACTGCCCGGTCGCCGGGTTGATGAAATAGCCGCCCTCGGTCACCGTCAGGCTGACGATGCGGATCTCGGGCCGCGACATGGCCGCGATCAGCGCGGCGTTGTCCGCCTCTACCGGCAGGAAGTCGATCATCGACCCCACCCGGCGGGCGGATTTGCCCTTCGGGTCCAGCTCGATCACCGTGGACAGGCAATCCTGCGCCTTCAGCGCCTCGCGCATCCGGGCATCGCCCTCGCGCACCCCGGCGCCCAGGATCGCCCAGTCGTGGTCGAACCCGAGGTTGAACAGGTCGTCCAGATAGACGGCCATGTGGGCACGGTGGAAGTTGCCGAGCCCGATATGGACGATGCCGGGGGTCAGGCGCGAGCGGTCGTAGGCGGGAAGCGTGACGGTGGGGGACATTCGGGGCCTCAGACGGTTTTCAGCATGCCGCCATCGACATGGTAGGTAGAGCCGGTGCAGTAGCTGGCGCGCGGTGACAGCAGGAAGGCAACGACATCGGCCAGTTCCTCGGGCGTGCCGAAGCGGCGGATCGGGGCGTGTTCGTCGGCGACCGATTGCAGATAGCCCTGCCAGTCGCCGTCCATTGCCAGGGCCTTGGCGGTCTTGATCCAGTCAGGCGTCAGGATCAGCCCCGGGTTCAGCGTATTGACCCGGATGCCAAGCGGGATGAACTCGGTCGACATGGTCTTCGACAGCATCATCAGCGCCGCCTTGGTGGTGTTGTAGATCGGCTCGTACCAGAGCGGCTGGACCGCGCAGATCGAGGCGTTGTTCAGGATCGCGCCGCCGCCATGCGCCTGCATCTGCGGCACGAGGCCCCGGGCAAGGCGCACGGCGGCCATGACATGCAGGTTCCAGTAGTGCAGCCACTTCTCGTCCGGCGCGTCCAGGATCGTCTCGTTCGAGCCGGTGCCGGCGTTGTTGAACAGAAGCTCGGCCCCGCCCATCGTCGCGGCCGCCGCGACCACGGCCGCGCAGCCTTCGGCCGTCGTCACATCAGCGGCGACGGCCTGCGCGTCGCCGCCGAAATCGGCTCGGATGCGGGCGGCCTCTTCTGTCGCGCGGGCGCCGTCGCGGGCGGCGATCAGCACGCGCGCGCCCTCGCGTGCCAGTGTGCGCGCAGCGGCACGGCCGATGCCAACCGACCCGCCCGAAATCACCGCCAGTTTTCCGTCAAGTCCAAGGTCCATGGGTCACGCCATCCAGTTGCCGCCGTCCACGCCAAAGCACTGGGCGACGATGTATCTGGCTTCGTCGGTGGCAAGGAAGATCGCCATGCCGGTCAGATCCTCGGCCGTGCCCATGCGGCCGAAGGGAACGGCGGCGCCGACCTCGCGCTTCTTCTGGCCGGGGGCCTTGCCTTCGTATTTCGCAAAGTAGGCATCCACCCCGTCCCAGTGTTCGCCATCCACCACGCCGGGCGCGATGGCGTTCACGTTGATGCCGTGCCGGATCAGGTTCAGCCCGGCCGATTGCGTCAGGCTGATGACGGCGGCCTTGGTGGCGCAATAGACGGCCACCAGGCTTTCGCCGCGTCGGCCGGCCTGGGACGCCATGTTGATGATCGTGCCGCCCTGGCCGCGGTCGATCATGTGGCGTGCGGCCGCCTGAAGGCAGAAGAGCGTGCCGGCCACGTTCACTGCGAAGAGGCGGTCGTAGTCGGCCCGTGTGATCTCGGTGATGGGGGCGGCGGAAAACAGCGCGGCGTTGTTGATCAGGATGTCGAGCTTGCCCATCCGTCCGATGGCTTCGGCGAAACCGGCGTCGATCGAGTCCTGCCGTGTCACGTCCAGCGCGATGGCATGTGCCATGGAACCAAGCGCATCGGCCGCCGCGCGGCCGGCGTCAAGGTTGATGTCGGCGATGGCGACCTCGGCCCCCTCGGCGATGTAGGCGCGGGCGAAGGCCAGCCCGATGCCGCGCGCGGCCCCGGTGATCAGGGCAGATTTTCCGGCAAGTCTCATAGTGCAAGTCCGTTCGTGTCGAATCGGTGGATCTTGCCCGTGGGGGCAAGACTGATGCGGTCGCCGTGATGTGCGTTCACCTCGCCCGGCGCGCGGACAGTCAGGGTGCCGATGCCGTCCACAGCGACCTTGAGAAAACTGTCGGAGCCGAGATGTTCGGACAGACCGACGACCCCCTCCCACGGGCCATCGCCCACGGCGATGTGCTCGGGACGGATGCCGATGGTATGGGCATCGTGCCTGGCCGCCTCGGCGCCCTCGATGAAGTTCATGCGCGGAGAGCCGATGAAGCCCGCCACGAACAGGTTGCGCGGGTGGTTGTACAGGTCCAGCGGCGCGCCGACCTGCTCGATCCGGCCGGCGTTCAGGACGACGATCTTGTCGGCCATGGTCATCGCCTCGACCTGGTCGTGGGTGACGTAGATCATCGTGGTCTTGAGGCTTTGGTGCAGTTCGCTGATCTCCTGCCGCATGCCCACGCGCAGGGCGGCGTCGAGGTTCGACAGGGGTTCGTCGAACAGGAAGGCCGCCGGTTCGCGCACGATGGCGCGGCCGATGGCGACGCGCTGGCGCTGGCCGCCCGACAACTGGCCCGGACGGCGGTCGAGGTAGTTGGACAGGTTCAGCACCTTGGCCGCGCGTTCCACCCGTCGGTCCTGCTCGGCCTGGTCCATCCCGGCCATCTTCAGCGGGAAGGCGATGTTCTTCCGCACCGTCATGTGGGGATAGAGCGCGTAGGACTGGAACACCATCGCCAGGCCGCGCTTGGCCGGCGGCAGGTTGGTCGCGTCCTTGCCGTCGATCTCGATGGTGCCAGAGGTCGTATCCTCCAGCCCCGCGATCAGCCGCAACAGCGTGGACTTCCCGCAGCCCGACGGCCCGACGAAGACGACGAACTCGCCATCCTCGATGGTCAGGTCGATGCCGGGGATGACATCCACCTCGCCGAACGCCTTGCGGACCTTGGTCAGTTGGATCTTGCCCATGATTTCCTCACTTCACCGCGCCGCCCGTCACTTGACTGCACCAAACGTCAGGCCGCGGACGAGTTGCTTCTGGCTGAACCAGCCAAGGATCAGGATCGGCAGGATGGCCATTGCGCTGGCTGCCGAGAGTTTCGCGTAGAACAGGCCTTGCGGCGCCGAGAAACTGGCGATGAAGGCCGAGAGCGGCGCCGCCTTGGTGGTCGTCAGGACGATGGTCCAGAACGCCTCGTTCCAGGCGAGGATGATGTTGAGAAGCATCGTCGAGGCGATCCCCGGCAGCGCCATGGGCGTCAGGACATAGGCGATCTCGTTCCAGAGATTAGCCCCGTCCATGCGCGCGGCTTCCAGGATCTCGCCGGGGATTTCCTTGAAATAGGTGTACAGCATCCAGACGATGATCGGCAGGTTCATCAGCATCAGGACAAGGACGAGGCCGATCTTGGTGTCGATCAGGCCAAGCCGCTGGAAGATCAGGTACAGCGGGATCATCACCGCGACGGCGGGCATCATCTTGGTGGAGAGCATCCACATCAGAAGGTCCTTGGTCTTCCTGCCCGGCACGAAGGCCATGGCCCAGGCGGCCGGAATGGCGATCACCAGGCCCAGAAGGGTGGAACCGACCGCGATGACGACCGAGTTCCAGAAGAACCGGGGGTAATCCGACCGGGCCCAGACCTCGGCATAGTTCTCCAGCGTCCAGTCGGCCGACAGGAACTGCGGCGGCATGGCAACGGCCGAGGGCTCGGTCTTGAAGCTGGTCAGGATCATCCACAGGACCGGGAAGAAGATCAGCATGGCGACGGCCCAGGCGGCGGCGGTGGTGATCCACATGCGGCGGGGGGAAAGCGCGCGGGCCATGTCAGTTCTCCAGGTTCCGGCCAAGGCCGCGCATCAGGAAATAGGCCACGATGTTCGCCAGGATCACCGCGATGATGCCTCCCGCCGCCGCCCGCCCGATGTCCTTGGCCGCAATGGCCTGCTTGAAGATCATGTAGGGGAGCGTCGTGGACGCCGATCCGGGACCGCCCTGCGTCGTGGTGAAGATCTCGCCGAAGATGCCCAGAAGGAAGATCGTCTGGATCAGGATGACCACGGTGATCGCTCGGGTCATGTGGGGCAGGATGATGTAGCGGAAGCGGCTGAAGGCCGACGCCCCGTCCATCTCGGCCGCCTCGAGCTGTTCCGACGACAGCGATTGCAGCGCCGTGAGAAGGATCAGCGTGGCGAACGGGAGCCATTCCCATGAAACGATGCCGATGACCGACAGCATCGGATACTGTTCCAGGAACAGGATCGGCTGCGCCCCGAAGCCCCGGGCGATGGCCGAGAACAACCCGTTCTGCGGGTGCATGAACAGGTTCTCCCAGATCGACGCGGCGACGGGCGGCATCACGAAGAACGGCGCGATCACCAGGATGCGCAGGAAGCCCTGGCCCTTCACCGGCTGGTCGATCAGAAGCGCGATCAGGATGCCGAGGACGACGGTGATGACCAGCACGCCCCCCACCAGCGCCAGCGTGTTGAACAGGGCCAGCCAGAAGTCGGGCGAGTTGAAGAACCAGAGATAGTTCGTGAACCCGACCCATCCGGTCCGGTCCGGCGACAGAAGTCGGTAGAGCCGGAACGAATAGTAAAGCGTCATCGCCAGCGGCACGATCATCCAGATCAGCAGCACGACGACCGACGGCGCGACCATCATCCGGGCAGCGAGGCGGCTGGAATGCGTGGACATGGGACTCTCTCCCGAAGCAGATGACGAAAGGGTGCGGCCTCCACGGGGGCCACGCAACCGGCTCGTGCGCGTATCGAGGGGAAGGTCGGCTTGCGGACATCGCGATCCGCAAGCCGAAGGTGATCCCGGGGGAAATGGGAGGCAGTCCCCCGCGGTCGATGTTACTGGATGTAGCCCGCGGCCTTCATTTCCTCGGTGACGGCAGCCTGCGCCTCGGCCAGCGCCTGGTCGGCCGTCTTGGAGCCGGCCAGCGCGGCCGAGAAGATCTCGCCCACCGTGGTGCCAAGGCCCTGGAATTCCGGGATGGCGACGAACTGGACACCGACATAGGGCACCGGCTTGACCGTCGGGTTGTTCGGATCGGCCGAGTTGATGCTGTCGATCGTCATTTTCGCGAACGGCACCTTGGCGTATTCCGGGTTTTCATAGAGCGAGGTCCGCGTGCCCGGAGGCACGTTCGCCCAGCCTTCCTTCGATGCGACCAGCGCCAGATAGTCCTTGTTGGTCGCCCAGTCGATGAAAACCTTGGCCGCGTCCTTGGCATCCGACGAAGACGGGATCGCCAGCGACCAGGCCCAGAGCCAGTTGCCGCGCTTGCCAAGCCCGTTGTCCGGGGCCAGCGCGAAACCGACCTTGTCGGCCACGGTCGAATCCTTCGGATTGGTCACGAACGAGGCCGCGACGGTGGCGTCGATCCACATGCCGCACTTGCCCTGCTGGAACAGCGTCAGGTTTTCGTTGAACCCGTTGTTGCTGGCACCGGGCGGGCCATAGTTATTCATCAGGTTGAGGTAGAAGTCGATCGTGGCCTTCCATTCCGGCTGGTCGAACTGCGGCACCCAGTTCTCGTCGAACCAGCGCGCGCCGAAGCTGTTCGACATGGCGGTGATGAAGGCCGTGTTCTCGCCCCAGCCGGCCTTGCCGCGCAGGCAGACGCCGTAGATGCCGGCATCCTTGTTGGTCATGGCAGCGGCGGCCTTCTCGATGTCGGCCCAAGTCGGCGCCTCGGGCATGCTCATCCCGGCGGCCTCCATCAGGTCGGTGCGATACATCACCATAGAGCTTTCGCCGTAGAAGGGCGAGGCATAGAGAGTGCCGTCCACCGTAAGACCGCCGCGGATCGCGGGCAGAAGGTCGTCCACGTCATAATCGGCGGGCAGGTCGTTCAGACTTTCCAGCCAGCCCTGCTTGCCCCAGATCGGAACCTCGTAGGTGCCGATGGTGATCACGTCGTACTGCCCGCCGCCGGTGGCGATATCGGTCGTGACGTTCTGGCGCAGGACGTTTTCCTCCAGCGTCACCCATTCCACCTTGATGTCGGGATTCTTGGCGTTGAAGTCGTCCATCAGGCCCTGCATTCGGACCATGTCGCCGTTGTTCACGGTGGCGACGGTGATGGTGGTTTGGGCCATCGCCGCACCCGAAAGGGCGAGCGAAGCCGTCGCACCCAGAAGGGCGCGGAGCGAGATGGTCATTATAGTTCCTCCCTCTGACGGTTGAGCAAATCCTCACCGCATGAGTAAATGCCCACAATGCGCCATGAGTCGTCAAGCCCAAACTTTCGCTGCGCGTGCACTGTTCAGGAAGCTGCCAGAAGCGCGGTGGCGGTGGGCTCATCGGTGACAAGGCCGTTGACGATGCGCCCCGTCAGCGCCGCCCGGATGGCCATGACCTTTGCACTGCCGGCCGCCACCGCAATGACCGGCTTGCTTTGCCCCGGTTCGACGCGCACACCGCCGACAAGGGCATTGCGTGGGGTGTCGATGTAGCGACCCTGAGCATCATAGACCCAGCTGCAGATCTCTCCAGCCGCGCCAAGCTCCTGCAACTCTCGCAGCGCATCGGGTGTCACGAAGCCGTCCAGGGCAAGGGGCGCGTCGGGGCCCATCTGCCCCACGCCGACAAAGGTGATGTCGGCCTGCCGGGCCAGGTTGAACACTGTTCGCACCGGGCGCAGATGCATGAAGAACTCGCGCTCTTCCGGCGTGTCGGAGATCACGGGCACGGGCATCGGGTAATAGGTGGCGTTCAGCTTCTCGGCGATGCGGCTGATCACATCGTAGAGCGTTGCAGACCCGTCCGGCGCGATGTTGCCCAGAAGCGAGACGATGCGGTGCTGCCCCGGGTCGGTGCGGGTAAGCTGTTCGGCCATCGCACGCAGGGCGCGTCCGGTGCCGAAGGCGATGACCTGCGGCGTGTCTATGCGCAGAACGCGCTCCAGCTCGGCTGCGGCGGCTGTGGCGATGGCTCTTGCCGGATCACCCCCCGGTCCAAGACCCGGGGCCACGCGGCAGCGTGTCAGGCGGTAGCGTTCCGTCAGGGCCCGCTCCAGGTCGAGGCAGGCGCCGATCCGGTGCACCAGGCGGATCTGGATCAGCCCCTCGGCCATCGCCCGGCTGACCAGCCTCTGCGCCCGCTGGCGGCTGACGCCCAGCTCGGCTGCGATCTGGTCCTGGGTCATCCCGGCGACGTAATACAGCCATCCGGCCCGGGCGGCTTCGTCCTGCAGGCTTGGTTCGGTGCTCATGCCGGTTCCCGGACGGATTTCAGACCCGGGGCAATCTGGAAGAAGTCGGCAAAGCTGACAAGCCTGCGATGCGGCTTGGCATCCGGCGGTTCTTCCGGAGCCTCCGGTCCGAGGTGGCTGGCTCCGACAAAGCGCCAGACGGTCATTCCCGCCGCAAGCCCGGCGCGGAGCCCGGTCAGGCTGTCCTCGATCACCAGCGTCCGCCCAGGTGCGGCCCCCATCCTTTCGGCCGCATGAAGGAACAGGTCCGGTGCGGGCTTGCCGCGCGCGACCATCGTCGAGGTGAAGACCCGGTCTCCGACCAGATCGGTCAGGCCGACCAGCTTGAGCGACATCTCCACCCGGCGCGGGGAGGAAGACGTGGCGACGCAGAACGGCACGCCGATCCCTGTCAGCACCTCGTGGACATGCGGGACGACCTTGAGGCTGCTCTGGAAGGCGGCCAGCAGCGCCTCGCGATACTGCGTCTCGAACTCGGGCGGCAGGTCCAGGCCGAACTCGCGCCGGATCGTTTCCATCACCACGGGGTAGCTGCGGCCGAGGAAATGGCACTCGACGTAAGGAAGGTCGATGGTCAGGCCAAGACGCGCGAGTTCGGCCACCAGCATCCGCGCGCTGATGATCTCGCTGTCGATCAGGACGCCGTCGCAGTCGAAGATGACAAGGTCGAATTCGCTCATGCGCCCATGCGTAGCGCAACCGTTGGGCTAAAGGTAGCCCCGTGAGCGAAAGCTCAGCTCGCGCGACTTGCCGATGATGAGGTGGTCGTGGAGCGTCAGGCCCAAAGCCTCGCAGGCGTCCTTGACCTGATGGGTCATGCTGAGGTCCGCATCCGAGGGCGTGGGGTCGCCCGAGGGGTGGTTGTGGACGAGGATCAGCGCGCTGGCGTTCAGTTCCAGCGCCCGCTTGACGATCTCGCGCGGGTAGACGGGAACATGGTCGACGGTGCCCTTGGCCTGTTCCTCGTCGGCGATCAGCACGTTCTTGCGGTCGAGGAACAACACGCGGAACTGTTCCGTTTCGCGGTGCGCCATGGTGGTGTGGCAGTAGTCGAGCAGCGCGTCCCATGAGGACAGGATCGGCTTCTGGATCACCCGCGCCCGCATCATTCTTTGCGCGGCGGCCTCGACCAGTTTCAGCTCCAGCACCACGGCAGGGCCGGCCCCCTTGACCATCTGGAGGCGCGCTGGAGAGGCGGTGATGACCCGGTTGAAATCCCCGAACGTGTCGAGGAGGAGCCGGGCGAGCGGCTTCACATCCTGCCGGGGAATGGCGCGGAAGAGGACAAGTTCGAGGAGTTCGTAATCGGGCAGCGCCGTGCCGCCCGCCTGCATGAACCGGTCGCGCAGGCGCTGGCGGTGGTCGGCGATGTAGGACGGCAGCCGCCCGGTCAGCGCCTGCGGTTCCGCCTCATCGGCATCCCCCGCAGGCGCGACCAACGGCAGAAACGGCTCGTCGAAGGACCTGACCATAGCGCCAGGATACGCAGCTCATGGTTGAGGAACAGTTAACGGCGCTGCGCAAGATTAGGGTGGGCAACTTGCCCACCCTACGAAAGGGTCAGCCCTTCATCCCGTCCCAGAAGCCCTTGACCTTTCCGAAGAAGCTGGAGCTTTCGGGGTTGTTCTCCTCGCTCAGCTTCTCGAACTCGCGCAGAAGCTCGCGCTGCCGCGCCGTCAGGTTCACCGGGGTCTCGACCGCAAGCTCGATCACCATGTCACCCGTGTTCGACGACCGCAACGCCGGCATGCCCTTGCCGCGCAGCCGCATCTGCTTGCCCGACTGCGCCCCGGCCGGTACCTTCACCCGCGCCTTGCCGCCGTCGATCGTCGGCACCTCGATCTCGCCACCAAGGGCGGCCGTCGGCATGCTGACCGGCACCCGGCAGAACAGGTGGATGCCGTCCCTCTGGAAGAGCGCGTGCTCCTTCACCTCGATGAAGATGTAGAGGTCGCCATTCGGCCCGCCGCGCAGACCCGCCTCGCCCTCGCCGGCCAGACGGATGCGCGTGCCCGTCTCCACCCCCGGCGGAATGTTGACCGACAGCTGCTTCTCCTTCTGCACCCGACCCTGGCCGCCACAGGTCCGGCAGGGGTTCTTGATGATCTGGCCCATGCCGTTGCACTGCGGGCAGGTGCGTTCGATGGTGAAGAAACCCTGCTGCGCCCGGACCTTGCCCATGCCGTTGCAGGTCGGGCAGGTGACGGGCTCGGCGCCTCCCTCGGCCCCCGACCCGTGGCAGGTGTCGCAGGTGACCGAGGTCGGAACGTGGATCGTCTTCTGGATGCCGGTATAGGCCTCTTCCAGCGAAACCCGCAGGTTGTAGCGCAGATCCGAGCCGCGCTGCGCCCGGCTGCGACCACCACCACCGCCGCCACCGCGGCCCATGAAATCGCCGAACAGGTCCTCGAACACATCCGAAAACGCGGATGCGAAATCGCCCTGCTGGCCATAGCCGCCAGGACGCGGGCCACCGCCCATGCCGCCCTCGAAGGCTGCATGGCCGAAGCGGTCATAGGCCGCCTTCTTCTGCTCGTCCTTCAGGACGTCGTAGGCCTCGTTCACTTCCTTGAACTGGGCCTCGGCCTGCGGATTGTCGGCGTTCCGGTCAGGGTGCAGTTCCTTCGCCTTCTGGCGATAGGCCTTCTTCAGCTCTTCGGCCGAAGCGCCCTTCCTGACCCCGAGCACTTCGTAATAGTCGCGCTTTGCCACGGCAAAACCCCCATCTGGAACCGAGGAGGGGCGGCCCGTTGCCAGACCGCCCCCTTCCCGTGTTCCCGCGGCTTACTTCCGCTTGTTGTTGCCCAAGTCCTCGAAGTCGGCATCGACGATGTCGTCGTCGTCCACCGGGCGTGGCTCGTCGTCACCCGAACCACCTTCGGCCTGGCTCGCCTTGTAGATCGCCTCGCCCAGCTTCATCGCGGCCTCGGTCAGGTTCTGGATCGCCGACTTGATCTTGCCGGCATCCTCGCCTTTCAGCGCGTCTTCCAGCGGGCTCATCGCCAGCTCGATCGCCTCGACGGTGGACGGGTCCACCTTGTCGGAATGTTCCGCCAGGCTCTTCCTGGTCGAGTGCAGCAGGCTTTCGCCCTGGTTCTTCGTCTCGACCAGCTCCTTGCGGGCCTTGTCGGCCTCGGCATTCGCTTCCGCGTCCTTGATCATCTTCTCGATGTCGGCCTCCGACAGACCGCCCGAGGCCTGGATCGTGATCTGCTGCGCGCGACCCGTGCCCTTGTCCTTGGCCGAAACCGACACGATACCGTTCGCGTCGATGTCGAAGGTCACCTCGATCTGCGGCACGCCGCGGGGCGCGGGCGGGATCTGTTCCAGGTTGAACTGACCGAGCAGCTTGTTGTCCGCGGCCATTTCCCGCTCGCCCTGGAACACGCGGATCGTCACCGCGTTCTGGTTGTCCTCGGCGGTCGAGAAGACCTGAGACTTCTTGGTCGGGATCGTGGTGTTGCGGTCGATCAGGCGGGTGAACACGCCACCCAGCGTCTCGATCCCCAGCGACAGCGGGGTCACGTCCAGCAGCACCACGTCCTTCACGTCGCCCTGCAGCACGCCGGCCTGGATCGCGGCGCCCATGGCCACGACTTCATCCGGGTTCACGCCCTTGTGCGGCTCTTTCCCGAAGAACTTGGTGACCTCTTCGATCACCTTCGGCATGCGGGTCATACCGCCCACGAGCACGACCTCGTCGATGTCGTCCTTGGACACGCCGGCATCCTTCAGCGCGGCCTGACAGGGCTTGATCGACTTTTTGATCAGGTCATCGACCAGGCTCTCCAGCTTGGCGCGGGTCAGCTTGACCACCAGGTGCAGAGGCTGCCCGGTGTTCTTGTCCATGCTGATGAACGGCTGGTTGATCTCGGTCTGCTGGGACGACGACAGCTCGATCTTCGCCTTTTCCGCCGCTTCCTTCAGACGCTGCAGCGCCATCTTGTCCAGCGTCAGGTCAACGCCATGCTCTTTCTTGAACTCGTCCGCGAGGTACTGGACGATGCGCATGTCGAAGTCTTCACCGCCAAGGAAGGTGTCGCCGTTCGTGGACTTTACCTCAAACAGGCCGTCATCGATTTCCAGGATGGTGATGTCGAAGGTGCCGCCGCCAAGGTCATAGACGGCGATCGTCTTCGATTCCTTCTTGTCGAGGCCATAGGCCAGCGCGGCCGCAGTCGGTTCGTTGATGATGCGCAGGACTTCCAGACCCGCGATCTTGCCGGCGTCCTTGGTCGCCTGACGCTGGGCGTCGTTGAAGTAGGCCGGAACCGTGATGACGGCCTGGGTGACGGGTTCACCCAGATAGGACTCGGCGGTTTCCTTCATCTTCTGCAGGATGAAGGCCGAGACCTGGCTGGGGCTGTATTTCTCGCCGCGCACTTCGACCCAGGCGTCGCCGTTGCCGCCGTCCACGATCTTGTAGGGGACAAGCTTCTTGTCCTTCTCGACCTCGGGGTCGCCCAGGCGGCGGCCGATCAGCCGCTTGACGGCGAAGATGGTGTTTGCGGGGTTGGTCACGGCCTGGCGCTTGGCGGGCTGGCCGACAAGGCGTTCGCTTTCCGTGAAGCCGACGATCGAAGGCGTCGTGCGCGCGCCTTCCGAGTTCTCGATGACGCGGGGCTGCGAACCATCCATGATGGCAACGCAGGAGTTCGTCGTCCCGAGGTCAATACCGATGACTTTGGCCATGTGTGTATCCCTTTGGTTCAGGCGATGTTCCGGCAAGGACCCTGGATCAGAAGGCATCCCCGCCTTGAGAGAAGACGTCGGGTCTGGCGGCCCGGCGCCCGTGTGAGGCGTATATAGGCAGGCGTTTTCCGGCCTGCAACGGTTGCATGACGGGCATTGTGGCGAATCTTCCGCATCGGTGCGGACCTGTAGCGGAATTGGCTGGGGCGCCCGCATAAGATGATGCTCTGCATCTGGTGCAGGGGGCCTTGCGCGCTATCCGGTCGGGCTCTGGGCAGAAACCGGCATCGACCGTCCCGACGGCCGCGTCCGGCTGGGTCACGCAAGGCACAGGGAACAAATTTGTTGCATATAGTAATACTTTTGATAACGTCCCCTGAGCCACCCGAGGAGAGTGGCCAAGTTTTCCATTGGGAGGAAATCATGAACGTTTTCAAGGCTCTCGCGCTTGGCGCGGGACTGAGTGGCTTTTTGCTTTCAGCCGCCTATGCGGAAGGTCTTCAGGGCAAGGTCATCGGCTTCTCGCAGATCGGGTCCGAGTCGGGCTGGCGCGCGGCGGAGACCTCGGTGACCAAGCAGGTGGCGGCTGATCTGGGCATCGACCTGAAGTTCGCCGATGCGCAGCAGAAGCAGGAAAACCAGATCAAGGCGATCCGCGGCTTCATCGCGCAAGGCGTCGATGCGATCCTCGTCGCTCCGGTCGTGGCCACCGGCTGGGAAGAGGTGCTGACCGAGGCCAAGGAAGCGGGTATCCCCGTCGTCCTTCTGGACCGCGGCATCGAAGGGCCGGAAGACCTCTACCTGACCTCGGTCGCTTCAGACCAGGTGAAGGAAGGCAGCGTGGCCGGCGAATGGCTGGTGGGTGCCGTCGGCGACAAGCAGTGCAATGTCGTCGAACTGCAGGGCACCGTGGGCTCTTCGCCCGCGATCAACCGCAAGCAGGGCTTCGAGGAAGCCATCGCGGGCAAGGCCAACCTGACCATCATACGCAGCCAGACCGGCGACTTCACCCGGTCCAAGGGCAAGGAAGTCATGGAGGGCTTCATCAAGGCCGAGGACGGGGGCAAGAACATCTGCGCGGTCTATGCCCACAACGACGACATGGCGGTGGGCGCGATCCAGGCGATCAAGGATGCGGGCCTGAAGCCGGGCTCGGACATCCTGGTCGTGTCGATCGACGCGGTCCCGGACATCTTCGCCGCGATGGTCGCGGGCGAGGCCAATGCCACGGTCGAGCTGACCCCGAACATGGCCGGCCCCGCCTTCGAGGCGCTGGATGCCTATCTGAACAGCGGCACCGTGCCGCCGAAGTTCATCATCACCGAGTCGAAGCTCTACACCCCGGCAGACGACCCGCAGGGCGAATACGAGCGGCGCAAAGGCCTCGGATACTAGGTTTCCTCTCCGGGGCGCCGCCGGGCGGGGCGAGGGGCCCCGCCCGGCGGAATTGCTTTATCCGCGGGATCGGCGGACAGTTGGCGGACGGAACGGGAGGCAGTGATGACCGATGGAACCGCACGGCCGGTGCTCGAGGCGCGGGGGATCGTGAAGGTCTTCGGCCAGCACCGCGCGCTGGACAATGTGGATTTCGCGGCCAATGCCGGCGAGGTGCACGCGCTTCTGGGCGAGAACGGCGCGGGCAAGTCCACGCTGATCAAGATCCTGACCGGCGCCTATCAGCCCGACGGGGGCGAGCTTCTGCTTGACGGCCAGCCGATCCACCTGCGCGATCCGCTGCACGGGCAAGGCTACGGGATCGGCACGGTTTATCAGGAGGTCAATCTCCTGCCGAACCGGTCGGTCTCGGAAAACCTGTTCCTCGGCCGCCAGCCCACGCGCTTCGGCCTGGTCGATCGCCGCCGGATCGACGCCCTGGCGCGCGAGCTTCTGTCCCGCTACGGGCTTGATATCGACGTGCGGGCCGAGCTTTCCGAATATTCCGTGGCCGTCCAGCAGATCGTCGCCATCGCCCGCGCGGTGGAACTGTCGGGCAAGGTTCTGGTGCTGGACGAACCGACCGCCAGCCTTGACCGCAACGAGGTGCAACGCCTGTTCGAGGTGGTGCGCGGACTGAAGGCCAAGGGTCTGGCGATCATCTTCATCACCCATTTCCTCGACCAGGTGTTCGACCTGGCCGACCGCGTGACGATCCTGCGCAATGGCCGCAAGGTCGCGACCCAGGCGCTGACCACACTCAACACCACCGATGTCGTGCGCATGATGCTGGGCAAGGACGTGGCCTTCGAACACCACCCGACCGCGCTGGCCGGATCGACGCGCGGCCAGGTCCGCGTCGCCTTCAAGGGGCTGAACCGCAAGGGACTGGCCCCCTTCGACCTCGCGGTCCACGAAGGCGAGGTCGTCGGGGTGGCAGGGCTTCTCGGCTCGGGCCGGACCGAGGTGGCGCGGCTGATGTTCGGCGTCGACGGCGCCGAGGGCGGGCAGGTCCTTGTCGATGACAAGCCGGTGACGATCCGCAACCCGGCGCAGGCGGTGGCGGCGGGCTTCGGCTTCTGCCCCGAGGACCGCAAGCTGGACGGCATCTTCGGCGACCTTTCCGTGCGGGAAAACATCATCATCGCGCTTCAGGCCAAGCTTGGCTGGTTCAAGGCCCTGAACCGCGAGGACCAGGTCGAACTCGCAGGCCGCTATGCCGAGGCATTGGACATCCGCGCGGCCAACCACGACATGCCGGTCAAGCTTCTGTCCGGGGGCAACCAGCAGAAGGTGATCCTCGCCCGCTGGCTGGCGATCGACCCGACCTTCCTGATCCTCGACGAGCCCACCCGCGGCATCGACGTGGGCGCCCATGCCGAGATCGTCCGCAGCATCAACCGCCTGCGCGAGGAGGGGCTGGCGCTGTTCGTCATCTCGTCGGAGCTGGACGAGGTGGTGGCCTATTCGAACCGCATCGTCGTCATGCGCGACCGCGAGATGGTGGCGGAACTCGCCGGCCCCGACATCGCCTCGGACGCCATCGTCCAGGCTATCGCCGGAACTCCGCAAGAGGTGCGCCCGTGACCCGTCAGACCGTCGATCTTCGTCCCACGACCGAGCCGCCCCTGCCGCGCCCGCGCCCGCTGGCGAGCTTCGTGACCCGGCCGCAGGTCATCGCCCTTGCCGCCGTCCTCTTCGTCAACTGGCTACTGTTCCCCGGCTTCTTCACCGTCACCTGGCAGGACGGCCGCTTCTTCGGCAGCCTGATCGACGTGCTGAACCGGGGCGCGCCGGTCGCGATCCTGGCCATCGGGATGACCATGGTCATCGCCACCAAGGGCGTGGACCTGTCGGTCGGTGCCGTCATGGCGATCAGCGGGGCCGTTGCGGCGGTCATGGTCACCTCGGGCTATCCCGCCTGGATGGCGGTGCTGGCCGCCCTTGGCGCAGGGCTGGTCTGCGGGCTGTGGAACGGGATCCTCGTCACCGTGCTGGAGATCCAGCCGATCATCGCGACCCTGGTCCTGATGGTCGCGGGCCGCGGGCTCGCCCAGCTGATCACGGAAGGCTACATCGTCACCTTCTCGGACCCCGTGCTGATCTTCATCGGCACCGGGTCGTTCCTCGGCTTCCCGATGCCCGTGGTCATCGCCTTCACGCTGATGCTTCTGGCCACGCTGATCGTCCGCCGCACCGCGCTTGGCCTTCTGATCGAGGCGGTGGGCATCAACCGCTCGGCCGCGCGGTTCGCCGGGCTGTCCTCGGGCGCGCTGCTTCTCATCGTCTATACCTTCGCGGGCTTCTGCGCCGCGGTGTCCGGCCTGATCGTCGCCGGGGACATCCGCGGTGCGGATGCCAACAACGCCGGCCTCTGGCTGGAGCTGGACGCGATCCTTGCCGTAGTCATCGGCGGCACCTCGCTGATGGGTGGGCGCTTCTCGATCCCGATGGCGGTCCTGGGCGCGATGATCATCCAGGCGATGAACACCGGCATCCTGATCTCGGGCTTCTCGCCCGAGTTCAACCTGGTCGTGAAGTCCGCCGTCATCATCGTGATCCTCGTCCTGCAATCCCCCCTGTCGGCGCGCCTGTTCCGCCGCCTGCCCGGAAAATCGCAATGACCCGCAGCCTGCGCCCGCTTCTGGCCACCACGCTCATCTTCCTGTTCGCCTACCTTCTGGCGGTGACGCAGCATCCGGCGATGTTCTCGACCCGGGTCCTGGGCAACTTCCTGACCGACAACGCCTTCCTCGGGATTGCCGCCGTCGGCATGACCTTCGTGATCCTGTCGGGCGGGATCGACCTGTCGGTGGGCGCTGTGATCGGCTTCACCACCGTCCTGATCGCCGTCCTCATCATGTGGCTGAACCTGCACCCGCTGGTGGCCTTCGCCATCGCCCTGACCGTCGCCGCCGGGTTCGGAGCGATCATGGGGGCGGCCATCCACTATCTGAAAGTGCCCAGCTTCATCGTGACCCTCGCCGGCATGTTCCTCGCCCGAGGCGGCGCCTCGGTCCTGTCGCCGGATTCCATCGGCATCCAGCACGCCTTCTATTCAGGGGTATCGAAAAGCTATATCCTCCTGCCGGGCGGAGGCCGCCTGACCGTGGTCGGGATCATAATGCTCATGGTCTTTGCCGTGGCGATCCTTCTTGCGCACCGCACGCGGTTCGGATCCAACGTCTATGCGCTCGGCGGGTCGGAAACCTCCGCCGCGTTGATGGGTGTGCCCGTCGCCCGCACCACCATCGCGATCTATGCGCTGTCCTCGTTCCTCGCCGGCCTCGCCGGGGTGGTCTTCTCGCTTTACACCTCGGCCGGCTACAGCCTGAACGCCCTTGGGGTGGAACTGGACGCCATCGCCGCCGTGGTGATCGGCGGCACGCTCTTGACCGGCGGCTACGGCTTTGTCGCCGGCACCTTCATCGGGGTCATGTTGCAGGGCCTGGTGCAGACCTACATCGTCTTCGACGGCACGCTCAGCAGCTGGTGGACCAAGATTGTCGTCGGCGTGCTTTTGTTTATGTTCATCGTGCTGCAACGCCTGGTGTTCCGGGCCGGACCGCGCCGAACGTAACCTCTTGGACCAAGCGAGATGAGCGAACCCGGGAGCCTGATCCGAACGCTCTCCGGGCGGCAGACGGCGCGGAACTTCCATTCCTACGTCATAAACGAGGTCGGCCGCGCCATCGTGTCCGGCGAGATGCCCGTAGGCTCAAGCCTGCCGGGCGATGCCGAGATGATGGACCGTTTCGGCGTCTCGCGCACCGTGCTGCGCGAGGCGCTGAAGACGCTGGAGGCCAAGGGCCTGGTCGAGGCGCGCGCCAAGGTCGGCACCCGCGTGCTGCCGCAGTCGCGCTGGAACCTCTTCGACCGCCAGATCCTGACCTGGAAGCTGGAAAGCGGCCCCTCGCCCGCCTTCCTGGCCGATTTCCGGCTGGTGCGTCGCGGGCTGGAGCTTCAGGCCGCCCGCCAGGCTGCGGCAAACCGCGAGGCGGAACATGTGCGGCTGCTCTACTACTGGCTGAACCAGCGCAGCGTCATGACCCATCAGCCGGAACCCTTCGCCATGGCCGAGTTCGAGATCCATCGCGTGATCGCCGAGGCCTCGGGCAATCCCTTCCTGCGCGCCGCGACCGCGCTTCTGGAGTTCGGCATCGCGCATGCGGTGCAAGGTCGCCTGACCTCGGATCTCCTCGCCCCGCCCGAAGGACTGGCGGCCGCGCGGACCCCGCACTACGAAGCCCTTGTCGCCGCCATCGAGAAGGGCGACCCGGACCATGCCGCCGCCGCCATGGACCGGCTGCTGGATGACTGAACTTCCAGGGCAAGTCCCTCGACCTGCTCCGGTCAGTGCCGCTTGTTCCAGCTTGCCGAGGCGTGCTGGCGCGTGAAGAACTCGGCCATCAGGCCGATCAGGATGCAGGCCAGCGCGAACCAGATGGCATAGTCATAGCTGGTATAGCGCGGCGTGTAGTTCAGGAACACGAAGCCGCGCGCCTGGTCGATGGTGTGGAACAGCGGGTTCCAGTCGAACCAGTCCCTGCGGGTTGGCGGCAGGTTGTTGGCCAGCACCATCTTGCCCGAGGCAAGGACATTGATCCGCTGATAGAGCGTCTTGATGATGCTGACGGCCTCGGGCTGCCAGGGCATGGCCGACAGGAAGATCATGCCGATGCCGATCCCGCTGAACCACGACAACAGGAACATGCCCATCATGCCGACCGGGTCATCGATCGTCACCGGGGTAATGGCGGCATGATAGACGAACAGGATGACCGCAGCGGCCAGGGTCTGCTGGTAGAGCGACCCCAGTGCTGCCCCCATGATCGAGATGATCGGATTCATCGGCGCATGCATCATCAGGCTCGAGGTCGGCCCGTCGGCCGAGGCGACCGCGCCGATCGCCTTGATATGGGTCATGAACATGAAGACGCCCGACATGACATACAGCATGAAGTCGCCGCGGACCGCGATCCTGCGCATGCCGAACAGGCTCATCATGAAATACATCACCAGCAGCATCAGCAGCGACTGGATGATCGCCATGACAAGGCCGAGGACCGCATTGTGATGGGTCTTGCGCATGTTGCGCACCGCGACATGGTAGATCAGTTCCAGGGTCTCGAACCCCAGACTGAACCACGATCGGTCGTATTGCCGGTGCCGGAACATGCCGCAAACCCTGTCTCGTCCGGCATGTTTCCACAGGAAACCTTGCCGTTCCGTTGACGAGGCAGGATAAGGGCGCGCGTCAGGTTCTTCAATCGCCACGGGAGCGGTCATGGATCTTCAGAAACTCGTGCCGCTTTTTCGCCGACTGGCGTTGCAGGCCGGCGACCGGATCATGCAGGTCTATGCGGGCCCCGATTTCGAGGTCCGCGCCAAGGGCGATGCCTCGCCCGTGACCGAGGCGGACATGGCAGCCGATGCGGTGATCTCGGCCGGTCTGCGCGCGGCCTTTCCCGATGTGCCGCTGATCACCGAGGAACAGGTCGCAAGCCACGCCCTGACCGCGCGAACCTTCTTCATCGTCGATCCGCTGGACGGTACCAAGGAATTCGTCCAGCGCCGCGGCGATTTCACCGTGAACATCGCCTATGTCGAGGACGGCGTGCCGATCTGCGGCATCGTCTATGCGCCCGCGAAGGCGCGGCTGTTCTACACCCGGCCCGACGGCACGGCGGTCGAGGAGACCGGCCCCTTCGGTCCCGAGCCCGGACCGCTGCGGCAACTGCGCGTCTCCACCCCCGACAATGCCGCTCTGATGGTGGTGGCCTCGAAATCGCACCGCGACCAGGCCACCGACGACTACATCGGCCGCTACGCCGTGCGCGACATGACCAGCGCAGGCTCCAGCCTGAAGTTCTGCCTCGTGGCAAGTGGCGAGGCCGACCTCTACCCCCGCCTCGGCCGGACGATGGAATGGGACACGGCGGCGGGCGACGCCGTCCTGCGCGCCGCGGGCGGGCGGGTCGTGCGCTTCGACGACCATGCTGCGCTGGGCTATGGCAAGCCTGGCTGGGACAACCCGTTCTTCATCGCTTTCGCCCCGGGAGTCGTGCTGAAATGAAGACCCTGATCGCCATTCCCGCCCGCTATGCCTCGACCCGCTATCCCGGCAAGCCGCTGGTCGCGCTGCGCGGCCCGGACGGCGAAAAAACCCTGATCCGCCGCAGCTGGGAAGCGGCAATGGCGGTGAAGGGCATCGACCGGGTGGTGGTGGCCACCGACGACGACCGCATCGCCGACCATGCAAGCGGCTTCGGGGCCGAGGTGGTGATGACCTCATCCGCCGCAAGAAACGGCACCGAACGTTGTGCCGAGGTAGCCGCGAAGCTGCCGGGTTTCGACGTGGTGGTGAACCTCCAGGGCGATGCGCCGCTGACGCCGGCCTGGTTCGTCGAGGATCTGGTGGCCGGGCTCGCCAGGGATCCGCAGGCCGACATCGCGACCCCCGTCCTGCGCTGCGACGGCCGGGCGGTCGCGGGCTTTCTGGCCGACCGCCGCGCCGGCCGGGTGGGCGGGACGACCGCCGTCTTCGGCGCCGGGGGCCGCGCGCTCTACTTCTCGAAGGAGGTCATCCCCTATACCGGGTCCGACTATGCCCCGGACGAACCTACGCCGGTCTTTCACCATGTGGGGGTCTATGCCTACCGCCCCGCCGCGCTGGCTGCCTATCCGACCTGGCCCATGGGCCCGCTGGAACAGCTGGAAGGGCTGGAACAGCTGCGCTTCCTCGAACAGGGTCGTCCGGTGCTGTGTGTCGAGGTGCAATCGCGCGGCCGCCAGTTCTGGGAGTTGAACAACCCGTCCGACGTGCCGGTCATCGAGACGATGCTTGCCGAAAATTCCCCGTGATTCCGCCAACGGCGGTATGGATTGTCTTTTTGTAGTCTTTTTTTGATGCGAAGGCCGGGGGACTGATGCAGGTTACGAATATTGCCGCGGCGCTGCCCGTTTAAGGTCAGATTCGGCTGCGATCAGCATTGAGCCAGAAGCATTGCGCCAGACCGGACGAAGTTGGGACGAGTCAGATGAAGAGCAGAAAGATCACCAAGGCGGTATTCCCGGTTGCGGGGCTTGGCACGCGATTCCTCCCCGCGACCAAGTCGATCCCGAAAGAGATCATGACTCTCGTTGATCGTCCGCTGATCCAGTACGCCATCGACGAGGCGCGCGCGGCCGGGATCAAGGAATTCATCTTCGTCACCTCGCGCGGAAAGTCGGCGCTTGAGGACTATTTCGACCACGCGCCGGAGCTCGAGGCCGAACTGCGGCGCAAGAACAAGACCGACCTGCTGGAGATCCTCAAGGACACCAACATGGATTCCGGCGCCATCGCCTATGTCCGGCAGAACCGGCCGATGGGCCTTGGCCATGCCGTCTGGTGCGCCCGTCGCCTGATCGGGAACGAACCCTTCGCCGTGCTTCTGCCCGACGACGTGATCGCGGCCGAGAAGCCCTGCCTGCAACAGATGGTCGAGGCCCATGCCGAAACCGGCGGCTGCATGGTCGCGGCAATGGAAGTCGCTCCGAAGAAGACCTCCAGCTATGGGGTCCTCGACATCGACCGGGACGATGGCGAGATCGTCAGCGTCAAGGGCATGGTGGAAAAGCCTCGCCCCGAGGATGCGCCCTCGAACCTGGCGGTGATCGGCCGTTACATCCTGACGCCGAAGGTGCTGACAAATCTGAACAAGATCAAGCAGGGCGCCGGCGGCGAGATCCAGTTGACCGACGCCATCGCGCAAGAAGCGAAGAAGCCCAACTCGGTCTTCGGCCTGCGCTTCCGCGGCCAGCGCTATGACTGCGGCTCGAAGATCGGGTTCCTGCAGGCCACCGTCGCCTTCGGCCTGGCCCGGCCCGAGTTCGGGCAGGAATTCGCCAGCTTCCTCAACGACCTGACCGCGATGCAGAAGGCGGCGCAATAGGCTTGGGATCGGCACTCTCGCCCATTCGGCGGCTGCCACATGCCTGCCCGATCGGCGCCCTGGACGACCCTCCACGCGGGCTGACAGGCGCGCTGCTTGCGCTCAGGCTGCGCCGGAACCGGCAGCGTCTGTTGCTGCGAGCCCTTCGTCGCAGGGGACAGCTGTCTGCCTTGGCCGACCGGACGGCGCAGATCGCCGCGGGCGATATCCTCGGCTTTTCCTGTGTCCGCAACGAGGCCCACCGTCTGCCGCATTTCCTGCGTCACCACCGCGCGCTGGGGGTGCGGCATTTCCTTTTCGTGGACAATGCAAGCACGGATGGCACGTCCCGGCTGCTGGCCGATCAGCCCGATGTCTCGCTCTGGCATACTCAGGGCAGCTACAAGGCCTCGCGCTTCGGGATGGACTGGCTGACCTGGCTCCTGATGCGCTACGGGCACGGGCACTGGTGCCTGACGCTGGATGCCGACGAGCTTCTGATCTACCCCTACTGGCAGACCCGACCGCTTCCCGCGCTGACCGACTGGCTGGACCGGCAGGGCCGGTCGAGCCTTGGCGCGCTGACGGTGGACATGTATCCCGAAGGCCAGGTCTCGCAGGGTGCCGTCGCGCCGGACGAGGATCCGCTGGCGCATCTTTGCTGGTTCGACGCCGGCAATTACCAGGTCCAGGTCCAGCCACGGATGCGCAACCTGTGGATCCAGGGCGGCGCCCGGGCGCGGGCCTTCTTCGCGGCGGACCCCCGCAAGGCCCCAACGCTGAACAAGATCCCGCTGGTCCGCTGGCACTGGCGGCAGGCCTACGTCAACTCGACCCATTCCCTTCTGCCCGCCTGGCTGAACCAGGTCTATGCCACCGATGGCGGAGAGCTGACCTCGGGTATCCTTCTGCACACCAAGTTTCTGCCCGGCATTACCGAACGGTCGGCCGAGGAAAAGGCGCGCGGCCAGCATTTCGGGGATGCGGCCCAGTATGCCGCCTATTACGACCGGCTGACTGCCGACCCGGTCTTGCACTGTGGCGCGTCCACCCGATACACCGGCTGGCGGCAGATGGAGGCTCTGGGCCTGATGTCGCGGGGCGGCTGGATATGACGGGGCGGGTCTCGGACGCAGGGGGCGGGCGATGGGTCTGAGGATGCTGATCCGGCTGCGGACAGAGCGGCGCTACCTGCTTGCCCGGGCCTGGCGTCGGGGCCGCCAGCTGACCGCCGTCGCCGACCGCACCGCCACCCTTCCGGCGCAGCCGATCCTGCTGTTCTCGACCATGCGCAACGAGCGCATCCGCCTGCCCTACTTCCTGACCTACTACCGCAGGCTCGGGATCGACCACTTCCTCATCGTCGACAACGGGTCCGACGACGGCACTCGGGAATATCTGGCCGATCAGCCCGATGTTTCGCTCTGGTCCACCACGCACAGCTACAGACAGTCGCGCTTCGGCATGGACTGGCTGATGCACCTTCTGCGCCGGCACGGTCACGGGCGCTGGTGCCTGACCGTGGATGTGGACGAATTCCTGGTCTATCCCTTCTGCGAGACCCGCCCGCTGCGTGCGCTGACCGACTGGCTCGACAGCGCCGAGACGCCCAGCTTCTCGGCCATGATGCTGGACATGTATCCCAGGGGCGCGATGCACGAACAGCCCTACCGCGAGGGGCAGAACCCCTTCGAGATCGCGCAGTATTTCGACAGCGGCAACTACGTCATCAGCCGCAACCCCCTGTATCGCAACCTCTGGATCCAGGGCGGCCCCCGGGCGCGGCTGTTCTTCACCGACCGGCCGAAACGCGCGCCGGCGATGAACAAGACGCCGCTGGTGAAATGGCACCGCAGCTATGCCTATGTTTCCTCGACCCACATGCTGCTGCCGCGCGCGCTGAACCTGACCTACGACGACCAGGGCGGCGAACGCCCGTCCGGCGTCCTTCTCCACGCCAAGTTCCTCGACACTTTCGCCAGCAGGGCCGCCGAGGAACTCACCCGCGGCCAGCACTATGCCCAAAGCCAAGAATACCGCGCCTACCGCGAGGGGATCACCCGCGAACGCGATCTCTGGTGCAATTGGAGCGAGAAGTATGTCAACTGGCGTCAGCTGGAGGTTCTGGGCCTGATGTCGAAGGGAAACTGGGCGTGACCGGGGACAGCGCACTGGGCATCGTCATGCTGTGCCACGCGGACCTCGACCGCGCGGCACAACTCGCCCGGCACTGGGCCCTGCACGGCTGCCCCGTGGTGATCCATGTCGATGCCCGTGCACCGCACGACCAGGTTAACGCCCTTTCCGCTGCGCTGGCCGATCTGCCCGACATCCGCTTTTCCCGCCGGACCCCTTGCGAATGGGGCACCTTCGGCATCGTCCAGGCCACCCTGGACGCCGCGACCCTGATGCTGGCCGATTTTCCGGCGGTCTCTCATGTGCTGCTCGCTTCGGGCTCATGCCTGCCGATCCGGCCGGTTCGCGCGCTGAAGGCGCATCTTGCCGCGCATCCCCACACCGACTTCATCGAAAGCGTGACCACCGCCGATGTCGGCTGGACGGTCGGCGGGCTGAACGAGGAACGTTTCACCCTGCGCTTTCCCTTCGCGTGGAAGCGCCAGCGCCGCCTGTTCGACGGCTATGTCGCGCTGCAACGCGCCCTGCGCTTTCGCCGCCGCCTGCCCCCGGGCCTCGTCCCGCATCTGGGCAGCCAATGGTGGTGCCTGACCCGGCCCACGCTCCAGGCCGTTCTCTCCCACCCCGACCGTCCGGCGATCGACCGATACTTCCGCAGGGTCTGGATACCGGATGAAAGCTATTTTCAAAGCCTGGTCCGGCAGGTCTCGAACCGCATCGAAAGCCGGTCGCTGACCCTGTCCAAATTCGACTACCAGGGCCGCCCGCATGTGTTCTACGACGATCACCTGCACCTTCTTCGCCAGGCCGATGCCTTCCTCGCCCGCAAGATCTGGCCGCGGGCCGATCTGCTCTACCGCACCTTCCTCGGCCCCGACAGCGACCGGGCGCTGGCGCCGGAACCCAACCCCGGCAAGATCAACCGCCTGTTCGCCAAGGCGGTCGAGCGGCGGCTGAAGGGTCGCCCCGGCCTCTACATGCAAAGCCGCTTCCCGACCCGCGCCCGCGGCGGCACCAGGTCAGCCGCCCCTTACGGCGTCTTTTCCGGCTTTGCGGAACTCTTCGACGATTTCCAGCCCTGGCTTGCCCGAGCGCTGGATGCCCGCGTGCATGGCCATCTCTTCGACTTCGACCGGGTCCAGTTCGCGGGCGGCGAAAGCGTGTTCAAGGGCGGCCTGTCGGACAGCCCCACGCTTCGTGACTACAACCCGCGCAGCTTCCTGACCAACCTGATCTGGAACACCCGGGGCGAGACCCAGTGCTTCCAGTTCGGCCCCGCCGACGAACAGGCCATCGCCCCGTTCCTGGCAAGCGATCCGAACGCCACGATCTTTGCCATCACTGGGGCCTTCGCCATCCCGCTCTGGCGCTCGGGTCGCAGCGCCGCCGAGGTGCGGGCCGAGGCGGCGCGCCTGCAAAAGGTGGAAAGCGAGTTCATTGCCCAGCTGAACGGTCCGGAAGCGCGCGCCTCCATCCGGATCTGGTCCCTGGCCGAGTTTGTCGAGAACCCGGCCGAGCCGCTGGAGCAACTGGTTGACGCCCTCAACCCCCGCGCCGCGCACCGCGTCAGCGACCTGCCGTCGCTGATCCCGCTGCAAGGGTTCGGGGCCTTTCTCCAGGACCTGCGCAACCAGGGCATGGCACCCGTCCTGATGGGAGACTTCCCGGCCGACGCCGAGCTTGCCCAGCCTCACCAGAGCCTTCCGCGCCCCCGGATCGTCCGCTGATGCCGCGCTTTCACTCATTCGTGGTCTTTGCCGAGATGCGCACCGGGTCGAACCTGCTCGAGGCGAACCTGAACGCGCTGCCGGGCGTGGTCAGCCACGGCGAGGTGTTCAACCGCTACATCCTCGGCCGCAAGGACCGGACCGAGCTGTTCGGGATCACGATGGAAGAGCGCGACCGCGACCCCGGCCGCCTCCTGCGCAAGCTGCGCGAGGAAACCGAGGGCCTGCCGGGTTTCCGCTTCTTCCACGACCACGACCTGCGCATCCTGGACGAGGTGCTGCCCGACCCCGGTTGCGCCAAGATCGTCCTGACCCGCAACCCGCTGGAAAGCTATGTCAGCTGGAAGATCGCCCAGGCGACCGACCAGTGGAAGCTGACCCATCCCAAGCGGCTCAAGACCGCGAAGGTGCGTTTCGACGTGCCGGAATTCCTGGCCCATCTGCGCGACATCCAGGCCTTCCAGCTTCTGATCCTGAATGCGCTCCAGACCGCCGGGCAGACCGCCTTCTATCTCGATTACGAGGATCTGGGCTCGCTTGAGGTGGTGAACGGGCTGGCGGCCTTCCTCGGCGTCGAGGCGCGGCTGAAGTCGCTGGACGACACACTGAAGAAGCAGAACCCCGGCCCCATCGAGGACAAGCTGGAAAACCCCGAGGCCCTGGCCGAGGCGGTGGCGGCGGTAGATGTGTTCAATCTGGGCCGCACCCCCAGTTTCGAGCCGCGACGGGCGGCGGGTGTGCCGACCGCGCTCGCGTCCGAGGCGGGTCTTCTCTTCCTGCCCATCCGCTCCGGACCCGAGACCCCGATCCGCGACTGGTTCGCGAGCCTAGGCGCGGTGACCGAAGGCTTCGAACAGAAATCCCTGCGCCAATGGAAGCGTCGGCATCCCGGCCACCGCAGCTTCACGGTGCTCCGCCACCCGCTGCTGCGCGCCCATGCCGCCTTTCGCTGCAAGATCGTGATGGGCGAGGCGCAGGACCTGCGCCGCATCCTGATCAACGGCTTTCTCGCCGAGCTTCAGCCCCCGGGCGCGCCCTTCCCGACGCCTGAGGCCGAACGCGCGGCCTTCCTGATTTTCCTGCACTACTGCCGCCTCGCGGTTGCCGGCCAGACCGGGGCCCGCGTGGACCCCAGCCTGTGCAGCCAGACCGCGCTGGTCCAGGGCTTTGCCGGCTTCCAGCCGCTCGACCACCTTCTGCGCGAGGATCGCCTGACCGAAGGCCTTGCCCACCTGGCCGCCGAAGTCGGGGTGGCCGCGCCCAGGCCAGGGCCCGACCCCGCCGTGACGGACCTGGAGTCGATCTGGGACGAAAGCCTGGAAACCGCCGCCGCCGAGGCCTATGCGCGCGACTACATGGGATTCGGCTTCGCCCGTTGGCGCGGCTGAATGCTCCTCGTGCGGCTTCGCCGCCTCGTCGCAGGCCCGCGAGGAGGGACGAAGTCCACGACGAGCACGCCTCTCAGGCGGCCTGCGGCGCCCGGGCTTCGGTCAGTATCGCATACAGTTTGGCGGGATCGGAATTCGCGCGCAGCTTGGCCACCACGCCCTGATCCCGCATCGTCCGGCTGACCAGCGCCAGCGCCTTCAGATGATCGACGCCCGAATCCTTCGGTGCGAACAGACCGAAGATAAGATCGACCGGCTGGCGGTCCACGCTGTCATAGTCCAGCGGCTTTTCCAGCCGGACGAAGACGCCGATGATCGACTTCAGGTCCTCCAGCCGGGCATGCGGCAGGGCGATGCCATGCCCCACGCCCGTCGGCCCCAGCGTCTCGCGTTCCTGCAAACCCTCGATGGCGGCCGCCCCGTTCAGCCCGTAGGCCTGCGCGGCAATCTCGCCCAGCTCCTGGAACAGCCGCTTCTTCGAGGTGAACTGGCCGACCACGCGGACGGCGCCCGGGACAAGCAGCTTGGAAAGTTCCATGGGTCGGCGTTGTTCCTGCGTCACTGGGACGCTTCATTTGCTGTTGCGGGGATCGATCCAGCCGATGTTGCCATCGTCCCGACGGTACACGACATTCACGCCCCCATGGCCTTCGTTGCGGAACACCAGCATCTTTTGTCCGGCCAGTTCCATCTGCATCACGGCCTCGCCGACGGTGATCGAAGGGATCTTCGTCTCCATCTCGGCGATGACCACGGGCTGAAGGGTGTCAGGCTCGGCGTCGTCGGCGTCCTCGTTTGCGGCGAGGATATACGAGGCCGCCCCGGCGAATTCAACGGGGGCCGAGCGGTTCGAGTGGTGGTTGCGGATCCGCCGCTTGTAGCGGCGCAGCTGCTTGTCCATCTTCTCGCGGCAGGACTCGAAGGCCGCGTAGATCTCCGACGCATGCCCGCGGGCCTGGGCCGTCAGGCCGGTGGACAGATGGATCGTTGCCTCGCAGACGAATTCATGCGCCATCCGGGAAAAGACCACCACACACTCGGTCGGCCGTTGGGCATATTTTTCAACGACTTCACCCAATTCGGCCTTCACATGGGTCTGAAGAGCCTCACCGACGTCGATCTGCTTCCCACTGATCTGATAGCGCATGATCTCTCCTTTTCGCATGCTGACAGACCGGCAAGGAGCGTCAGCCCCTTCCGGTCCGTCCGTCCGACAATGAACCGAAGAAACGTCGCGTCACGCCAGTTCCGCCGGGCGGAGACACCGCTGGATGCAGACCGGAGACATGGGCATGTAACGCGCTCATTACAGGCATTTGGCGCCAGCCCAGCCCGGCTTGTCAACCGAATCGATGGTCACATCCCGCGGGCCCGCCTAGACGATGCGGAAGTTCTCGCCCAGATAGACCCTGCGCACGGTCTCGTCGCGCACGACCTCGTCCGTGGTGCCCGACATCAGCACCTTTCCATCATGCAGGATGTAAGCCCGGTCCACGATTTCCAGCGTTTCGCGGACGTTGTGGTCGGTGATCAGCACCCCGATCCCGCGCGCCTTCAGGTCGTGGACCAGGTGGCGGATTTCCCCCACCGCGATCGGATCGACCCCGGCGAAGGGCTCGTCCAGAAGCAGATATTTCGGATCCGCCGCCAGGCAGCGCGCGATCTCCACCCTCCGCCGTTCGCCGCCCGAGAGCGCAAGCGCCGGCGTGCGCCGCAGATGGGTGATCGAGAACTCGGACAACAGCTCTTCCAGCCGCTCGCGCCGCTTGTGGCGGTCGGGCTGGACGATCTCCAGCACGGCGAGGATGTTGTCCTCCGCCGACAGGCCCCGGAAGATCGAGACCTCCTGCGGCAGGTAGCCGATCCCCAGCCGGGCGCGGCGATACATCGGCAGCGCGGTCACGTCCTTGCCGTCGATCAGCACCTGCCCGCCCTCGGGCATCACCAGCCCGGCGATGGCGTAGAAACAGGTCGTCTTGCCCGACCCGTTCGGGCCGAGAAGCGCCACCACCTCGCCGCGGCGCAGGTCCATGCTGACATCGCGGATCACCGGCCGTTTCTTGTAGCTTTTCCGCAAGCTGCGGATCTGCAACCCGGCCTGGCCGTCGGTCACCGTCAGATCCGGCCTCTGGCCCGGGGTCCCCGCCATCAGTTGCCCCCCGGCCGGAAGGTCGTGGTGACGCGACCTTCCATCACGCCCGTCCCGTCCTTCAGGTTGATGGTCAGCTTCTGCCCCGACATTGCCGAGGGGCCCTGCGTCAGCAGCACATCGCCGGTCAGCACGATGACCCCGCTGTCGATGGTGTAGAGCGCCTCGCGCGCCTCGGCCGCATCGCCGAGGTTCGTAACCGTCACCCCGCCCGAGGCGACGAGGCTGTCGATGCTCTTGCGGTCGGCACCGTAGGTCACACGCACCTCACCCGCGGCCAGCTTCATCTCGCCCTGGGTGACGATCACGTTGCCGCTGAACACCGCATTGCCGTCGGCGTTGTTCACCGTCAGCTGGTCGGCCTGCACCTCGACCGGCAGGGTCGTGTCCTGGTTCAGATCACCGAAGGCGATCTTCTGCTGGGCTGCCGCCACCGAGGCCGCAAGCGAGAGCGCCAACGCCAGGGAAAAGGATCGAAAGGTGAATGCCATGCGAAAACCTCTGCAGCGCCTCTAGCCGCCCGGTCGGTATACCAGCCGGACACCCCCGTTGAAAACCAGAACATAGGCACCCGGGGTCTGGATGTCCTGACGCAGCACCATGCTGTCGGCACGGATCTCGCCCGCCGGGCCGGTCGCTGTCACCGGGGTACGGCTTTCCAGCCCGGTCCGGTCCAGCCGGGCCAGGATCTCCTCTGTCTCCAGCCGGTAGCCGGACGAGGTAGCGACGGTCACGCCGCCCGACAGGACAACCTGCTGCGCGCCCCTGTCCATCTGCGCCTTGGCTGCTGCAAGCTCGGTCCGCGCACCGTCGGGCGTGGCCAGCTCAAGCCGAAGTTCTATCGCCGCCGCTTCGGTCGCTTCGGCGGCAGGTCGGGCCTCGTCCGCATGCAGGGTCAGGGCAGCCCCGTCCGAAGTGGTGCCCGCGTAGGTCGGCGCCGTCATCCGAGGCTCGCGGGCCAGGTCGCGGACATCGACCTCGGCATAGGGCAGCGCGTCCTCGGGATCGATCCGCCGCGCGACGAGGAACAGGGTGGACAGGATCGCCAGCGCCGCCAGCGGCAGCACGACCTTGAGCCAGCCCACCACCCGGGTATGCGTGTCGGCCCGCGCCACGGTCAGGCGACCCCGGCGCGCAGGCAGTCGTGCACATGCAGGATGCCGATCGCCCGGCGGCTGCCGGGTTCGGTCACCAGCAGGCAGGTGATCTTGCGGTCGTTCATCAGGGCCAGCGCCTCGCCGGCCAGGGCATCCGGGCCGATGGTGCGCGGATCGCGGGTCATCACCTCGCCCGCGTTGTGCGACATCAGCCCGTCCAGATGCCGGCGCAGGTCGCCGTCGGTGATGATGCCGGCCAGATCGCCCGCCGCGTCCGTCACCCCCACGACCCCGAAGCCGCGGCGCGTGATCTCGACCAGAACCTCGCCCATCGCCAGGGTCTCGGGCACCAGCGGCGGGTCGGCGTGCATCAGGTCGCGCACCTTCAACAGCCGCGCGCCCAGCTTGCCGCCGGGATGGAACATGCGGAAATGTTCGGGCGTGAAGGCGCGATGCTCCATCAGCGCGATGGCCAGCGCGTCGCCCAGCGCCAGCGTCATCGTGGTCGAGGTGGTGGGCACGATGCCCTTCTCGCAGGCCTCGGGCACTTCGGGCAGAAGCAGGCCCACCGTGGCCTGCCGCATCACCGTCGATCCCGGACGCGACGAGATCGCGATCATCGGGATGGAAAAGCGCTTGGCATGGGCGAGGAGATCGGCCAGTTCCGGCGTCTCGCCCGAATTCGACAGGACCAGCAGCACGTCACCCTGCGCCACCATGCCCAGATCGCCGTGGCTTGCCTCGGCCGGATGGACGAAATGCGCCGGCGTGCCGGTCGAGGCGAAGGTGGCCGCGATCTTGCGCGCGACATGGCCCGACTTGCCCATGCCCGAGACGATGACCCGCCCCTCGGCCTGCATCAAGAGCGCGACGGCGCGGCCGAAACTGTCGTCCAGCGACCCGGCCAGCCGCTCCAGCGCCTCCGCCTCGCGGCGGACGACCCGGCGGCCGGTGGCAAGGGGGTCAGTGGAGGAAGATGTCATTGGCGTCTTCCCAGCCCAGAAGGTCCAGCTCGGCCCGGGTCGGCAGGAAGGCGAACAGCCGCTCGGCCAGCTCCAGCCGGCCCTCACGGATCAGTCGCACCTCGAGCTCGGCCTTCAACTGGTGCAGGTAGAGCACGTCCGAGGCGGCATAGTCCTTCTGCGCCTCGGTCAGCACCTCGGCGCCCCAGTCGCTGGTCTGCTGCTGCTTCGAGACATCGACGCCGACCAGATCGGCCAGAAGGTATTTCAGCCCGTGCCGGTCGGTGAAGGTGCGCACTAGCTTCGAGGCGATCTTGGTGCACCAGACCGGCGCCGTGGTCACCCCGAACGCGCGCTTCATCACAGCGATGTCGAACCGGCCGTAGTGGAAGAGCTTCAGCACTGCCGGATCGGTCAGAAGCCGTTCCAGGTTCGGCGCCCGGGTCTGGCCCCGGGCGATCTGCACCAGATGCGCATCGCCGTTGCCATCTGAAAGCTGCACCACGCAAAGCCGGTCGCGGCGCGGGTCAAGGCCCATGGTCTCGGTGTCGATGGCGACGACCGGGCCAAGGGCCAGCCCGTCGGGAAGGTCGTTCTGGTGCAGGTGAATGGCCAAGGGAATGCTCGTGTCTGGATTTGATCCGGAGTTGCCATCCCGCTTACGCCCGCTCCCCCGCAGGGTCAACTCCGGCCGTCCCGACGCGCGGCCCGGCGCCGGACTGCTCGTCGATGCCTTTCAGGCACTCCTCGCTGACATCCAGGGTCAATGCCGGCGCTGACCGGAGATCCCCGCGGGATCAGCGGTCCCGCCGCTCGGTTCAAACGGATCAGTTCACCACGAAATCGGCATGCAGCGCGCCGGCGGCATTGATGCTTTTCAGGATGTCGATCATGTCGTGCGGCGCCACGCCCAGCGCGTTCAGCCCGGCCACGACCTCGGCCAGATCGGTTCCACCACTGATCTCGGCAAGCCCGGTCCCGGTCGTGCCGATCGAGGCATTGGATCGCGGCACCACGACCGTTTCGCCCTCGGCAAAGGGATTGGGCTGGACGACCAGCGGGCTCTCCTCGACACGCAGCGTCAGGTTGCCCTGCGCCACCGCAACCCGGCTGATCCGCACATCCGCACCCATCACGATCGTCCCGGACCGCTGGTCCACCACCACGCGCGCCCGCGTCTCGGGCTCGACCGGGATCCGTTCGATCCGCGCCAACACATGCGCGGGCGACTCCATGCCGGTCGCGCCGATATCCACCGCCACCGTGCCCGAATCCTGCATCTGCGCGACGCGACGACCGAACTCGGCATTGACCGCACGTTCGATCCGTTCCGCCGTGGTGAAATCGGCCGCCTTCAACGCCAGCCGCAGCACCGACAGGCCGGTGAAGTCGAAGTCCACCTCCCGCTCCACCCGCGCGCCTGATGGGATCACCCCTGCGGTGGGCACCCCCTGGGTCACGCTGGCCGCCTGGCCCGTCGCCGACACGCCGCCCGCGATGATCGTGCCTTGCGCCACCGCGTAGATCTGCCCGTCCGCCCCGTTCAGCGGCGTCATCACCAGCGTCCCGCCGAGCAGGCTCTTCGCATCGCCTATGGCCGAGACCGTGACATCGATCCGCGATCCCGACCGGGCGAAGGGCGGCAGTTGCGCGGTCACGAAGACCGCCGCCACGTTCTTCGGCCGGAACTCCTCTCCCGTGACATTTGCGCCCAGCCGTTCCAGCAGGTTGGCCATGATCTCCTCGGTGAAGGGCGCGTTGCGCAGCCCGTCGCCGGTGCCGTTCAGGCCCACAACCAGGCCATAGCCCACCAGGTCGTTGCCGCGCACGCCGTCGAACTCCACCAGGTCCTTGATCCGGATCGGTTCGGCCAGGGCCGAGGTCGCCAGAAGGCACAGGGCAAGGAAAAGGCGGATCATCGCAGATACTCCGTAAGGCTGAGGCGCGAGACGCGGGCGGTGACGAGGTAGAGCGACTCCAGCTGCGTGCGGATCGTCTCCAGCCGGGTTGCCGCCTCGTAGGGATCGACCGAGCCGGTCTCGGAGCGCAGGATGCCCAGCGCGGTCTCCTCGGCCCCGTTGCGGGCGCGGGCGCTTTCGATCTGCGCCTCGACCGCGCCGATCCGGGCCTGAAGCGTGATCCGCGCTTCCTCGCCGCGCATCAGGTGCTGGCCGGCGGTCGCGGCCAGCCGGGCGCGTTCGCCTGGGTCTCCGGCCAGGATGCCCCGGTCCAGAAGGGCCGCCATCGCAAGGCCGGAGAGGGTATCCCGGATCGCCGGATCCATGGCGGTGGTCGAGACCTCGGCCGTCTCGTCCGGCGCCACCGGCACGGGTGTCAGCGCCGGGCCGCCCTGGTAGAAGGCGCCGAAACCCAGCGGATTCGCGAACCAGGTCGTGACCGCGGCTGCGACCTGACCAGCGGTCGTCGCGCCGGCGGCCGCCGTCTCGAGCTCGGCCAGCAAGTCCTCGACCGGACCCAGCGGCGGGGTTCCGGTTGCCTGGCCGGAGAAGACCGCGCGCCCCGAGGCCTGGGCGTTCAACAACCCGACCGCCGAGGCGAGGCGTCCGCGCGCATCGGCCGCAAGCGTGTCGATCTGGGCTTGGGTCGCTACATCGCGCGCGCCCATCAGCGCGCTTGAGATTCCGCTGGCCAGTTGCGACAGGCCCTGGATCGACGCCTGTTGCGCCGCCACCTGAAGGGCCGCATCGGCCGCCGTGGACTTGAAGGCCGCAAGCCGCGCCAGGCTCGCATCGACGGCGAGGAGCGGCGAGAAATCCCCGCGCAGGGCCTGGCCGATGTCGGCATGCCGCCCGGTCGCCACCTCCTGCGCGGCGCGCTGGACCTGGGCGCGCAGCTCCGCCCCCTGGCGGGCCAGGATGTTCGTCAGGCTTGCGTCGCCAACCGAGACCCGCATCACGCCCCCAGCCTGATCAGGGTGTCGATCATCTCGGCCACCGCCTGGATGACCTTGGCGTTCGCGGCATAATTCTTCTCGATCACCAGAAGCTCCTGCATCTCGCGGTCGGTATCGATGCCGTTCTGGGCCTCGAGATCGGTCAGGGCGGTCAGCTTGGCCGCCGCGAAACTCTGCTCCGACTGCGCCGAGAGCCGGCCGGCAGAGATGTCGGACATAAGGTCTCCGGCCAGGGCGGCAAAGCTGCGCGACCCTGCCGTGAAACCCGAGGATGACAGCGGCTGCGCATCGGTGAGGGCCGCATGCAGCGCGGCAAGCAGCGTTCCGTTGCCGGGCGGCCCTTCGGCAACAGCGCCCAGACCGTCGCGCAAGCGGTAAAGCGCGCCGCCCTGCGCGGGATCGACCTGCGCGTTAAGCCGCAATCGGCCGGCCAGGCCGACCTCGTTCAAGGGGTTGAAGGCCAGGCCGGCGTCGGTGAAGAGGCCGGGATCGCCCGGGGCGCGTGTCGGATCCAGCCCGGCGGCGGCAAAGCGCTCGACAAGGTCGCGCACCACGGCGTCGAGCTTGCCCTGCGCCTCCACGGCCAGAGTGTCCCGGACTGCGAACAGCGCCCCCAGCGTGCCCCCGAGGATCGGACTTGCCGAACCTTCGGTGTCATAGGGACGGCCGTTGATCGTGATGCCCGACAGCCCGCCCAGAGCCTGCGTCATCTCGGGCGTTATGGTGTGGGTCGGCGAAAAGCCGATGACCGCGGGCGACCCGTCCAGGAGGGGGGCTCCGCCGACGGTGAAGAGCGCGATCTGGTTCAGGTCGCGTGGAACCTCGCGCAAGGGAACGATCGCCGAAACCTGGTCGATCAGGCGCTGCCGTTCGTCCAGAAGCGCCGAAACGTCGCGCCCCGCGCCGGTGAAGGACCGCAGGTTGACGTTGATCTCGTGCAACTGGGTGAGGGCGTGGTTGAGTTTGCCGACCTCCTCGCCGATCTGGCGGTCGGCGGTAGCGCGGGCCGCCTGGATGTCGCGCGTGGCCGAAGCCAGGCCGTCAACCAACGACCTTGCGGTGGTTGCGATCGCGCCAAGCCGGGTCTGGGACTCCGGGCGCCCGGCAGCGTCGACCAGGGCCTGATCGAAGGCCGCCAGCCTGGCCGCCAGCGAGCCCGCGCTGTCCGGCGTGCCGACCGCCTTTTCCAGCCGCGAGAAGAAGGCAGCCCGGATGTCCCGATCGCCGCCGCCGGCCTGGGCATGCCGCCGTTCGCCCAGCAGATGCCGGTCGACATCGCGCGTCACACCCGTCACCTGCACGCCCTGCCCGGTCCCGGCCAGCACCGCTGCCGACAGGCCGACCTGGCGCCGCCCATAGCCGGGCGTGGTGGCATTGGCCACGTTGGACGACAGGATCTCGGCCTGGCGCGAGGTGGCCGAGAGGCCCGACAGGGCTCCGGCAAGGGCGGAGGTGACGCTCATCGCCTATCACCGCTTGATGTTGGTGGTTTCCTGCAGCATCTCGTCCACCGTCTGGATCACCTTGGCGTTCGAGGAATAGGCGCGCTGGGTCTGGATCAGGCTAGTCAGTTCGGCCGCCACATCGGTTTTCGACCCCTCGCGCGAATAGCCCTGGATCGACCCGGTCGGCCCGGAGCCCGCGTCCCACAGGAAGAACGACCCCGACTCGGGCGAGACCTGATAGGTCTGGTTCGACAGCGACAGAAGCCCGTTGGGGTTCGGCACGTCGACCAGCGGGATCTGGTAGAGCCTGCGGGTAAAGCCGGTGTCATAGGTGGCGTTGACATAGCCCTTCTCGTCCACCTCGACCGTGGTCAGGTTGCCGACCGGAGAGCCGTTCTTTGTGATCGACACCGGGGCGAAGTTGTCCGACAGCTGGGTCAGACCGTTCGGATCGCCCAAGCGCCCGATGCCCACGGTCATCGGCCCGCCCGCCACGGTCAGCGCCAGCGTCCCGTCGGCCGGGTTGTAGGCCCCGCCCGACACCACCGTGACGGAGGCCAGCGTGCCCCCCGCCCCCCGCGAATCGTCGAAGGTCAGGTTGTACTCTCCGATCAGGTTGCCGCCGCCCGCGCTGTCGCGGATCTGCATCGTCCACTGGTTCGAGGATCCGGTAGCCGGAACGACCGGAACAAAGCTGACTTCCAGCGCCTCGGAGGTGCCGAGGTTGCCGAAATATTCCACCGAAAGGGGCGGCGGCACCGCGGTCGAGCCGGCGACGGTATAGGTCGCCGGCAGGTTCACCCCGAGGTTCATCGTCGTGGTCGGATCGCCAGCCGTCTGGTTGGTGTTGATCACGATCGGCACCAGGCCGGAAATGGTGTCGCGCGGGTTGGACGGGATGGTGCCATCGGCATTGGCCGGCCAGCCCAGCAGCACCAGGCCCGAGTCGGTCTTCAGCACGCCATCCGCATCGGTGCGGAAGCTTCCGGTGCGGGTCATCAGCAGCGGCGTGTCGGACAGGGCATTGCCCAGCGATACCTCGTTGATGACCGGCAACATGCCTCGCCCGGCGATGGCGAGATCCAGCGGATTGCCGGTTCCGACAAGATCGCCGCGTTCGTCGATCAGCCGCACCGTCGAGGCCCGGACACCCCCGGCGGAATAGGTGCCCGCGCCCCGTGACGAGGTAATCACCATGCTGGTGAAATCGGTCGAGGCGCGCTTGTAGCCGTAAGTGCCCGAGTTCGCGATGTTGTCCGAGATCGACGCGAGGCGCGTGGCGTTGGCGTTGAGCCCGGCCACGCCCGCGCTGAGCGAAGAGGAAATCGTCATGTAAAGCGCCTTTCTGCAGCTTCGACTCCTGTGCGGATCAAAGTTGCATCCGGGCGGCTTAACATCGGCCTAACGGATAAAATTCAAAGGATTATCGATCACGGCGCAAGAGGATGACCTCTACCCGGTTGTTGCGGACCGAGGTCGGGTCCGAAACCGCCGGCTTGCGGTCGGCATGGCCCGAGACGCGCTGCATCCGCGCCGGATCGATCCCGGCAGTCTCCAGCATCCGTCGCGTCTCCTGGGCCCGCAAGGCCGACAGGGTCCAGACCGGGTTGTCGATCAGGGTCACCGGATGCGCGCGCAGGTGCCCGCTGACAGCGATCTCGTTGCCGGTCAGGTTCAGGACATCGGCCAAGAGGTCGACCAGAGCCTCGATCACCGGGGACGGTTCGGCCGTTTCGTCCACGAAAAGCGGTGCGTCGGGCAGATCGTAGAGTTCGATCACCAGGCCCTCATCGGTGATGCGCGTCACCACATGGCGCAAGAGCCGCTCCATCGTGTTGCTTTCGCCGCCACGAGCGAGCAGGGCCTTCTCGACTTCCTGCAACTCGGACATGGCGCGACCTTCGCCGGCAGCGCCCTTTCCGGCGTCCGCACCCGCCTCGGTCGCCGAAGCCGCGGCATCCTTGCGGTTCACAGCGCCCGTCCCGGTATGGGCCATCGTCTCTTCAGCGAAGACGCTGTTGCCGCCGAAGGCCCCGTCTCCGCCGCCCGAGATCCGGTTCACCGGGATCGTCGGATTGAAGTAGTCCGAGATTCCCTTGCGTTGCTTTTCCGTTGTCGCGTTCAGCAGCCACATCAATAGGAAGAACGCCATCATGGCGGTCACGAAGTCGGCATAGGCCACTTTCCAGGCCCCGCCATGGTGGCCCCCGCCACCCGCAACCTTCTTCCGCTTGATGATGACTGGCGCCGCATTGCTTTGCGTTGCCATCCCACATCACCCAAGTCTTTCACCCGGGACCGGTGATATCATGGCCAAGCCTTACACGAGCTTAACCGATTGCCTTTTATGGAATTTCCTCAATCACGCCGCAGATGCGGCTCAGGCCATGAGGCCGCGCCAGGCCGTCAGCACCGCCTGCGTGCCGTCGCCCTCGATCACGCCCAGCAGCAGGCTGTCCTCCAGCCGGGCGCACAGGATGCCGTGGCCGTCAATCAGGGTCACCCCCAGCATCAGGCAGGCCGGATCACCGGGAGCGGCCGAAACCAGATCCAGCTGCCGCACCACGGCTTCGCTTTCGTCGTCGAGGAAGGCGTGCATATGCGAGACCATGTCCTCGGGCCCGTCGCTCGCGGTCTCTCCCCCGCCGCGGCGGATCAGCCAGGCGATCAGCGACGGGCCGATGGCAGAGGCGAAGTCGTCGATCCCGGCGCCGGACAGACGCACGGCCGGCGTCTCTTCGCGCTCGGAAATTTCTTCCGCCTCTTCCGGCAGGCTGTCCTCCGGCCCGGTCACGTTCAGGTCGATCAGCATCAGATCCGCCAGCAATGCGACCGGCAGGCCGACGCTGACCTCGGACCCCTCGCGGCTGACCGGCCCCGTGACGACACGAAGCTCCTGCCTGGGGGCTGCAACGGCCTGAAGCAGCTTGATCAGGTCATCCTTGTGCTCGTCCTCAAGCACCTCGGCGCCGAGGCAGGCCTCCGCCCCTGGCAGGCCATGGCTGGCCGTCAGGCGCAACACCCGGCGACCGGCCACGTCCAGCGTCAACGAGGGACCGGCAGAGGAGCGGAACTCCAGCGACCGGGCCAGCATCGTCTCGTTCGCCTCACGCAGCAGATGTGCGACCGGGTTGCGATCGCCGGCCTCGGCGATCACGCGCGCGCCGCCCGACATCACGCGAACCGGCGCCTGCAGGCTGTGCAGACGTGCGATGATCGGAACTGTGCCCTTGTTCAAGGTTATCCGCGGCCCCAGTCACCCGCCCGGTCACCCGTCATGGGTGATGCTTTCAAGCGTTTCGCGAATTTTCGTCACAAAAGCGGCAAGGTCAATGCCGGGATCGCAGATGCAGCACAGGGCGTCGGCCGGCTCCACCTCGGATCGCAGGAACAGACGCAGGTTTGCCGGCCCCAGCAGCATCGCGGCATTGGGTTCCCCGAAGGCCCCGACGCACAGCGAGAACATCGGGTCGTCAAAGCTGCTGCGGGCCTGGTCGCACAGCCGATCCAGGTGCTCCTGCGTCATCATCATCGGGCCGGCGCTGGTCAGGATCATGCGCGCGGACAGGTCGGCGAAGGCCACAAGCTTGGCCTGCGGAAAGGCTTTCACCACCGCCCCGAGACTTTCCGCAACGCTCACCCGGTCAGCCCCTTCCTATCATGAACTCTTGGCGCGCCCCACCGGCAGGTCTTCTGTGCCGACGATGTGGTCGGCAAAGGTGACCAGGGTCGGGCCATGTTCCGGCGCGGGACGTTCGGTGCGCAAGAGACGCTCCTCGTCCTTGACGGCGACGCGGCGCGGCATGACGCGCACCACCGGCGTGTTGCGGATCGCTGTCAGCCGTTCGAAGGTCTGCGCGATCAGGCTCTGGCCCACTTCGTCCTCGTCCGCGGGATCCGCCTTGATCGCCGGCTTGCCTTCGTCGCCCGGTTCGGGATGACCCTCGTCGATGATGCGGTGGACGATCTCGAACAGCGCCTTGGTGAAGGCGTCGGCGCCGCTCTCGATCCACAGGCCCTCGTCCTCACCCGCCCGCATCGCCTGCAACAGCGACACCGGGAAGACGTCGGCAAACAGGCCCTCGGTTTCCTGGCGGACTCTCTTGATGACCTTGGCGCGGTCCTTGTCGCCGAGGATCTTGTCGAAGCGCGTCACCAGAAGCAGGCTGTTGTCGCGCATTTC
>NZ_JBKBLV010000020.1:0-67895 GCF_046295235.1 Tabrizicola flagellatus
CCCGCAGCCCGCGCTTGCGCACCTGGCTCCACATCAGCTTTGCCATGGGCCACGACCAGAGCGACCCGCCCAGAAGCGCGAAGAGAAACGGCGCGTCGGCCTCGATGCCACCGACATCAAGGGCATGGGCGTCGCCATCCCCCGGCGCCACCGCATTGAAGGCAGCGATGTTCCGCGCCCGGTCCGTGGTCAGCACCAGCGCCTCGCCGTTCGGCCGCAGGACCGCCGTCGGATGCGGCGTGTGGCAATAGTCGAAGCCGTGCCGCGCGAGGTGGGGGCCAAGCGCGGCCCCCGCCGGAGAGGTCATGAACAGGACCCAGGTCGCCGCCATCACGTCATGCCTGAAGCCCGGCAGCGTAACCTCCTCGGTCCGCAGGCAGCCGCCGGGGACCGCCTCACGCTCCAGAAGAAGCACACGCCGGCCCTTGAGCGACAGCATCGCCCCGGCGACCAGTGCGTTGATGCCGCTGCCGATGATGACGTGATCGGGGCGCATGCCTCAGCCGCGCGGAACCAGCGCCAGCGCCCGGATCGGCGAGCCCGTGCCCTGCTTGATCTTCAGGGGCGCCGCAATCAGGATCGCGCCCTTGGCGGGCAGCTTGTCGAGGTTCGCGAGCGAGGCCAGACCGAAGCAGTTGTGCTTGTGCAGCAGGTTGTGCGCCGGGAACGGCGGCGTCATCCCGCCGGCCTGCCCCGCGTCGGTGCCGATGCACTGGCTGCCCCAGCCGACGATGCCCTTGCCGATCAGATACTCGATCACCTCGGCGGTCGGCCCCGGCGTGTGCGGCCCGGTCTCGTTGGCGTTCAGGAACAGCGCCTCGTCATGCGCCCGCTTGTCCCAGTCCGACCGCAGGACGACCCATTCTCCCTTGCCGATCGCGCCATGCTTCGCCTCCCAGGCCTTCACATGGTCGATGGTCAGAAGGAAATCCGGGTCCGCCGCACATTCCGCACTGAAGTCCAGCACGTTCACAGGCGCCACGAGCCGCTGCACGTCCAGCGTGTCGGTGTAGCCGTCGGGATAGTCCTTGCCGGTGATCCAGTGATGAGGCGCGTCGAAATGCGTGCCCGAATGCTCGCCCAGTTCCAGCCAGTTCCAGGCCCAGAACGGCCCGTCCTTGTCGTATTCGCTGATCCGGTGAATCTTGATCGGCGGGGTGTCCTTGGCGAAATCCGGGGGCAGCTTCAGCAGCGGGGTTTCCGGCCCCAGCACGCCCGAGCAATCCACCACCTCGATCCCGCCCGAGGCAATCATCTCCGCCACGGAATGCAGCACGTTCGCTGAAGTCATCGTCTTCTCCCTGTTGGCCGGACCGGTCCGGCTGATCCATGCCGGGCTGTCCCCGGTCGTGTCGGAATCATGCTAGACAGAAATAAATGTATTTGCAATTATCCTAAGGTCATTCGGGCGGGGGATCATGGCCGACAGCTTTGACGCAGTCCTGATCGGGGCGGGCCACAACACGCTTGCCGCCGCGCTGCATCTGGCCGCGAAGGGCTGGAAGGTCGGCGTCTTCGAACAGGCCGCAACGGCGGGCGGGGCGGTCAAGACCGGCGAATACACCCTTCCCGGCTTCCGCCACGACTGGGCGGCGATGAACCTGTCCCTCTTTGCCGGAAGCCCGTTTTTCAAGGCCTATGGCGCCGAACTCGCCCGCCATGGCTGCGAGTTCGTGCCGGTGGACCGCCCCTTCTCCTCCTCCTTTCCCGATGGCACCTGGGCCGGTGTCTCGACCGTCGGGACCGAGACGCAGGATGCCCTCCGCGCGCTGTCCCCCGCCGATGCTCAGACCTTCCAGGACCTGACCAGCCGCTTCGGGGCCGAGGCGCCGCATCTGTTCGGGCTTCTCGGCTCGGAAATGAAAATCCGTGCGCTTGCATATTTCATGTTTAAAACATGGCGCGCCAAGGGCTTGGACGGCACGCTGGACCTGGGGCGGTTCCTGCTCTCCTCGCCCCGCGCCTGGCTGGAAGAGACGTTCCAACATCCGCACATCCGCGCGCTCTTTGGGGCCTGGGGGATGCATCTCGACTTCGCCCCCGATGTCGCCGGCGGGGCGATGTTCCCCTATCTCGAAGGCATGGCCGGGCAGGCCCTCGGCATGGCGATCGGCAAGGGCGGCGCCGACACCATCGTCAAGGCGCTGGTCGCCGCCATCACCGCCCGCGGCGGCAGCGTGCAGACCGGCACTCCGGTCAGCCGCATCCTGCGCGAGGGCAACCGCGCGACGGGCGTCGAACTCGCAGACGGGCGCCGCATCATGGCCACCCGGGCGGTCATTGCCGGCACCGCGCCCAGGGGCCTGCGCAAGCTGACCGGAGACACCACGCCCGCCTTCGACCGCGCGATGGACGGCTTCCGCCACGCCCCCGGCACAATGATGATCCACCTGGCGATGGACGCGCTGCCCGACTGGCGAGCGGGAGACCAGCTGAAACGCTTCGCCTATGTCCACCTCGCCCCCAGCCTCGACCAGATGGCGCGCACCTACCAGCAGGCGCAGGCGGGCCTGCTGCCGGACGAGCCGATCCTGGTCGTCGGCCAGCCCACAGCCTTCGACCCCTCGCGCGCGCCCGAGGGCAAGCATGTCCTCTGGGTGCAGGTCCGCATGGCCCCCGGCACCATCACGGGCGACGCGAAGGGCGAGTTCAGCGCGACCGACTGGACGCAGGCCGCCGAACCCTTCGCCGAGCGGGCGCTCGACATCCTGGAGGCCCATGCCCCCGGCACCCGCGCAAAGATCCTCGCCCGCCGGATCGTCACGCCTGTCGAGCTGGAGGCCGACAACCCCAACCTCGTCGGGGGCGATCAGGTCTGCGGCAGCCATCACCTGTCGCAGCACTTCCTGTTCCGCCCCGCGCGCGGCCATGCCGACGGCTCGACCCCCATCGCCAACCTGCACCTGACCGGGGCCGCCGTCTGGCCCGGCGCGGGCACGGGGGCGGGACCCGGATTCCTACTGGCGCGGAAACTCGCCGGCACCTGACCACCAACCAAGAAACCAACAGGGAAAACCACCATGAACCTCAACCGCCGGAGCCTTCTGAAGCTCTCAGCCGCCTCGGTCGCCGCGGGCGGCCTCGCGCTGCCGTCCTTCGCGCAAGCGATCGACGAGCTGGTCATCGCCTACAACGTCAACCTGCCGTCGTGGGACCCGACCGTCGGCCCCTCGGCGGTGAACCCGACGATCCAGGGGATCTACCAGTCGGTCTTCGACCAGTACATCCTGCAACAGCCCGACCTGTCGCCCGCCCCAGGCCTTCTGACCGAATGGGGCTGGAACGACGACAAGACCCAGGTCTGGATGACCGTGCGCGAGGGCGTGACCTGGCACGACGGCTCGCCCTTCACGGCCGAGGACGTGGCCTGGTCGCTGGCCCGCGTGGCGAACCCCGAAACCGGCAGTCCGATCCAGTTCGTCTGGGGGACGCTGGCCAACCACCGGGTCGAGGGCAACAAGGTCATCGCCGACGTGGCCCAGTTCGACCCGACGATCTTCAAGTGGATGTATTTCCTGACCGGCTATGTCCTGCCCAAGGCCTATTACGAGAAGGTCGGCCCCGAGGGCTTCGAGGCCGCCCCCATCGGCACCGGCCCCTACATGGTGGACAAGTTCGAAAGGAACGCCTTCGTCCGCCTGAAGGCCAATGCGAATTACTGGGGCGGCAAGCCCGAGTTCGACACCGTGACGATCAAGTTCGTCCCCGATGCCGCCGCCCGGGTGGCCGAGGTGGAATCGGGCAACTCCCATGTCACGCTGGAGATGCCGTACGAGGAATACGACCGCCTGAAGGGCGGCCCGCTGGCCGGCGTGGCAACGCCGATCTCGGACATCGGGATGATCTTCCTGAACGACATCGACGTGATGCTGGACCCCAATGTCCGCAAGGCGGCCGCCCATGCCATCGACAAGCAGGCGATCATCGACCGGCTCCTGTCGGGCTACGGTGTGAAGATCGACACGCTGGAGACGCCGGAATACACGGCTTACGACCCGACGATCACCGTCGAATACAGCCCGGAAAAGGCGGTCGAGCTTCTGGCGGCCTCGGGCTACGGCCCGAACAATCCGGTCAAGTTCAAGATCCAGACCACCAAGGGCTTCAAGCCCAAGGATTACGAGATGATCCAGGCCATCGTCGGTCTCTGGCGCAAGGTCGGGATCGAGGCCGAGATCGAGGTCTACGAGATCGCCAAGCATTACGAGCTGCGCGCCGCCGACCAGCTGGCCCCGGCCGCCTTCTACAACTGGGGCAACTCGGTGGGCGATCCGACGACCTCGACGGGCTTTGCCATGTTCGGCCCCAGCCCGCATTCGGTCTGGGACGGGCAGGACCTGATCGACATGATCGGGCCGCTCTGGGACGAGAAGGACGAGGCCAAGCGGATCGAGGGCTGGAAGGCCGTGGACCGCTACATCGCCGAGAACGCGCTGGTGATCCCGCTTCTGCAATATGTCCAGCCGATCCTGCACGCGCCGGGCGTGGTGGTGACGCCGCATGCCAGCGGGGCGCTGTTGCCGCATCTGATGAAGCGGGCCTGATCTCGGGCTGATCCCCGGGGGGCTTCGCGCCCCCCGGACTCCCCGCGGGATATTTCTGGACAGATGAAAGGGGCCCTGCGCCCCACCGGGGCCGATGCCGTTCCTTCGCATTCTTCTTGTTCGCCTGCTGACCACCGCCATCACCTTGGCCGGTGTCGCGGTCATCGTGTTCTTCGTGATCCGCGTCGTGCCCGGCAACCCCGTCGCCATGATGCTGCCCCCCGGCGCGACCGAGGCAGACGTCGCCCGCCTTTCCGCGCTTTACGGGCTGGACAAACCGCTTGTCGCGCAGTTCGGCATCTGGGTGACGGGTGTGCTGCAGGGCGACTTCGGCACCTCGATCACCTCGCGCCAGCCGGTGCTGGATCTGGTCCTCGGGCGGCTTCCCGCGACGCTGGAGCTGTCGATCATGGCGCTGGTCATGGCGATGATCCTGGGCGGGGCCGCCGCGCTGACCGGCACCCGCTTTCGCGGCACCCGGACCGAGGGCGCGATCGACGTGGCCAACGGCATGTCGCTGTCGGTCCCCGATTTTCTCTGGGGCCTGGTGCTGATCCTCCTGTTCGGCGTGCTGGTGCCCATCTTCCATATCTCGGGCCGCGTGACGCCCTCGCTCGACCTGCCCTTCACCACCAACTTCTACCTCTTCGAAAGCCTGATCCGCCTGCGCTTCGACCTCTGGGCAGACATCGTCGCCCACATGTTCATGCCCGCGCTCGCCCTTGCCATCCCGCTGGCCGCCATCATCGGCCAACTTCTGAAGCAGTCGCTGAAAGAGACGATGAACCTCGACTATGTCACCCTCGCGCGCACCAAGGGCTATGGCGAATCCCGCGTCATCCTGCGCGAGGCGCTGCGCAACGCCGCCCTGCCGACGCTGACGCTCGTCGGCGTGCAGTTCACCTTCCTGATCGGCGGCACCGTCATCATCGAGCGCCTGTTCTCCTACGAAGGCCTCGGCAACATGGCCATCGACGCCGTCATCAACCGCGACCTGCCGCTGATCCAGGGCATCGTCATCCTTTTCGCCGTGATCTTCACCGCCGTGAACCTGATCGTCGATCTTCTCTACACCGTGTTGAACCCGAGGCTCCGGCATGGCTGAGGCGAAACCCCTGGACGGCCGCGCGCTTGTCCGCCGCCGGGCGGGCGTCCGGCTCTGGCTGTCGGCCGGCTGGCTTGCGCTTCTGGTGACGCTCGCGCTTCTCGCCCCCTGGATCGCGCCGAAGGACCCGCTGGCGCAGGACCTGTTCCTGGGCCGCCTGCCGCCCTTCTGGGTGCAGGGGGCCGAGCCCGGCTACTGGCTGGGCACCGACAGCCTGGGCCGCGATGTCCTGTCGCGCATCGTCCACGGCGCGCGGGTGGCGCTGACCGTGGCGCTGGTCGCGGGGACCATCACCTGCCTGGTCGGCGCGACCCTGGGCCTGATGGCCGGCTTCCTGCGCGGCTGGGTAGACCTGGTGATCTCTCGCCTCATCGACATCTGGATGGCCTTCCCGCCGGTCCTGTTCTCGATCCTCCTGATCGCCGTCCTCGGCCCCGGCCTTCTGTCCATCATCATCGCCATCGTCGTGATCGACTGGACCCGCTTTGCCCGCGTCGTCCGGGCCGAGGCGATGGCCCAGGGCGCGATGGACTATGTCGCCTCCGCCCGCGTCGCAGGGCGCGGGCGGCTGGGCACCATGGTCCGCGAGATCCTGCCGAACGTGCTGCCCACGATCGTCGTCCTTCTGACCCTGGAAATGGGCATCAGCGTCATCGTCGAGGCGATCCTTTCCTTCGTGAACCTCTCCATCGCCACCGACGACCCCACCTGGGGCGGCATGATCGCCGAGGGCCGCACCTCGATCCATCAGGCCTGGTGGGTGCTGGTCTTCCCGCTCGTCACCCTCTTCCTCACCGTCCTTTCCTTCTCGCAACTGGGCGAGGGGCTGAAGGACCGTTTCGACCCGGTGCTGCGATGACTTACCTCGCCATCCGCAACCTCTCCGTCCGGCTGAAGAAGGGGCCGCCGCTCCTGCGTCGGGTGTCACTGGACGTGGCGGCGGGCGAGGTGCGCGGGCTGGTGGGCGAATCCGGGGCGGGCAAGTCGATGATCGGCAAGGCGGTCCTCGGCATCCTGCCGCCCTCGGTCGAAGTGACGGGGGGCGAGATCCTGCTGGACGGGGTGGACCTCCTGTCCCTGCCCCTCAAGGAGCGTCGCCGCCGCATCGGCGCCAGCGCCGCGCTGATCCCGCAGGACCCGCTGACCGCACTGAACCCCAGCCACCGCATCGGCCCGCAGATCACCGACCGGCTGGTCGATATCCTCGGCTGGACCCGGTCCGATGCCGAGACCCGCGCCCGCGAGCTGCTGGCCGAGGTGCAGATCGCCGACCCCGACCGCGTCCTGCGGTCCTACCCGCACGAACTGTCGGGCGGCATGCGCCAGCGCATCCTGATCGCCTCGGCCTTCGCGGCCGAGCCGAAGCTGATCGTCGCGGACGAACCCACCACGGCGCTGGACGTGACCGTGCAGAAGCAGATCCTGAAGCTGATCGGCGGTATGCAGGCCCGCCACGGCACCGCGCTTCTCTTCGTCACCCATGACCTCGGCGTCGTGTCGAAGGTTTGCCAGAAGCTTTCGGTCCTTTATGCCGGAATGGTGGTCGAGGATACCTCGGTCGCCCATTTCTTCGCCGCCCCGCGTCACCCCTATTCCGCCGCCCTCCTGGCCGCGACGCCGAAATACACCGATCCGTCCGCCGGGCTTCAGCCGGTGCCGGATGCGGTGATCGCCGCCGTCCAAGCCGAGGTCGCGGCCTTCGACCGGGGGGCCGCGCATGGCTGACCTCTACAGCGTGCAGGACCTGCGCCTGTCGCTTGCCGACATGACCGCGAAGCCGCTTCTAGGTGCCGCCCCGCGGATCGAGATCCTGCATTGCCTGACCTTCACCATCCCCAAGGGCGCGGTCGTGGGCATCGTCGGCGGCTCCGGCTCGGGCAAATCCACGCTTGGCCGTGCCCTCGTCCGTCTCCTGGAGCCCTCGGGCGGCAGGATCCTCTTCGACCGCACCGACATCACCCACCTGCCCGAGCCCGCGCTGCGCCCCCTGCGCCGCCGGTTCCAGATGATCTTCCAGGACCCGATGTCGTCCTTGAACCCGCGCCACCGCGTCGGCACCATCATCGCCGAGCCCCTGCGCCTGCACCGTTTCGACGCGGTTGCGGACCGCGTGGCGAAGGCGCTGGACCACGTCGGCCTGCCGCAGACCTTCGCCAGCCGCTACCCGCACGAACTCTCCGGCGGCCAGCGCCAGCGGGTCGGCATCGCCCGCGCCATCGCGCTGGAACCCGATTTCATCCTGGCCGACGAGATCGTCTCGGGCCTCGACGTCTCGTCTCAGGCGCAGGTGCTGAACCTGCTGGAACGGCTGGTCCGGGACCTTGGCCTGACGCTCGCGTTCATCAGCCACGACCTGTCCGTGATCCGCCGCCTCTGTCAGCGGACCATCGTCCTGCACCGGGGCACGATCGTCGAGGACCGGCCGACGCCCGACCTTTTCGCCGCCCCCGAGGCCCCCTACACGCGCGAGCTTCTGGAGGCGATCCCCCTGCCCGATCCGGCCCAGCCCTGGACCTGAGTCACGCCCGCCGATGCGTCGCCGCGACGCGGGAAATCTCCTCGTAGATGCCGGACAGAAGGTTCAGCGTCCGCGTCGCCTCGGCCAGCCGGTCCGAGAACCCCGGCACATTTGCGACCGCCTGGATCAACAGCCGACGTCGCACCGCACCGTAGTCATCCGTTACCCTGCGGCCTTCCTCGGTCACCTCGTAGGTCACGCCCGACCGCCCCGCCCCCTTGCGGAGGATCAGCCCCGCGCCGATCAGCTTGCGCAGGGAATACTGGATGTTCGGCACATCGTCCCGGTTGGTCAGCCGCGCCAGGTCCTTGATCGTCTTCGGCCGGTCGTTCATGCGGATGATGTGCAGAAGCGCATTTTCCGGCCCCGTCGCCGCCAGGTCGCAGACCGAGGCCAGGCACTCCGACTGCCAGCGCCCGAATCCCTCGAACGTCCGCATCAGCGCGAATTCCAGTTCGGTCGTGTCCACCTCGATCGGGCCTTCGGCCAGGTGCCAGTGCCAGTCAAGCCCCCTGGGTTCGCCATCCTTCTGAGGTTTCACGGTTTTTTCCGACATGCCACGTCCCCTTCCAGCCCCGACCATGGCCGCACGGAACCGTTGACGCAAATGGATTTTACGATAGAGTTTCAAACATAAAATATCACCAAAACTGCAACAGGTAAGACCGACATGCCGCAACACCCGATGCTCTCGGGCGATCGTTTTCGCTTGGGCACCTTTTCGACCAACTGCTCCTCGGGGATGACGCCCACCAAGGTGCCGGAACGCTGGGTCAACAGCTGGGACAACAACCTGAAACTTGCGCAGATGCTGGACGAGGCGGGGATCGACTTCATGCTGCCCATCGCCCGCTGGATCGGCTACGGTGGTGAGACCGACTTTCACGGCGGGGTGCTGGAGACGATGACCTGGGCCGCCGGCCTTCTGGCCGCGACGAAGAACATCGCCGTCTTCGCCACGATCCACACCGCCGCCAACCATCCGGTCGTCGTCGCCAAGCAGATCGCCACCATCGACCAGATCGGCCACGGTCGCGCGGGGCTGAACATCGTCGCGGGCTGGAACAAGCCGGAGTATGAGGCGCTGGGCCTAACGCTGCCCGACGGCCACGAAACCCGCTACGCCTATGCGCAGGAATGGTTCGACCTCGTGCGCGAGCTCTGGACCTCGGACGAGCATTTCGACTGGGACGGCAAGTATTTCAAGGCCAAGCGGGTGAAGGGCGATCCGAAGCCCCTGCGTGGCTCGGTCCCGATCATCAACGCGGCCGGAAGCCCGCAGGGCCGCGGCTTTGCCACCGACAACGCGAACTTCCTGTTCACCCCGGCCATCGACCTGACCCGCTCCAGGGCCGAGATCGCCGAACTGAAGGACCAGGCCCGCGCCAAGGGCCGCGAGGTCAATGTGCTGACCTTCTCCCACGTCATCTGCCGCCCGACCGAGGCCGAGGCGAAGGCCTTCGCCGACTACACCGCCGTGCAGAACGCCGATACCGAGGCGGTGGACAACCTTGTCCGGCTGCAATTCGCCCATGCCCACAGCTTCCCGCATGACCTCCTGGCGCAAATCAAGCACCTCTTCGCCTTGGGTCACGGCGGCTTTCCCCTGATCGGCACGCCGGACCAGGTGGCCGAGGGCATCCTGAAGCTGCACGAAGCGGGGTTTGCCGGCACCACGCTGTCGTTTGTCGACTATGTCGAGGAATTCCCCTATTTCCGCGACACGGTGCTGCCGAAACTTCAGGCCGCCGGGATCAGATAGGGGACCGAGAGATGGCCGAAGACCCGACCGGGAAAGAGTTCCGCGACGCGATGCGCGCCTTCGTGGGCAATTGCAGCGTCCTGACCGTGGGCGACGGCGACGACGCCTCGGGCCTGGTCGTGACCTCGGCCATCTCGCTGTCCGCCGACCCGCCGCTGCTCCTGGCCTGCGTGAACCGTACCGCCTCGGCCCATCCGCTGCTGGTCAAGTACGGCCGGTTCGGCTGGTCGTCGCTCGGCGCCGCGCATCAGGCGGTTGCGGAACGCTTCTCGGGCTTCGGCGGAGTGAAGGGCGCGGCGCGCTATGACGGGGCAGAGTGGGAGACCGCCGTCACCGGCGCGCGCCTTCTGAAAGGGGCGCCTGCCGCCTTCGACTGCACGGTGGAAGAGATGATCGACCGCGCCACCCATTCGATCCTGATCGGCCGGGTCCGCGCGATCCGCTCCACGCCGGCCGCGGGCGCCCTCATCTACTGGAACGGCGGATACCGCGGACTGGCCGGATGACATCACCCGGCCTGAGGCGAGCCAGGCCGCTTCAACCCTGACGCCCTCGAAGGACCGGCAGCTCGTCACGTCCCACCGTCACATCCCTTGACCAGCACATCGGTCCGGCCTTCGGGATCTGAAGCTCGGGTCGGGGTTGCGCGTGGGCAGATCCCGCCGGCCCGGCTTGACGTGCGGCAGGGGCACCGGGGTCGGACCGCTCCTGCCGGACAGATGCGCAGGATCAGCCGGTTGTCCGCCACGGCAGTTCCATGCATAGAAGGCAGGATCACCTGGGGCGGGCCGTGGACGCAGCAGCAGAACGCATCATCGCTGGATTGGCGAAGGAGCTGCGCCCGAACGCGGCGGCCTTCATCGTGACGATCTACGGCGACATGGTGGTGCCGAGGGGTGGCGCCCTGTGGACGGGAACGCTGATCGAGCTGTGCGGTGGTGTCGGCATCAACGAATCACTTGTGCGGACGGCTGTATCCCGGCTTGTGACGGCATCGCAGTTGACTGGCGAGCGGATCGGTCGCCGCAGCTACTATCGCCTCAGAAGTTCGGCCGCGGCGGGCTTCGAGGAGGCGGCAAACCTGCTTTACGGCCCGGACCGCCCTGCGAAAGGCTGGCAGATCATCCATGACCCCGACCTGAAGGTCGAGGACGCCCGGCGGCAGAGGATGGGCCACATGGGTGGGTCGGTCTTCCTGCGACCCGACCGGGGCCAGACGATCAGCGACCGCGCTTTGGCTTTCCATGCCGAGGTGATGTCGTCGACGGGATCGCTGGCGGAGTTCTGGGAGCTTGGCGCATTGCGCGACGGTTATGCCCGGTTCATGTCGCTGTTCGCGGACGTCGACCCGCAGAGACTGTCGGAGCCGGAGATGCTTCTGGCACGCCTGCTTCTGGTCCATTCCTACCGTTTTGTCCTGTTGCGCGACCCGCGCCTGCCGCCAGATCATCTGCCTGCCGGATGGAACGGTGCCGAGGCCCGTGCGCTGTTCAGGACGCTGTATCTGGCCCTTACCCCCGGCGCGCATCGCCACATCGCCGCGCGGTGCGAAGGTCCTGACGGGCTGCTTCCCGCAGAAACGGCCGCAACCGAACAGCGGATGTCCAGCCTCCTGGCCTGAGCGGGGAGCTGTGCAGGGGCACCGCGTTCATCCTCTTGCAGTCTGAAACATTACAATGAATGACAATTTTTGACTTTTCTTGTGATGTTTTCTGCTGTATACGTTGACCGATCGGTCGGCGAATGAGGAATCGCCGGTCTCAGCAGACAACAGGAGCAAGGATGCGCGACGCCTTCATATGCGATGCGGTCAGGACGCCGGTGGGGCGTTATGGCGGGGCCCTGGCGCAGGTGCGCGCCGATGATCTGGCGGCGGAACCGCTGAAGGCGCTGATGGCGCGCAACCCGAATGTGGACTGGTCGGCGGTCGACGATCTGATCTACGGCTGCGCCAACCAGGCGGGAGAGGACAACCGCAACGTCGGCAGGATGGCTGTGCTGCTGGCCGGAATGCCGATTGGCGTGCCGGGGACGACGGTGAACCGGCTGTGCGGGTCGGGGATGGACGCGGTGGGCATGGCCGCGCGGGCCATCAAGGCCGGCGACTGCGACTTTGTCATCGCCGGTGGCGTCGAAAGCATGAGCCGCGCGCCCTTCGTGATGCCCAAGGCAGAGACGGCATTCTCGCGGTCGAATGCGGTCTACGACACCACCATCGGCTGGCGCTTTCCGAACCCGGCGATGAAGAAGATCTACGGCACCCACTCGATGCCGGAAACCGCCGACAACGTGGCTGCGGACTACAACATCAGCCGCGCCGATCAGGACGCTTTCGCGCTTCGCAGCCAGCAGCGCTGGGCCGCGGCGCAGGCGGCGGGTATCTTCCGGGACGAGATCGTGCCGCTGGTGATCCCGCAGAAGAAGGGGGATCCGCTGGTCATCGACACGGACGAACACCCGCGTCCCTCGACCACGCTGGAGCAGTTGGCCAAGCTGCGCGGCGTCAACGGGCCTGACCTGACGGTGACGGCCGGCAATGCCTCGGGCGTGAACGACGGGGCGGCGGCGCTGGCGGTTCTGTCGGCGGAGGCGGCGGCGGCGCAAGGGTTGACGCCGAAGGCGCGGATCGTCGCCATGGCGGCGGCGGGCGTGGAGCCCAGGGTGATGGGCGTCGGCCCGGCGCCTGCGGTCCGCAAGGTTCTGGCGCGGGCCGGCATGACGCTGGACCAGATGGACGTGATCGAGCTGAACGAGGCTTTCGCCGCGCAGGCGCTGGCCGTGTTGCGCGACCTCGGCCTGCCGGACGATGCCGCACATGTGAACGCGAACGGCGGGGCCATCGCGATGGGCCACCCGCTGGGCATGTCGGGCGCGCGGCTCATCACCACCGCGATGTACCAGCTGCACCGCACCGGCGGTCGCTATGCGCTGTGCACGATGTGCATCGGTGTTGGGCAAGGCATCGCCATCATCATTGAACGGGTCTGAGGGAGGAACCAGCCATGTATGCACAGATGGTCAAGGCCGAAGGCGCCAAGTCCCGCGAGGAGATGACGGAACAGGAGCGCGCCTTCCAGGATCGCATCGACCGCGGCGAGAAGATCGAGCCGAAGGAATGGATGCCTGAGGGCTATCGCAAGACCCTGATCCGCCAGATCGGGCAGCACGCGCACTCCGAAATCGTCGGGCAGCTGCCCGAAGGCAACTGGATCACCCGCGCGCCGACGCTGGAGCGCAAGGCGATCCTCCTGGCCAAGGTGCAGGACGAGGCGGGTCATGGCCTCTACCTCTATTCGGCCGCCGAGACGCTTGGCGTCAGCCGGGACGAGCTCTTGGAGCTGCTCCACAATGGCAAGATGAAGTATTCGTCGATCTTCAACTATCCGACGCTGAACTGGGCCGACATCGGCACCGTCGGCTGGCTGGTCGATGGTGCTGCGATCATGAACCAGGTGCAGCTGCAGAAGACCTCCTACGGTCCCTACAGCCGCGCGATGATCCGCATCTGCAAGGAAGAGTCGTTCCACCAGCGTCAGGGCTACGACATCCTGCTGAAGATGTGCCTGCAGGGAACGCCCGAGCAGAAGGCGATGGCGCAGGATGCGATGAACCGCTTCTGGTATCCGGCGCTGATGATGTTTGGGCCGTCCGACAAGGACTCGGTCCATTCCGCACAGTCGATGCAGTGGAAGATCAAGATCAACACCAACGACGAGCTGCGCCAGAAGTTCGTCGACCAGACCGTGCCGCAGGCCGAATACCTGGGCCTGACGATCCCCGACCCGAACCTGAAGTGGAACCAGGAGAAGGGCGGCTACGACTTCAGCGAGCCCGACTGGGAAGAGTTCTTCGACGTGATTGCCGGGAACGGCCCCTGCAACGCCGAGCGGATGGAAGCCCGCGTCACCGCCTGGGAAGACGGCGCCTGGTTCCGCGACGGCCTGATGGCGCACGCGAAAAAGCAGGATGCCCGCCGCGCCGCCGCGCGCATGGCCGCCGAGTGAATTGACGGCGGGCTGCGAAGGCCCGCCCCCACCCCTTGACCCGAACCGGGAGGAGAAACCGATGTCCAGTGAATGGCCCCTGTGGGAAGTTTTCATCCGCGGTCAGCATGGCCTGAATCACCGCCATGTCGGCAGCCTGCACGCGCCAGACGCCGAAATGGCGATCTGCAACGCCCGAGACGTCTACACCCGCCGCAATGAGGGCGTGTCGATCTGGGTCGTGAAATCGAACGAGATCACCGCCTCGGCGCCTTCGGAAAAGGGCCCGCTGTTCGAGCCGTCGAACAGCAAGGTCTATCGCCACCCGACCTTCTTCGACATCCCGGCTGAAGTGGGGCATATGTGATGCCCTCGCTGACCGATGTGATGACCGCCGATGCGGACCTGGCGCGCGCGCCCGGCATCCGCACGATGGCCGCCAAGGGCGCCGCCCCCGAGGATGCCTTCGTCGACTGGCTGTGCCGGATGGGTGACAACTGCCTGGTGCTGGGGCACCGCGTGTCCGAATGGTGCGGACATTCCCCTGTGCTGGAGGAAGACATCGCGCTGGCCAACACCGCACTGGACCTGATCGGCCAGACACAACTCTGGCTGGGCCTCGCCGGTGAGGTCGAGGGCAAGGGCCGGACGGCCGACAATCTCGCCTACCTGCGCGACGCGGCGCAGTTCCGCAACGTCCTGCTGGTGGAACGCCCCAATGGCGATTTCGGCCAGACGCTGATGCGCCAGTTCCTGTTCGACGCATGGCACATGGAGATGCTGCGCGCCCTTCAGGGGTCGTCCGACAAGCGCGTAGCCGAGATCGCGGCAAAGGCGGCAAAGGAAGTGGCCTACCACCTGGAACGCTCAGCCGATCTGGTGATCCGGCTGGGCGACGGGACCGAGGAAAGCCGCGCCCGGATGCAGAAGGCGTTGAACCAGCTTTGGCCCTATACGGGCGAGCTGTTCCTGGGTGATGCGGTCGATCAGGCCTTGGCAGAGGCCGGAATCGCCCCTGCGCCGGACAGCCTCAAAGCCGCCTGGGATCGCACTGTTGCGGAGGTGATGGCCGAGGCCACGCTTGCCCTGCCGGAAGGCACATTCCAGCACAAGGGCGGCAAGCAAGGTCGCCATACCGAGGCATTGGGCTTCATCCTGGCCGACATGCAGTTCCTGCAGCGCGCCTATCCCGGCGGCACCTGGTAAGGCGATGAGCAGCGCGGCGCTTCCCGATATCCAGATGGTGCGGCACTGGCTGGCCCAGGTGCCGGACCCGGAAATCCCGGTGATCAGCCTGACCGATCTGGGCATCATCCGGAACGTAGAATGGCAGGATGACACGCTGGTCGTCACGGTCACGCCCACCTATTCGGGTTGCCCCGCGACCAGCGTCATCAACCTGGATATCGAGGCCGCCCTGCGCGCCAAGGGCATCGCCAAGCTCCGCCTGGAGCGGCAGCTTTCGCCCCCCTGGACGACGGACTGGATCACACCCGAAGGTCGAGAGAAGCTGAGCGCCTACGGAATCGCCCCCCCGGTGGACGGCACTGCCGCCGACGGGCGGCTGGCAGGCCGGGTGGCGCGGCTCGCCGGAACATCGAACCTGGTGATCGCCTGCCCGCGCTGCGGCTCGACGAGAACGGAAAAGGTCAGCCAGTTCGGCTCGACCCCCTGCAAGGCCAGCTACCGCTGCACCGACTGCCTGGAACCATTCGACTATTTCAAGTGCATCTGAGGATGCGCCCGATGCTCAGACACTCCGGGAGGACATGATGTCTCGCTTTCATCCGCTGAAGGTCACCGAGGTCCGCCGCGAAACCCGCGACGCCGTGGTTGTGACCCTCGCACCGCGCGACGAGGACCGCGCGCTGTTCGACTTCACCCAGGGCCAGTACCTGACCTTCCGCCGCAGTTTCGACGGCGAGGAACTGCGTCGGTCCTATTCGATCTGCGCCGGCAAGCACGAGGGCGTGCTGCAGGTCGGGATCAAGCGCGTCGATGGCGGTGCGTTCAGCACCTGGGCGAACGAGAACCTCGCCCCCGGCGACGAGATCGAGGCGATGCCCCCGATGGGCAAGTTCTTCACCCCCGTCGATCCGACGGCGGAAAAACACTACCTCGGCTTCGCCGGAGGATCGGGCATCACGCCGGTCCTGTCGATCATCAAGACCGTGCTCGCGGACGAACCGCACTCGCGCTTCACGCTGGTCTACGCGAACCGGGCGATCAACACGATCATGTTCCGCGAGGATCTTGAGGACCTCAAGAACACCTACCTCGGCCGCTTCTCGGTGATCCATGTGCTGGAAACCGAGGCGCAGGACATCGACCTGTTCACCGGGCGCGTCGATGCCGAAAAGATGAAGGCCCTCTTCTCGGGCTGGATCGACCCGAAGTCCGTGGACACGGCCTTCATCTGCGGGCCGGAGCCGATGATGCTGGCCATTGCCGCCAGCCTCCGCGACCACGGCCTGACCGATGCACAGATCAAGTTCGAACTGTTCGCCAGCGGCCAGCCGGGTCTCGCCAAGGCGAAGCCCGTGTCGAAGGCCGACCTGACCGCGGGCAACTCCACATCTGCCACAGTGACGCTGGACGGCACCACCCGCAGCTTCGCCATGCCGCGCCAGGGGCAAAGCCTTCTGGACGCCGCCATCGAGAATGCCCTCGACGCACCCTATTCCTGCAAGGCCGGTGTCTGCTCGACCTGCCGCTGCAAGGTGATCGAGGGCGAGGTGGAGATGCACACCAACCACGCGCTTGAGGACTACGAGGTGCGGGCCGGGTACGTGCTGTCCTGCCAGAGCTTCCCGGTGACCGAAAAGGTCGTCGTCACCTTCGACGAATGAGGATCAGATGACCGAGACGATGAACATCGAGGACTACCTCGCCCAGGGCGGCGTCCTGACCTCTCCCGGCAACGTGCCCGCGCGCTACCGGGGCGAACTGATGCGGCTGATGTCCTCCTTCGTGGACAGCGAGCTGGCGGCTTCGGCAGGGTTCGCCGGGTCGATCAACTTTGCTCCGGGGATCAAGGAACGGATCGCCGCCAGCCGGATCACGCTGGAAAAGGCAGACCATGCCGAGCGTGTGCTGAGTGTCATGGCGGATTTCGGCACCGACACCGCGCGCTATCAGCGGCAGCACGACTGGGCGGCGCGCATGGCACGGGACGCCGATTTCGGCTCTGCCCGCATTGGGGGCGACATGCGGCTGTCGGTGTTCCACTACCCGATCACCGGCTGGGCCGATGCGGTGGTGATGAACGTGCTGATGGGCCTGGCGACAGGGGTTCAGATGACGGAACTGACCCGCGTTTCCTACGCGCCCCTGGCCGAGGTCTTTCGTGAGATCGCCCCGCGCGAGGCGCGGCATGCGGCCTTGGGGATCGAGGGGCTGGACCGCCTGGTCGCCACGGACGAGGGCCGCGCCGAGGCGAAAGCCGCCGTCGCCTACTGGCGCCCGCGCGTGGCCGTGACCTTCGGCGTCGCAAACTCGGCCCGCTACGAGACCCTGGCCAGATTCGGCCTGCGCCATGCCACCAACGAGGACCTGCACGCCCGCTGGGACGCGCTGGTCGCCGAAACCCTGGGGCCGATCGGCCTGAACTGACCTGCCGGGGGCCCGTCCCCCGCGCCTAGACCAAGGATGATACCCATGACCGCATCGGCCCGCCTCCCGCGCCGGTTGGAAAGTTTTGTCTGCGGCCGCTGGACCCCCGGCGCCCGCGACGGACAGCCCCTCTGTGATGCTGCGACCGGAGAGGTCGTGGCCACCATAGACTCCACCGGCATCGACTTCGCCGCCGCACTTGCCTACGGGCGCGAGGTGGCGGGGCCGAAACTGCGCGCCATGTCCTTCCACGACCGCGCCGGGATGCTGAAGGCCCTGGGCCTGAAGCTGATGGAGCTGAAGGAAGAGTTCTACGCCGAAAGCCTGCACACCGGGGCCACGCGGCCCGACGGCTGGATCGACATCGAGGGCGGGATCGGCACCATGCTGACCTTCGCCTCGAAGGCGCGGCGCGAGTTGCCGAACACCCGTGTGCTGACGGATGGCGAGGTCGAGGTGCTGTCGAAGGATGGCAGCTTTGTCGCCCAGCACATCCTGACGCCGATCCAGGGCGTGGCGGTGCATATCAACGCGTTCAACTTCCCGGTCTGGGGGATGCTGGAGAAGATCGCCCCCACACTGATCGCGGGCGTCCCCTGCATCGTGAAGCCGGCCAGCCAGACCGCCTATCTGACCGAGCTGGTCGTTCGGCGTATCGTGGAGACCGGGTTTCTGCCGGATGGCGCGCTGCAACTGATCTCCGGGTCCGTGGGCGACCTTCTGGACCATGTGACGGGCCAGGACGCGGTGACGTTTACCGGTTCGGCCTGGACGGGGCGGAAGCTGAAGTCGCACAAGGCGGTCATCGAGAACTCGACCCGCTTCACGATGGAGGCGGACAGCCTGAACGCCTCGATCCTCGGCCCCGATGCCGGACCGGGCACTGCGGAGTTCGACCTGTTCGTCAGGGAAGTCTCGCGCGAGATGACGGCCAAGGCCGGGCAGAAGTGCACCGCGATCCGCCGGGTCTTCGTGCCGCGTGCCCATGTGCAGGCGGTCATCGCCGCGCTTGGTGAGCGGCTGGAGAAGACGCCGCTCGGTTTGCCGGGGGACGAGGGCACGCGGATGGGGCCGCTCGCCAGCCTTGACCAGCGCGAAGAGGTGCGGGCGCGGATCCGCGACCTGCAGGCGGATGCCGAGATCGTGGCGGGCAACCCCGATGCCGTGCGCGTAGTATCGGGAGATGCCGAAGCCGGGGCCTTCCTGAACCCGGTCCTGTTGTATTGCGACAAGCCCTTCGCGGCTGGCGCGGTCCATGATGTCGAAGCTTTCGGGCCGGTGTCCACCGTCATGCCCTATGACGACATAGAAGCCGCCGTGGCGCTGGCAGCCAGGGGCAAGGGCTCGCTGGTGTCCTCGGTGTTCACCGACGATCCCAAGGTGGCCGAGGCCACCGTGCTGGGCCTTGCCCCGCATCACGGGCGGGTGCTGATCGGCAATCGGGCGACCGCCAAATCCTCGACCGGCCACGGGTCTCCGCTGGCCCCTCTGGTCCACGGCGGGCCGGGCCGGGCTGGCGGTGGCGAGGAGATGGGCGGGATGCGCGGCGTGAAACACTACATGCAGCGAACCGCCGTCCAAGGTAGCCCCCGGTTGCTGTCAGCCGTGACGGGTCGCTGGATCGAGGGGGCCGACGTGCAGCATGGGGTCCACCCGTTCCGCAAGTCGCTGGCGGAACTCAGGATCGGCGACCAGCTTGTCACGGCGGCGCGGCAGGTCACGCAGGAGGATGTGGAGCATTTCGCCCATTTCACCGGCGACACCTTCTATGCCCACATGGACGCCGCTGCTGCAAAGGCCAACCCGTTCTTCGACGACCGTGTTGCGCATGGCTACCTGATCGCGTCCTTCGCGGCGGGCCTGTTCGTAGATCCGGCGCCGGGCCCGGTGCTGGCGAACTACGGCGTCGACAAACTGCGCTTCCTGACGCCGGTCTATTTCGGCGACACGTTGCAGGTGCGGCTGACCTGCAAGGAGATCAACCCCCGCGCAAATGCCGAACATGGCGAGGTGCGCTGGGATTGCCAGGTCACAAATCAGACCGGCACGGTCGTGGCGCAGTATGACGTGCTGACCATGGTGGCGAAGGTCTGGCCCCCCGCCGCTGCCGAGGCTGCCGAATGAGCGGGCGCGTCTACAGCTGGGACGGCATCGTCCCGGTGATCGACCCCGCCGCCTTCGTCCACCCGGAGGCCGTGGTGATCGGTGACGTGCTGATAGGTCCGGCCTGCTATGTCGGCCCCGGCGCGGTTCTTCGTGGCGACTTCGGGCGCATCGTGATGGAGACCGGCAGCAATCTCCAGGAAACCTGCGTTGTCCATGCCTTCCCCGGCAAGGATGTGGTCATCGAGGAAGCCGGCCACATCGGCCATGGCGCGGTGCTGCACGGTTGCCGGATCGGGCGCAATGCGATGGTGGGCATGAACGCCGTGGTTATGGACGAGGCGGTGGTGGGCGCGGACTCCATTGTCGCGGCGCTGGCCTTCGTGAAGGCGGGTGCGCAGATCCCGCCACGCAGCCTGGCTGTGGGCAGCCCTGCAAAGGTGCTGCGGGAGCTTTCCGATGATGAAGTCGTGTGGAAATCGCAGGGCACCGCGATCTACCAGAGGCTGGCGCTCGAGGCGCCCGCTAAGCTGCGCCCCGCCGTCGCTCTGACCGCGCCGGAACCCGACCGCCGCCGCGCGCAAGCCCCGGCCTATGATCCGAAGGTGCTGGCGGGGCTCAACGGACTGCCTTGATCCCCTCCAGGATCAGCGTCGTCGCCACATCCGCGTAATCCTCGCGGCTGATGCGGCCGCCTTCGCGGAACCACATGTAGACCCAGTTCATCATGCCAAACAACGACATGGTCACCGGCATCAGAAGTGGTCGGTCCCTGCTGTTCAGGCCCGGATTGATCTGGTCCAGCACGGTCGAGAACCGGCGGACGATACGGCGCTCGATTGCCGTGATCTCGGCCTTCTGTTCGTCGGACAGGGCCGATGTCGCGTTGAGCTGCACCTTGTGCTGGTTGTCCGCGCCCCGGTAGTTCTCCAGCACGGCACCGACCAGTTTGCGCAGCCGCTGCTCGGGCGGCAGGTCTGGGTCGTCGGCCTCTTCGATGGCTGCGTCCAGACCTTCGAGATGCGTCATGATGATCGCGAAGATCAGCGCGTCTTTGCTGGGATAATAATGGTAAAGCAATGCCTTGGACACATGCGCCACCGTAGCGATCTGGGACATGGAGGCTTTTTCCATCCCCTGATCGGCAAAGACCTGTGCGGCGTGGTCCAGAATGATGCGCTGCTTTTCCTCGAAGTCTGCTGCCCGTGTCCGAGCCATGATGATATTCCTGACGCTGCAAAGTCGAAGAGGCATTCCTGCCCCTTCTAGTGCAAGCATGTGTTTGTGTCACTGACCGGACGGTCAGCCTTTGGGACGATTGTCCACGACGCGCTTGGCCTTGCCTTCGGAACGGGCAATTGCATTGGGATCGGTCACGTTGATGCGCGTGGAAACGCCGACGATGGCCTTGATGTGATGGGCAAGCTCCTTGGCCGATTTGACTCGGGCGTCCGCGTCCACTTGGTCCGGGGCGCATTCGACATGGACCGTCATGTTGTCCATCCGGCCTTCCCGGGCCAGCTCGATCTGGAAATGCGGGGCAAGACCGCGGCATTTCAGGATCTGTTCCTCGATCTGGGTCGGGAACACGTTGACGCCGCGCAGGATGATCATGTCGTCGCTGCGACCCGTGATCTTCTCGATCCGGCGCATGCTGCGGGCCGTCCCCGGCAAGAGCCGCGTGAGGTCGCGGGTGCGGTAGCGCACCATCGGCAGGCCTTCCTTGGTCAGCGTGGTGAATACCAGTTCGCCCATCTGGCCGTCGGGAAGGACTTCTCCCGTCACCGGGTCGATGATCTCGGGATAGAAGTGGTCTTCCCAGATGTGTAGCCCGTCCTTGGTTTCAACGCATTCCTGCGCGACGCCCGGACCCATGATTTCCGACAGCCCGTAGATGTCGACGGCGTGCATGTCGAACGCCTGTTCGATTTCCTCGCGCATCGCGTTGGTCCAGGGCTCGGCGCCGAAGATCCCGACCTTCAGCGAGGACTGGCGCGGGTCCAGGCCCTGGCGGCGGAACTCGTCGAGGATCGACAGCATGTAGCTGGGCGTCACCATGATGATCTGCGGCTGAAAGTCGGTGATCAGCGTCACCTGGCGTTCGGTCTGCCCGCCCGAGATCGGGACGACAGTGCAGCCAAGACGTTCCGCGCCGTAATGCGCGCCGAGGCCGCCGGTGAAGAGGCCGTAGCCGTAGGCGTTGTGCAGCAATTCGCCGGGACGGCCGCCCGCCGCGCGGATCGAGCGCGCGATCAGGTTGGCCCAGACGTCGATGTCATTCGCCGTATAGCCCACCACCGTCGGCTTGCCCGTGGTGCCCGAGGACCCATGCACCCGAACCAGCTTGTTCCGCGGCACGGCAAACATGCCGAAGGGATAGGTATCGCGCAGGTCCTGCTTGCAGGTGAAGGGGAACTTCGCGATGTCCTTCAGGGTCTTGAGATCTTCGGGGTGGACATCCGCCTCGATGAACCGGTTGCGGTAGAAGGGCGAGTTCTCATAGGCGTGCTTCAGAGACCGCTTCATGCGGTGGAACTGTAACGCCTCGATCTCGTCGCGCGAGGCGATCTCGATCGGGTCGAGGTCCTGCTTTCGGGGGGTAAGGTCTTCCATGGTTTCCTCCCTCGGGAATAGGTAAGCCGGTCAGCCATCGACCGGAAGATGGGTGCCCCTGACGGTGCGCGAATGGCCGCGGAATTCCGCGACATGCAGGCCGTCCTGGTTGGTGATACGGATATCGTAGATGCCAGACCGGCCGTGCCGCGACACCTCGCGTGCCGTGGCGGTCAGGCGGTCGCCGATGCGGACCGGCTTGAGGTAAGAGATCGAGCAGTGCTGGCCGACGACCACATCATTGTAGCTGTTGCAGGCGAAGGCGAAGGCGCTGTCGGCGAGCGTGAAGATATAGCCGCCGTGGCAGTTGCCGTGACCGTTCGACATCGCCTCGGTCACGGTCATCGACAGGGTCGCATGGCCAGGGGCGATCAGGTCCAGCGACATTCCCAGCCGCTGGCTTGCGCTGTCATCGTTCCACATCGCCTGGGCCGAGGCCTCGGCGATTTCCTGCGGGGTCATTTCTGCGACGGTCTTCATTTGCCGCTGAACCTTGCGGGGCGCTTTTCCAGGAAGGCGGTGACGCCCTCGGCATAATCGGCGCTGCGGCCGGCCTGCTGTTGCAGGTCGCGCTCCATGTCCAGCTGTTCCTCCAAGGTGTTCGTCGCCGCCGCCTGGATCAGCCGCTTGGTTAGACCGAGGCCCAGCGTCGGGCCAGCGGCCAGCGATTCGGCCAGTGTGATTGCTTCAGTCATCAGATCGGCGTCTTCGACCGCCTTCCAGATCAGGCCCCAGTCTGCGGCCTTCTCGGCAGGCACGGGTTCGGCCGTCAGCGCCAGCGCCTTGGCGCGAGGTTCGCCCAGGATGCGGGCCAAGGACCAGCTGCCGCCGGCGTCGGGGATGAGGCCGATCCTGGCAAATGCCTGGATGAACTTGGCGGATTTCGCGGCCAGCACGATGTCGCAGGCGAAGGCAATGTTCGCGCCTGCGCCGGCTGCCACCCCATTCACCGCACAGATAACCGGCTTCTCCAGCTGTCGAATCAGTCGCAGCGTCGGGTTGTAGAAGGTCTCCAGCGTCTTCCCCAGGTCCGGGGCCGGCCCGCCCTTGCGCGGATCGCGGTCGCCAAGGTCCTGCCCGGCGCAGAAGCCGCGGCCAGCACCGGTGACCAGAACTGCCCGAACCGCCTCGTCCTCATGCGCGCGCTGGACCTGCGCCCGCAGCGCCAGGTGCATCTCTTCATTGAAGGAATTCAGCTTGTCCGGCCGGTTCAGCGTCAGGCGCAGCACGCCTGCCTCCAGGCTGGCAAGGACAGTCTCGGATGTGGTCATGGTCGTCTCCCCCGTCCACACCATCTGCGGGACGCCGTGAAAAAGTTCTTGCATAAACCGACCGGCCGGTCAATGATAAAACCCGTCGGGGATGAGAGCCCCTGGCAGGAGGACAGCATGTCGGACTTCTTCGACCTTCACCGGCCGACGCTTGAGGCGGCCGTATCGGCCCTTGCACGCCGCGCATACTGGACCCCGTATCCCGAGGTTCCCAGCGGCAAGATCTATGGCGAAACCGCCAAGCCAGACGGAGAAGCCGCCTTCGCCGCACTGATGGGCCAGGATTTTGCGCTGCCCGGCCATCCAGCAGCGACCCACGTCGGGGCCGAGGTGTCGCCTTATGGCCCGACGCTCGCCATCCGCTATCCTGCCGCGACGCCTGATCAGCTGATCGCCGCCGCCACGGCTGCCGCCCCCGCTCTGGCCGCTGCCTCCGTGGAAACCCGAACCGGTGTCCTTCTTGAAACGCTGGCCCGCCTAAACCGCCAAAGTTTTCTGATCGGCAACGCCACGATGCACACCACGGGGCAGGCCTTTGCGATGGCCTTTCAGGCGGGTGGTCCGCACGCACAGGACCGCGGCCTCGAAGCCGTTGCGGCCGCCTACACCGAGATGACCCGCTTCGCTGCGCATGCCCACTGGGAGAAGCCACAGGGCAAGGCCGCGCCGATCGTGATGGAGAAGTCCTGGACGCTTCGTCCGGCCGGGATCGCGCTGACCATCGGCTGCAACACCTTCCCGACCTGGAACTCCTACCCCGGCCTCTTCGCGAGCCTTGCGACCGGCAACCCGGTGATCGTGAAGCCCCACCCCCGCGCCATCCTGCCGCTGGCCCTGACCGTCCGGGTACTGCGAGAGGTGCTGGTGGAAGCGGGCCTGCCCGCCGATTCCGTCCTTCTGGCGGTCGACGAACCTGGGGCCGAGATCACCAAGACCCTCGCCACCCGGCCCGAGGTCAAGCTGATCGACTACACCGGCTCATCGACCTTTGGCACCTGGCTCCGCGACAATGCCCGTCAGGCGCAGCTTTTCACCGAAGAGACCGGCGTCAACAGCGTCGTCATCGCCGCGACCCACGACCTTGACGGCATGTGCGCGAACCTTGCCTTCGCGCTGTCGCTCTATTCCGGCCAGATGTGTACTTCGCCGCAGAACATCTACCTACCCGAAGGCGGGATCGAGACCGACAAGGGTCACAAGTCCTTTGACGAGGTTGCCGCCGCGCTGGTTGCTGCCATCGACACCCTCCTGTCCGACCCGGCCCGTGCCGCCGGCATCTGCGGCGCCATCGCCAACCCGGCGACGCAAACGCGCGCCGAGGCGACTGCCGCCAAGGGCCGCGTCCTGCGCGCCGGGGCATCGAAGGGCGACCCGGGGCCCCTCCTGCTGGCCGTGTCCGAAACCGACCCGACCGCGACCGACGAGTGTTTCGGCCCCGTCGCCTTCCTGATCGCCACCAAGGACGCCGACGCCGCCATCCGGCAGGCCGCGAGCCTTGCCGCCGAGAAAGGCGCGATCACCGCCGCGCTTTACGACACCGACGAAGCGCGCATCGCCCGCGCCGAGACGGCCTTCGCCGACGCCGGCGTCAACCTGTCGATCAACCTGACCGGCAACATCTACGTCAACCAGTCCGCGGCCTTCAGCGACTTTCACGTCACCGGAGCCAACCCGGCCGGCAACGCCAGCCTTACCGACACCGCCTTCGTCGCCACCCGCTTTCGCCGGGTGATGTCGCGCCGACTGGCGGCCTGATTTTCAACCTCTGGGAGGAGACCCACATGAAGACGTTCCTGACCACCACTGCCCTCGTCGCCCTTGCCCTCCCGGCAATGGCCGAGATCAAGATCGGCGCCTCGCTGTCGTCAACCGGCCCCGCCGCCTTCCTGGGCGACCCGGAGCTCAAGACCCTGGAAATGCTGGTGGAGGAGCTGAACGCCAAAGGCGGCATAAACGGCGAGGAAGTGACGCTGATCGCCTATGACGACAATGGTGACCCGAACAAGGCCCGCACCTTCGCAACCCGCCTCGTCGAGGATGACGAAGTCGTCGCCATCATCGGCGGCACTACCACCGGCACGACCATGTCGATCCTGGCCGTGGCCGAGGACGCCGAGATCCCGTTCATCTCGCTGGCGGGCGCAATTGACATCATCGACCCGGTCAAACCCTTCACCTTCAAGACCCCGCACACCGACCGCATGGCCTGCCAGAAGATCTTCGAGGACATGCAGAAGTCCGGGATCACCAGGATCGGCATGATCTCGGGCACCGACGGCTTCGGCGCGTCCATGCAGGCGCAGTGCAAGGCCGTGGCACCGGACTATGGCATCGAGATCATCGCGGACGAGACCTATGATCCGAAGGACGCGGACATGACCGCGCAGCTGACCAAGATCAAGGGAACCGAGGGCGTGCAGGCGATCCTGAACCCGGGCTTCGGCCAGGGTCCGTCCATCGTGACGCGGAACGTCAAGCAGCTGGCCATCGATCTGCCCTTCTACCAGTCACACGGCGTGGCCTCGGACGGGTTCATCGAACTGGCCGGCGCCGATGCGGCAGAAGGCGTGCGCCTGCCGGGCACCGCACTTCTGGTGGCTGACCTTCTGGCGGCGGATGATCCGCAGAAGCCGGTCGTCGATGCCTACAAGGCGATGTTCGAGGCAAAGACCGGCACCCCGGTCGGCACCTTCGGCGGCTATGCACATGACGCCTTCCTGATCATGACCGATGCCATCGCCCGCGCCGGTTCCGCCGAACCCGCCGCGATCCGCGACGCCATCGAGGCGACCTCGGGCCTGGCCGGCACCACCGGCATCTATACCTTCACCCGCGAGGATCACCTGGGCCTCGACCTCTCGGCCTTCCGCATGCTGGAAATCCAGGGCGGCAAATGGACACTGGTCCAGTAAATCCACCCGCCGCGCCCCGGACACCCGGGGCGCGGCGACCCATTTCGGGCCATCGGGGGCGGGACGCATGTCGGAACTTCTGCAATTCCTTCTGTCCGGGGTGACGGTCGGCGCGGTCTATGCGCTGGTCGCCCTTGGCTTCACCATCATCTATAACGCCTCGGACGTGGTGAACTTCGCCCAGGGTGAGTTCGTCATGCTGGGCGGGATGATCACCGTCATGGCCTACACCGCGGGCGCACCGCTGCCCTTGGCTGCGCTGGCAGCCGTGGTGGCCACCGCCGCGCTGGGGGTGGCGATGAACAAGCTGGCGATCGAGCCTGCCCGAGGCGCACCCGTCGTGTCGCTGGTCATCATTACCATTGGTGTGTCGATCTTCATCCGGGGTGCGGCGCAGCTGGTCTTCGGCAAGCAGATCCACACCTACCCAGCCTTCTCCGGCGATGATCCCCTTCGTGTCTGGGGCGCGACGATCCTGCCGCAAAGCCTTTGGGTGATCGCAGGGTCCGTCGCGGTCTTCATCGGATTGTGGCTGTTCTTCACCCGCACGCTGCTGGGCCGCGCGGTGCTTGCCACCTCGAACAACCGGCTGGCGGCACAGCTGGTGGGGATCAACACGCCCTTCGTGATGACCCTCTCCTTCGCCCTCTCCGCCGGGATCGGCGCGCTGGCCGGGGTGCTGGTGACGCCGATCACCATGACCTCCTACGACGTGGGCCTCGCCTTCGCGCTGAAGGGCTTTGCCGCCGCAATGCTGGGCGGGATGGGCAACCCCAAGGGTGCGCTGGTGGGCGGCTTCCTCCTCGGTGTGCTGGAAGGAATGACGGCGGGTTACATCAGCTCGCAATACAAGGACGCCGCCGCCTTCATCGTGATCCTGGCCGTTCTCTTCTTCCTGCCGCAGGGCCTTTTCGGCCGCAAATCGACGGATCGGGTGTGACCATGCGACTGACCCCCAAATCCGCCACACTCCTGGCCCTTGTCATCCTGATCGCACTCTCGCCGGTCTTCTTCCCTTCGGCCTTCTACTACCGCGTCGGCGCGCTGATCTTTGTCAACGCGCTGGCCGTCACCGGCATCGTGATCCTGACCGGCTGGGCCGGACAGATCAGTCTGGGCCACGCCGGGTTCGCCGGTATCGGCGCCTATGCCTGCGCCCTGGCTCCCGTCCACTGGGGCATCCATCCCGCCTTGGCGGTCCTCCTGGGCGCAGCCGTCTCGGCCTTCCTCGCCTGGCTGGTCGGCCGTCCGATCCTGCGCCTGAAGGGCTATTACCTGGCCGTCGCCTCACTGGGGATGGGTATCCTGATCTCGATGGTGCTGAACAACGAGCGCGAGCTGACGCGCGGCCCCGACGGGATCGAGGTCGCCGAGCTTGGCCTGCGTGCCGTTCTGAAGGACGCAGGGCTTGACCTGTCGAACGGGCAGTTCTGGTACTTCTTCTGCGGCATCGTCCTGTTCCTGGGTGCCTGGCTGGCGCTGAACCTGCGCGACAGCGCGACGGGTCGGGCGTTGCGGGCGCTGCACGGGTCGGAAGTTGCAGCCAGGACCGTCGGCATGGACGTGGCGAAGCTGAAGCTGCAAGCCTTCGTGATCTCGGCCGTCTATGCCTCAGTCTCGGGCTCGCTCCTCGCACTTCAGAACAAGTTCATCACCCCCGATGTGGCCGGTTTCATGCACTCGGTCGAAATGGTGACGATGGCCGTCCTGGGCGGCGTCGGATCGGTCGCCGGCGCAATCTTCGGCGCGGCGGTGCTGACCCTGCTGCCGCAGGTCCTGACGGTCTTCGCCGAATACGAACAACTGGTCCTCGGCGCCGTTATGGTGCTGGTGATGATCTTCCTGCGCGAAGGCGTCGTCCCGTCGATCCTGCGCAAGATCCGGGGGAGGGGCGAATGAACCTTTTGTCGATCGAGGGGCTGGGCATCAGCTTCGGCGGCCTCAAGGCCGTGAACGACGTCTCCTTCGGCGTGAAACCGGGCGAGATCGTCTCGGTCATCGGCCCGAACGGCGCGGGCAAGACGACGCTCTTCAACATGATCTCGGGTGTCTACCAGCCGGGATCGGGCAAGGTCGTCCTGAACGGCGAGGACGTGACCGCCATGTCCCCGCACCTTCTGGCCCGGCGCGGCATGTGCCGGACCTTCCAGAACCTTCAGATCTTCCAGTCGATGACCGTTCTGGAGAACACCATCGCGGGCTACCACCTGCGGGAAAGCGGTCACGTCCTGTCCGACCTGTTCAACCTTCCGTCCTCGCGCCGCCGGGCGCTTGAGGCCGAGGCCGGAGCGCGGGAACTGCTCAAGCGCGTGGGCCTGGAACGCGCGGCCGAGCGGGAGGCCGGCAGCCTCTCCTACGGCTCGCTCAAGCGGCTGGAAATCGCCCGCGCGATGGCCCTGAACCCCAGGGTCCTCCTTTTGGACGAACCGGCGGCGGGCTGCAACGCGGTGGAAACCGAAGAGATCGACCACCTGATCGCGGAAATCGCGGCCTCGGGCGTCGCGATCCTTCTGGTGGAACACGACATGAAGATGGTCATGCGGATCTCCAACCACATCGTCGTCCTCGACCACGGCGAGAAGATCGCCGAGGGCGACCCGGCCTCGGTCAGCCGGAACCCTGCCGTCATCGCTGCCTATCTGGGGGCCGAAAATGCTGCTGGTTGAAGGTCTGCGCGCCCGCTATGGGCGGATCGAAGTGCTGCACGGGATCGACCTTGCCGTGAACTCGGGCGAGATCGTCACCGTGATCGGGGCCAACGGAGCGGGCAAGACCACGCTCCTGCGCTGCCTTTCGGGCGTGCATCCGCTGGCGGGAGGTTCTGTCACCTTCCGGGGCGAGCCGATGTCCGGCGTCCCGGCGTGGCGCCGTGTCGGCCGGGGCCTGTCGCAATCGCCGGAAGGCCGGCAGATTTTCACCAACCTGACAGTGGAGGAAAACCTGCGCCTCGGCGCCTATCTCTACGCCGATGACCGGGTAGAGAAGGACATGGACGACGCCTTTCAGATGTTCCCGATCCTGAAGGAAAAGCGGAACCTTGCGGCAGGCGGCCTGTCGGGCGGCCAGCAGCAGATGCTGGCGATGGCGCGGGCACTGATGGGGCGCCCATCCTGTCTGCTGCTGGATGAGCCCTCGATGGGCCTTGCCCCGATCATCGTCGCGCAGATCTTCGACGTGGTGAAGGGGCTGAAGGCGCTGGATGTCACCGTGCTTCTGGTGGAACAGAACGCCTACGGCGCGCTGAAGATCGCCGATCGTGGCTATGTGATGGAAACCGGCCGCATCACCATGGACGGCCCGGCCGAGGTGCTTATCGCCGATCCGCGCATCCGCGAAGCTTACCTGGGGATTTGAGATGACAGTCAGCATCCGGCGCGAGGCCGACATCGCCATCGTCACCGTCGACAACCCGCCGGTCAATGCCCTTGGCCAGGCCTTGCGCCAGGGCCTCTGGGACGCCGTCGGCACGCTGGATGCCGACCCCTCGGTCCGCGCCGTGGTGCTGATCTGCGCGGGCCGCACCTTCATCGCCGGGGCCGACGTGACCGAGTTCGGCAAGCCCCCCGTCCCGCCGCACCTCCCCGACCTGGTTGACCGGCTGGAACAGGCCGCAAAACCCTGGGTGGCCGCCATCCACGGCTCCGCGCTCGGTGGCGGATTCGAGGTTGCGATGGGCTGCCGTTGCCGCGTAGCCCTCGACACCGCCTCCGTCGGCTTGCCCGAAGTCACCCTCGGCATTGTGCCGGGCGCCTCGGGCACCGTCCGCACCCCACGTCTTGCGGGCGTCGAGGCGGCGGTCGAGCTGGTCACCACCGGCCGCCCGGTCAAGGCCGCCAAGGCCCTTTCGCTGGGCCTGGTCGATGCCGTCGTCACCGGCGACCTGCTTGCCGAAGCCGTCGCCTTCGCACGCCAGGCCCTGACCCGCCCCCTGCCTCAAGCTGTCTCCGCCCGCCACGTAACCACACCCGACGCGGCGTGGTGGGATGAGCAGAAGAAGGCCATCGCCAAGCGGGCCCGGGGCGAAATCGCCCCTCTTCGCGCGCTGGACTGCCTGCGCGTCGCCGCCGAGAAACCCTTTGCCGAGGCGATGGCCCACGAACGGGCGACCTTCCTCGAGCTGCGGGCCTCGGACCAGGCCGCAGCCTTGCGCCACATCTTCTTCGCCGAACGCGCCGCACCGAAACCCGCGCATCTGGGCGACACGAGGCCAAGAGAGATCAGCTCCGCCGCCGTGATCGGTGGGGGCACCATGGGCGCGGGCATCGCCGCCGCGCTGCGCGACGCGGGCCTGCCCGTCACCCTGATCGAACGCGATGCAGAGGCCGTGGATCGCGGCCTACAGAACCTCCGCACCATATTCGACGGCGCGGTGAAGCGCGGCAAGCTGACCGAGGCGCAGGCACAGGCCCGGATGGACGGCGTCACCGCAGGAAGTGACTACAGCCTGCTGGCCGACACCGACCTCGTCATCGAGGCCGTGTTCGAGGACCTTTCCGTCAAGCGCGCCGTCTTTGCCCGGCTGGGCCAGACCTGCCGCCCCGACGCGATCCTCGCCACCAACACCTCTTACCTCGACCCGCGCCTCATCGCCGCGGACCTGCCCCATCCCGACCGCTTCATCGGGCTGCACTTCTTCAGCCCGGCCAACGTAATGAAACTGCTGGAGATCGTGCCGATCCCGGCGACCTCGCCGGAAACCCTCGCCACCGGCTTCGCCCTGGCCCGGACGCTCGCCAAGATTCCCGTGCAGGCCGGGATCTGCGACGGCTTCATCGGCAACCGCATCCTGAAACGCTACCGGGCCGAGGCAGAAGCCCTTGTCCGACAGGGCACCCCCATCACCACCATCGACGCCGCCATGCGCGCCCACGGCTTCGCTATGGGTCCGTTCGAGGCGCAGGACCTTGGCGGCCTCGACATCGCGTACCTCCAGCGCGAGGGCGCGCGGGCAGCGGGGCAGGACGTGCCGGAAACGCTGGGCGACATTCTCGTCCGCGCCGGGCGCAAGGGCCAGAAGACCGGCGGCGGTTGGTACGATTATGCAGCGGGCGACCGGACGCCAAGGCCATCGGACACCACTGCCCGACTGCTGGCCGACCACATCGGCAGCGCACAAGCCCTTACGGCCGAGGAGATTGCCACCCGCCTCACCCGCGCGATGGCGGCGGAAGGAAGGACCATCCTGGCCGAGGGGATCGCCCTGAAAGCCTCTGACATCGACCTCGTGGAAGTCCACGGCTACGGCTACCCGCGCTGGCGTGGCGGGCCGATGTTCGCCGCGGCCTGAGCCGGTCGGCGGATCCCCCCACCCCGCCGCAAAGCATGGCGCCAAACTGCCTCTGCGGGCCGGCACGGTCGGACATCGGGAATCCGTCCCACGCAAGCACCGGTAGGATGACGGCCAATGCCGGACAGCAGAGAGCCCTCTGGCCCGCCGCAGGTCAGCGCGGCAGGATTGCACCTCGCACCGCGATGACACGCTCGGCCAGACCTGCGGCGGCAGCGAGACATTCGGAAATGTCTCCACCCCGGTCCATCTGCGCCAGGAAGCCGGCGTTGAAGCTGTCGCCCGCCGCCGTAGTGTCGACCACCCGCACTCCGGGCCGTGCCGGGCGGTGCAGGCGGCTTCCGTCCAGCGCAATCGCCCCGTCAGCCCCGCATTTCAGCGCGCCCTGCCGGACGCCTGCGGCCGCATAACGGTCAAGGATCGACGTGACGCCGCCTGTGCCGGAAAGTGCCGCCTCGTCGTCCTGCGACGGGAAGGCGATATCGCTTGCGGCGATGAAGCGCGCCATCTGGGTGCGGGCAGTGGCGATGTCGGGCCACAGTATCGCGCGATAGTTGGAATCGAAGGCGACCTTGCCGCCTCGCGCGCGAAAGCGCTCCAGCCCGTCGGCCAGCCGGTCGCGGGCCGCCGGGTCGAGGATCGCGATGCTGATGCCCGAGAGGTAGAGCGTGTCGAAGCCGTCCAGAAACTCTGGCGTCAGGCCGCTTTCCTTGCTGAACATGTGCCGCGCCGCCGAGGTCGAGCGCCAGTAGGAAAAGCTGCGCTCGCCCCTCGCATCGGTGTCGATCAGGTAAAGTCCCGGCATCAGCCCCGGCAGGCGGTCGACATGGCTGGTGTCGAGCGCCTCGGCCCGGAGCGCGTCGAGGATCCGGTCGGACTGCCGGTCGGTCCCAAGCGCCGTGACATAGGCCACCCGTCCCGGCCCCAGAGCGCGCGACAGGTAGACCGCCGTGTTGAACGTGTCGCCCGCCACCCCGATCCGGGCGGCATCGTCGCCGGTCCGGGCGACCTCGATCATCACCTCTCCCAGGCAGGCGATGCGGCCCAGTTGCATTGCATGACTCCGGCGCTTCCGAACGCCTCTACTGTGCTCATGCCGTTCTGGATGGCAAGGCGGACCGGGTTCGCCGGCGAGACCTTTTCGCAGACCCGGCAAAGGCCACCTCGGCCTGGATGACCAGCACACCGTTTCGCTCGCCGACCGTGCCGCGCAGTCCCCGGTCCAGTGCGAAGCTTCCCATGCAGAAGGCGGGCAGTAGACGGTTCAGGCCGCGTCGTGAACCGGGATTTGCGCAACTGACGGGGGAGCGAATTGAGAGGCTCAGGCTCGCGATCATGCGAATGGATCCAGGGAACAGGGGCAGTATCGCGCCGGAAGCGGATAGGGCTGCCAACGCCCGGCGCCTCTCCGTCGCGGACCACCGGGTCGAACGGATCCGCGAGACGATGACCGACAGCGGCCTTTGGATCGTCGGCCCGGTCCCCAGCGGGCGCGAACAGGGCGAGATCAAGCCGTCGGTCAGCCCCTGCCGGCACCTGGACAACCGCCACTAGTCTGGAGTCGCGCGCGTGGTCAAGGCGGGCGACATCCAACAACCTCTCCACGACCGACCCCTGGAAAGTAATCGCGACACGGCCAAGGCTCAGGTAGCCACTGGTTCGGGTCGCTCCGCGAGGATATCCATACAGCGACAGGGCGGATCAGGACGCCTTGCCGCCGGATAGCGCGCAAAACGGGGGACGGCCCCCGCCCGCAAAGGGCAGGGACCGCGCCGGAAGCTCACTTGAGGGTGGCGAGGTAGGCGGCCATGTCCTCGGCATCCTCGGTCTTCGGCAGCTTGAAGGTCATCTTCGACTTTGCCGCCGCATTGCCCGTTGCGGCCTTCACCCAAGCCGCCGGATCGGCCAAATAGGTCACGATCTGCGCCTCGTCCCAGACAACACCCTTGGCGTTCGCGGCCAGTATGCCATCGCCATACTTGAAATCGGGGGCCGATCCGACCGCACGGCCAACGACGCCCCAGAGGTTCGGGCCGGTCTTGCCGCCCTTCTGGATCTCGGTCCCGTCGGGAGCAATGATCGAGTGGCAGGACTTGCACTTCTTGAAGTTCGCTTCGCCCTCGGAGGCGTCCGGATCGGCGAAGGCGGGGGCCGCCAGGGTCAGGGCAAGGATGGGAAGCAGGGGTTTGAACATGGAATTTCCTTTCCGGTTTGCTGAAGCGGGAATTGGCATGGGATGCCGGCGGGGAACCTTGACTTCGGTCAGGACTGCTCGGCCTCGGCCATCAGGCGTGCGACCCAGCGCGCAGCAGCCCATGTGGCCGGAACTCCCAGCGGCAGCGGCAGCCAAAGCGCGGTGACGGGGGCGATGCCGGTCCAGCCGGCCGCCACGCCGACAAGGCCCAAAAGGAACAGGTTGATCGCCATCACTGCCGTGGCAAAGGGCCAAAGCACCGCCATCAACCGCCATGAGGGCCTAGTGGCTGGTTCCGTCCTCGACGGTGATCTTGTTCCAGACATTGTATTTTCCTGATGGCCCGACCATCGGCAAGCGTCTGATTTCCTTCAGGGTCCTGGCATCGTAGACGATCACGGCCCCATCCATCTCCCAGATCGACACCAGCGCATGCTTCCCGTCCCTGGTGAATTCGGTATGCGCCACGGTCTTGCCCGGTTCGGGCGTCAGAACCTTGGCGACCTCCAGCGTCTCCTTGTCGATGATGTGCATTTCGCCCTTCTGCTCACCCGTGAAGACGTCCGCCCACAGCCAGGGGGTCCCGTCATGGCTTCGTAGGAAAAAGCCGGGGCCAGAGGTTTCGATGGTCTTGACCAGCGACCAGTCCTCCATGTCGATCACGCTGATCCGGCCTTCGTTCAGGTGCGGAATGGCGACGACGCGATGGCCCTTGCGGTCCCAGCTGATGCCAGAGCCCAGGTGCGGCATCCCCGGCAAGGGCAGGCTGGCGATCTCGCGGCCGACATCCAGGTTGACGACGACGCCGGTCTCGGCTTCGGGGTTGGCGCCGATCAGTTCGCGGTAGTCGGGCGAGAAGAAGAAATCGTCCAACGGCGCCGAAACGTCGATCCGGCGACGGGCGAACAGCCCCTTCTGCACGCCTAGCGCCTCTTCCATCCCGTTCTCGTTGGAATGGACGAACCCTTCGGAATAGGGCCCGTCGTCCTCGGTAAAGGTCACCTCCCAGATCTCCGGCACGTCCTTCAGCGCCAGGACGAAAGTCCCCCGCTCCGGGGCCTGGTAGACCGCCGAGACGCGAGAAGCGTCGCCCTTGCGCCCCGTCACGTCGAACACCCTGGCCACCGACAGGTCGGCGGCGTTCAGGATCGTCAGCGTGTTCGGGAGGTAGTTGGCGACAGCCAGATACTTGCCGTCCGAACTCATCGCGATGTTGCGGCTGTTCAGGCCCGCGCGGACCCGGCCGACCTCGTGCAGCGACCAGATGTCGTATTTCTGCACCCAGCCGTCACGGGACATGATGAAGACATAGCGCCCGTCCGACGAGAATTTCGGCCCGCCATGCACCGCGAACGGCGTCTCGAAGCGGTCGAGCACGTCCAGCGTGTCGCCGTCCAGCACCGAGATGTGGCTGTCGCCGGTCTCCACGACCAGCGTGATGTTCATTGGGTCGGAGCTGAATACCGGGGCGGTGGCGGGGGCGTAGTCCTCCCGCATCGTTTGCGAGCCGTCGATCTCTGCCGTGGCCCAGATCGGGGCATCCAGCGGGGTCTGGATGAAAGCGGCGACGGCGGCGATCTCCTCGGGTTTCAGAGTGTCCTTGAAGGCCGGCATCTGCGTCATCGGGCGGCCGTCGGCGATGACGGCCGCCAGCTTCTCTCCCTTCAGACGCCCCAGGCTTTCCGGGATCAGCGCCGGGCCCTTGCCACCCAGCCGGGTTTCGGCGTGGCAGCTGGAGCAGAGGTCGGCATAGATCGTCGCGCCGTCGGGTTGGGCAACGGCAGGAGAGGCAAGCAGGGCAAGAAGGCTAAAGGATACGATGCGCAGGGTCATGGCTCTTGCGCCTGAAGGGGGTGACGGTAAGGTGGTCGGTGTCATCGACCCCGATCTCGGCATTGGTCAGGTTGCAGGTGACTTGCCCCCGGTCGTCCCTCGTTCATAACGAGAGTCCTTGGGGTTGATAGTGGTCGGTTTCGGGCTGGGCCATCCCGCCCGTGAGGTTCGGGAATTTCTGCCCGATCATCGCATCGCTGACCGCATCGACATCGGTGGTCCCCGCAGCGGTGACCGCGTTCACCCACATGTTGAAGCCGATGTAATGCGCCTCCATCGGGTCGTTCGTCACACGCTTGTCGTCCTTGATGAAGGCCTTCCAGGCCTCGATGAACGCCTTGTTCTCGGGCGTGTCGGCCGACATGAAGTAGTTCCAGGCCGCGAGGTGCCCGACCAGGTTCGGGGTGTCGAGGCCCGACAGTTCCTCTTCGCCGACCGAGAAAGCGACGACCGGGATCGTGTCGGCCTTCACGCCCGCGGCGGCTGGTTCCTTGTAGAAGCCGATGTTCGCATCGCCGTTGATCGTCGAGACGACGCCGACCTTCTTGCCGTCCGCGCCCAGCGCGACCACGTCGCCGACGATCTTCGACCAGTCCGAATGGCCGAAGGGGGTGTAGTTGACGAAGATGTCCTCCTTCGGGATGCCCTTGGAGATCAGGTAGGCCTCCAGGATGTTGTTCGTCGTGCGCGGATAGACATGGTCGGTGCCCAGAAGCGCGAGCTTCTGCACGCCGACCTTGATCGTCTTGGCCTGGCCGAAGGCGAGGCGCGGCAAGGTCATCGCAGCGGCGGCAGCGGCGCTGGACAGAAGCGTGCGGCTGGTCGGTTTCTTCGTGTCTATCCCCTGTTTCGTTTGCCCGGACCGCGCCGGACATGGTTGGTCTTTCCGGGCCTCGGGCCAGCGGCCTTGGCTGGGGACAGGAAAGCCGGGGGATCGCCATGCGCATAGGAGAAGGGGTTTCCTCGCGCCCAGTCCGCGGGGAGACGACGCATTTTTCGGTGCCTCGTCATGCTGCATCGCAGAAATCGGGCGGGGTGCGGACAGTCAGGCGCCTGCCGGGCGGGCAATCGGCCTGTGCAAAAGGCAGCGGGCGGAAGGTTCGCACCCGTCCGCCCGCGCCCGGTCGCAGATGAGTCGGGTTTACGCCGCGTCAGTCTTCAGCCGCAGGCCGCCGTTCCTGACGATGAAATCGACCACCTCGTCCACCCCCTTGCCGTGCCGCAACTGGGCCATGACGTAGGGACGGCTGCCCCGTGCCCGCGCCGTGTCGACCTCAAGCAGCACCGGGTCGACGCCGACATGCGGGGCAAGGTCGGTCTTGTTGACGATAAGGAGGTCCGATTTCGTCACCCCCGGCCCGCGCTTGCGCGGGATGTCCTGCCCGGCCGCCGTGTCGATGACATAGATCGTCAGGTCGGCGAGTTCCGGCGAGAAGGTGGCGGCCAGGTTGTCGCCCCCCGATTCAATCAGGATGAGGTCAAGATCGGGGAAGGCCTTGTTGAGGTCGGCCACGGCGGCAAGGTTGATCGAGGCATCCTCGCGGATCGCGGTATGCGGACAGCCGCCGGTTTCCACGCCCCGGATGCGGGCGGCAGGCAGGACCTGCGCGCGGGTCAGCGCCTCGGCATCCTCGCGGGTGTAGATGTCGTTGGTGATGACGGCCATCGACAACCGGGGGCCAAGCGCCCGGGCGAGCTTTTCGGTGAGGGTCGTCTTGCCGGCGCCGACGGGGCCGCCGATGCCGACGCGGAGGGGGCCGTGGGTCATGTGCGGAAGATCCTTACGTCCTGGGTTTCGTGCTGGAAGGCGGCAAGGTCAGCGGCCAGCGCGCAGCCGCCGAGGTCGTCGAGGCTGGCGGTGGCGGCCTTCAGGCCCAAGGCCTCGATTGCGGGCAGAAGGCGGGACAGGACCGCCTGCCCCTCGCTCTGGCCAAGGGGGACGTGGCGCGTGGCGATTGTGCAGAGGTTGCCGGCGAAGTTCTGGAGGTAGAGCTGGATGACCTGCGCGGGCGGCAGCGCCAGCGGGGCGGCGGCCTCTCCCACCGCGACCGGCAGCATCCGGGCGGGCAGAGGGCGCCCGGTCAGGCCTGCGACCATCCGCGCGAAGGCAGCACCCTGCTCTGCGCCCTCCTGCAACCGCTCTGCGGACGGGGCCAGAGCGCGGGCCAGCGCATCCAGAGCGTCATGGTCGGCATCCGGCGCAAGGGCCCGGGTCAGCAGAACCGCGTCCTGCCAGCCCGCGCCGTGGGTGAGGATGTTGCGCAGCCAGACCTCGAAGCCGGCGGCATCGGTCACGTCGCCTGTGGCGATCACCCGTTCCAGGCCGTGGCTGTAGGCAAAGGCCCCGGTCGGGAAGGCCGGAGACAGCCACTGGACGAGGGTCAGAAGCGCCGTCACGTCGCGCCCTTCGACGCATGGAAGTGCATCTGCCCGTCGCCATGGTGGTGCCAGCCGAACCGGGCACCATCAGGATCGTCGCCATGCGAATGACCCATCGTGCGGCCATGGCCATAGGCGCCGCCCTCGGGCTTGAAGGGCAGGCTCTCGCGCCGGATCGTCGCGCCGAGGCCGGTCAGCATCCGTTCCAGCACATGATCCTCGCGGATCACCAGCCGGTCGGGCAGGATCTGGCACAGCGTGTGGCGGTTGCCGATGTGCCAGGCAAGCCGCGTGAGGTCGCCGGTGATGACCAGCACTGCCTCGGGCGCCGGGACGATCTCGATGTTCAACCCATCGACCAGAAAGCCCCAGTAGTTGTCGAGGTTCGTGACCGACGGCAGGTCCACCAGGAACGCGCGGCCGCCCTGGGTGGTGAGAAGTTTCCTCCGCATCAGGCGCTGGTCGTAGTCCAGGACGACGCGGTCATGGGCCAGGGGCGGGGCGGATTTCAGCAGGCTGGTCATGGCTCAGAACAGGAAATAGCGCTGCGCGAGGGGGAGTTCCTTGGCCGGCGCGCAGGTGATGACCTCGCCGTCGGCGCGGACCTCGTAGGTCTCGGGGTGGATCTCGACCCTGGGCGTGGCCGAGTTGTGGATCATGTCGCGCTTGGCGATGTCCCGCGTGTTCTCGACCGTGAGCGTCACCTTCGCAATCCCCAGCCGCCCCCGCAGGTCATCCTCCTGCGCGGCCTTGCTGACAAACATCACCGCCGACCGTTCCACCGCCCGGCCCAGGGCCCCGAACATCGGGCGGGAATACATCGGCTGGACGGGGATCGACCCGTTCGGGTCGCCCATCTGGGCGACCGTTATCATGCCGCCGATCAGCACCATCTCGGGCTTGGCGCCGAAGAAGGCCGGGTTCCACAGCACGAGGTCGGCGCGCTTGCCCACCTCGACGCTGCCGATGTGCCGGCTGATCCCGTGCACGATGGCCGGGTTGATCGTGTACTTGGCGATATAGCGGCGGACGCGGACGTTGTCGTTCGCCCCCGTCTCCTCGGCCAGCCGCCCGCGCTGGACCTTCATCTTGTGCGCGGTCTGCCAGGTGCGGGTGATCACTTCGCCCACCCGCCCCATCGCCTGGCTGTCCGACGAAATCACCGAGAACGCGCCCATGTCGTGCAGCACGTCCTCGGCCGCGATCGTCTCGCGTCGGATGCGGCTTTCGGCAAAGGCCACGTCCTCGGGGATGCGCTTGTCGAGATGGTGGCAGACCATCAGCATGTCGAGATGTTCCTCCACCGTGTTCACCGTGTAGGGCATCGTCGGGTTGGTGGACGAGGGCAGCACGTTCTGCCAGCCCACCACCTTCATGATGTCGGGCGCATGGCCTCCCCCCGCGCCTTCGGTGTGGAAGGCATGGATCGTCCGGCCCTTGAAGGCGGCAAGGGTGTTCTCCACGAACCCGCTTTCGTTCAGCGTGTCGGTGTGGATCATCACCTGCACGTCCATCTGATCCGCCACGCCCAGACAGCAGTCGATGGCGCCGGGGGTGGTCCCCCAGTCCTCGTGCAGCTTCAGCGCCGCCGCCCCGCCCCGGACCTGCTCCACCAGCGCCTCGGGCAGGCTGGCGTTGCCCTTCCCGGCAAAGGCCAGGTTCATCGGCAACCCGTCCGCCGCCTGGATCATCCGCCCCAGGTGCCAGGGGCCCGGCGTGCAGGTCGTGGCCAGCGTTCCATGCGCCGGACCCGTCCCACCACCCAGCATGGTGGTGATGCCGGAGTGCAGCGCGTCCTCCACCTGCTGCGGGCAGATGAAATGGATATGCGCGTCCATCCCGCCTGCGGTCAGGATTCGGCCCTCGCCCGCGATGATCTCGGTGCCGGGGCCGATGACGATGGTCACCCCGGGCTGGGTGTCCGGGTTCCCCGCCTTGCCGATGGCGGCGATCCGCCCGTCGCGCAGGCCGACATCGGCCTTGTAGATGCCGGTGTGGTCGATGATCAGCGCATTGGTGAAGACCGTGTCCATCGCCCCCCGTGCGCGCGAGACCTGGGACTGCCCCATGCCGTCGCGGATCACCTTGCCGCCGCCGAACTTCACCTCCTCGCCGTAGGTCGTCAGGTCCCGCTCCACCTCGACGATCAGGTCGGTGTCGCCCAGCCGCAGCCTGTCGCCCGTGGTGGGGCCATACATGGCGGCATAATCGGCGCGGCGGATCGTGGCGGGCATCGGATCCTCTCAGGGCTTGCCGGGGCCGCGGGCGGCGAGGCGCTTGACGTTGGACCGGGTGCGGCGGGCGATGGGTTTCAGCGCGAGGTCGGCGATCGCGGCGGGCGGCTTGCCGGCCATCACCGCCCGCGAGGCGGCAACGGCCGACTCGCCGACCGCCGCCACCTTCTCGGACGACATCCGGGCGGTTTCCGAGGGCGTTACCCGCCACATGCCCATCATCCCCCACAGTCGCATGGCGATAACCGCCTGCGCTTCCATCAGCATCATCCCGGTCCTCAGCGACAGCGCGATCACCTGGGCCGGGGTCATCATCGGATACATGGGCAAGCTCTCCTCATGCGCGGAACCGGTCATCCACCGGCACCGACAGGGCGGTGGCCAGCGCATTGGTCTGCGCCGCCAGTGCGATCACCGATAGCAACTCTCCATGTTGGGCGGATGACATCCCCTTGGCCTTCGCGGCCGCGGTGTGGGAATGCACGCAGTAGTCGCAGCCGTTGGCAGCGGAGACGGCAATGTAGATCATCTCCTTCACGAGGGGATCGAGCGCACCGGGCGCCATCACCGCCTGCACCCTGTCCCAGACCGCCTTCAGCAAGGCCGGCTCGTGCGCGAGTGCGCGCCAGAAGTTGTTGACGTAGTCCGTCTGCCGCTTGGCGCGGATGTCGGCGAAGACGGCGAGGGCCTCGGCCCCCGCCTCCTCGTCCCGCAGAAGGGGGACGGTCGCCATCACAGCACCGCCATCACGCGGGCCGGGCCGCCGGTGCCCTGCTTGTGCTTCGGCGCGCCGATGAAGACCGTGGCGCCCTTGGCCGGCAGCTGGTCGAGGTTCGCCATGTTCTCGATCCCGAAGCGCCCGCCGGGCAGCCAGCTGAAATGCACCGCGAAATCGGCCGAGTTGCCGGGGTCGAGCGACAGCGTGTCCACCCCGATGCAGGCCACGTCCATCGCGGCCAGCATGTCCGTTGCCGCCTTGGAAAAACCGGGGAAGGCCAGCTTGCCATCGGGCGTGTTGCGGAAATCCGGGGAGCCGACCTTGGCCGCCCAGCCCGAGTTCAACGCCACGCAGGCGCCCGCCGGGATCTCGCCGTTGGCGCTGACCCAGGCTTCCAGATCGGCGGGCTCCACCATCGCATTGGCGTCGTCCTTCGCCTTCGCGGTCAGGTCGATGACGCAGAGCGGGCAGACCAGCCGCTCTGGCGCCAGATCGGCGACCGAGGTGCCGTCGGCGGTGAAGTGCAGCGGCGCGTCGATATGGGTGCCGGTGTGTTCGTAGATCGTCAGCTTCCACAGCTGATAACCGTTGCCCTCGAACTTCACGGCGGGGTCGTAAAGGATGCCGGGATTGCCGTCGAAGGTCGGGAAGGACCCGTCATAGGCATGGGTCAGGTCCACCACCTTGCCCGCGGCCTTGGCAAGGGCGGGTTTTGCCGTGGTCAGGCCAGAGGCCATCACCGCGGCGGTGGTCGCCGCCGCGCCGGTGAACAGCGCGCGGCGGGACAGCATCGAGGACTTGATGTTCTCGATCAGGCAAGCGTCACACATGGGGCTTTCTCCCTGTTGGTTGGAAAGCCCAGCGTTTGCCGTCTGTTGCCCTTGCGTCAAGCGTCATCCCAGCGGCCCCATCACCTTCTTGTTGAACCCGAAGACCACCCGTGCGCCACCATAGGGGACCAGCCGGACCTCGCGGCTCTGTCCCGGCTCGAAACGGACGGCGGTGCCGGCGGGGATGTCGAGGCGCTGGCCCATGGCGGCGCCGCGGTCGAAGGACAGCGCGGCGTTGGTCTCGGCAAAGTGGTAGTGGCTGCCAACCTGCACCGGCCGGTCGCCGGTATTTGCGACCATCAGAGTGGTGACGGGCTGGCCGGCGTTCAACTCGATCTCGCCCGCAGCGGGAAGGATCTCGCCCGGGATCATGACCGCGCCCATCGGTAGACAAGATAGCCGAGCACGGCCACGACGGCGGCGATCATCGCCAGGTGGTCCGGCTCGACAAGCAGGTGCAGCAGGCCCGTGGCATGATGGTCCCCCGGATGGGCCAGGGCCGCAGAAGGGAGAAGGGTCAGGACGGGGACAAGGCGTTGCATCGGGGGCCTCTCAACGGATGGGGTGGTGGACGGTGACAAGCTTGGTGCCGTCGGGGAAGGTCGCCTCGACCTGCACGGAATGGATCATCTCGGGGATGCCCGCCATGCACTGGTCGGCCCGGATCACATGGGCGCCGGCCTCCATCAGGTCGGCGACCGAGCGGCCGTCGCGGGCGCCCTCGACGACGAAATCGGTGATCAGCGCCACCGCCTCGGGGTGGTTCAGCTTGACGCCGCGCGCCAGCCGGTTGCGCGCGACCATCGCCGCCACGCTTATCAGAAGCTTTTCCCGCTCGCGGGGGGTCAGGTTCATCGCGTCTTCTCACATCTGCCAGACGCGGGGCAGGGGGCCGTCGCGCAGCACCTCGAGCACCCGCAGGACCTGCCGCCGGAGCGGCCAGCTGTCCGCCGCCATCAGGCGCAGCGTCAGCTTGCCGTCGAAGCCGGAGGCCCCCGCCGACACGCCGGGTTCGTCCAGCACCGCCCGCATCGCCGCCACCCGCGCCTCGGCCCCCTGGGCCACCAGCGCAAGGCTGGCAAAGGCCCGCGCGCCCTGCAGGACGCCCGGCCCTGCCGACAGGGCCGCGTCCCCCAGTCGCAACGGCTCGACCAGCACCGGAACGTCGCCGCGCAGGACCTGCCGGCGGTCCACCAGGCTGACCCGCCGCACCGCCTCGCCCATCGCCGCGCGGCCGAGGACCACCGCCTCCAGCAGGAGGCACGACGCACCCGCAGCCAGCCGCACCGTCGTCACACGCTCCAGCGCCGATGCGTCGAACAGGATCGTCTCCTGCGGTAGCCAGTCGAGATGCGCACCCGCGCCAAGGTCATGACTCACCGTGACACGCGCGATGCCGGCGTCGGAACGATAGGCCCGTTCCGCCGTCTGGGTCGTGGCCGTCACGCGAGAACCCGCGGCCAGGCTCAGCGCAAGGGCCAGCCGGTCGCCGCCGGTCATCCCGCCCGAGGTGTTCAGGAACACCGCCTCCGGCCCCTGCGCCCCCGGATGCACGAAGGCCTTGGCCGAGCCCTCCTGCCGCAACCCTGCCAGCCGGGTCCCCGAGGCCGCCAGGCGGAAGTCCACCCGCGCAAGGCCATGGCTGCGCTCGACAGGCGCTAGGGCAGAGGCGGGGCGGGGCAGGTCCATCAGCATGACGGCCACAGCTAAGCGCCCCGCGCATGCCGTGTCCTCGCCCGACCGCAGCAGGCACCCGTTGCCGCCCGCCAACACCGCGCCCGGCGACCAGAAACCGGGCAGTTTGCCCAGGAAACCGGCAACCCGAAAAGCGGACGGGCAGAAACGCCCGCGGATCACCGGCATCCGAAAGGTGCCCTGCCCCTGCGCCGTTCCTCACGACGGCGGGCCGACCGAAGGAACGGCAGCGGGCCGGTCAGGCCGGCGACTTGGCGAAACGCAGGTAGGGCAGCTTGATGTCCAGTTCGCCGAACCGTTCCCTGGCCTGATCATTGTTCAGCGCCAGAGCCACGATCACGTCCTGACCCGGCACCCAGTTCGCGGGCGTCGCCAGCGGCACGCCGTCGGTCTTCTGCACCGCGTCCAGCGCGCGCAGGATTTCCGCGAAGTTGCGGCCGATCGACATCGGGTAGGTCATCGACAGGCGGATCTTCTTGTCCGGCCCGATGATGTAGACCGTCCGCACCGTGGCCGAGTTCGCGGGCGTCCGCCCCTCGGTCGGCAGGTAGTAGTCGGCGGGCAGCATGTCATAGGCCTTGGCGACCGTCAGGCTGGTGTCGTCGATGATCGGGAAATCGGCCGGAGCGCCGCCGAAGGCCTCGATGTCGCGCTTCCACTTCTCGTGGTCCTGCACGCTGTCCACCGACACGCCGATCACCTTGGTGTTGCGCTTCTTCCATTCGGCGGCCAGCTGCGCCACGGCGGCGAATTCCGTGGTGCAGACCGGGGTGAAATCGCGCGGGTGGCTGAAGATGATGCCGTAGCTGTCGCCCAGCCACTCGTGGAACCGGATGGTCCCGGCGGTGGACTCGGCGGTGAAATCGGGGGCAACGTCGTTGATGCGGACGGCCATGAGTAACCTCGTTCGATTGGACTCCTGTCTGGCGCGGAACATATGCCGACTGGAACAGGGTTTCATCCCCCTGCGACGATTGGCCATCGAAAAGAAAAGCCGTTCGCTTTCCGGGATCCTAACCGGACGAAAGTTTCGCCTCTCGGCAAATCAGTCGAACGTCCCGGTCACCCGGCCGAACAGCATGAAGGCCCGCGCCGTGCGCGTGTCGGCCAGCTCGACGAGTTCGGCGTCCGTGGCGTTCGGCTCGAAGGCCGCGAAGGCCTTGTCGAAAGCGCGCAGGAAATGGTGCGCGGCGTCGCGGAACACCGGGTCCGACTTCATCCGCGCCGCCGTCAGCGCCAGCGAGGCCCGGTCGCGGATCCCGCCCAGCGCCGCGATCGACCGCCCGCGCTCGCCGGCGGCAAAGCGCCGCCAAAGCTCCGGGTGGCACATGTCGGGTTGCAGGTCGTCCATGTAGATGCCGTCCTGGCTGAGCAGCGTCAGCACGTCCTGCGCCGCGCGGATCAGCTTGGCCGAGGTCCGGTCCTCCAACGCGAGGCGCAGGGCGCGGAAGCCCTCCTTGTCCTCGGGCGTCTCGGGGAATTGCAGCGCACGGATGAAGCTTGCCACCGACAGGGGCGGGCGGAACTCCTCGGGCGGGGTGCCCAGCGCCAGGGTCGGTTCTTCGGCGGCCGGTTCCGGGCGCGGCTGGACCAGGGCGGCCTTGCGATCGGCCGAGGGCACCGACAGGGCGGTGTCCCGCCGCGAGGAGAAGGTCGCCAGCACCGTTTCCGCCTGCTTGGTCGAGGCGGCGATCTCGTCGATCTTCCTTTCGACCGCCGGGGTCAGTCCCGAAGGCTGGCCCTGCCCCTGCGCCTGCACATAGCTGGACCGCATGGCATCGACCGTGGCCTGCAACCGCTTTGCCTCGGCGCGGAGTTCCCGGATCGACCGCAGCGTGATGACCACCGCCCAGATCAGCGCGATGGGCAGGAAGACCATGAGCAGGGTCATGATCAGGCCCAAGGTGCGGGTCTCGCTGCCCGGGGGCGTGACCAGCACATAGACCAGGATCAGCAGGACCCAGACGAGGCTGAGGGCGACGCCCGCGATCTCCATCCCGCGGCTCGGCGGGTCGTTCATCTGCGCCAGGGGGCCGGATCCAAGCCCGCTGGCGACCTTGATGGGATCATGCGGCGGTTTCACCAGGGCGCCCCCGGATCAGAGGTAACGGATCGACAGGATTTCGTAGGACCGGGTGCCGCCCGGCGTCTTGACCTCGACGCTGTCGCCTTCTTCCTTGCCGATCAGGGCCCGGGCCAGCGGAGAGCGCAGGTTCAGAAGCCCGTTCTCGATGTCGGCCTCGACCTCGCCGACGATCTGGTAGGTCTTTTCCTCGTCGGTCTCTTCGTCCACCAGCGTCACCGTCGCGCCGAACTTGACCGGGCCGGACAGTTTCGATGGGTCGATGACATCGGCCAGCGACAGGATGCCCTCCAGCTCCTTGATGCGGCCCTCGATGAAGCCCTGCTTCTCGCGCGCTGCGTGATATTCGGCGTTCTCGGACAGGTCGCCGTGTTCGCGCGCCTCGGCGATGTCGCGGATGATCGCCGGACGGTCCACCGTCTTGAGCTGCTTCAGTTCCGCATCCAGCGCATCGAACCCGCGCCGGGTCATCGGGATCTTTTCCATCGGTATTCCACAGTAAAAGAAGAAGCCACGGATCGGGACACGATCCATGACTTCGGTCAATTCTGCCTCACCTCACCCGATGAGGCCCTGAATTGCAAGGGGTCATGCCGTTTGTGGTCGGCGGCCTGTCGCCGGCGGGACAGAATGTTTCGCGCGGCCGGGTCGGTCTTGCCGTGATGTTGCGTCACGGTTGACCTCGGGTCCGACCTGCGGCAACAGGGGTGCCGCAAATAGCCAGCGTTTCACGGCCGGGACCGGCTGCCGGGGAAGGACAAGCGATGACTTCGATCCAGCGCGAGAAGATGGACTATGACGTGGTGATCGTGGGGGCGGGGCCTGCGGGCCTGTCGGCCGCGATCCGGCTGAAGCAGCTGGACCCGGAACGGTCGGTCGTCGTTCTGGAAAAGGGCTCCGAGGTCGGCGCGCATATCCTGTCGGGCGCGGTGCTTGACCCCTCGGGTCTGGACGCGCTCTTGCCCGACTGGCGCAACATGGACGCGCCGATCAAGGTGCCGGTGCGCGAGGACAACTTCTACCTCCTCGGTCCCGCTGGCCAGGTCCGCATCCCGAACTGGCCGATGCCGCCCCTGATGTCGAACCACGGCAACTACATCGTCTCGATGGCCAACGTCTGCCGCTGGATGGCGGGCGTGGCCGAGGGGCTGGGCGTGGAGATCTTCCCCGGCATGGCCTGTTCGGAGCTGGTGTTCGAGGATGACAAGGTGGTCGGCGTCGTCGCCGGAGAATTCGGCCGCGACCCGGAAACCCGCGAGCCGGGGCCCGCCTACGAACCCGGCATGGAGCTGCGCGGCAAGTATGTGTTCCTGTCGGAAGGGGTGCGCGGCAGCCTGGCGAAGCAGGTGATCGAGAAATACGACCTGTCGAAAGGCAAATGCCCGCAGAAATTCGGCCTGGGCATGAAGGAAATCTGGGAGATCGACCCCGCCAAGCACCGCGAGGGGACGGTGACGCACACGATGGGCTGGCCGCTGGGCAGGAACGCCGGCGGCGGGTCGTTCATCTATCACCTGGAGAACAACCAGGTCTATGTCGGCTTCGTGGTCCACCTGAACTACGAGAACCCGCACCTCTACCCCTACATGGAGTTCCAGCGCTTCAAGCATCACCCGATGGTCGCGGAACTTCTGAATGGTGGCAAGCGCGTGGCCTATGGCGCACGGGCGATCAGCGAGGGCGGCTGGCAGTCGATCCCGAAGATGGTGGCGCCGGGCGTCGCGCTTCTGGGCTGCTCGGCGGGCCTCGTGAACGTGCCCCGCATCAAGGGCAACCACAACGCCATGCTCTCGGGCAAGGCCGCCGCCGAGGCCGCCCATGCCGCGATCATCGCGGGCCGCTCCGGGGACGAGTTGACCGCCTATGAGACCGAGGTCCGCACCGGCGCCATCGGCAAGGATCTGAGAAAGGTGCGCAACGTCAAGCCGCTCTGGTCGAAGTACGGCCTGACCGCCAGCCTGATGGGCGGCGGCATCGACATGTGGCTCAACACCATAGGCCTGACCGCTTTCGGCACGCTGCGCCATGGCAAGTCCGACGCCGCCGCGACCGGCAAGGCCAAGGATTTCAAGCCGATCGACTATCCCAAGCCCGACGGCAAGCTGTCCTTCGACCGGCTGACCAACGTCGCCTTCTCCTTCACCAACCATGACGAGAACCAGCCCGCCCATCTGGTGCTGAAGGATCCGTCCATTCCGATCCGGGTCAACCTGCCGCAGTACGCCGAACCGGCGCAGCGTTATTGCCCGGCGGGGGTCTACGAGGTGCTGGGCGAAGGCCAGGACGCGACCTTCCGGATCAACTTCCAGAACTGCGTCCACTGCAAGACCTGCGACATCAAGGATCCCAGCCAGAACATCACCTGGACCACGCCGATGGGCGGCGGCGGGCCGAACTACCCCAACATGTGAGCCAGCGCAGGGTCGGCTCACGAAAGCTTGTCCAGTTCGGGGATGTCCGGCTGCAAGGCCGGACAGCGCCACATTGCGCGCCCGCCCTCGCCGGGCTACCTTCGGCGGGACCGTCGAGGAGAGGCCCATGCGTTCCGTGATTTCCCGCACCTTTTCCGCCCTGGTGCTTGCGGTGGCTCTGGGCGCGCCTCTTCAAGCCGAGGACGACATCAACACCGGGGCCTACCTCGCAGCCCGGATCGCCGAAAGCGAGAACGACTTCCGCGCCGCCGCTGGCTGGTATGCCCAGGCAATCGCCGCAGACCCGGGCAACCCGGCGCTGCTGGACGGGGCAATTCTCGCCAATATCGGCGTCGGCAACTTTACCCAGGCGATCGAGCTTGCAGCGATGCGGCGCGACCTGGGCAAGGACCAGGGCATCGACCGCAGCCAGCTTGCCGACCTGGTGCTGCTGGCTGACGAGGCGCAACGCGAGGATTATGCTGCGATCCAGGCAGCGGCCGGGACGGGGCGCGATGTCGGCGACCTTGCCAACCAGCTGGTCCTGGCCTGGGCCAAGGTCGGCGACGGCAAGATGTCCGAAGCGGTCGAAGCTTTCGATGCGGTCACGAAGAAGCAGGGTTACGAGGCCTTCGGCTATTTCCACAAGGCGCTTGCCCTGGCCTCGGTCGGCGATTTCGAAGGCGCCGACAATATCCTGTCAGGCAAGGCCGCCGGGCCGATCGTCGTTATGCGTCGCGGGGTCTTCGCTCATGTGCAGATCCTGAGCCAGTTGGAACGCAACGCCGATGCGCTGGCCCTGTTGGACCGCAGCTTCGGCACCGGACCGGATCCAATGGTCGATCCCCTCCGCCGCCGCCTTCAGGCGGGAGAGCCGATACCCTTCGATGCGGTCCGCACGGCGCGGGATGGCATCGCCGAAGTTTTCTTCTCGATCTCGACCGCCCTGCAGGGAGGGGGCGATCCGGTCTACACGCTGCTTCACCTCCGCGTGGCCAGCTACCTGCGCCCGGACCACAGCGATGCGCTGCTGATGAGCGCGAACGTACTGGAGGATCTGAACCGGTACGACCTGGCAGCCGAGACCTACGCCCAGTTCACACCTGAGGATCCCGCCTTCGTCACCGCCGAGGTCGGTCGGGCGGGCGCCTTGCGCGCTCAGGGCAAGGCCGATGCCGCCATCGAAGCGTTGCGGACACTGGCCAGGGCGCATGGTGACCTGATGGGGGTGCAGTTCGCGCTGGGCGACATGCTGCGCGGGCAGGAACGGTTCACCGAGGCGGTTGCCGCCTATTCTGAGGCCATCGCCCTTGCCACGGCGGCCGGGCGGGAAGACTGGGTCCTGTATTTCTACCGCGGCATCTGCCACGAGCAGTCGAAGGACTGGGCCTCTGCCGAGGCCGACTTCCGTCGCGCGCTGGAGCTGAACCCGACTCAGCCGCAGGTGCTGAACTACCTCGGCTACGGGCTGGTGGACCGTGGTGAAAAGCTGGACGAGGCGCTTGGCATGATCGAGAAGGCCGTGGCCGGCGACCCCAAGCAGGGCTACATCATCGACAGCCTCGCCTGGGCCTACTTCAAGCTTGGCCGTTATGCCGAAGCGCTGGAACCGATGGAAAAGGCCTCGCTGTTGGAGCCTGTCGATCCGATCGTCACCGACCATCTTGGCGATGTCTACTGGATGAACGACCGCAAGCTGGAAGCCCGGTTCCAGTGGCGACGGGCTTTGTCCTTCAATCCGACGGAGAAGGATAAGGCGCGTATCATGCGCAAGCTCGAGATCGGTCTGGACGCGGTGATGGCTGAAGAGGGCACCGCACCGGCCCCGGTCAAGGCCGCCGAGAATGGCAACTGAGGCCGTCAGCGAAGCGGCACCCGCCAAGCTGAACCTGTGCCTGCATGTGACCGGACGCCGGGTGGACGGATATCACCTGCTCGACAGTCTGGTGGTCTTTTCCGACATTGCCGACCGGGTGTTCGCCAGCCCGGCCCGCGGTCTGTCGCTGGTGGTGGCCGGGCCGGAGGGCGCGGGTCTCCAGGCCGACTCGGACAATCTGGTTCTTCGCGCCGCCCGTTCCATGGGGGTGACGGATGCCGCGCTGGTGCTGGACAAGCGGCTGCCCATCGCCTCGGGCGTGGGTGGCGGGTCGGCGGATGCCGCGGCGACCCTGCGGGCGCTGGCCCGGCTGACCGGGCGACCCCTGCCCGCGATGTCCGATGTCCTGCGGCTTGGCGCGGATGTGCCGGTCTGCCTGGCCTGCCGTCCGTCCCGGATGACCGGTATCGGCGAGCGGGTGACCCCCCTCCCGCCCTTGCCGGCGCTGGGATGCGTGCTGGTCAACCCCCGCCTGCCGGTTCCCACGCCACAGGTCTTTGCCGCCCTCGACAGGCGCGACAACCCGGGCCTTCCGGACCTGCCCGCCTCTGCCCTGGCCTCGGCCGCCGGGTTTGCCGGCTGGCTGGCGGCGCACAGCCGGAACGACCTTGTCGCCGCTGCACGCGCCGTCGCGCCGGTGCTTGCCGAAGTCCAGGCGGCGCTTGAAGCCGCTCCCGGCTGCCTTCTCGCCCGGATGTCAGGGTCGGGCGGCACCCATTTCGGCCTCTTTGCCACCCCGGCGGCCGCCGCTACCGCTGCCGGACATCTCAAGGAACTGCATCCGTTCTGGTGGACGGAGGCCGGCCGGATCCTTGGCTGACCACCTCCGGCCGAAGGCTCGTCGAGCACTTGCGTACGCTCCTCGCGCCCGGTGCCAAACCTGTATTGGCAACTGTGAAGGACCTCGTCGGGGCGGCTCCGCGAAAGATGGTTTCCGGAGTCCTGACGTCCACAAGCATATCGTTGACTTTCCTATATAATCTTGAAATGTCCACCGTGGACAGAACCGGGCGCAGCCTCAGAAATAGCTTCGGACGAGCGCGCCCGAGATCAGGGTCCAGCCGTCCGCCACCACGAAGAAGATCAGCTTGAACGGCAGCGAGACGACGGCTGGCGGCACCATCATCATCCCCATCGACATCAGGATCGCCGCGACGACCAGGTCGATGATGAGGAAGGGCAGGTAGATCATGAAGCCGATCTCGAAGGCCCGCTGGATTTCGGACAGAAGGAAGGAGGGCACCAGAAGAGACAAGGGTGCGTCCGCAGGTGCGACGGGCGCGGTCGCGCGCAGGTCCTGCAGGGTCTGCAGGGTCTCGGGATCGACCCGCAGCGCCATGAATGCCCGGAACGGCGCAATCGCCGCCTTCAACCCCGGACCGATCTCCATCGTCCCGTTGGTCATGGGCTCGATGCCCTTGACCCAGGCTTCGGTGAAGACCGGATCCATCACGAACCAGGTCAGGAACATGGCCAGGCTGATGATCAGCATGTTGGGCGGCGCCTGCTGCAAGCCGATGGCCTGACGCAGGATCGACAGGACCGTGACGATGAAGGGAAAACAGGTGACCATCACCGCGAGCCCCGGCAGGATCGAGAGCACGGTAATCAGCAGCAACAGCTGAACCGAGCGCAACGACAGCGATTCTCCGCCCGCCCCGCCAAGGTCGATCGACATCTGTTGCGCCAGCGCCGGCCCGGACAGCATGCCCAGCACGACGACCAGTGCCGCGGTCAGGCCGGGGGAAAGCCTCACAATCCGCCTCGCAGGTTGGCGACTTCCGTCAGGCGGACCGCCAGTTGCCCCGCGTGATCGCCCTCCAGTTCGGTCAGCTCGCCACGAGCGATCAGACGATCCCCGACATAGAGTTCGACCGGATCGTCCACCCTGCGGTCAAGTTGCAGCACGGCATCCTTGGACAGGCGCAGCAGATCGCGAACCAGGGGCCGGGCGCGTCCGACCGAGATCGTGACCTCGATCGGGACCTGGCTGAAGGGGTTGGTGTCTGCGATGTCTTCCATGGGGGTCCTCAGGTGTTGAGGGTGAAAAAGGCGCGGACCGCAGCCGCGATGTCGGCGGTGACCTGGGACAGATCGACACTCGCCTCGGCTGTCCCCAGGCGGAGATAGACCTGGCCCTCCGGCAAAGAGGGCTCTTCCTCGACCACGATCGGAAGGCCTGTCGCCTCGGCCAGGAGACCCTCGACCTGGCCACGGACCGCCGGATTGAGCACAAGGGTCACGGGCGCATCGGCCATTTCCTCGGCCAGCGGAGTCAGCGCTTCGAGAACGGTCGGCGCCAGCGCCTCGCGCGCGATTGCCGGCAGAAGCCGATTTGTCATCTCGAGCACCAGCGGTCGGATGGAGTTCAGGACATGGGCGCGCGCGTCCTGGAAGGTGAAGGCCAGGCTTTGCAGATTTCGCGCGAGATCCGCCCGGATCCGGGTCTGATCGCCCTGCTGAGCGGCAACGGCATCGTCCCAGCCGGCCGTGTAGCCCTGCTCGAACCCGGCGACCTTCGCCTCTTCGACTGCTGTCTCCTCGACCAGCGGCCGGATCGAGCCGTCATCCGTCGATGCTGTGTCAAACACCTCGAGACGCAGAGCGGGCATCAGACACGCTCCTCGTCATGTTCCATCCAGCCGCGCAGAATCTCGATCGACTCGGTCTGACGCTGCTCGATCAGACGACGCAGGCGGGTAGCCGGGTCTTCCTGGGTGCCATCTCCCGCCTCGGTCAACGTCGACCGGCCCGCACCGGCAAACTCGCCATAGTCGAGCCCGTCCTCAACTTCGCCCGTCAGGGCAACAGGATCAGCGGGCGTAGCCATTGGAAGCGCCAACGGAAGCTCGGGCGACGGCAGGGCCGACCGGTTTGCCGATGCCAGCACGGGGCGGATAACGAAAAGCCCCAGGATCAGGGCAACAGCCGCAAGCACCGCCGTCTGAATGATGGACATGACATCGATCTGTCCGATCGCCGGAATGATGCTGGCCGTTGTCGCCTCGGTCCCGGGAGGTGTCGGAACCTCCTGGAACTCCAAGGATTTGAGTGTCAGAACATCCCCACGGGCCTCATCCAGGCCCACAGCGGAAGCCACCAGCTCCCGCAGGGTCGCAAGTTCCTCGTCGGATCTGGGCGACCAGGAGCGCGTTCCGTCTGCGGCGGTCGTCACCACGCCGTCCACCATGACCGCAACGGTCATCCGGCGCACGGCACCTGGGCTGCGCAGGATCTCGCGCTGCGTCTCGGAAACCTCGTAGTTCACCCGTTCCCGGGTTTCGGAGTTCTGGCTCTTGCCAGAAGCTCCTGCCGTCGCATCGCCTTCCGGCAGATTCGAGGCGACGGTCACCTCACCACCAGGTTCGGTGCTGGACCCGCTTTTCTCTTCGGTTTCGGAGGAAATGGCCACGCGGCCTTGAGGATCGAACTTGCGCTCGGTGATCGACTCCCGATCGGAGTTGAGCTCGATGGAGACCTCGACAATCGCCTTTCCCGGGCCCACGCGCGCTGCCAGCAGACGCTCGACATTGCCCTTTATCGCAGCGGCACGGTCCTGCGCATTGCCGGACTCGAACTCCTGCACGTCTCCGCCGCCGATCAGACCCGAGACGGTGTCGATGATCTGCACGGCCTCGGGCGTCATCCCGGCCACCGCACTGGAAACCAGGTGCCGGATCGCCTTTGCCGTGGCCTCGTCCAGGTGTCCCGATGCCGTGGTCAGGGTAACCGACGCGGTCGGTGCGCCTTCCGGCCGGAAGGACCGGTTCGGGGCGCTTGCGATGTGGACACGCGCCGCCCTGATCTGCGGAATGGCGAGAAGCGTGCGGGCGATCTCGCCTTCCTTGGCCCGCCAGTAGGCCGCGTCGAACATCTGCGAGGTGGTTCCGAAGCCCGACAGCGAATCCAGAAGCTCGTAGCCAGCGCCGCCCACCGTGGGTAAACCGTCGGCCGCAAGGGACATCCGTAGGGCATCCCGTCGGCTGACGTCCACCAGGATCGAATCGCCCCTGATCTCGTAGCCGATGCCTTGCTGGTCGAGAGCCGCGACCACCTCGCCCGCGGCAGAAGGCTCCAGCCCCGCATAGAGCAGACCCATTTCCGGCCGACCTGCCATCCGGCTGAGGACAAGCACGGCGGTGAACATCGCCACTGTGGCACCCACGAGGATGATCCGTCGGCGAAGGTCAAGCGATGTCCAGATGGCGATCAGGTTCTGCAAGTCGATTCTCCGGCTCCGGCGTTCTGCCTTGGCTCACATTTGCCGGTCGGCCTTAACAATCGGTTAGTGACCTTTGATCTATGTTCGTTCTCATCCCGAAGCGGAGGCACGGAACATGGCGACGGCAGAAGCCACATTGGACGAGGAGCCGAAGAAGCGATCGAAGAAACCCCTGGTGGTCGGGCTTGCCTTGGCGCTGGTGCTTGGCGGGGTTGGCTTCTATGCCACGTTCTCGGGCCTGATTCTGGGCGGTGGAGGTCATGAACCGGCCGACCACGGCCCCGGCCCGCTCACCGGGGTCGCCTTCGTTCCATTGCCGACGATCGTCGTCTCGCTCGGCCCCGACTCGGGAAGCGAGCATCTGCGCTTCACGGCACAGCTGGAAGTCGTGGACACGGCGCAAGCGGATGTCGCCACGCTTTCGCCGCGGATCCTCGACGTGCTCAACAGCTATCTCCGCGCCATCGACTCCGCCTCGATCGAGGACCCTCAGGCCATGGCGCGACTGCGGGCGCAGATGTTGCGGCGTATCCAGGTCGTCACCGGCGAGGGACGGGTGCGCGACCTTCTGATCACCGAATTCGTGCTGAACTGAGGCGGAGCGCCATGGACATGATTTCAGACATCCTGCTTATGGCCGGCTCTTTCGGCGCCGCCATCTACTGCTTTGTCCTGTCGAATCGCCTGAAGCGGTTCACGACGCTCGAATCCGGGATGGGCGGGGCCATCGCGGTTCTGTCCGCACAGGTCGACGACATGACCGTCGCCCTTGAAAAGGCGAGGTCGGCGGCCAACGGGTCCGCCGAAAGCCTGGAGGCCCTGACAGCTCGGGGCGAGGCGGTTGCCCGCAAGCTGGAGCTTCTGGTCGCCTCGCTCCACGATCTCCCGGATCCGGCGGCAGCATCTGCGGCGCCGACTGCGACCGAGCCACCAGGGGCAGACGAACGCCGGCTGCGGCTTGTGCGCCGCCGCAGTCCGCGCAGTGCACTGGAGGCCGCGGAATGAGCCGCCGTCTGGGACAAGGCGCCCTGTTCGTGGTGGCCATGCTGTTCGCCTCGTCCGGGGCATTGCGCCTTGGATCCGGCGTGGGGGCGGCTCTGGCGAAGTCCGAAGCCGATACCGTGCAGGGACAGCCGGAACCCACCCGTTGCGAGATGCCGAGTGCCCTCGCGCAGGCCATGACGCTTCGCGAAGAGCGGATCGCAGCGCAGGAAGCATCGCTGAAGGATCGGCTGGCAGCCCTGGCGGTCGCCGATGCGGCAATCGCCCAGCGAATGGAAGAGCTGCGAAGCGTCGAGGAGGAGCTCAAGGCAACGATCGCCCTGGCCGACGGTGCTGCCGAGAAGGACATCCAGAAACTTACGGCGGTCTATCAGGCGATGAAACCCAAGGACGCGGCCGCCCTGTTCGAGACCATGTCTCCCGAATTTGCCGCGGGCTTTCTTGGCCGGATGCCTCCCGAGGCGGCAGCCGCCATCCTTTCGGGGATGTCGTCGGAGGCGGCCTACGGGGTCAGTGTCATCGTCGCCGGCCGCAACGCCGCCGCCCCCAAGGACTAGGTCTCCGGTCAGAGAGTGTTAACCCGGCGGGCGGATACTGCCTGCCTGAACAGACAGCAGGACTTTCCCATGCTCGGCTTCGTCGGCATTGCCGTTATCCTCGTCATGGTGTTCGGCGGCTATGTGATGGCCGGCGGCAAGATGGGCATCATTCTGAAAGCACTTCCGTTCGAGCTGGTCATGATCGGCGGGGCGGCCATCGGTGCCTTCCTGATCTCGAACGACTTGACAGGGGTCAAGCACACGATGAAGGACATCGGCAAGGTGTTCAGAGGCCCGAAGTGGAAGCCGGACGACTATCGCGATCTGTTGTGCCTTCTCTTCGAGCTGATCCGCCTTGCCCGCGCCAACCCCGTTGCGCTTGAGGAGCACATCGAGTCGCCGCACAGCTCGGCGATCATCGGAAAATATCCGCGCATCCAGCATGACCACGAGGCGATGGATCTCATCTGCGACACCCTGCGTGCGGCCTCGATGAACTACGACGACCCTCATCAGGTCGAGGAAGTTCTGGACAAACGCATGGAGGCCACGTTGCACCACGCGATGCATTCCAGCCATGCCCTGCAGACGGTCGCCGACGGCTTGCCCGCGCTTGGCATCGTTGCGGCCGTGCTGGGCGTCATCAAGACGATGGGGTCGATCGACCAGCCTCCCGAAGTGCTGGGCAAGATGATCGGCGGCGCGCTGGTCGGGACTTTCCTCGGCGTGTTTCTCGCCTACGGCCTGATGGGGCCCTTCGCGGCGCGGGTGAAGGCCGTTGTCGAGGAGGATATCCATTTCTACCAGCTTATCCGCGAGGTGCTGATCGCAAACCTCCACCGGCACCCGGCCAACATCTGCATCGAAGTCGGCCGCCAGAACACGCCGCACCACGTCCGGCCCGGATTCGGAGACCTGGAAGAAGCCATGCGGAACCTGAAACAGGAGGCCGCGTGATCCGTCTTGCCCTGATCCTTCTGTGCATTGCAGTTCCCGTCAGTGCTGAAACCGCTCGCGTCTATTCTGGCGAGCATGGCAGTTTCACCCGTCTGGTCGTCGAACTTCCGCACACGACCGAGTGGATACTCGGTCGCGCGGAAGGCGGATATGCCTTCGCAACCGTGGACAGGAAGCAGCCGGACTACGATCTTTCCAATGTCTGGCAGAGGATCACGCGTGCGCGCGCAGCCAATATCGCCACGGATCCCGACACCGGAACCCTTCGGCTGAGCATCGGCTGTGATTGCCACATCTTTCCCTTTGAGTACCGGCCAGGCGTCGTTGTTCTGGACATCAAGCCAGGCGAGGCTCCGCAGTCATCCGCATTCGAGTCCAGCTTTGAAAGCCGCTGGATGACAAAGCCTGCCGCGGAGCCAGCGCCCGTTTCCACGCCGTCTCCCAAGTACAGCTGGCTGGGCCGACGGGCTGCCTGGGGTCCGTCCGAGCAGACGCAGCCATTGCCTTTGCCCCTGGCAACCGGTGGCGTTTCGCTGGATCCTTTGCGCACCGAGCTTCTGGAGCAGCTCGCCCGAGGCGCGGCGGATGGACTCGTTGACCTGCGACTGCCGGTCGGGCCATCCGGAACTCCCCGGAGAGGGGTCGGCGACCTGCCCTGGTCCGGCGTCCGCATCGGGGAGCAACCCGGCCTTTCCGTCAACCTTCCCGGCACCCCCCGAAGCGAACCCGCATCCGCATCGAACTGCGCGGACGAGACGCTGCTGGATATCCAGGCCTGGGGCGAGTCGGGTTCGCCGGTGGATCTGTTGGCTTCGGCGCGGTCGGGACTGTACGGGGAATTCGATCAGATCGACCCCGACGCCATCCTTCGCTCCGTCCGCCTGCATCTGCATCTCGGCTTCGGCGCCGAGGCCGTGCAAATGGCTGGACTCATGTCCGACACACGCGAAGCCGAAACCCTGTCTCTCTACAAATCGATGGGCAGGATCATTGATGGTGAGCCCGATCCCGCAACGCCATTTGCCATGATGCTTGATTGCGATGGTCCGGCGGCGCTTTGGGCGGCGCTGGCCCGCGACCGTCTGCCTCGGCACAAAGGGATCAACCGCGCGGCAATCCTGCGCGCCTTTCTGGCCTTGCCACCGCACCTGCGCAACCACCTTGGCACGGGCTTGGCGGAACGTTTCCTCGCGGTCGGCGATCCAGATGCCGCTCGCATGGTTCGCGACGCCATGGCGCGAACCCCCAATGCCGAGGCGCAGTCGATCGCGCTGCTGGACGCCGCAAGCGATCTGCATCTTGGCAATTCGGACTCCGCCCAGCGCCATGCAGCCGATGCCGTGGCTCTGGATGGCAACAACGCGGATGGCCTGGTGACGCTGGTCGAAGCGCATTTTCGGAAGCTCCAACCCTTGGAAGCGGAGGTGGCAGAAACGCTAGGCTCGTTTCGGGGCGAGATCGGAGATACGGCCCGTGGTGAACAGGTCAAGCGCGCGATCGTCCTTTCTCTCGCCCTGTCAGACCAGTTCGATGCCGCCTTCGGCTATCAGGGCCTTGCGGAGGACGTGATCGCCGATCTTTGGCGGGTCGCAGCGTCGCGGGCAGATGACGACACGTTCTTGCGGCACGCCGTGCTTCCCGCCGATGCAGTCCCGCCGAAAGTCACGCAGAACCTTGAACTGGATATTGCCAAGCGCCTGCTGGATTTGGGCTTTCCTGACGCTGCGTTGGTCTGGACCGGTCAGGTATCGGTAGCCGACCCGCCACAGCGGAGATTGGTGGCGGCGGCGGCTCTGCTCCGGCTCGGTGATGCGCGATCCGTAGTGCAGCTGCTTGCGGGGCTGGACGACCCGAAGGGTGCTGCTGTCCGCGCACAAGCCCTCTTGCGGCTGAACGATCTTCCCGCAGCTGCCGCCGCGTTGTCGTCTGCGGGGAAACCGGATGACGCGGCCAGGGTCGAGCTGTGGCGAGGCGTGGCGGCTTCGGCAGACTCCCCAGTGCCGGAAGCATGGCGTGACCCTGCCCTTACCTCGATGCGGCTGGAACCGGATGCGACCTCCGGTCTTCTCGGGCGCGCTGCTTCCACGATGGAAGCGAGCCTCGCCTCACGCACCGCGATCAAGGCGCTGCTCGACTCGGTAAACCCGCCTGCGGGCGAGTGAACCCACTAACCATGCATAAAGAATTCCCCGGTAGGGTCGACGGGTGCCCGGCAGAATGCAGGGTCTGGCTCCATGCAGAGAAGTGAGAAGATGACCTTCGGCAAAGCAGCAACCGTCAGACTCTTCCTTGTCTTCGCAGTTCCGCTTCTGGCGCCGGTTCCTGGCAATTCGATGGGCAATCCCTCGGACCTTTGCCGGGAAGCGGCGGCCACGGCCTCGGTTCACAGCGGTGTACCCTATGCCGTCCTCCTTGCAATCACGACGGTGGAAAGCGGCCGTAACGGTCAGCCATGGCCGTGGACGGTCAACTTCGGCGGCGACGGGCAATGGTTCGACAGCCCGGGTGAAGCAGTGGACAGTGTTGCCCGTGCGCTGCGCGACGGGGCTACAAATCTGGACCTGGGCTGTTTCCAGCTGAACTATCGCTGGCATGCGGAGGCCTTCGCCTCGATAGACGAGATGCTGGACCCCGTCCGCAACGCCAGTTACGCTGCCGAATATCTGGCGAAACTCTATGCGCGCTCAGGGGACTGGGCGCTGGCCGCCGCCGCGTATCATTCGGCGACGCCAGAATACGCTGCAGCGTATCAGGGGAAATTCGAGACCGCCTACGCGCGATTTTCCGGAGAACCCGTGATCGAAGAGCCGGCCTTGCCGGACCGAAAGAACAGCTTTCCATTGCTCCTTGCGGGAGGCTCGGGTCGGAACGGCTCGCTGTTCTCAGCGACGGCAAGTCTGCGCCCGCTGATCGGGGGGCCATGAAATGGCCTACAGCTTTCCGTTCCATTCGATGCTGCGACCCACGATCCTTCTGGCGATCGGACTGATGGCCGTGATCGTGATGATGATCCTGCCCGTTCCATCGTGGATGCTGGACATCGGGCTTGCCCTGTCTTTCGCCCTGGCGATCCTGATGCTCACCGTCACCCTGTTCATCGATCGCCCGCTGGATTTCTCGGCCTTTCCGACGATCCTGCTTGCGTCCCTCCTGTTGCGCCTCGCACTGAACGTCTCGTCCACAAAGCTGATCATCGGCCAGGGTCACACGGGTACCGATGCGGCCGGTCATGTCATCGAAGGCTTTGCCCAGTTCATCATGGGAGGCGACCTGATCCTTGGGCTGGTGATCTTCATTGTCCTCCTGATCGTCAATTTCATCGTGATCACCAAGGGAGCCGGGCGGATGGCCGAGGTCGGAGCCCGCTTCGCCCTTGACGGCATGCCCGGGCGTCAGCTCGCCATCGATGCGGACATGTCGGCCGGAGCGATCGATCATGCCGAGGCAAAGCAGCGACGCGAACAGGAACTTGCTGAAACGACTTTCTTCGGCTCGCTCGACGGCGCGTCGAAGTTCGTCAAGGGCGATGCGATCGCCGGGCTGTTGATCACTACCCTGAACATAATCATGGGGCTGGTCGTCGGAATCTTCATCCACGGAGTCGATGCAAGAACGGCGTTCGAGACCTACACGATCCTGACTGTCGGGGATGGACTGGTCAGCCAGATACCCGCCGTCATCATTTCGGTCGCGGCAGCGCTTCTCTTGGCGAAGGGCAGTCAGAAGGGAACCGCGGACATCTCGTTCTTTGCGCAACTGGGCCGCTATCCTGGGGCACTGGGGACAGTCGCCGCCCTTATGGGCCTCTTTGCGCTTGTCCCGGGTATGCCGTTCCTGCCTTTCATGCTGGCGGCGGTCGCACTTGGTGCGTTTGCCTACTTTCGGTCGCAGCCGGAACCGCAGGCTACTGACGCCGATGTCGCGACCCTCGAACCTTCGAGGCCCAGGTCGATGGGCGATCTTCTGGACTTCGATGACATTCATATCGAATTCGCCCCGAACCTCGTGGCCATGGTTCTGGATCCGGCCACCGGCCTGGACAGCCGCATCGCCAACATGCGCAATCATGTCGCCACAACCTTTGGCCTGATCCTCCCCGAAATCCGACTGACCGACGAGGGCTCGCTTGCACCGGGTCAGTACCGGATCCGACTGCAAGGGGTCGAAAGGGTCTGCGACACCCTCATTCCCGACCGCGTCCTGGTACTCCTGAGCGACGGCGTCCCCGCCCCCGACGGGCTCGACACCCGAGAGCCGGTCTACGGCGCGCCCGCCCGCTGGATCCGCCCGGACCAGCAGGAAGATGCGGCCCTGTCAGGCCTTACAGTGGTAACACCAACCGAGGTTCTGGCCACCCATCTGCTTGAAGTCCTCAAGGGCAACCTGTCGCGCCTCCTGACCCTGCGCAGCCTGCGCAGGCTCCTCGACGAGTTCGTGCGCCTGTCCGATCCCGCCCGCGCCGAGGCAAACCGCAGGCTTCTCGACGATCTTCTGCCGGACAAGGTGCCGATGGATCTCCTGCACGCCGTCCTGCGGCTGCTCCTCGACGAACGGGTGTCGATCCGCAACCTGCCTCTGATCCTCGAGGCTGTGGCGGAGGCCCGCGGCCTCGGATCGCCGGAAGCCATCTGCGAGCATGTCCGTCAGCGGCTCGGTTTCCAGATCGTGGCTGACCTCAAGCGGCCGGACGGATCCATTCCCCTGATCCAGCTTGCACCCGACTGGGAAAAGACCTTTGCAAGCTACCAGATCGATGGCGACCGCGGCCAGCGGGATGTCGCCCTTCCACCCGAGCTTTTTGCCCGCCTTGCCAACGGGTTGACCGAACGGATGAACCGAGCGGCCGAAGCAGGCATCTACCCTGCGCTTGTCACTTCGGTCGGTCGAAGGCGATTCCTGCGTACCGTCGTCCAGGCAAAGGGGCTGCAGATGCCGGTTCTGTCCTACGAGGAGATCAGCACCGACGCCCGCCCCGCGCTTCTTGGCCAGGTGCCGGCATGACGGGAATACTCTCCGAACTATCGCGGCTTCTCGATCTCGCCGAGGGGCTGGCTTGGGCAGCAACACTGGTTTTCGTGCGTGTCGGGGCCATGGTTGCCCTGATGCCGGGGCTGGGTGATCCGGTCGTTCCACAGCGGGTCAAGCTTGCATTGGTGGTTGCATTCGCCATCGTCCTGTCGCCAATGCTTGCGGAACGCCTGGCATCCGACATGCCCGGGCCCACCTTTCTCGCCCTTGGCAGCGAGGCCGTCTCGGGGCTGATTCTGGGAATCGGCCTGAGACTGTTTCTGGTCGCCCTCACGACCGCAGCCGCAATCATCGCGCAGGCGACGACGCTGTCCCAGCTGTTTGCTGGTGCTGCGCCCGAGCCACAACCGGCGATCGGCAATCTGCTCACGATGGCCGGGATCGCGCTGGCCATGATCTCAGGGCTCCATGTCCGCGCCGCTCAGCTCGTGATGCTGTCCTATGATTTCCTTCCGGCCGCCCGTCTGCCACTGTCGTCCGAGGCGGCAGACTGGAGCGTCGCCCTGATCGGCAGGTGCTTCGGCTTGGCGTTCACGCTGAGCGCGCCCTTCGTCATAGCCTCGGTCCTCTACAATCTCGCGCTCGGCGCCATCAACCGGGCCATGCCGACGCTCATGGTTTCCATGGTCGGTGCTCCGGCTTTGACGCTTGGGGGCATGGCGATGCTCGCGGTCGCTGCGCCGGTCATCCTCATGGTCTGGCTTGCCGCCTTGTCCGATCACATGGCAGCACCTTTCGGAGCCGTTCCATGAGTGGCGAAGAGGAAGATGCCGGTGAGAAGGAACACGAGGCCTCTCAGCAGAAACTCGACCATGCCAGAAGGGAAGGTGACATTCCGCGGTCGGTCGACCTGCAGACGGCGACCGCCACGGGAGGGTTTCTGCTGGCATTGTTCAGCTTCGGCGGTTGGGCAGCGGAACGCGCGGGAACCGCAGGCATGGTGCTTATCGACCAGGCCGACCGGCTTTCCGCTCTGGTGGCCACAGGGGGCAGGGGAATCTTCTGGGGAACCGTCCTCGGACTTGCGCTTCCGCCCCTATCTCTTCTCCTGCTTGCACCGGTACTTGTCCTTGCAATGCTGGTCGTCAGCAGAGGCATCGTCCTGGCCCCCGGAAAACTCGCGCCAAGACTGTCGCGCATCTCTCTCGTCGCCACGGCAAGGCACAAGTTCGGCTCGGATGGACTGGTCGAATTCGCCAAGGGCGTGGCCAAGCTGGCGCTTGTCGGACTGGTGCTCTACCTCCTCCTTGCCGGTCGGATGGAGGACATCCTGTCCAGCATCTATTTGAGCCCAGCCATGTCGGCTGCCCTGATGGCCCGCATACTGCTGGAATTCCTGCTGATCCTGTTCGCGATCCAGCTTGCTGTCGGCGGGATCGACTATCTGTGGCAGGTCAGCCAACACCGACGTCGTCATCGCATGTCGCGCAAGGAGATGCTGGACGAATTCAAGGAAAGCGAGGGTGACCCGCATCTGAAATCGGCCCGGCGGCAGCGAGCGCAGGAAGTCGCGACGAATCGCATGCTGGCCGATGTCCGAACCGCCGACGTGGTCGTCGTCAACCCGACGCACTATGCCGTTGCGCTGAAGTGGGATCGCAAGCGCGGCAATGCGCCTGTATGCGTCGCAAAGGGTGTCGACGAGATCGCCCGCAAGATCCGCGAGCGCGCCGCCGAATCCGGTGTGCCGATCCACAGCGACCCCCCGACGGCCAGGGCGATCCACGCGTCCGTCAGGATCGGACAGGAAATCCGCACCGAGCATTACCGGGCGATCGCCGCTGCCATCCGCTTTGCCGATGCGATGCGACGCAAGGCCAGAAGACCATGAAACGGGATCAGGACATGGCCCGACTGTTGGAACTTGCCAAGATGGCATTCGACCACAGTCTCGGCCGCTTGCGCTCCAGCAAGGCACGGCTGGATCAAAGCCGGATGCAGCTGGATGCGATCAACCAGAGCGGGCAGCCGGTCGATCTCGAGCCGATCATGGCAACCCGGGTCGGCCTTGGCTATGAGCGTTGGGCGGACATGCGTCGTGCGGAGCTGAACACGGTCATCGCCCGTCAGACGGCAGAATGGCTCGAAGCTCGCGATGCCGCACAGATGGCGTTCGGCCGGGTCCAGGCACTGCAGGCCCTGTCCGGGCGTCGAACGTCAGGGTAGGACTTCTGGCCCGCCCCGACGAGCCAGAGCCAGATGGACCATCGGAAAGACGTGGTCAGCCGTCCTGCCGCGCAATGTCGGTGATCAGGACATTTGTGACCACGCTTCCCAGGACCAGCGCCGCCGCCTCTTTCAGACTCGTGCGCAGGACCACAAGGTTCGACCCGTCGGTAAAGGATCCGGAGAAGCCACCGACATTGGCGTGATCGAAGAGAACCTGAAGGAAGGCATCCCGAAGCTTCGGTTCGCGCTGGTAGACGGCTTCGGTGTTGCCTGCCGCAACCTCAAGCGAAAGGGAAAGGACGACCATGGAGGCGACACGTCCTTCCTTGACCACCGGGATGACGAACTGATTGTTCATCTTGATATATTCGGGCGCGCCTTCGACGTGGCCCTCCTCGGTGGCTGCATGGCCGTCGCCCTCGGACTCTTGAGCATGGCCCTCGACTGCCGGGCTGGCAGCCTCGCCTCCCTCCTCGACCGCCGGACGCAAGAGCAGTCCGGCACCGACGCCGCCACCGAGACCCATCACGGCAAACAGAATGGGGAGGATCTTGCCGAACATGATCAGAAGGGCATCACGATGTCGGCGACCTGCTGGCCGTAGGTGGGCTGCTGCATGTCGGTGATCTGCCCGCGACCGCCATAGGAGATCCTGGCCCCGGCGATCTTGTCATAGGTGATCTCGTTCTGGCGCGAAATGTCGTTGGGTCGCACATAGCCGGTCACGATCAGTTCCCTGAGTTCGAAGTTCACGCGCACTTCCTGCTGACCCTCGATCCGCAGCACGCCATTCGGAAGCTCGTCAATGACCGTCGCGGCTATGCGCAACGTCAGCTTTTCCGACCGGTTGACGGAACCGGACCCCTTGAAGGTTGACGAGGACTTCGCCGCGTAGGCCTCATCCATGCTGGCGCCATCCGGCAGCGCCTCGTTGATCCGCTGCGGAATGCCGAGGAAGTCGGGCAGACCGGAAGACTGCTGACCGCTTCGGTTCCGACCCGTCGAATTTGTGACGCTCGCGCTGTCGTTCATCTCGATCACGACGGTCAGGATGTCACCGCGGCCTGCAGCACGACGATCACCGAAGAGGGCGTCATCCCCCGCGCTCCACAGCGAGGAAGCAACCGTCTCCCTCTGCGGCGCACTGTCCTCGGGCAGTTCCGCCGCGCTCATCGCATAGTGCTGGTTGCTGCCTGAAAGGTCCGAGAACTCTGGCGCGCGACCCACCTGTTCGAGCTTGCCGCACCCGGCGACAGCCAGGACCGAAACCATCCAGATCCGCTTCATCATGTTATTCTTTCCATCCGACGTAGACTGTTCCGTCAGGGCCGACCCGACCCGTGACCGTGTTTCGTGAGTCGAGGTTGATGACCCGCAGCACCTCGCCTTCCGCAGCGCGGCCCAGCGAGCGCCCCTCGGCAGCGATGGCCAGTCCGCCTGACAGGTAGACGAGGGTCACCAGCTGATTGCGTTCGACCAGCGTCGGCTGACCCAGATCGGCAAGACGCACCGCTTTTCCGGCGTAGATCGTAACGCGCGCCTCCAGGCCGACCGCGACCGACGGGTCCTGAATCGACCCGGGGAGTTCGGCGGCCACAACGGTCAGGTCTTCGGGCTGTACCACAGCCTTCGCCCGGATCGTCCGGGTCGCAACCACGCTCTCGGCGAGGGCAGGCTGCGAGAGGAAGAGAAGAGGGAGCAGCCGCCACATCAGCGCACCTGCGTCGTCGCTGCCAGCATCTGATCGGCCGCCGTGATGACCTTGGCGTTCAGTTCGTAGCCGCGCTGCGCCTTGATCAGTTCGGTGACTTCCCGGACAGCGTCGACCGAACTGCCTTCCAGGTAGCCGTGGCGGAGCGTCCCCAAGCCATCCACACCGGGCATCCCCGAAAACGCCGCGCCAGACGCCGGACTTTCGAGGAACAGGTTCGACCCGATCGCCTCCAGACCCTTCTCGTTCGGGAAGGACGACAACGTCAGCTGGCCGATCAGCTCGGGGTCAACGCGATCGGCAAAGTCGGCCCAGACCTCGCCGGACGGGCTGATGGTCAAGCCACGCGCATCGGCGGGAATGGTGATGCCGGGAACAACCGGAAAGCCGTCGGAGGTTACGATCAACCCGTCGGCGGACCGTTTGAGCGCACCGTCGCGCGTGTAGCCGATCGACCCCGACGGCAATTGCACCTCGAGATAGCCGTTGCCATCGATGGCGAGGTCGAGGTCACCTCCGGTAGCCTCGAGGGTCCCCTGGCCGACAACCACGGAGACCGCTGCCGGGCGGACGCCAAGCCCGACCTGGACGCCTGTCGGAAGCATGTTGCCATCCACGGACGAAACACTGCCGGGACGCGCGAGTTGCTGATAGGTGAGATCGGCAAAGTCCGCGCGGCGGGGGTTGTAGCCGGTGGTGGACATGTTCGCGAGGTTGTTCGACACGACATCGACCTTCATCTGCTGGGCAGCCATTCCGGTCGCGGCGATTTGCAATGCCTTCATTGCGGGCTCCTATCGACCGAGGGTCGTGATGACGCCACGGACACGTTCGTCTTCTGCGTCGAGAAACTTCTGCCCAAGCTCATAGGCCCGTTGCACCTCGATCATCCGCGCGATCTCGGACACCGGTTCGACATTGCTGTCCTCGAGCATGCCTTGCAGGATCCTGGCATCCTCCGCAGGCTCCACCGCGCCGGCTGAGAAGAGAGTGCCCGACTGGTGCCTGAGCGACAGCGAATCGCTGGGTTGCCACAGCCCGATCTGGGCGATGGGCTGACCCTCTGCCGATAGCGTGCCGTCCTGGGCAATCGCGATGCCGCGCGCCTGGGGCGGAACAAGGACCGGTGCGCCGCCGGCGTCGAGAAGTCGGAAGCCGTCTGGCGTCATCAATTCGCCCTCGGGCGAAGGCACAAAGCTTCCCGCCCGGGTCAGTCGGTCGCCCTGCGGTGTCTGGACCAGAAAGAAGCCTTCCCCCTGGATGGCCAGGTCAAACTGACCGCCGGTCTGGCTGACCGTTGCCTGGGACAGGTCGACATGGCGACCGCTGGCATGGGCCATTGACAGGGACGGCCCCTCATCCGTGGCCGCGATGAATTCGGAGAAGACGACACCCTCGCGGCGGAAGCCGGTGGTCGAGGAATTGGCGATGTTGTTCGCCACGACGCCCATTTCGCGCATCAGGCCCGATTGGCGGTTGAGGGTGGCGTAACCGGCGGCGTCCATGTCAGTCCCCCGAAATCAGCGGAACAAGCGAGTCGGTGAAGAAGGCGACAAGACTCGTTGTCATGAAGCCCATCGAAAGCCAGAAGACCGCGACGATCGCAGCGGCCTTGGGCACAAAGGTCAGCGTCATCTCCTGGACCGAGGTCAGCGCCTGGAACAGGCCGATAACGACGCCGACGACCAGAGCCACGGTGAGAACCGGGGCCGAGATCACGACGGCGACCCAGAGACTCTGGCGCGTGAGGTCGTAGATCATCGGTTCGGTCAGGCCCCCGGTCATACCGGCATCCTCAGGATTTCCTGGTAGGCTTCGACGACCCGGTCCCTCACGGTTGCCACCGTCTCGACGGCCAGCTGCGAGGAGGCCAGCGCCTGCACGAGAGCATGCGGATCGGCACCTCCCGTCATCGCGGAACGGGCCGTGGCCTCGTGCTCTTGCAGCGCCTCCATAAAATTGCCGGCCAGCCGAGTGAAACCCTGCTCCGCCGCCCCTGCCTTTGGCTGAGGGGCGGCGGCACTGCGGGCGTTCGCATAGGCCTGGTTCACGAAAGAGGTTTTCACATCCATTCTGGATCTCCCCTATCGGCGCAGAAGGTCGAACAGGCCTTGCGTCATCTGACGCGTCTGGTCGAACATCCTGAGGTTCGCCTCGTAGCTGCGCTGCGCTTCGCGCGCGTCAGCGATTTCGATCACCAGATCGACATTCGAGCCGTCGTAGTGACCGGTTGCATCGGCAAGCGGATGGCCCGGGTCGTAGACACGGGCAAGCTCGCTCCGATCCAGTCGGACCGGCCCTGCC
>NZ_JBKBLV010000021.1:0-67001 GCF_046295235.1 Tabrizicola flagellatus
CCTTCTTCCACCTCGGCCACCTGGTGGAATACGGCGACACCACCCAGATCTTTACCAATCCGAAAGACCCCCGGACCGAATCCTACATCACCGGCCGCATCGGCTAAGGAGCCCGAGATGAACACCGCGCATATCCTTTCCGCCTTCGACCGCGACCTCGAGGCCGCGCAGGCGCTTGTGATGCGGATGGGCGGGCTGGTCGAGACCGCGCTTCTGGACGCCGCCGAGGCGCTGGACACCCGCGACGAGGACCTGGCCGCCGGGGTCCGGACCGGGGACGCGGCCATCGACGCGCTGGAAGAGCAGATCAACGCGCAATGCGCGCAGCTTCTGGCGCTGCGCGGGCCGACAGCGGGCGATCTGCGCACGGTGCTGACGGTGATGAAGATCGCCGCGGCGCTGGAACGGGCCGGGGATTACGCGAAGAACATGGCCAAGCGGACCGCGGTCCTGTCGCAGATGGCGCAGGTCGCCGGCGCCTCGGGCTCGATCCGGCGGCTGGCCAAGGCGGTGGTGCAGATGCTGACCGACGCGCTGGACGCCTATATCCGCCGCGACGTGAAGCTGGCCGAGGATGTGCGCAAGCGGGACCGCGACGTCGACCAGATGTACAACTCGATCTTCCGCGAGCTTCTGACGCACATGATGGAGGACCCGCGCAACATCGGGCCCTGCATGCACCTGCATTTCATCGCCAAGAACATCGAGCGGGTGGGCGACCATGCGACCTCGGTCGCCGAGCAGGTGATCTATCTTGTCACCGGCGCGATGCCCGAGGACGAGAGGCCGAAGGTGGACAGCACGGGGACGGGGGTCTGAGATGGCGCGCAGCGGGCAGCCGAGGGTCTTGCTGGTCGAGGACGAACCCGCGCAGCGGGCGGTCCTGGCCTACAACCTGGAAGCCGAGGGCTTTGCGGTGACGCAGGCCGACAACGGCGAGGATGCGATCGTGCTGGTGGACGAGGAGGACCCGGACATCATCATCCTGGACTGGATGATGCCGAAGGTGTCGGGCATCGAGGTCTGCCGCCGGCTGAAGATGCGGCCCGACACGCGGTCGATCCCGATCATCATGCTGTCGGCCCGGGCCGAGGAAGTGGACCGGATCCGGGGGCTGGAGACGGGCGCGGACGATTACGTGGTCAAGCCCTATTCGGTGCTTGAGCTGATGGCGCGGGCGCGGGCGCAGCTGAGGCGGGTGCGCCCCTCGACCGCCGGGATGGTGCTGGAGCATGAGGACATCCGGCTGGACCCGGAAAGCCACCGGGTCTATCGCGGCGACAAGGTGCTGAAGCTGGGGCCCACCGAGTTCAAGCTGCTGGTCACGCTGATGGAGCGTCCCGGCCGGGTGTTTTCCCGCGAGCAGCTCTTGGATCTGGTCTGGGGGCGCGACATCTATGTCGATACCCGGACGGTTGATGTCCATGTCGGGCGGCTGCGGAAGAGCCTGATGCAGCACGGCGGCAGCGATCCGGTGCGCACCGTGCGCGGGGCGGGGTACTCCTTGGGTTAGTGTCCACGGTGGACATTTACTGAAAATCAATCGGTATCAATGGGTTGGTTGCGGGCGGTTACGTTCTGTCAACCATGTTCCGGGCCGGGTAGCGGGGCACTTTTCAGAAGGAGCGCCGCCGCGCGAGGCTTTTGTCTCGTCGTCGGGACTTTGCCCTCCTCCTCGGCTGACGAGGGGCGCTGCCCGTCGATCTCCCTAGGGTGTTTGCGCCAGTATGAAGAGCCTGTGCTTCGGGCCGGCCGGAACCTTTGGTGACGATATCTGGGCAAAGATGAAAGTCTTTGCGATCCGGTCGGGGCGGTGCAGTCTGGACTGGGGTCAACAGGGAGGGTCGGATGGTCTGGGGTGCGGAGCATGATGCGGTGCGGGCGGTCGTCGTGGACTACCTGGAGGGGATGTGCTGGGGTGATGAGGCGAAGCTGCGGCGGGCCTTCCATCCCGGCGCCCTGCAGGTCGGGCATTTCGGCGAGACCTATGAGTTTTTCCCGCTGGAGGAGTTCATCGCTTGGCTGAAGGGCGAGGAGACGGAAGTTGAGGGATCGCCTATCGTCGCCGAGCTTCTGTCCATCGAGGTGACAGGGAAGGTGGCGGTGGCGAAGCTGACCGACACCTGTTTCGGGACGGATTTCACCGATTACCTGGTGATGGTTAAGGACCGGCCCGACGCGCAGGGCAGGTGGCAGATCGTGACCAAGGCCTATCACGTCCACGCCGGGCGCGGGTTGCCGCCTGGCGTCTAGACCGTCGGCAGGAGGCGGTCGAGGGTGGTGAGGACCTGGTCGACGTCTGCAAGGCTGAAGGGGAGCGGCGGGCGGATCTTCAGGCTGTCGCCCCTGGGTCCGGTGGAACTGATCAGGATGTTGTGCTCGCGGAGCGCGTTGACGAGGCGGGCGGTGCGGGCAGGGTCGGGTTGGCCATCGGTCAGGATGGTCTGGCCGATGAAGAGGCCCGCGGCGCGGGTTTCGCCAAGGGATTCATGGCGTTGGGCGAGGGACTTCAGGCCTTGCGCGAAGGCTGCGCCCACGGTGGCGGCGTTCTGTTGCAGGCCTTCGTCGCGGATCACGTCGAGGACGGCGAGGCCCACGGCGGCAGCAACGGCATTGCCGCCGAAGGTGTTGAAGTAGCGCGCCTTGGTGCCGAATTCGGCGATGGTGTCGGGTTTCAGGACCAGACCCGCGAGCGGATAGCCGTTGCCCATTGGCTTGCCCATCGAGACCATGTCGGGGACGAGGCCGTGGCGCTGGAAGCCCCAGAATTGCGCGCCGGTGCGGCCGAAGCCGGGTTGCACCTCGTCGGCGAGGAAGAGGCCACCCCTGGCCCGGATCGCGGCGGCGGCGGGGGCCAGGAAGCCCTCGGGGTCAGGAAAGACGCCGTCGGAGGAGAAGATCGTGTCGACGATCAGGAGGGCGGGTCTGATGCCCTGTGCCTGCATCCGGTCGCAGGCGTCAGAGACGGCGGCGGCGAAGCCTTCGGCGATTCCGTCAGGGTAGTTTGCGGCGCTTGGCGCGGGGACCGGAAAGACGGTCGGGCCGGGGGCGACGGCGGGGCCGATCGACATGGACATTTCGGCGGTGGCGAGGGTGACGCCGTGGTAGGCGTTGTCGGTGACGATGACCCCGGTGCCGCCGGTGGCCGCGCGGGCGATGCGCAGCGCGAGGTCGTTCGCCTCGGACCCGGTGCAGGTGAACATCACGTGGGACAGCTCGGGCGGGAAGAGGGCGAGGAGCTGCTCGGCATAGGCGAGGATGCCGTCGTGCAGGTAGCGGGTGTGGGTGGCCAGCGTGGCGGCCTGGCGGGACAGGGCTTCGACAACGCGGGGGTGGCAATGGCCGACCGAGGCCACGTTGTTGTAGCAGTCGAGATAGCGCGTGCCGTCGGGGGCGTAGAGGTGGACGCCCTCGCCGCGAACGAGGTGGACGGGGGTTTCGTAGAACAGCCTGTAGGCGGGGCCGAGAGCTCTTTCACGGCGCCGGGCGAGAGCTTCGTCGGCGGGCGAGAGGTGCCCGGCGCCGGGGGTGTAGGCGTTGAGCATGGTGGTCTGGCGGGTCATGGGGCCGGTCATCTGGGCTGGCTTTCGCAGGCGGTGAGGAGGGTGGCGGCGAGTGTCTCGGGGTCGGTGAGCGCGTCGAGGCCCGCGCGGGAGGTGGGAGCGTTCCGCAGGATGTAGGGGGCGTTCTGCGGATACCGGGCTGCGCGCCAGGCGGAGATGGTAAGGGTGGTGACAAGGCGGGCGGTGATGAGGTCGGGGAGGAGGGCGATCTCCTGCGGCGTCAAGGGGGTGGCCCGGTGATAGGCCGTGGTGAGCGGGATCAGCAGCGCCGGCGGATCGGCGGGGTCGATCAGGTAGGAGGCGGCGACGGCGAGGTCGCAGACGCGGTGCGACAGCGTCATGTCGCCGAAGTCGAGGATGCCGGTGAGGCGGGTCGGCTCGGCAGGGTCGGCGAGGAGGTTGTGCGGGTTGAAGTCGCCGTGGATCACTTGGCGCGGCAGACGGTCGAGGGCGGGTGCGATGTCGCTGGCGAAGCGGGCGAGAAAGGCCGCGACGCGGGGTTTCAGGTCCTGGGGGAGGGCCCCCGTCAGCGGTGCGAGGTCTGTCGCGTTGCGGATGTCCCAGAGGAGGTGATGGTCGGCGGCCGGGTGGTGGAAGCGGGCGAGGGCGGCATCGAGTTGGCCCAGGGCGCGACCGATGGAGGCGGCGAGGGCCGGGGTGCGGGGGAGATGCGCGAGAGGGGTGCCGGGAAGCCAGGTAAGGAGGCGGAGGGCTCCGTCCGGGGTGGGGAGGATGTGGCGGCCGCCGCGGGTGGGGATCACGCGGGGGGTGGGGAGGTGGGGGGGGGGGGGGGCGGGGGGGGGCCTCGCGCTCGGCATGGAGGAGGGCCCGGGTCTGGAAGTCGGTGAGGTTGGCGGGTTCGGCGGGGTTGGCGAGTTTCAGGGTGTAGCTGGCGGTGCCGGTGTCGAGGCGGTGGTTCTGGTCGCGTTCGGAGGTGAGCGGGTGGAGAGTGCCGGTGAGGCCCCAGTGGCTTGCGACCAGCGCGGCGAGGGCCTGCGGCGGCACTAGCGGCGGGGGGAGGGAGAGGAGGCTTCCGGCGGGTTCCTGGGTCATTTGGCCCGCAGGATAAGGATTGGTGCGCGGGGGGCCAGCAGAATATGCGTTGACATGGTTGAGTATTTTAGTAAGGATATGTCGGCAAGCCCAGCCAGCCCGTTCGGGCACGCCCGGTGTGATCGTCATCTGGAGGTCGTCATGCCCGAACGCCGTGCCCCTTTGGGGATGTTTCCTGACCTGTCGAAAGTGGCCGCCCTGTTCCCCGGACCGGCTTTGGAAGCGCTGATCGCGCGGCTGGAGGTTCGGAGATGAACGCCCATGTAGAGCCGTGGCTGACCACGGATGCGACCCCGGTCCATGACGCGCGGGCCTTGACCGAGGGCGGATCGCTGGCGCGGATCGTGCTGGACGGGCAGGTCTATTCCCTGCGGATCACGCGGGCGGGGAAGCTGATCCTGACGAAATAGGGCGTGGCGGTCGGGCCGGGGGCAAAATCCTTCGAAGGATTATGCAAATCCTTACGAAAGGATTTGACCCCCTCAGCCGCCCGTGTGGCTCATGTGGCGGGTGATCTGGCCGGCGACCTTCTGGCGGCTGTAGTCGAAGTCATGGCCCTTGGGCTTGCGGGCGATGGCGGCGCGGATGGCATGTTCCAGGACCGCGTCGTCGGGGCTGGCGCGAAGGGGGGCGCGGAGGTCGGCCATGTCCTCTTGCCCGAGGCACATGTAAAGTTCGCCCGTGCAGGTCAGCCGCACGCGGTTGCAGCTTTCGCAGAAATTGTGGGTGAGCGGCGTGATGAAGCCGACCTTCTGGCCGGTCTCCTCCACCCGGACATATCGGGCCGGGCCGCCGGTGCGTTCGGCGAGGTCGGTCAGGGTGAAACGCTCGGCCAGGCGGGCGCGCAGGTCCTTCAGCGGCCAGTACTGGTCGAGGCGGAGGGGGGACATGTCCTCGCCCATCGGCATGACCTCGATGAAGGTGAGGTCGTGGCCCTGCGCGGCGCACCAGTCGAGGAGGGAGAAGAGCTCGTCCTCGTTGAAGCCCTTCAGCGCGACGGCGTTGATCTTGACGCGGAGACCGGCGGCCTTCGCGGCCTCGATGCCGTCGAGGACCTGGGGGAGGCGGCCCCAGCGGGTGATTTCCGCGAACTTCGCAGGGTCGAGCGTGTCGAGCGAGACGTTGATGCGCTTGACGCCGAGGTCGGCCAGCGGTTGCGCGAATTTCGCAAGCTGGCTGCCGTTGGTGGTGAGCGTGAGTTCCTTCAGCGCGCCGGTCTGAAGATGGCGCGACATCGCCTGAAAGAAGGTGAGGATGCCCTTGCGGACCAGCGGTTCGCCCCCGGTGATGCGGAGTTTCTGAACACCGAGGCCGACGAAGGTGGAGCAGAGGCGGTCAAGCTCCTCGAGGCTGAGGAGGTCCGCCTTGGGCAGGAAGGTCATGTGTTCCGACATGCAATAGGTGCAACGGAAGTCGCAGCGGTCGGTGACCGAGACGCGCAGGTAGCTGATGGCGCGGGCGAAGGGGTCGATGAGCGGCTGCATGGGGCGAACCTATGCCTGAGCGGCGGGCCGCACAAGTGCGCGAGCGACGATTGCGGCAGGGGAAGCGGCGGGATAGCCTTCCGACCATGAGACAGATTGCAATCCTGACCGTTTTCGCCCTTGCCCTGTCGGGCTGTGCCCTTCTGCAGCCGCAGGGAGGGCCGAAGGCGGCGGCCACGCCCGCACCTGCGCCCGAGGCGGCGCCGGCGGTCGCGACGACGCCGCTCGGCACGGCGCGGGCGGTGAGTGCGGCGGCGCTGGACAAGACCACGGCCGAGGAGAAGGCGGCGGCGCTGGCGGCCCCGGCCAAGGGCGGCGAGCGGGAGCTTGGCAAGGTGGTCGTGGCGCTGGGGCCGCCGGCCGAGCAGGGGATCTGGCTGTCCTCGGCTCTGGTCAAGGAGAAGGCGCAGGGGCGGATCGTGACGGCCGAGGGCAAGTCGCTGGCGGTGGAATTGCGGCCGGGGACGGGGGCGGCGCTGCTGTCGCTCGCGGCGTTCCAGGCGCTGGGGCTGGGGCTGACCTCGTTGCCCGAGGTGACGGTCTTCGGTCCCTGACCCACGCGACCGGGGGTTTCACCCCCGGACCCCCGAGAGTATTTGGCAAAAGGGCAAGCAGGTCAGGCGGGCTGGGTGGCCAGGTGGTGGGCAAGCGTTCCGGTGACCTGCCAGTTCGCGTCGAGGATCAGGAGGTCGGCCGCCGCGCGCCGTTCGGGGCTGGCGAGCTCGGGCCGGCCAAGGAGGCGCGCGGGGGCGGAGACGGCCATGTCGAGCGCGGTGTCCGGCGCGGCGCCAACGGCGGTGATGAGGCGGCGCAGGCCCTCGGCCATGGTGACATGGGCGCCGGCGAGCGAGCCTTCGGCGTTCACGAGGCGGCCGTCCTTGAGCCAGATGTCGCGGCCGTAGAGGCGGAAGTGGTCCGAGCCGCCGACGGTGCACATGGCGTCGGACACGAGGAACATCCGGCCGGGCAGGGGGCGGGCGCGCAGGGCGAGGCCCACCATTTCGTCCGCGACATGGATGCCGTCGCAGATGATGCCGGCATAGGCGGTGGAATTGATGCAGGCACCGGTCACGCCGGGGGAGCGGTTCAGCATCGGCGACATGGCGTTGAAAAGATGGGTGAAGCAGGTCGCCCCGGCCTCGAGCAGCGCCCGGACGTCGGCGGCGGTGGCATCGGAATGGCCGATCGAGACCACGGCACCGGTCGCGGCGAGGCGAGACACGTCCTGCGGGCTGGTGGTTTCCGGGGCGACGGTGATCTTGACGAAGATCCCGGCCTCGCGCAGGCGGCGCACATGGGCGAGCGTCGCCGGCTCGAAGGGGCGGATCCATTCGGCGGCATGGGTGCCGCGGCGGGGCAGCGAGAGGTGCGGGCCTTCTATGTGCAGACCGAGGAGGCTGCGGTCGGGCCGGGGTTCGGCGAAGGCGGCGAGCGTGGCCTCGACCGCGCGGGCCAGGACCTCGGGCGCGTCGGTGATGACGGTGGGCAGGATGCCGACGGTGCCGAAGCGGCGATGCGCGGCGGCCATGCGGTGGAGCGCCTCGGGCGACTGGTCGTTGTTGAGGAGCGCGTCGCCGCCGCCGTTGACCTGGAGATCGAGGAAGCCGGGGGTGAGCGTGCCCGCCATGCGGCGCACGGGGGCGCCGGGGGGCGGGTTGTCGGCCAGGGTCAGGCTGCGGTCGCCCGCGACCCCGAGCGCGGCACCGGGGCGAAGCCGCGTGCCGTCGTAGATCGCGTCGGGCAGGATCCAGAGGTCGGGTTGGGCGGTCATGGCCGGGATCCCGTGAAGAAGTAGGGGCGCAGGGCGGTCTGCACCCGGGCGAGCGCCAGGGCGCGGGGCAGGGAATGGCGGCTTTCGCGGGCGAGGGCAATCTCCTCTGCGCGGAAATGGGCGGCGAGCAGCGGATCGGGCAGGCGCCTGTCGTCGAGGTCGGCCAGCAGGCGGGCGACGGCCTGCTCAGCCGCGGGGGCGGGCCAGTAGTAGCGGATGCGGTCGGCCAGGCCGAAGTGCCGTTCGGTCCGCGAATCGGCGGTCTGGCCGTGGACATGCGCCTGCCAGTGGGTGGGGTTGGCGAGCATCACCGCCTCCATCGTGTCGGGCAGCGAGGGGCCCGAGGCCCAGCCGTTCTGGGCGCGGATCGTGTCGAGCGCGTAGAGCGCCTCGCGCCAGGCGAAGGTGAGCGCGGGGCCGACCTTTTGGAAGGCGAAGCCCAGTTCGGCGAGGCGGGGATAGGCCGCGGGGTGCTGGTAGTCGGTCGAATGGGCCTCGAGGCAGAGGCCGGGCCAGTCGGCGAGCGCCGAGAGGAGACCGGGGTCGCGGGCGAGGGGGAGGTGGTGCACCTCCATCGGCGAGAATTCCACGCCCGGCTGGACGACGAGGCCGCCGATCCGGTCGAGGGGGATGCCCTCGGCCCGGAAGGCGTCGCGGTGGGCAGCGAGGGTGGCCGCCGCGCTTTCGGGGGTGGTGGGCGGGATCTGCCCATGGTCGTCGGCGCGCGCGCCGCCGCGGGGGTGGCCCGGGCCGGGCCGGGGTCGGGGGGGGGCCGGGGGGGGGGCCGCGGGGTTTGCGGGGGGGGGGGGGGGATGCCCCCCCGGGGGGCGCGCGCGCGCGCCGCCGGGGGGCGGGACCTCGGTCCCGATGACGAAGAGGAGTGCGGCGGGATCAGGCGCATGGGCAAGCGCGGTGGCGGCCAGCGCGGCGGAGCGGGTGGCGGTGACGGCATCGGGAAGCTGGGGGGAGTCTCCGGCGCAGCCTTCGGAGCAGTCGAGGTGGATCTTGGTGAAGCCTGCGGCGGCATAGTCGGCGACCATCCGGTGGGCCTTGTCCATCGCCTGTCCGGCGGGCAGGTGCCGCCAGGCCTGGGGGCCGAGATGGTCCCCGCCGAAGAGGAGGCGCGAGGGCGACACCCCGGCGCGGGCGGCGATGTCCCAGACGAAGCCGATGAAACCCGCCGGGGTTAGTCCGGTATAGCCGCCGTCCTGGTTGACCTGGTTCGAGGTGGCCTCGACGACGAGGGGCTGGTCGAGCGCCTCGGCCAGGGTGAGGGAGGCCTCGAGCGCCTGCGCGTGGGCGGTGCAGACAGAGGGGATGGCGATGGCCTCTCCGGCCCGGTTGCGGGCGATGATCCGGCGGAGGTCAGGCATGGGCGGTCTCCTGTCCGGCCCCGGTCAGGGCATGGAGGGCCGCGCCGCGCGCGCCGGAGGCGTCGCCGCCCTGGGCCAGGCGGATCGCGGGGATCGGGAAGCCGCGGAGCGTGGCGGCGGAGAGGCGGCGGGTGAGGTCGTCGGTCAGGCCCGGCGCGCGTGAAAGGCCGCCGCCGAGGACGATGACCTGGGGGTCGAGGGTGAGGCAGAGCGTCAACAGGAACTCGGTGGCGAGGTCGAGCCAGATTTCCCAGGCGAGCGCGAAGGCGGGGGTGGCGGCGCGGCCGGCGACGATGGTTTCGGGCGCGAGGTCCTGGCCGGTCAGATGTGCCGCGATCCGGGAAAGGCCGGGGGCGGAGAGGTAGGTTTCCGCGCAGCCCTCGCGCCCGCAGCCGCAGCGCAGGAGCGGCAGGTGATGCGCGACCACCGGGCCGGCGGCGAGGGGGAAATGGCCGAACTCGCCCCCGGTGGCGGCAGGCGAGGGCAGGAGGCGGCCGCCGGTGACGACCCCGCCCGCGACGCCGGTGCCGAGGATCAGGCCGACGGCGGGATCCGCGTCCCGGGCCGCGCCGAGCCGGGCTTCGGAGAGGGTGAGGGCGCGGCAGTCGTTGATCCAGGCGACGGGGCGGCCGGCGGCGGCGGCGAGGTCGGCGGGGAAGGGCTTGCCGGTGGCCGGGAGGTTCGAGGTCAGCGCAAGGCCGGTCGCGGGGTTGACGAGGCCCGCAGCGGAGATGCCGATGGGCAGGCCGGGTGCCTGGGCGTCGCACCAGCGGATCGCCCCGGCCATGGCGGCGAGGAGGCCCGCATAGTCCTTCGGCGTCGGCCAGCGGTGGCGGGCGGCAAGCTGCCAGTCCGGGCCGAAGACCTGCGCCTCGATCTTGGTGCCGCCGAGGTCGATGCCGGCAGAGATCGGGGCTTCGGTCATGGCGTCACCGGGTGGAGCTTCACGCCCGAGACGACGCGGGTCAGCGTGCCCTGGCCGGCGAAGGGGTCATCGACGTTCAGGCCGAGGGCGTCGGACCAGGTGACGGCGAGGATCTGGGCCAGCGCGACGTAGAGGGGCGCGGACCAGAGGTCGTCGAAGTCCGGGGGCAGGTCCGGGGCGGTGATGCGGCTCGTCGGGAACTGGGCGCGCAGTTCGGCGAGGAGATCCTCGTCATAGGCGCGGGCATGGGGATCGGCGGAGCGGAAGAGCCAGAGGTCGGTTTCCCCCACCGTGAAGCTTTTCGGCCCGTGGCGGAAGCCGAGAGACGAATCCCAGAGCGCGGGGATGCGGCCGGCGGACAGCTCCATCACCTTCAGCGCGGCTTCGCGGGCGGCGAAGGCGAGGGGGCCGGTGCCGAGGAACACGGCGCGGGCGGGACGGCGGGCGGCCGCTGCCTCGGCGCGGAAGCCGGGCAGGAGGGCGGCGAGGCTGTCCGCCAGGGCGGCGAAGCGCGCGGGGGTGGCTTCGGGCGCGAGGCCCGGGTCGAAGAGGGCGGCGGCGGTCAGGAGCATGGTCGAGAAGCTGGAGGTCATCGCGAAGCCCTGGTCGTGGGTGGCCTCGGGCAGTGTGATGACCCTGGCCTTGGGGTCCCGGCCGAGGGCGGACTGGGCGTTGCAGGTGATGTGGAGGCGCGGCCAATGCGGGGCGAGGGCGTCGAGCGCGGCCTGGAGGCCGATGGATTCGGTCGAGTTGCCGGAGCGCCCGAAGCTGACGATCAGTTTCGGGGCGCCAGTCAGGTAGGCATGGGGGCGGGCGACGATGTCGGTCGTCGGGACGGCACGGAGGCGGGGGCCCCGCTGGCCTGCGTGGCGGCCTTCGAGGCCGGCGGCGAGGATGTCGCCGATATAGGCCGAGGTGCCGGCGCCGCAGAACCAGACTTCGTCGGAACCGGTGCCGGCGATCCGGCGGCGCAGGTCGGCGACGGGCAGCTGCGCGCCCCAGTCGGCCCAGATCGCGGGCTGGGCGAGGATCTCGCGGAAGGTGGCGTGGCGGGTCAGGTCGGTCATGTCCGGTCTTTCTGCATCGGTCGGGTGCCCCCCACCCCCGGCCCCTCCCCGCGAGGGCGAGGGGAGGCGCGGGACCGGAGGCGGCAGTGCGGGGTGAGGCGGCGGGCAGATTGCGCGCCTGCGGCGCAAGCCTTCTGTCTCGCCTCTGGCCTGCGGCCAACCGGCTCGGCGCGGCCTCCGGCGGGAGTATTTGGCAAAGGGCAAATGGGCCGTGCGATGCGGGGAGCGGTCATCGGGTTTCGGTCACCTTGGAGAGCGTTGCCGGGCGGTCGGGGTCGTGGCCGAGGGCGAGGGCGGTTCGGAGGGCGAGGGGGTAGGTGAGGCAGAGGAGGACCGCGGCGGCGGCGGCGGGGGTGAGGCCGGTCGCGCCGGCCTGAGAGGGGCGGAGGCGGAACACGGTGCCGCCGGCGGCGCGAAAACGGGTCTCGGCGGTGTCGAGGCTGTCCTGCACCTCGGCCTGTTCGGTGTCGAGGATCAGGATGAGCAGCGGGTTGGTGACGAGTTGCAGCGGGCCGTGCAGGACCTCGGAGGAGGAATAGGCCTCGGCATGGAGCGCGCAGCATTCCTTGAGTTTCAGCGCCAGTTCCTGCGCCGCGCCGAAGCCCGTGTCGCGGCCGATGACATAGACATGGGAGGCGCGCAGGAGGGCGGCGAGGAGCGCGCGGGTCTGCGGCAGTTCGCGCCCTTGAAGAGCGGCGACGGCCCGGGCAGAGGCCGCAGCGCGGGGGGCATAGGCGGGCACCAGTGCGGAGAGAAGCGCCATGCCGCCGGCGATGGCGCCGACCACGGACTTGGTGGCGGGAACGGCGCGTTCCGGTCCGGCGCCGATGCGGAGCGTGGTGTGCGCCTCGGCCTCGACCGGGCTGTCGGGGGCATTCGTCAGCGCAAGGACGGTGGCGCCCATCGCCTTTGCCCCCCGGGCGGAGCGGACCAGGTCGGGCGAGGCGCCGGATTGCGAGACGACGAGGACCGCGCTGTCCCGCAGGCTGACGCCGCGACCGAGCGAGAAGATCGAGGGCGGCAGCGAGGTCGCGGGCAGGCCGGCTTCGCGCATGAACTCGTAGGACAGGATGTTGGCGGCAGCGTCCGAGGAGCCGCGCGCCACGGTGTAGATCGCGCGCAGGGCGGGGAGGTCGGGCAGGGCGACGGGTTGCTCGACCGAGGCGGCGAAGACGGCGGGGGCCTCGGCGATCTCGCGCGCCATGTGCTGGCCGGCGTCGGGGGAGAGGTCGATCATGGCGGTCATCCGGATGCGGCCCCCCACCCCCAGCCCCTTCCCACGGAGGGGGAGGGGAGGCGCGGGGCGTTGAGGTCGGGAGCAGGGGTCATGGGCGCAGCCCGTGAGCGTCGAGCTGTGCCCAGGTGTCGGTCAGGTCCAGGATGCGGCCGGTGATGCGCGCCTCGTCCAGCGCGAGCGCGGCGATGCCGGCCTCCATCGCGTCGAGGATCGAGACGGGCAGGCTGTCGCGTTCCCCGCGCAGGTAGGCGGTGATGTCGCGGCACATGAGCTGGTCGGCGCCATAATGCGCCCCCTTCATGGCCGTGCCCTGGGTGTAGTCGTGGTCGGCGAGGCGGCGGCCGTCGCGGGCGGTGACGCGCAGGAAGCCGCGGACGAAATCGCCTTCGGCCATGCCATGCGTGCCCATCACGCAGAAGCGGCGGTGTTCGTCGGGGACGTTGAGGTTGGTGTGGAAGGCGAGGGAGGCGCCGGTTTCGTATTCCAGGATCGCGGTCTGGAAATCCACGATGTCGCCGTCCGAGGTGAAGGGATCGTCGGTCGCCTCCCAGACGGATTTCTTGACGTGGAAGATCTCGGCCTCGGCATTCGAGCGGGGCGCGTTGGCGGGGACGAAGCTCTTGCGGCCGCCGAAGCTGGCCACGCGGCGGGGGCGCGAGCCGGTGACCATGTTGTAGATGTCGAGGTCGTGGCAGCACTTCTCCAGCATGAAACCGCCGGCGAGGCCGGTCTTGCGCCGCCAGTCGCGCATGAAGAAGGCGCCGTGGTAGGGGCCGATGTGTTCGTTGGCCTCGAGGGAGGTGATGTCGCCGATCCAGCCTTGCGCCATGGCGGCGCGCAGGTCCACCATGTGCTGCGAATAACGCAGGACGAGGCCGACCATCGCGCGGTTGACGCCGCCGTGGACGGCGAGGAGGCGGGCGAGTTCGAGCGTCTCGGCGATCGAGACAACCACGGGCTTTTCGGTGAAGACCTGCACCCCGGCCTCGAGCCCGAGGCGGATCTGGTCGAGGTGGAAGACGTTCGGCGAAAAGACGCAGTAGAGGTCGGGGCGGGCGTCCGACAGCATCGCCTCGACCGACGGATAGCGCGGGGTGTCCTCGCCGATCATCGACAGATGCGTGGGCTGCGGGTCGTAGTAGCCGACGACTTCGGCCTCGGGCATTTCCGCCTTCAGCGTGGTCAGGACATGGCCGGCCCGCAGGCCGATGCCCGAGGTGACGATACGCATCGCTTTCTCCTTCGGTCAGGCGGCGAGAGCGGGTGCCTGCCGGCGCCGCAGCACGCGACCCTGGGCGTCGAAGACATGGGCGTCGGAGGGGGCGAAGGTCAGGCCGACCTCTTCGCCCTCGTGGACGGCGGTGTCGCCGGGAAGGGCGGCGCAGAGCTTCAGCCCGTCGCCCATCATCCCGTAGGCGATGGCGGTGCCGCCGAGCCGTTCGAGCACCCGAAGCCGCATCGCAAGGCCCTGGCCGAGCGCGAGGTTTTCCGGGCGCAGGCCGACCTCGACCCGGTCGCCGGCGCAGGTGGTGCCGGGATCGACGGGCAGGGTCATCTGCGCGCCGCCGTGGAAGGCGACGGTCACGCCCTCGGCCCCGGTGCCGGTGACGGTGGCGGGGATCAGGTTCATGTTGGGCTGGCCGATGAAGGTGGCCACGAACCGGGTCGCGGGGTGGTGGTAAAGCTCCATCGGGGTGCCGAACTGTTCGATCCGGCCCTTGTTCAGGACGACGATCCGGTGGGCCATGGTCATCGCCTCGACCTGGTCGTGGGTGACATAGACCATGGTCGCGTCGAGGTCGCGTTGCAGGGCAGAAAGTTCGACCCGCATCTCGCCGCGCAGGGCCGCGTCGAGGTTCGAGAGCGGTTCGTCGAACAGGAACACCTTGGGATTGCGCACGATCGAGCGGCCGATGGCGACCCGCTGGCGCTGGCCGCCCGACAGCTGGCCGGGTTTCAGCGAGAGCTTCTCGGTCAGTTGCAGGATCTCGGCCGCGCGGGCGACCTTGGCCTTGACCTCGGCCTCGGGCAGGCGGGCGACGCGCAGCGGGAAGGCGATGTTCTCGAAGATCGAGAGGTGGGGATAGAGCGCATAGCTTTGAAACACCATCGAGATGCCGCGGTCCACAGGGGCGGCGTCCGAGACATCCTGGCCGTCGATCAGGATGCGGCCGGAGGTGGCGGCCTCGAGCCCGGCGATGATGCGCAGAAGGGTGGACTTGCCGCAGCCCGAGGGGCCGACGAAGACCACGAATTCCTTGTCGCGGATCGCGAGGTCGATGCCGGACAGAACCTTGTGGGCGCCGAAATCCTTTGTGATGGAGGCAAGGTCGAGCGTGGCCATGGGCGTCTCCGGAAGGCTTTGGGGGGGGGGGGGCCGCAGTGTGTGCGGCCCGCCGGGTCGAGGTTACTGGATCGCCTTGATCCCCTCGGCCGCCTCGGTGACGGCGGCGTCGATGTCGGTGATCTCGCCCAGCAGCACGCCCTGGATCATGTTGGTGAACACCGCCTGCAGCGAGGCGAAGTTGTACACCATGGGCTCGGGCTTGCCGGTCGGGGTCGTCGCGAGGAACAGCTGCCATTCCGGGGCGTTGTAATAGAGGTCGGCGATGCCCTGTTCTTCATACTTCTGGATCGGCGGCAGGCCCCATTCCTTGTCGAGCCCGTACTGCGATTTGCCCGAAGTCAGGTGCGCGGCCAGCTTCATCGCCTCTGCCTCGACGCCCGAGCCCTTGAACACGGCGATCGAGTCGGTGATCAGGATCGAGCCCGAGCCGCCCGAGGGTCCGTGCGGGATCGGGCCGGCCTTGAAGTTCCTGGCCACATGCTGGCCCATGCCCCAGGGGCCGGTGACATACATGCCGATCTTGCCGTCCTCGAACAGGGCCTGGAGGTTGCCGCGTTCCAGCGCGGTCGCGCCTTCGGCCATCACCGGCACGAGGTCGGCGTAAAGCTGCAAGGTCTCGCGCGCAGGCACGTCATCGAACTTCACCTCGCCGGTGACGGTGTCGATCACCGTGCCGCCGTTCGAATACATGAAGTCCAGGAACATGTGCATCGTGTTGTCGAAGTCCTTGCCCGCGATGCCGATGCCGGCGACGCCGGTCTTTTCCTTGATGGTCGCGGCGGCGGCCTTCATCTCGTCCCAGGTCTCGGGCACCTTGCATTCGAGGCCCGCCTGTTGGAACAGGTCGCAGTTCACGAACATCGCCTTGTTCGAGAAGGCATGCGGGAAGCCCCAGCGCTTGCCGCCGTCCTCGACGGTGGACAGGATCCCCGGCTGGTAGGCGGCTTCCTGTTCCGGGGTCAGTTCGATCGGCAGGATCTGGTCGGCCTTGGCCAGCTGTTTCAGGAAGCGCGAGCCGATGTAGGCCAGCGCCGGCGGGTCGCCCGCCGCGGCCATCTGCATGGCCTTTTCCGAGCAGGTGCCCCAGGGCAGGAATTCGAGGTTGACCTTGATGTCGGGGTTCGCGGCCATGAATTCGGCCACCGAGTCCTTCTCGGCCTGCCGTTCGTCGCCGCACATGATGTAGTGCACGTCCTTGGCGAGTGCCGGCAGGGCGGTCGCGCCCATCAGGACGCCGGCGAGCGCCAGTCTGTTGAATGTGGTCATGGTTAGCCTCCTTGTTGATCGGTCTGTCATTCTTTCACCGCCCCCGCCGTCAGACCGGCGACGAGGTAGCGTTGCAGGAAGAGGAACACGAGAAGGACGGGCGTGATCCCGGTCAGGGCGGCGGCCATCATCATGTTCCACTCGACGTTCTGGTAACCGATGAACTGCAAGAGGCCGACTGGCAGCGGGTGCAGGTTGCCGTTGGAGTTGAAGGTCACGGCGAAGAGGTATTGCTGGGCGTAAGCCGTGATGAACACGGTCGTCGCCACCACCACGAGGCCCGGCCCGGCCAGCGGCAGGATCACCCGGCGCAGCGTGTAAAGCCGCGAGGCGCCGTCCATGAAGGCGGCTTCCTCCATCTCTTTCGGGATCTTCTCCAGATAGCCGCGCAGAAGCCAGATGCCGGTCGGGATCAGGAAGGCCACGCCAGGGATGATCATCGCCCAGTAGGTGTTCAGAAGCCCGAGCGTGCGCATCAGCTTGTAGAGCGGGATCAGGAGGACGGCGCCGGCGAACATGTTGACCGACAGGAACAGGCCCAGCGACTGCGTCTTGAACGGAAAGTCGAGCCGCGCATAGGCATAGGCGGCGGGCACGATGACGATCATCGCGATGATGGTGACGGTCGTTGCAATGAAGATCGAGTTCCAGATGTAGCGGCCGAGGAGCGGCACGCGCTCCCACATCCGCGTATAGGCGTCGAAGCTGAAGTCGTCGGACCAGAACTGGTAGGGCGCGCGGAAGATGTGGTTCAAGGGCTTCAGCGAGGTCATGAACATCTCGAAGAAGGGCAGGAGGATGAAGGTCAGGAAGACCGCGATCCCGAAGTAGATGCCGATCTTCTGGAGAAGGGTGTAACGGTCCATCATCCTACTTCACCCCGTACTTGCGGTTCACTTTGCCCAGCACCCACAGGTAGAGGAGGCTGAAGAGGGCCAGCATGATGACGATGATCACCGCCCGCGCCGCGCCTTCGCCGAATTGCAGGTTGGCGATGGCCACCTTGTAGGTGTCGATGATCATCGTCGTGGTCCCGCCGCGCGGGCCGCCCTGGGTGAGGATCCAGATGATCTCGAAGCTGTTGAAGGTCCAGATCGCCGACATCAGGGCCATGGAAACGATCACCGGCATGATCTGGGGAATGGTGATCCGGCGGAAACGGTACCAGCGGCTTGCGCCATCGACCCAGGCGGCCTCGTAAAGGTCGCGCGGCACACCCTGCATCGCGGCGAGGAAGAACAGCGTCACCATCGGCGTGCCGACCCAGGCATCGGTCACGATGGCCGACCAGAAGGCCGAGGTCTTGTAGGCGAGGAAGGCGAAGGGGCCGTCGGTTATGCCGATCTTCTGCGCCACGCCCGATATGATGCCGAAGTCGCCGTTGAACAGCCACAGCCAGCCGAGGCAGCCCATGGCGATCGGGATCACCCAGGGCGGCATGATGAGGATGCGGAACAGCGCCTGGCCCGGCACCACCGCCATCAGTAGGCTGGCCCCGATCAGGCCGAGGACCAGCTTCAGGCTGACCGAGAAGAACATCCAGACGAAGGTGCGGAGGATGATCTCGCCGAACTTGCCGCCCTGGAAGAGCTTTTCGTAGTTGGCGAAGCCCACATACTCCTCGCCCGCGAGCGAGGCGTTGGTGAAGGACAGCCGGATCGTCTCGACCAGCGGCCAGGCGACGATGATGGCGATGAACAGGATGGCCGGGGCGATCAGGATCCAGGCGAAAGCGCGGTCGGACAGCGCGCGGCGGCGCACCCGTTCCTGCCGTGTGGTGCCCAAGGCCATGGTCATCCGGTCCCCCCTTTCCGCGATGCCGGCATGGGCGAATCGCGCTGTGAGGCCGACCATACCAAAAAATCGCGATGATGCTACCAATATAATACCAAATGGGCGGAAAAATCGGACCAAGGCCCGTTTTTCGCTTGTTTTCTGGCGGTTGATCGGCGCATGATGCGATTGGGGCCGGATTTGGTCTCATCCGTTTGATACCAATCCGGGGGCGACGATGGACGACGACCTTGCGCTTTTCCGCCCCGAGGCCTGGTTCCGGGCGGGCCGCGGGCCGCGCTACGAACAGCTTTACCGCCACCTGTCGGCCGCGATTGCGGCGGGCGAGCTGGCGCCCGAGACGCAACTGCCCCCCGAACGCGACCTGGCGCTGATCGCGGATGTGAGCCGGGTCACGGTGCGCAAGGCGGTCAGCCAGCTGGTGGCCGAGGGGCTTCTGGAGCAGCGGCGCGGGGCGGGCAGCTTCGTGCGCGCGCCGCAGCCCAAGCTGGAACATTCGCTGTCCGCTCTTCTGTCCTTCACCGAGTACATGCGCCAGCGCGGCAAGACCTCGTCCAGCCGCATCCTGCGCCGGGGCATCTTCCTGCCGACACCGGACGAGATGATGGCGCTGGGCCTCTCGCCCGGCGATCGGGTGGCGCGGGTCGAGCGGTTGCGCTTTGCCGACGACACGCCGCTGGCGCTGGAATGGTCCTCGCTGCCCACCGACATCCTGCCGGAACCCGAGGCGGTGGAGACCTCGCTTTACGATGTGCTGCGCGGGATGGGCAGGGCGCCGACGCGGGCGGTGCAGCGGATCACGGCGGTCAACCTGACGGCGGCGGATGCGAAGCTCTTGCAACTGCCCGAGGGCGCTGCGGTGCTGCGGATCGACCGGACGGCCTATCTGCCCACGGGCCGGCCGATCGAGTTCACGCGCGGCCTCTACCGCAGCGACATCTACGATTTCATCGCCGAACTGAGGCTGGACGCACCATGAGCCTGACCTTCTCCGCCCGAATCGACGGGCGCCGGATCCGCTGCAAGATCGGGACCGACCGCCCGCTGGCCGCGCCCACCTTCTGCTTTTCGCTGATGGCCGCGCCGGCGGTGGTGTCGGGCGGCACGCTGGTCCGGCGGGTGGCGGGCTATGCCGAGGTGGCCCTGCCGGACCTGGAGCCGGGCCAGCCGCACGAGGTGGTGCTGGAACATGCCAATCCCGACTATGCCCCGCGCAACCGCGCCTGGCTGCCGCTCGGGGCCTATCTGCGGGTCGGGCGGGACTGCCTGCCGCTGCCGCCGGGCAACGATCTGGGCCTGAGGACGGCCGAGGCTCCGCCGGCGCCGCCCCTGGCCCCGGACCGCCTGCCGCTGGTGCCGCAGCCGACGGAGTGGCACCCATCGGGCGGGAGCTTAGAGTTTGCCGCGCTTGCCCCGGTGAGGGGGCTTGAGGCGGTGGACGCGCTCGCCGCCCGGCTGGGCCTTGCTCCGCTTTTCGCGCCGGGCGGCGTGGCGCTGACGGTGGAGAAGGACGCGACCCTCGGCCCCGAGGGCTATCGGCTGTCCCTCGGGCCGACCGGCCTGTCGGTCGCGGTCGGCGGGCCGGCGGGGTTGCATCATGCTGGCGTCACGCTGCTGACCCTGCGCGAGACCTGCGGGGGGCGGCTGCCCTGCGGCACGATCACCGACCGCCCGCGCTTCGGCTGGCGCGGGCAGCATCTGGACTGCGCGCGGCATTTTTTCGGGGTGGAGTTCATCCTGCGGCTTCTGGACCTGATGGCGCTTCTGAAGCTGAACCGGTTCCACTGGCATTTCGCCGATGACGAGGCCTTCCGGCTGGAGGTGGAAACGCAACCGCTGCTCTGGCAGCGCACCGCCTTCCGGGGCGAGGGCGAGCTGGTGCCGGGCGTCTTCGGCGGCGGCATCCGGGCGGGCGGCAGCTATTCGCGGGCCGATGTGGCGCGTGTGCTGGCGCGGGCGAAGGCGCTGCGGATCGAGGTCCTGCCCGAGATCGAGGTGCCGGCCCATTCCCACGCGATGGTGAAGGCCGTGCCGGGCCTGCGCGACCCCGGCGACAACGGCGGGGAGGTCTCGATCCAGGGCTATCTCGACAATATCGTGAACCCGGCCATGTCCGCGACCTGGGACCTGCTGCTGCCGCTCGCGCGTGAGGTGGCGGGGATGTTCCCCATGGGCCTTCTGCATCTGGGCGCGGACGAGGCGCCGCCGGGGGCCTGGGGCGGATCGCCGGCCGTGGCCGCGCTGAAGGCGCGCGAGGGGCTGGAGAGAGCCGACGACGTGCAGGGCTGGATGCTGGCGAAACTGGCGGCCGCCCTCGGCCGCGACGGGATCCGCGTCGCGGCCTGGGAAGAGGCGGCGAAGGGCTCTCAGGGCGGCATCGGCAACGGGGCGCTCCTGTTCAGCTGGAAGGGGCAGGGGCCGGGGGTCGAGGCCGCGCGGCGCGGGCATGACGTGGTGATGTGTCCGGCGCAGAACGCCTATTTCGACCTGGCCCATACCGACGACCCCGACGACTGGGGCGCGGCCTGGGCGGGCTTCGTGCCGCTGGAGCGGACCGTGGCCTGGGATCCGGTGCCCAAGGGGGCCGAGGACATCGCCCCGCGTGTCGCCGGGGTGCAGGCCTGTTTCTGGGGCGAGTTCACCACACGGGACCATGAGGCCGAGGGCATGATCGCCCCGCGCATCCTGGGGGTGGCGACCAAGGGCTGGGAACCCGCGGGCCGCACCGATGGCGCCAGCCTGCGCGCCCAGGCCGGAGCCTATGCGCCCCTGTTCGACCGGATCGGCTGGCAGCGGCACCGGGGGGCCTGAGGGAGGCTCGTCGATGGCTTCGCCACTCCTCGCCGGGGGGCGTGGTCAGTCGGGCAGGTGCCGCGCGGCCTCCTTGCGGGCGAAGGCCTTCAGCCGGGGACCATGCGCGGCAAGGAAGGCGCGGGTCGCCTCGGCATCGTGTTTCGAGAGATCGCGCAGCCACCAGGCGACGGCCTTCTGGATGAACCAGTCCGGGTCCGAGGCCAGCGTCGCGCACCAGCCCAGCACGCGGGACCGGATCGCAAGGTCCTGCGTCTTGGGGAAATTCTGCTTGGTCCAGGGCAGCGTCATCACCAGCGCCGCCCGGCGCGTCCACATGTGCGGGCTGGCGACCCAGCCCTCGACCGTGTCGAGCCGCTCCGGGTCGGCCACCAGCCGTTTCTGACCGGCGATGCTGGCATGGTCGGCGATGGCCCAGGCGTCGAAATCGGGCACCCAGGTTACGATCAGCTCCCAGGCCGCCTGATCGGGGCGGATGCGGGCCTGGGTCAGAAGCTTTGCCGCCGCGACCCGCGCCTCATGGATGTTCGTCCGCCAAAGCCCGGCCGCGAGCGCGATCCGGTCGTCCAGCGTGAGCTCGGCCCGCCAGCGGTCGGTCAGTTCGGCGATCCGGGGCACGGGGACGCCCAGATAGGGCCGGTCGGCCTTGTGATAGGCCTGCATCTCCGCGGCCTTCGCCGGATCTGCGAGCGCCTGCAACTCTGCGAGCGGCGTCACAGGTTGGCCTCTATCCCGGTCGGCAGGCCGTCGATCGTCTGCCGGTTGCGTTCGTCCCAATAGCTGCGCAGACCCTCGGCTCCCTTGGCCGTCGCCCAGTCGCGCAGGACCGGCCGGTCCGCGCGGAAGTCCATGAAGGGCACGGCAAAGCCGCAGGAGGACTGCACCAGATCGACCGCCACATCGACGATCTGCCGCGCGCCGGGCTGGTCGGGCAGCTCGGCCGCAAGGCCCGCCCAGTCGGAATCGCCGTGGTGCACCGCCCGCCCCATGCCATAGGCGCGCAGGATCAGCGGCCGCACGGTGAAGCTGCACCACATCAGCGTGATGCGAGGTTCCAGCGCCAGATGCGCCGCCGTCTCGTTGCCCGAGCCGGTCAGGTTCAGCCAGAGGATCCGGCACGGCGACAGGACGCGCAACGAATCCATACCCTTTGGCGACAGGTTCACTCGCCCGTCCGGCGCGGCGGTGGCGACGAAGAAGAGATGCTGCTCGGCGATGAAACCGATCTGGTCGGGTTGCAACTCGCTGTATCGCTTGCCCATGGGGTCCTCCGCCAGGGCAGAGTGCCAGCCGGGCGGGGAAAGGGCAAGTCAGCGGCGGATCACGAAGCGGACCGAGGCGACGGCGATCCCGGCGCGGGTGACGACGGCGTCATTGACGATGCTGCCGTCGGGAAGCCCGTAGAGAATATCCTCGAATCCCAGGCGGTTGACGCCGGAAGGTGATCTGAAGTCTGCGGTGTAGGACAGGCGGATCACGCCGTTCTCCTCGATCACCCTGGCCTCGCCCACCGTGTCCTCGCGCTTGCCCGTCCAGCGACCGGGACCGGTTTCGCGGAAGACCCAGGTCAGGCGATCCTTCTGGCCGTCGTCATAGGCGAAGTCCTCGACCACGGTCAGGACGCGGGCGCCCTCGCGGCCCTTGACGGTGCCGTTCAGCCGTGCGGTGAAGCGGCGTTCGTCGCCGGTGAGCCAGACCCGGAAATGGCCGCGGCCGCTGGTGCGTCCGGTAAAGGCCGAGACCAGGGTGATCGGCGGGCCGGCGGTGGGCGGCGCGGCGGGCGTGGTGGCGCAGGCGGCGAGGGGCAGGGCGGCAAGGCCGAGAAGCAGGGTTCTGCGCTGCATGGACGGGCTCCGTTTGACATGGATACGCCGCCCATGCCCGACTGGATCAGGCGCCCGGACCCGGGCGCGCGGAGCCCGTGCGGGCTCCGGACCGATTTCCGCAGGAAATCGGCGCCCTACTCCACCGTCACCGACTTGGCCAGGTTGCGCGGCTGGTCCACGTCCGTGCCCTTGGCGACGGCGGTGTGATAGGCCAGAAGCTGCGCCGGCACCGCATAGAGGATCGGCGCCCAGACCGGCTGCACCCCCGGCAGGGTCAGGGCCTTCCAGCTGCCCTGACCGGCCTCGGCCACGCCTTCGGCATCGGACAACAGCAGCACCTTGCCGTTCCGCGCCATCACTTCCTGCATGTTCGACACCGTCTTGTCGAACAGCGCATCCTTCGGGGCCAGCACGATCACCGGAACGTCCGCGTCGATCAGCGCGATGGGGCCGTGCTTCAGTTCGCCCGATGCATAACCTTCGGCGTGGATGTAGCTGATTTCCTTCAGTTTCAGCGCCCCTTCCAGCGCCAGCGGGAACATCGGGCCGCGGCCGAGGAACAGGATGTCCTGCGCCTTGGCCAGATCTTCTGCCACCCGCGCGATCGGGTCGGACAGCGCCAGCGCCGCGTTCATCAGACCCGGCACCGCGCGCAGGCTGTCGAGCCTTGCGGCAAGGTCGCGCGCGTCGATCCGGCCGCGATCCTGTGCTGCCTTTAGCGCCATCAGCGCCAGCACCGACAGCTGGCAGGTGAAGGCCTTGGTCGAGGCGACGCCGACCTCGACCCCCGCTAGGATCGGCAGGGCCAGATCCGATTCGCGCGCGATCGAAGAGGTGGGCACGTTGATGACCGAAACCACCTTGGCGACCTTGTCCTTCACATGGCGCAGCGCGGCCAGCGTGTCGGCGGTCTCGCCCGACTGGCTGACGAAGATCGCCATCGAGGCCGGCGACAGGACCGGATCGCGGTAGCGGAATTCCGAGGCGATGTCGATGTCGGCGGGCAGGCCGCCGATCTGCTCGAACCAGTATTTCGCGACGTGGCAGGCATAGGAGGCCGTGCCGCAGGCGACCAGCGTCACCCTGTCGATCCCCTTGAAATCAAGGGCTTCGGGCAGGCGCAGCACACCATCGGCCGTGGTGTAGTGCTTCAGCGCATCGGCGATGACCACGGGCTGTTCAGCGATTTCCTTGGCCATGAAATGCTTGTAGCCGGCCTTTTCGATCCGCGTCGCATCCAGCTGGATCCGCGTCTCGGCCCGGTTGGCGCGGCGGTTCTGCGCGTCGTAGATCTCGGCCCCGGCGCGGGTGATGACGGCCCAGTCGCCTTCCTCCAGATAGGTGATCCGGTCGGTCATCGGCGCAAGCGCGATGGCGTCCGAGCCCACGAACATCTCGCCCTCGCCCCAGCCGATGGCGAGCGGCGAGCCCTTGCGGGCGGCGACCATCAGATCGTCGTGCCCGTCGAAGAGGAAGCAGAGCGCGAAGGCGCCGTGCAGGCGGGAGAGGGTTTCCTTCGCGGCCTCGACCGGCGATGCGCCCCGGTCCATTGCGCGCTTGACGAGGAGGACGACCGTCTCGGTATCGGTCTCGGATTCCTGGACATATCCGTCCGCGGCCAGTTCGGCGCGCAGCTCGCGGAAATTCTCGATGATGCCGTTGTGGACGACGGCGACGCCGCCCGCGCGGTGCGGATGCGCATTGCTGACGGTGGCCGCGCCGTGGGTTGCCCAGCGGGTATGGCCGATTCCCGCCTTTCCGGCCAATGGGTTGTGGACCAGAAGGTCGGACAGGTTCACCAGCTTGCCAACCGCCCGGCGCCGATCCAGCCGCCCGTCGTTCACGGTGGCGATCCCGGCGGAATCATATCCGCGATATTCCAGCCGCTTCAGCGCCTCGACCAAGAGAGGCGCCGCCTCGTGATTGCCCAATACCCCTACAATACCGCACATTTCTAATGACCTTTCGCCTTCGCAGCCTTGATGGCCTTCAACTTTTCGAACATCCGGGTGGCAAGGCCCGGTTTCGTGACCTGCCGGGCGCGGCCGATGGCCACGGCCTCGGGCGGCACGTCCTCGGTGATGACGGATCCGCTGGCCGTCAGCGCGCCGTCGCCCACCGTGACCGGCGCGACCAGCATGGTGTCCGAGCCGATGAAGGCGCGCTTGCCGATGGTGGTGCGGTGCTTCATCACCCCGTCGTAGTTGCAGGTGACGGTGCCCGCGCCGATGTTGCTGTGTTCGCCGACATGGGCATCACCGAGATAGGTGAGGTGGCCGACCTTCACGCCTTCGTCGAGGATGGCGTTCTTGATTTCCACAAAGTTGCCGACATGCACGTCCTCGGCCAGTTCCGCGCCGGGTCTCAGCCTTGCAAAGGGGCCGACGGTGGCGCCGCGGCTGATGTGGCAGCCCTCCAGATGGCAGAAGCCCTTGATCTCGGCGCCGGATTCCACGGTGACCCCGGGACCGAAGATCACGTTGGGGCCGATCACCGCGTCGCGGCCCACATGCGTATCCAGCGCGAAGAACACGGTGTCGGGCGCGGTGAGGGTGACGCCGTTCTCCAGGGCGTCCGCGCGGGCGCGGGCTTGGAAGGCGGCCTCGGCCTCGGCCAGTTGCGCGCGGGTGTTGACGCCCAGCGTCTCGGCCTCGGGGCAGAGGACGACGCCGGCCGAGAGGCCGCGCTTGCGGGCCAGCTCGACGATGTCGGTCAGGTAGTATTCGCCGGCGGCATTGTCGTTGCCGACCTCGGCGATCAGCGAGAAGAGGGTGCGCGCCTCGGCGCAGAGGACGCCCGAGTTGCAGAGGGTGATCGCGCGTTCCGCCTCGGTGGCGTCCTTGAATTCGCGGATCGCCAGCAGCTCGTCTCCTTCCGTGATGAGCCGGCCATAGCGGCCGGGGTCGCGGGCGTGGAAGCCGAGGACGACGACGGCGTGACGGGCGCGGGCGTCGAGCATCGCGCGCAGGGTCTCTTCGCGGATCAGGGGGGTGTCGGCGTAAAGGACGATGGCCTCGCCTTCGGCCTCGCCCAGGAGCGGGGCTGCCTGGGCCACGGCGTGCGCGGTGCCGAGCTGCGGGTCCTGGACCACGGTCTCCACCGCCTCGTCGAAGGCGCGGGCCGAGGCCGCGACCGCCTCGCCGCCGTGGCCGGTGACGGTGACGATGCGGGAGGGGTTCAGGCTGCGGGCGGTGGCGAGCGCGTGGTGGAGGAGGGGGGCGGCGGCGACCTGGTGGAGGACCTTGGGCAGGTCGGAGTTCATCCGGGTGCCCTGCCCGGCGGCCAAGACGATGACTGAAACCTGCATTCTGCCCCTTTCCTTATCGTTGCGCCCGTTTTACCCCCCATGGACCGGGTGGCAAGGGGGCCGCTCCTCACGCCACGTTACAGGTAGGCCCGCATGCGCTGTGTAGTGTTCGATCTGGACGGAACTTTGGCGGATACCTCGGCGGACCTGCTGGCGGCGGCCAATGCGGCGCTGCCCCGGCCGGTGCTGGGGCCGGGGGATGAGCTGACCGCCTTTCACGGCGGGCGCGCCATGCTGCGGCTGGGGTTCGCGCGGCTGGGGCTGGAGTGGAGCGAGGCGGATGTCGATGCGGGCTATCCGCGCCTTCTGGAGGCCTACCGGGCCGGGATTGCCACCCACACGCGGCTGTATCCCGGCGCGATGGAGGCGGTGGAGGCGCTGAAGGGGCTGGGCTTCGCGGTCTCGATCTGCACCAACAAGCCCGAGGGGCTGGCCGAGCTTCTGCTGGCCGAGCTGGGGGTGCGGGGGGCCTTCGGGGCCCTGGTGGGCGCCGATACCTTCCCGGTGAGGAAGCCCGACCCGATGCCGTATCGGGCGGCTGTGGAGCGGGCGGGGGGCGTGGTGGCGCGCTCGATGCTGGTGGGAGACACCGAGACGGACGCGAAAACCGGAGTGGCGGCCGAGGTGCCAGTGGCGCTGGTCACCTTCGGGCCGGAAGGGGCGGGGGTGTCCCGATTCAACCCGGCCGCCCTTCTGGACCGGTTCGAGGACCTGCCGGGGCTGGCGGGGCGGCTGATCGGCTGATGTGTCCACGGTGGACATTTCCTGATCCATGAAGGAAATCAGTGTCTTGGTCGCAGGCGTAAGGGAAATCTTAACACCTGCCTGAGGTCGCGTGGGCAGCACTGGGGAGGCCCCCCACCCCCATCCCCTCCCCACGGAGGGGGAGGGGAGGCGACCTGTCCGGGGGCGGGTTTCGGGGTGGGGCGGATGTCGACTCGTGCGCTGCGCGCAAGCCTCTTGTCTCGCCTCTGGCCTGCGCGCCAACCGGCTCGGGCGCCTCCGGCGGGGATATTTGGGGACAGATGAAAGGACCGGGCGCGCGCCGCTGTCACCGGGGCGGGCGGCGCTATGCCCTTTGACAGTCGTCCGCGCGGCCCATAGGGTCGCAGCCCATGACCGAGGCCTCCGACCTGCCCGCACCGACCGCGACCGAGGCGCCTCGGCCGGTGAGCCGGCATGCGGTGACCTTCGTGCTGATCACCGTCTTTCTGGACATGGTGGGGTTCGGTCTGATCATGCCGGTGCTGCCCAAGCTGATCGAGGATGTGGGGCAGGTCGATATTGCGCAGGCTGCGGTGATCGGCGGCTGGATGTTTGCGGCCTTCAGCCTGGCGCAGTTCGTCTTCGCGCCGCTGATGGGGAACCTGGCCGACCGTTTCGGCCGCCGGCCGCTTCTCTTGCTGGCGATCTTCGGGCTGGGGGCGGATTTCATCCTGATGGCGCTGGCGCCCTCGCTGGAATGGCTGTTCGCGGGCCGGATCATCGCCGGGATCTGCGGCGCGAGCTGGATCATCGCCAGCGCCTTCATCGCCGATGTCACCGCGCCGGACGACCGGGCCAAGGCCTATGGCTACATGGGCGCGGCCTTCGGCGTGGGATTCGTCATCGGTCCGGCGATCGGGGGGCTTCTGGGAGAGCTGGGGCCACGGGTTCCGTTCTGGGTGGCGGCGGGCATTTCGCTGGTGAACTTCGTCTACGGGATGCTGGTCCTGCCGGAATCGCTGGCACCGGAAAACCGCCGCCGGTTCGAGCTGTGGCGGGCGAACCCCTTCGGCGCCTTCCGGGTCTTTGCGACCTACAGGGGCGTGTTGCCGATGGTGATGGTCATGGGGCTGTTCTTCTTTTCCACCAGCGTCTATCCGGCGATCTGGACCTTCTGGGGCATCGCCAAGTTCGGCTGGTCCGAGGCGATGGTCGGCGGCACGCTGGCGATCTTCGGGCTGATCGCGGGGGGCTTTCAGGGGTTCCTCACCGGCCCGGCCACGAAACGCTTCGGCGAATGGCAGGTCGCGCTGTTCGGGCTGGTCTGCGCGACGCTGGTGGTGCTGGGCTATGGGTTCGTGGGCTCTCTCGGCGCGGTGATCGCACTGATGATCCTGCACGGGCCCGAAGGGTTCGTGCATCCGCTGCTGACCTCGATGCTGACCAAGCGCGTGCCCGAGGATGCCCAGGGTGAGTTGCAGGGCGGGATTTCCGCCGTCACGAATGTCGCCATGCTGTTCGGCACGGTGTTCTTCGCCTTCATCTTCGGGCATTTCTGGGCCGAGGGTCGCGCCTGGCGGTCAACGGACGTGGCCTATTGGGTGGCGGCGGGGTTCCTGGCGCTGACGACGGCGCTGTTCCTGAGTCTGAAGAGGTCCGAAAAGGCATGAGCGAGACGTTCCGTGGCAGTTTCACCCAGCAGGAGCCGATCCCCGAGGCGGGGATCGACGCGGCGCTGGCCGTCCTGCGGCACGGGCGGTTGCACCGGTACAACACGGTGGCTGGCGAGGTTGCCGAGACGGCCCTGCTGGAAGAGGAATTCGCGGCCTATGTCGGGGCCCGCTATTGTCTGGCGCTGGCCTCGGGCGGAGCGGCGATGGCCTGCGCCCTGCGGGCGTTGCAGGTGAAACCGGGCGAGCCGGTGCTGTCCAACGCCTTCACCCTGGCGCCGGTGCCGGGGGCGATCGCCTCGATCGGGGCGCGGCCGGTGTTCGTCGAGGTAACCGAGGACCTGACCATCGACCTTGCGCATCTGGAGGCGCAGGCGAAGGCTTCGGGCGCGCGGGTGCTGCTGCTGAGCCACATGCGCGGGCATGTCTGCGACATGGATGCGCTGATGGCGCTGGCCGACCGGCTGGGGCTGCGGGTGATCGAGGATTGCGCGCACACGATGGGCGCGAAGTGGAAGGGCGTGCCTTCGGGCCGGCACGGGGCGATCGGCTGCTATTCGACGCAGACCTACAAGCACATGAACAGCGGCGAGGGGGGGCTTCTGGTCACCGACGATGCCGAGCTGGCGGCGCGGGCGGTGCTTCTGTCGGGGTCCTACATGCTGTATGCCCGCCACCGCGCGGCGCCCCCGCCGGAGGTGTTCGAGCGCCTGAAGCTGGAGGTGCCGAACGTCTCGTCCCGGATGGACAACCTGCGCGCGGCGATTCTGCGGCCGCAGATCGCGTTGCTGGATGACCGTCGGGCGCGCTGGCGGCGGCTTTATCAGGGGATGGAGCGGGGGCTTGCGGGTGTGCCGGGGCTGAAGCTGATCGAAAGGCCGCAGCACGAGGACTATGTGGGCTCGTCCTTCCAGTTCCTGCTGCCGGGCTGGGAGGCGGCGCGGGTGGCCGCCTTCGTCGCCGGGGCAGCGGCGCGGGGGGTGGAGCTGAAATGGTTCGGCGCGGCCGAGCCGCAGGGCTTTACCAGCCGCTACGCGCATTGGCAGTATGCCGCGCCCGAACCCCTGCCGCAGAGCGACCGGGTGCTGGCGGGGCTGATCGACATGCGGCTGCCGCTGACCTTCACGCCCGAGGACGTGGCGCAGATCGCCCGGATCATCGCCGACGAGGTCCGTGCGGCCGCCGAGGCGCGCGATCTTGCCCCGGTGGCGGCCCCGGCGGCGGACTGATGGGCTGGCTGTTCCGCCCGGCGCGGCCGGCGGGGATGTTGACGCGGGGCCTGCGCCGGATCGCGGATCCGCGATTCTACCTGAAAGCGGTGATCGGGCTGGCGCTGGCGGGGCTGGTGATCGTGCCCACGGTGGCCGACCTGATCAACGCCGCGACCCGGACGGCAGTCGGCGAGGCGGGGGACTGCCGGATCTTCCGGGTGGTGGACGGGGACACGGTGTCGCTGATCTGCGCCGGGGAAGGGATGATCAGCGCGCGTCTTCTGGGTTTTGACACGCCGGAGAAGTATTCGCCCGGCTGCCTGTCCGAGTTCGTGGCGGCGGAACAGGCGAGCTGGGCCTTGCGGATGCTGATCCGCAAGGCCGACCGCATCGTGCTGCGGCGCGAGGGGACGGACCGCTATGGCCGGCTGCTGGTGCGGATGGAGCTGGACGGGGTGGACCTGGCCCGCCTGATGATCCGGGCGGGCCATGCGCGGCAATATGCGGGCGGGTTGCGCGGCAGCTGGTGTCAGTAGTCCTGCGGATAGGGCGAGGTGCCGCCGAGGCTGTCGTTGGTGTGCTGGATCAGCACGCCGCACAGACAGGCCACATCGGTGCAGGCGTCGCGACGGGCCAGGAAATCCGGATCGCGGGGCGGGTCGGTCTCGTCCACGTCCTGGCCGGTCGCGTTCTCGACCGCATGGACCCAGGCCAGATCGTCCAGCCGCCCCATGCGCCAGAGCGTGTCATCCGCGCCCCATGACGCGTCGCACATCAGGACATGCGCCGGGTTTGTGGGGGCATCGCAACTGATGTCCGAGAGGAGACCGGCATAATACGGTTCAAGCTCGGCGATGCGCGCCTCGACGGCGGCAAGGTCGATGGCACAGGTCTGCGCGGCGGTACCGCCAGCCGCGAAAGCCAGCAGGAGGGCGGAAAGCGGGATGGGGTGCATGGGGTCGGTCCTTTCGTGCTGGCGGCAGGAAAGGCGGGACGGGCGGCGCGGTCAAGGTAGGGGGAACCGGCCCCGCAGGGGCTTGGTGAAGCGCTTGGATCAATGAAATTTCTGCATCTGCAAAGCCAGGAATCCGGTCCGCCTTCGGTTGACCCCGGCAGGGCCGCAGAGTAAACGGGCGGGGAGACATGGCGGGCCGACAAGCCCGCCCGCACGCGCGCCGCCAGCAGTCAAGGAGCCCCCTCGTGGACCTTATCCTCCGAGAGTATCTGCCCATCCTCATCCTTCTGGCCGTGGCCGTGGGCCTCGGCCTCGTCCTGATCCTGGCGGCGGCCGTCCTGGCCGTGCGGAACCCGGACCCCGAGAAGGTTTCGGCCTACGAATGCGGCTTCAACGCCTTCGACGACGCGCGGATGAAGTTCGACGTGCGGTTCTATCTGGTGTCGATCCTGTTCATCATCTTCGACCTGGAAGTGGCGTTCCTGTTCCCCTGGGCGGTGGCCTTCGGGGAGATCAGCATGGCGGCCTTCTGGTCGATGATGCTGTTCCTGGCCGTGCTGACGGTCGGGTTTGCCTATGAATGGAAGAAGGGGGCCCTGGAATGGGAGTGATGACCGGCAATGCCGCTGGTGCCGACCACGAGGTCGCCGTCCAGGCCCTGAATCGCGAACTGTCGGACAAGGGGTTCATCCTGACCTCGACCGAGGACATCATCAACTGGGCGCGGATCGGGTCCTTGCACTGGATGACCTTTGGTCTGGCCTGCTGCGCGGTCGAGATGATGCATACCTCGATGCCGCGCTATGACCTCGAACGCTTCGGCACCGCGCCGCGCGCCTCGCCCCGGCAGTCGGACCTGATGATCGTGGCGGGCACGCTGACCAACAAGATGGCCCCGGCGCTGCGCAAGGTCTATGACCAGATGCCCGAGCCGCGCTATGTCATCAGCATGGGCTCCTGCGCCAACGGGGGCGGCTATTACCACTACAGCTATTCGGTGGTGCGCGGCTGCGACCGGATCGTGCCGGTCGATGTCTATGTCCCCGGCTGCCCGCCCACGGCGGAGGCGCTGCTTTACGGCATCCTTCAGTTGCAGCGGAAGATCCGCCGCACCGGCACCCTGGTGAGGTAATCATGAGCGAAGCCCTTCAGGAACTTGCCGGGATCATCGAGCTGAAGCAGCCCGAGGCCGTGGTCTCGACCGCGATCGCCATTGGCGAGCTGACGGTGGTGGCGAACCTGGGCAACCTGGAAGCCCTGGTCGAATTCCTGCGCGACGATGCCTCGTGCCGCTTTTCGACCCTGGTGGACATCACCGCGGTGGACCACCCGGAACGGGTGCAGCGGTTCGACGTGGTCTATCACTTCCTGTCGATGTACCGGAATCACCGCATCCGCGTGAAGGTCGCGGTGCGCGAGGACGAGATGGTGCCCTCGATCACCGACCTGCACCCGTCGGCCAACTGGTTCGAGCGCGAGGTATTCGACATGTTCGGGATCCTGTTCTCGGGTCACCCGGACCTGCGGCGCATCCTGACCGACTACGGCTTCCGCGGCTATCCCTTGCGCAAGGACTTCCCGACCACGGGCTACACCGAGGTCCGCTACGACGAGGCGCTGAAGCGGGTCGTCTATGAACCGGTGAAGCTGGTCCAGGAATACCGCCAGTTCGACTTCATGAGCCCCTGGGAAGGTGCGGACTACATCTTTCCCGGCGACCAGAAGGCAGAGACGAAGTGAAACCGGGCCTCGCCATAGGCGACCGGGCGGTGTTCCGTCACCGGATCGGGCCGCAGCACACGGTGCCGGCGCTCTACCCCGAGGCGGCGCGGTTCCAGGACATGCCGGCAGTGCTGGCCACGGGCTATTTCGTCGGGCTGATGGAATGGGCCTGCGTGGAACAGATCGCGCCCTATTACGAGGACGGCGAGGGGTCGCTGGGCACCCATGTCGATTTCAGCCATGTCGCGCCCACCCCTCCCGGCCTGACGGTGACGGTGGAAAGCGAGGTCACGGACATCGACGGCAAGTTCTTATGGTTCCGGTGCCGGGCGCATGACGGGGTGGACATGATCGGCGAGGGGCGGCATCAGCGCGCCGTCGTTCGGTGGGAGAAATTCGTGCCGAAGGCGATGGCCAAGGCGGAAAAGGCGGTGGCATGATGGACGGCGATATCCGCAGGAACACCTACGACGACGGCTCGACCGATTTCGAGACCGGCGAGCAGCGCATCCGCAACTTCAACATCAACTTCGGGCCGCAACACCCGGCGGCACATGGCGTGCTGCGCCTGGTGCTGGAGCTGGACGGCGAGATCGTCGAACGCTGCGACCCGCATATCGGCCTGCTGCATCGCGGCACCGAGAAGCTGATGGAAAGCCGGACCTACCTGCAGAACCTGCCCTATTTCGACCGGCTGGATTATGTGGCGCCGATGAACCAGGAACATGCCTGGTGCCTCGCGATCGAGCGGCTGACCGGCACGGTCGTGCCGCGCCGCGCCAGCCTGATCCGGGTGCTGTTCTCGGAAATCGGGCGGGTGCTGAACCACCTTCTGAACGTGACCACGCAGGCAATGGACGTGGGCGCCTTGACGCCTCCGCTCTGGGGCTTCGAGGAGCGCGAGAAGCTCATGGTCTTCTACGAGCGCGCCTGCGGGGCGCGGCTGCACGCGGCCTATTTCCGGCCCGGCGGCGTCCATCAGGACCTGACGCCGCAGCTGATCGACGACATCGACGCCTGGGCGGAAGCCTTCCCCAAGGTTCTGGACGACATCGACGGCCTACTGACCGAGAACCGCATCTTCAAGCAACGCAATGCCGATATCGGGATCGTCACCGAAAAGGACATCCTGGACTGGGGCTATTCCGGCGTGATGGTGCGCGGATCGGGCCTTGCCTGGGACCTGCGGCGCGCCCAGCCCTATGAGTGCTACGACGAGTTCGAGTTCAGGATCCCGGTCGGCAAGAACGGCGACTGCTACGACCGCTACCTGTGCCGGATGGCCGAGATGCGGGAATCCACCAGCATCATCCGGCAGGCCTGCGCCAAGCTGCGGGTGGAAAAGGGCGACGTGCTGGCGCGCGGCAAGATCACCCCGCCGAAGCGGGCCGAGATGAAGACCTCGATGGAGGCCTTGATCCACCACTTCAAGCTGTACACCGAAGGGTTCCACGTCCCGGCCGGCGAGGTCTATGCCGCCGTCGAGGCACCGAAGGGCGAGTTCGGGGTGTATCTGGTCGCCGACGGCACCAACCGGCCCTACCGCGCCAAGATCCGGGCTCCGGGCTATCTGCACCTGCAATCGATGGACTGGATCTGCAAGGGCCACCAGCTGGCGGATGTAAGCGCGATCATCGGCACGATGGATGTCGTGTTCGGGGAGATCGACCGCTGATGCCGGACGTGACGTTCAATCTGTGGACCCTGATCCTGGGCGCGGTCGCTGGCCTCGCCGGGGTTCTGGGCTCCCGCTATGGCCACAAGCTGGTCATGGGTGCCGTCTCGGGCGCCGTGGCGGCCGTGGTCCTGACCTTCGCCAGAGGATATTTCTGAGCCATGCTTCGCCGTCTGCACCACACCCAGCCCGACAGTTTCGCCTTCACTCCGGCGAACCTGGAATGGGCGAAGGCCCAGATTACCAAATATCCCGAGGGCCGGCAGGCCAGCGCCATTATCCCGCTGTTGTGGCGCGCGCAGGAGCAGGAGGGGTGGCTCTCCCGTCCCGCGATCGAGCATGTCGCCGACATGCTGGGCATGCCCTATATCCGCGCGCTGGAGGTGGCGACCTTCTACTTCATGTTCCAGTTGCAGCCGGTCGGCAGCGTCGCCCATGTCCAGATCTGTGGCACCACGTCCTGCATGATCTGCGGGGCCGAGGAGCTTGTGGCAGTGGCCAGGGAGCTCATCGCTCCGACCCCGCACACGCTTTCCGCCGACGGCAAGTTCAGCTGGGAAGAGGTCGAATGCATGGGCGCCTGCGCCAATGCGCCGATGGCCCAGATCGGCAAGGACTATTACGAGGACCTGACCGCCGAGAAGCTGCGTGAGCTGATCGGGCGGTTCCGCAAGGGCGAGGTGCCGGTGCCGGGGCCGCAGAACGGGCGCTATGCGGCCGAACCCGCCGGCGGCCTGACCAGCCTGAAGGAGTTCGAGTCGGGACGCCGGCAGTACAATGCCAGTGTGCAGCTTGCGGTGGACATCGGCGATACGGTCAAGCGCATCGACGGAACCGAAGTGCCGCTGACGACGCCCTGGCTGGGCGTGGCGGCGAAGGCGAAGCCGGCGAAGGCGCAAGCGGCCGAGCCGAAGGCTGTTTCGATGGCCCCGGCCGACGCGACCGGCGTCACGGCGCAGGAGGCCAAGCCCCGGTCGAAGGGCGCCGCGAAGGCTGGCGGCGGTCGTTCTGCTGCCACGCCCGAGACCGTTGCACTGGTCGTGACGGGCCGCAAGCCCAAGGCGCTGAAGGCGGCGCGAAAGGGCAAGGCGGATGATCTGAAGCTCATTCTCGGCATCGGTCCCAAGCTCGAGGCGCTGTGTCACCGGCTGGGGTTCTTCCATTTCGACCAGATCGCCGAATGGACAGCCGAGGAGATCGCCTGGGTTGACGAGAACCTGGAAGGGTTCAAGGGCCGGGTCAGCCGCGACAAGTGGGTCGAACAGGCCCGGATCCTTGCGGCCGGGGGGACCGTCGCAGAGGCCGAAGCGGCCGCGCGCGACTGAGTGTGGTATGTGATTGCCCGGATCCGGCCGTGGCCGGACCGGCGATGGGAGCGGGTTGATGTTGGACCGGGATGACGACACGACGATCGGCAGGGGAGGCTGGGCACTGGTCCTGGCCTCGGGCCTGATATTCTTCGTCGTCCTCCGCTATGTCTTCCACTACCTGCTGTTTCCCTCGCTGGCCTTTGCGCTGGCCATCGCACTGATCGTGCTATTGATCCTGTACCGGCTGGCGGTTGCGGTGAACCGGCACGACGATGCCGAGGCCGAACGCCACGTCCGTCGGATCGTCCCGGCTTCGACCCTGGCCGAGGGCACCACGCGGGTAAGCGGGATCGAGGGGGCGCAGGCCTCGCCGGTCGTGGCGGTGCCGGTGCGGCCCGATCCGGCGGTGCCTAGCCCGCAGCGTCCGGCTGCGATGGTGACACCCTTGGCGAAGGTCGAACCCGCGCCGCTGATCATGCCGCGGCAAGCCGCGCCGACGCTGGCGCCCGCCGCCAGGGCAGCCCAGACGGCCCCGATCGATCCGGTGGAGACGGCCCTTCCAGGGCCTTCTGCCGCGGTTTCGCCTGTTGTTGCTGCGTCGCAACCCGCGGTCAGGACGGTCGCCAAACAGAAGGCCGAAGCCAGGCTGACTGCCAAACCGGGCGCAAAGTCGGCGGGAAAATCGGGGACAAGGTCCCGTGCTGGCGACAAGTCGACCGCGAAGCCTGCCAAGGAGGTTGCAGCTTCAGAGCCAGCGACAGCAAAGACAGCGACCGCCAAGCCGGTGGCCGGGTTCAAGGGCAAGGCCGAACTGGAAGCCAAGGCCGCCGTGCCGGTCCCCGCCGCGGCGCCCGAAGTCGCCAAGAAGACCAAGGCTCCCCCCAAGGTCAAGGCTGCGGCCAAGTCGAAGGCCACGAAGGTGCCTGCGACCGGGCTGGTGCGGCTGACCGCGCCGCGCGGCGGCAAGGCGGACGATCTGAAGATGATCGACGGGGTCGGCCCGGCGCTGGAAAAGCTGGTGAACAGCCTGGGCTTCTATCATTTCGACCAGATCGCCGCCTGGACCGAGGCGGATGTCGCGCTGGTCGATGCCGAGATGAAATCGTTCAAGGGCCGCGCGACGCGGGACAAGTGGGTGCTCCAGGCGAAGATCCTGGCGAATGGAGGGACTGCAGAAGAAGCCGCCGCCGCCGCCAAGGCGTGACGGTCAATCGAAGCAACGCGGTAACCGGGACTGCCGGGCCGCCCTGACGGGAGTGACATGGAATGCGCAGTGCAGAGAACGTGAATGCCCCTTGGCTGGGCGGCTGGATCATCGGTGCGGCGGCCGGGCTGGTCGCCTTCGGCGCGTTGATCGTGGTGGGCAAGTTCGACTATTCGCCCGCGGCAGCAATCGGGATCGTGGTGGCCTTGCTGGTCGGTGCCATCCTGGGCCTGCCCTGGGGGACGAAATCGCCGGCTCCGGTCGCGCGGGGCATGGGTGCCCCGGCGGAGCCCGTTGCCGCGCCGGTCACGGCCGCCGCGGCCGCCCCCGCCGCCTTCGTGTCGATGCCCGCCGAGGCCCATGCCGGACCCGAGCGGTTGTCGGCGCCGCGCGGCGGCAAGGCCGACGACCTTAAGGAGATCGAAGGCATCGGTCCGGCAATGGAAAAGCTGGTCAACGAGCTGGGCTTCTACCACTTCGCGCAGATCGCCAGCTGGTCGGAAGCCGACGTGGCCTGGGTCGATGCGAACCTGAAGGGCTTCAAGGGCCGCGTTACCCGCGACAAGTGGGTGGCGCAGGCGAAGATCATCGTCAACGAAGGGCTTGAGGCGTTCCGCGAACGCGCCAAGACCAACAACTACTGAGACCCCGGAGAAGCGCCCGACATGCAGAACCGTCCCGATCCGGCCGACCTTCAGCGCGCCCGACAGGTGCGGCTGGTGGCCATCGTCCTGGCCGGGACGATGCTGATGTGGATGGGGGCGCAGGTCCTGGGCGGACAACTCGGGTTGGAGACGCGCTATGTGTTCCTCTTCGACCTTCTGGCCATCGCGGGCTTCGTCTGGGCCCTGGTGGTGACTTTTCAGATCTGGCGCGGACGCCGGGGTTAGGAAGACCAAATGCTCAAGGATCAGGACCGCATCTTCACCAACCTTTACGGGATGCATGACCGCAGCCTGAAGGGTGCGATGAAGCGGGGCCATTGGAACGGCACCGCCGAGATCATCAAGCGCGGGCGCGACACGATCATCGAGCAGGTCAAGGCCTCGGGCCTGCGCGGGCGGGGGGGCGCGGGGTTCCCAACGGGCCTGAAATGGAGCTTCATGCCCAAGCAGTCGGACGGCCGCCCGTCCTATCTGGTCATCAACGCCGACGAGTCGGAGCCGGGCACCTGCAAGGACCGCGAGATCATGCGGCATGACCCCCACACGCTGATCGAGGGGGCGCTGATCGCCAGTTTCGCGATGGGGGCGAACACCTGCTACATCTACATCCGCGGCGAATACATCCGCGAGCGCGAGGCGCTGCAGGCCGCGATCGACGAATGCTATGACGCGGGGCTTCTGGGCAAGAACGCCGCCAAGTCGGGCTGGGACTTCGACCTTTACCTCCACCATGGCGCGGGGGCCTACATCTGCGGAGAGGAGACCGCGCTTCTGGAATCTCTGGAAGGCAAGAAGGGCATGCCCCGGATGAAGCCGCCGTTCCCGGCCGGCAGCGGCCTTTACGGCTGCCCGACCACGGTGAACAACGTGGAGTCGATCGCGGTCGTCCCGACGATCCTGCGCCGGGGGCCGGAGTGGTTCGCCTCGTTCGGGCGGCCGAACAACACCGGGACCAAGCTTTTCGGCATCTCGGGCCACGTCAACAACCCCTGCGTCGTGGAAGAGGCCATGTCGATCCCGCTGCGCGAGCTTCTGGACCGCCATTGCGGCGGGGTCCGGGGCGGCTGGGACAACATCAAGGCGGTGATCCCCGGCGGGTCCTCGGTGCCGCTCTTGACCAAGGAACAGTGCGACGACGCGATCATGGACTTCGACTGGCTGCGCGAGCAGCGCTCGGGCCTGGGCACGGCGGCGGTGATCGTGATGGACAAGTCCACCGACGTCATCAAGGCGATCTGGCGGCTGTCGAAGTTCTACAAGCACGAAAGCTGCGGCCAGTGCACCCCCTGCCGCGAGGGCACGGGCTGGATGATGCGGGTCATGGACCGCCTGGTGCGCGGCGAGGCGGAGATCGAGGAGATCGACATGCTGCTGTCGGTGACGAAACAGGTCGAGGGCCACACGATCTGCGCGCTGGGTGATGCGGCGGCCTGGCCGATCCAGGGCCTGATCCGCGCCTTCAGGGACGAGATCGAGGACCGCATCAAGGCCCGCAAGACCGGCCGCATCAGCGCGGTCGCGGCAGAGTGATGCGGATGGCGCTGGCCCTTTCGGTGATGCTCGCTCAGGCGGCCTGCGTGGGGACGGCTCCGACCGCTCCTGCCGCGCCGGGCACGGCCCGGGGGCCGGTGCGCGTCACCAACAATGGCCAGCCGTTCCAGATGTGGGAGGGCGCGCTTGCCCGCAAGGCGGCGGATGCCGCCTGTGGGGGGGCTGTCCGCGTCTCGATCTACGACCGCTTCGACCGGACGACGGGCGAATGGGTCTATCCGGAGGGTTGCGCATGACGGCTGCGGTCCCGGAGGGTCACAACGCGCTGAAAACGGCGGTTTGTCATGGCATATCAAGGGGGGGTGGCCCCATCTGCGCTGCACGAGCAGCAAAGGAGACCAAGATGCTTCGCAAACTGACCCTTGCCCTGACCCTGGCCGCCACGCCCGCGCTGGCGTTGGTGCCGATCAACGAAGACCCGGTGATCCACAACAGGCTGTTGCAGGGTTTCATCGGCGATGCCATCGCCAACAACTGCCCGACGATCAAGCCGCGCACGATGCGGGCGCTGGGTGAGCTCAACAACCTTCGTGACTATGCCCTGAAGCAGGGCTACGCGGCCGATGTCGTCCGCGACTTCGTCCGGTCCAAGGAGGAGAAGGCGAAGTTCAAGGCCGAGGCCGCCGAATGGCTGAAGGCCAGGGGCGCCGAGCCGGGCAAGGCCGAGACCTATTGCAAGATCGGCGAGGAAGAGATCGCCAAGGGCACGCTGGCCGGGACACTGTTGAGGTCGACGAAATGACGCTCGCAGAGCAAGAGACACATCAAGGACGCAGCCGCCGGAGACCGCGGCTGCCTGAAGGGACGGCGGAGTAGGGCCATGACCAACCTCAGGAAAATCAACATCGACGGGATCGAGGTCGAGGTCGATGGTGCCATGACCATCATCCAGGCGGCGGAAGTCGCCGGGGTGGAGATCCCGCGCTTCTGCTACCACGAGCGGCTGTCGATCGCCGGGAACTGCCGGATGTGCCTGGTCGAGGTGGTGGGCGGCCCGCCGAAACCGGCGGCCTCCTGCGCGATGCAGGTGCGCGACCTGCGGCCTGGCCCCAACGGCGAGGCTCCGGTCGTCAAGACCAGGTCGCCGATGGTGAAGAAGGCCCGCGAGGGGGTGATGGAGTTCCTGCTCATCAACCACCCGCTCGACTGCCCGATCTGCGACCAGGGCGGCGAATGCGACCTGCAGGATCAGGCGATGGCCTATGGCGTGGACTTCAGCCGCTACCGCGAGCCCAAGCGCGCGTCCGAGGACCTGAACCTTGGCCCGCTGGTCGAGACGAAGATGACCCGCTGCATCAGCTGCACCCGCTGCGTGCGGTTCACGACCGAGGTCGCCGGGATCACCCAGATGGGCCAGACCGGGCGCGGTGAGGATGCCGAGATCACCAGCTATCTCAACATGACGCTGGATTCGAACCTGCAAGGCAACATCATCGACCTCTGCCCGGTCGGCGCGCTGACCTCGAAGCCCTATGCGTTCACGGCCCGTCCGTGGGAGCTGACGAAGACTGAATCCATCGACGTGATGGATGCGCTGGGGTCGAACATCCGCATCGACACCAAGGGCCGCGAGGTCATGCGCATCCTGCCGCGCAACCATGACGGCGTGAACGAGGAGTGGATCAGCGACAAGACCCGGTTCGTCTGGGACGGGCTGCGTCGGCAACGGCTGGACACGCCCTATGTCCGCGAGAACGGCAAGCTGCGGAAGGCGACCTGGGGCGAGGCGCTGGCAAAGGCGGCTGCCGCCATGCAGGGCAGGAAGGTGGCGGGTCTCGTCGGCGATCTGGTGCCGGTCGAGGCGGCGTATTCCCTGAAAACGCTCGTTGAATCCCTGGGTGGTGCTGTCGAGTGCCGGACCGACGGGGCGAGGCTGCCCATTGGCAACCGCTCGGCCTATGTCGGCACGGCCAAGATCGAGGACATCGACACGGCCAAGGTGATCCTGTTGATCGGCACCAACCCGCGTGTCGAGGCTCCGGTGCTGAACGCCCGCATCCGAAAGGCCTGGGCGGGTGGCGCGATGGTGGGCCTGATCGGCGAGGCGGCGGATCTGACCTATGACTACAAGCACATGGGCACCGACCGCGCGGCCCTGGTCGATCTGGTCGGCCGGGTGACGGCGAAGGACAACACGCTGGTCATCATCGGCCAGGGCGCGATCAACGAGGCCGACGGCGAGGCGGTCCTGTCCCAGGCCATGGCCTATGCCACCGGGGCGGGGGCCAAGTTCATGGTCCTGCACACGGCGGCTGCCCGCGTGGGCGCGATGGACGTGGGTGCCGTGACCGAGGGTGGGCTGGCCATGGCCACCCAAGGCGCGCAGGTGATCTACAACCTGGGCGCTGACGAGGTCGAGATCAGCCGCGACGGGGCGGATGCCCCCTTCGTGATCTACCAGGGTAGCCACGGCGACCGGGGCGCCAACCGGGCGGACATCATCCTGCCGGCGGCGGCCTACACGGAAGAGAACGGGCTTTTCGTCAACACCGAGGGGCGGCCGCAGCTTGCCTTCCGCGCCGGATTCGCGCCGGGCGAGGCCAAGGAGAACTGGGCGATCCTGCGGGCCCTGTCGGCGGAACTGGGCAAGCAACTGCCGTGGGATTCGCTGGCGGGCCTGCGGTCGGCGCTGGTCAAGGCGCATCCGCATCTGGGTCGCATCGACGAGGTGCCCGAGAACGAGTGGCAACCGCTCCCGGTGAAGGCCCCGGCCAAGGCCACGTTCCGCAACGCGATCAGGGACTTCTACCTCACGAACCCCATCGCGCGGGCGTCCAGCGTGATGGCGGAACTTTCGGCCATGGCCAAGGCCCGGGCGGCGGCCCCGATTGCGGCGGAGTAGGATGGTGCAGCGTCTCTCCCTCATGGCGACCCTCGGCACCGCGACGGCGGCGCTTGGGGCTTGCACGCCCGCCGGAGAGGTGCCAGAGGAGCGCGGGCAACAGGCGGTCTATCAGGGGGTCTCGACGATCCTGCTCGACAGGGACCTGGTCAGCTTCAACCTCGCCATGACGGGGGCGAAGGACCGGGCGCAGGTCGAGGCCTATGGCCGCTGTGCTGCCGCGCAATATGCGCTGGATCAAGGGTTTGGCTTCGCGCGGCAGGTGCGGACCATTGTGACGAAGAAGGGCCGGACATGGTACGGGGATGCGGTTTATCTCATCTCGGCCGACCGGCCCGAGGGCTTGCGTACCATCGTCGCCGAAGAGACGGCGGCGGACTGCGCCGAGCTTGGAATACCGGGCCGGTAGGACTGGCGGATTGAGGATGAGGGACTGACATGGACGGGTTTCTTGCCACGGGGTTCGGGACGGCGGTGCTGATCGCGGCGCAAAGCCTTCTGATCGTGGCCTTCGTGATGATCAGCCTGCTGTTCCTCGTCTACGGCGACCGGAAGATCTGGGCGGCGGTGCAGATGCGGCGCGGGCCGAACGTGGTGGGGCCCTTCGGGCTGCTGCAATCGGTGGCCGACGCGCTGAAATATGTCGTCAAGGAAATCGTCATTCCGGCGGGGGTGGACCGGCCGGTGTTCTTCCTGGCGCCGATGCTGTCCTTTGTCCTGGCGATCCTGGCCTGGGCAGTGATCCCCTTCGATGACGGCTGGGTCCTGGCCAACATCAACGTGGCGATCCTGTTCGTCTTCGCCGTCTCCTCGCTGGAGGTTTACGGCGTCATCATGGGCGGCTGGGCCTCGAACTCGAAATACGCCTTCCTCGGCTCGCTGCGGTCGGCGGCGCAGATGATCTCCTACGAGGTCTCCTTGGGCCTGATCATCATCGGCGTCATCATCTCGACCGGCGCGATGAACTTCGGCGCCATCGTGCAGGCGCAGGACACGGGCTATGGCCTGTTCGGCTGGTACTGGCTGCCGCATCTGCCGATGGTGGTGCTGTTCTTCATCAGCGCGCTGGCCGAGACCAACCGACCGCCCTTCGATCTGCCGGAAGCGGAATCCGAACTCGTGGCGGGGTTCATGGTGGAGTATTCCTCGACCCCCTACCTTCTGTTCATGGCCGGCGAATACATCGCCATCTTCCTGATGTGCGCGCTGATCAGCCTGCTGTTCTTCGGCGGCTGGCTGTCGCCGATCCCCGGCCTGGCCGATGGCTGGTGGTGGATGGTCGCCAAGATGTGGCTGTTCTTCTTCATGTTCGCCATGGTGAAGGCGATCGTGCCCCGCTACCGCTATGACCAGCTGATGCGGATCGGCTGGAAGGTCTTTCTCCCGATGTCGCTCGCCTGGGTGGTGATCGTTGCGTTCCTGGCGAAGTTCGAGGTGCTGGGCGGCTTCTGGGCCCGCTGGACGATTGGAGGCTGACCGATGAGCAACATCGACTGGACCCGCGCGACGCGCTATTTCCTTCTGATGGACTTCATCAAGGGCTTCGGCCTGGGGATGAAGTACTTCTTCGCGCCGAAATCGACGGTGAACTACCCGCATGAGAAGGGGCCTCTCAGCCCCCGCTTCCGCGGCGAACATGCGCTGCGCCGCTATCCGAACGGCGAAGAACGCTGCATTGCCTGCAAGCTCTGCGAGGCGGTCTGCCCGGCGCAGGCGATCACCATCGACGCCGAACCGCGTGAGGACGGCAGCCGCCGCACCACGCGCTATGACATCGACATGACCAAATGCATCTACTGCGGCTTCTGCCAGGAGGCCTGCCCGGTCGATGCCATCGTCGAAGGTCCGAACTTCGAATTCTCGACCGAGACGCGCGAAGAGCTGTTCTACACCAAGGAAAAACTCCTGGAGAACGGCGCCCGCTGGGAGGCCGAGATCGCCCGCAACCTGGAACTTGACGCGCCCTACCGGTGATCCCATGACCGACGACTTCGCCAAGATGTTTTCCGCCTGGATGGAGCAGGGCCAGAAGATGGCCCAGGCCTTCATGCCGGGCATGGAGAATTTCGACGCGAAGGCGATGGAAAAGTTCTTTCCGGCGATGCCCAAGGAACTGCTGGAGATGTGGTTCGGCAAGACCTTCAACCCCGAAGGTCTGGATGCGCGGACCCGGTTCCTCGTGACCATCGCGGCGCTGACGGTCCTTGGGCCGGTGGGCGAGCCGCAGTTGCGGATGACGATCAAGAATGCCCTGTCGGCCGGGGCCACCAAGCGCGAGGTCGCGGAAGTGATCTGGCAGATGTCCATGTTCGGCGGGGTGCCCGCCATGCAGAAGGCGCTGGAAGTCGCCCAGTCCGTCTTCGCCGAAACGCCTGAGGAGAAAGACGCATGACCGTCTTCAGTTTCGCCTTCTACATGTTCGCCGTGATCACGGTGGCGTCGGGCCTGATGGTGACGCTCAGCCGCAACCCGGTGCATTCGGTGCTGTGGCTGATCCTGGCATTCCTTTCGACCTCGGGCCTGTTCGTGATGCTGGGGGCCGAGTTCGTGGCGATGCTGCTGGTCATCGTCTATGTCGGCGCGGTGGCGGTGCTGTTCCTCTTCGTGGTGATGATGCTGGACATCGACTTTGCCGCGCTGAAGGGGGAACTTGCGCGCTACATGCCGCTTGGCCTGCTGATCGGCGTGGTCCTCCTGATGCAGGTGGCGATCGGGATCGGCGTCTGGACGGTGGCCGACGGGGCCGAGGGCCTGCGCAAGGCCGTGGCGCCCGCGCCCTCCGAGATCGAGAACACCCGCGCGCTGGGGATGCTGCTTTACGACCGCTATTTCCTGCTGTTCCAGCTGGCGGGCCTGATCCTGCTGGTGGCGATGATCGGGGCGATCCTGCTGACGCTGCGGCACCGCAAGGACATCAAGCGGCAGAACGTGCTGGCCCAGATGTGGCGCGATCCGCAGAAGGCGATGGAACTGAAGGACGTCAAGCCGGGGCAGGGCCTCTAGATGCACGCCGCCGCCCCCCTTGCCCTGGCCACCGCGATGGCCGTGCCCGCCTGGGCGCGGACCCCGGATCTTCCGGGGCTGCCGGTCTGCCAGGATGCGCAGGGCCGGGTGGTCGAGTTGCAGGACCAGGGTGTGAGCGGCGATGTCGTGCTGTTCTGGACCGCCTCGGACTTCGAGCCCGCGGGCGAGGTGGTGCTGGCCGACTGCGGCTCGGGCCGGGCGCTGCGGGTGGGACCCGGCCGGTCCGAGGACAGCCTGCACACCGCCGCCGGGATCATGCGCGCGGCGATCTGGGACGAGGCGCCGCACAGCCTGGCCGAGATCCAGGCCAGCCTGCGCGCCAGGGGATATCGGGCGAAGCGGGGTAGCATCCCGCCTGGCCATTGCGCCTGCGGCTTCGTCCGGCAGGACTGACGACGGAACGGCAACGGGCCATTCAGAGCCCAGAGGGAACGAGAGATGGTGGGACTTGAACATTACCTGACGGTGGCCGCGGCGCTGTTCGTCATCGGGATCTTCGGGATCTTCCTGAACCGGAAGAACGTGATCGTCATCCTGATGTCGATCGAACTGATGCTTCTGGCGGTCAATATCAACCTCGTCGCCTTCTCCAGCTTCTCGGGCGATCTGGTGGGGCAGGTCTTCACCATGTTCGTCCTGACCGTCGCCGCCGCCGAGGCCGCGATCGGTCTGGCCATCCTGGTCGTGTTCTTCCGCAACCGCGGCACGATCGAGGTGGAAGACGTCAACGTGATGAAGGGCTGACCCAGATGGCAACGATCATCCTTTTCGCTCCCCTGATCGGGGCCATCATCTGCGGCTTCGGCTGGCGGATCATCGGCGAGCGCGCGGGCCAGGTCATCACCACCTCGCTGGTCTTCCTGGCCGCCGCGCTGTCCTGGTGGATCTTCCTGACCTTCGACGGCGAGACGCAGCACATCACCATCCTGCGCTGGATCGAGAGCGGGACGCTGGGCAGCGAATGGGCGATCCGGCTGGACCGGCTGACCGCGATCATGCTGGTCGTGGTGAACTCGGTCTCGGCGCTCGTCCACCTCTACTCGTTCGGCTACATGGCGCATGACGAGAACTGGCACGAGGGCGAGCATTACAAGGCGCGCTTCTTCGCCTATCTGTCCTTCTTCACCTTCGCCATGCTGACGCTGGTGACGGCGGACAACCTGGTGCAGATGTTCTTCGGCTGGGAGGGCGTGGGCGTCGCCTCCTACCTCTTGATCGGGTTCTACTATCGCAAGCCCTCGGCCAATGCGGCGGCGATCAAGGCCTTCGTGGTCAACCGGGTCGGCGACTTCGGCTTTGCGCTGGGTATCTTCGCGCTGTTCTACCTGACCGACTCGATCCGTTTCGACGACGTGTTCGCCGCCGCCCCGGCGCTGGCCGAGACGAACCTCACCTTCCTCTGGTCCGAGTGGAACGCGGCGAACCTGGTCGGCATCCTTCTGTTCATCGGCGCGATGGGGAAATCGGCGCAGCTTTTCCTGCACACCTGGCTGCCGGACGCGATGGAGGGCCCGACGCCGGTCTCAGCCCTGATCCACGCCGCGACCATGGTGACGGCGGGGGTCTTCCTCGTCTGCCGGATGTCGCCCCTCTATGAATACGCTCCGCAAGCGACGGCCTTCATCACCGTGCTGGGGGCGACGACGGCCTTCTTCGCGGCGACCGTGGGTCTGGTGCAGAACGATATCAAGCGCGTGATCGCCTATTCGACCTGCTCGCAGCTGGGCTACATGTTCGTGGCCGCAGGCGTGGGCGTCTATTCGGTGGCGATGTTCCACCTGTTCACCCACGCCTTCTTCAAGGCGATGCTGTTCCTGGGCGCAGGCTCGGTCATCCATGCCACGCATCACGAACAGGACATGCGCAACTATGGCGGGTTGCGGAAGAAGATCCCGCTGACCTTCTGGGCGATGATGATCGGGACGCTGGCGATCACCGGCGTCGGCATCCCGCTGACCCATTACGGTTTCGCCGGCTTCCTGTCGAAGGACGCGGTGATCGAGAGCGCCTGGGTCGGGTCGTCCTATGCCTTCTGGCTGCTGGTCGTGGCCGCCTGCTTCACCAGCTTCTACAGCTGGCGGCTGATGTTCTTGACCTTCTACGGCGAGAGCCGCGCGCATGGGCATGGGCACGGCCATGACGACCACAATGGCGCAGTGCATGATGCCCATGGTCATGACGACCACCACCACGAGCCGCACGAAAGCCCGATGGTCATGCTGATCCCGCTGGGGGTGCTGGCGCTGGGGGCCGTGTTCTCGGGGATGATCTGGTACAAGGTCTTCTTCGGCGACGAGGCTGCGGTGCGCAACTGGTTCGGCATGGAAGCTGCCGCCGCGCATGGCGAGGCGCATGGCGAGGTGGCCGCGGCAAATACCGAGGGCCAGACGGTGGCCGCCGATCACGGCACGGGCCATGACGCCGCCGCCGTGACGGTGACCGAGCCGGTGGCGGGCGAGACCGATGCCCAGATCGAGGCGCAGCTGTCGCACGACTTCAAGGCCGAGGTCGGCGTCGCCCCGAAGGGCGCCATCCTGATGCTGCCCTTCACGCCGGAAGAGCAGGCGGTGGTCGATACGCGCCTTGATGCCGAGAAGGCCGCCAAGGCGGAACACGCGCCGACCACGATGATCAACGCCGCGCACCTGGTGCCGGCCTGGGTGAAGGTATCGCCCTTCATCGCGATGCTGATCGGTCTTGCCGTGGCCTGGCTGTTCTACATCAAGGATCCGAGCCTGCCGCGCCGCCTGGCCGCGCAGCAGCGCCCGCTCTACCTGTTCCTGCTGAACAAGTGGTATTTCGACGAACTCTATGACGTGATCTTCGTCCGCCCTGCCAAGTGGCTGGGGGGCTTCCTGTGGAAGCGCGGCGACGGCAATGTCATCGACGGGACGATCAACGGGGTGGCGATGGGGATCATTCCCTTCCTCACCCGGCTCGCTGGCCGTGCGCAGTCCGGCTATCTGTTCCACTACGCCTTCGCGATGGTGCTGGGGATCGTGGCCCTGGTCACCTGGATGACGCTGTTCGGCGGCGCGAAGTAAGGGCTGCTCAAGATGGAAAACCAGCTTCTCTCGATCATCACCTTCCTGCCGCTGGTCGCGGCGCTGATCCTGGCGCTGTTCATGCGCGGCGATGACGCGGCGGCGCGGCAGGGGGCGAAGTGGCTTGCGCTGTTCACCACCTCGGCCACCTTCCTGATCTCGCTGTTCGTGCTGTTCCGCTTCGATCCGTCGAACACCGGCTTCCAGTTCGTGGAGGAACGGCAGTGGATCCTCGGCCTGACCTACAAGATGGGGGTGGACGGGATCTCGATCCTGTTCGTGATGCTGACCACCTTCCTGATGCCGATCACCATCTGGTCGTGCTGGACCGTCGAGCACCGGGTGAAGGAATACATGATCGCCTTCCTCGTGCTCGAGACGCTGATGCTGGGCGTCTTCATGGCGCTGGACCTGGTGCTGTTCTACCTGTTCTTCGAGGCGGGCCTGATCCCGATGTTCCTGATCATCGGCATCTGGGGCGGCAAGGACCGGATCTACGCGGCCTTCAAGTTCTTCCTCTACACCTTCCTCGGGTCCGTCCTGATGCTGGTCGCGATGATCGCGATGTATCTGGACGCCGGCACCACCGACATCGCGAAGCTCTTGACCCACAACTTCGGCTCCGAGACCTTCAGCCTGTTCGGCATCCATGTCGTGGGCGGGATGCAGACCCTGCTGTTCCTGGCCTTCTTCGCCTCTTTCGCGGTGAAGATGCCGATGTGGCCGGTCCATACCTGGTTGCCGGACGCCCACGTCCAGGCGCCGACGGCGGGTTCGGTCGTGCTGGCCGCGATCCTCCTGAAGATGGGCGGCTACGGCTTCCTGCGCTTCAGCCTGCCGATGTTCCCGGTGGGATCGGACGTGATGACGCCGCTCGTGCTGTGGATGTCGGCCATCGCCATCGTCTATACCTCTCTGGTGGCGCTGGCGCAGACCGACATGAAGAAGCTGATCGCCTATTCCTCGGTCGCGCATATGGGCTATGTGACGATGGGCATCTTCGCCGCGAACCAGCAGGGCGTGGACGGCGCGATCTTCCAGATGCTGAGCCACGGCTTCATCTCGGGCGCGCTGTTCCTTTGCGTGGGCGTGATCTACGACCGGATGCACACCCGCGAGATCGACGCCTACGGCGGCCTCGTGAACCGCATGCCGGCCTATGCGCTGGTCTTCATGTTCTTCACCATGGCGAACGTGGGCCTGCCGGGCACCTCGGGCTTCGTGGGCGAGTTCCTGACACTGATGGGCATCTTCCAGGTCAACACCTGGGTGGCCGCCGTGGCCACCACGGGGGTGATCCTGTCGGCGGCCTATGCGCTGTGGCTCTATCGCCGGGTCGTCTTCGGCGACCTCATCAAGGAGGCGCTGAAGTCGATCACCGACATGGACCGCCGCGAGAAGGCGATCTTCGCGCCGCTGATCGCCATGACCCTGATCCTGGGCGTCTACCCGAGCCTGGTGACCGACATCATCGGCCCCTCGGTCGCCGCCCTCGTCTCCGACTATCACGCCGCGCTGCCTGCCGATCCGGCGGCGCTGGCCATGCACTAGGAAGCCCGCCATGACCTCTGCAGATTTCCGCATCCTTCTGCCCGAGATCCTGCTGTCGGGCTATGCCATGGCCGCGCTGATGGCGGCGGTCTACACGACGAGGGACAAGCTGGCCGCGACGCTGGTCTGGGCCACGGCGGGGCTGTTCGTGGCGCTGGCGCTGTATATCGGCGTGGCCGGGACCGGCGAGCGCACGGTGTTCGACGGGCTGTTCGTGGACGACCCCTTCGCGCGTTTCGCCAAGGTCACGATCCTGGTCTCGGCCGCGGCCGTGCTGGTGATGAGCCAGGATTACATGAGCCGCCGCGAGCTTCTGCGCTTCGAATATCCCGTGCTGGTCACGCTGGCGGTGGTGGGGATGATGGTCATGGTCTCTTCGGCCGACCTCATCACGCTCTACATGGGGCTCGAGCTGCAATCGCTGTCGCTCTACGTCGTCGCAGCCATGCGGCGCGACAGTGCCCGGTCCTCGGAAGCCGGGCTGAAATACTTCGTCCTGGGCGCGCTGAGTTCGGGTCTTCTCCTCTACGGCGCGTCGCTGGTCTATGGTTATGCCGGCACGACCCAGTTCGCGGGGATCCTGTCCACGGTGAAGGACGGCGTGCCGCTGGGCCTTCTGTTCGGGCTGGTGTTCATGCTGTCGGGGCTGGCCTTCAAGGTCTCGGCCGCGCCCTTCCACATGTGGACGCCGGATGTCTATGAGGGCTCGCCCACGCCCGTCACCGCCTTCTTCGCCACCGCGCCCAAGGTCGCGGCCATGGCGCTGATCGCGCGGCTGGCGCAGGACGCCTTCGGCGGTATTCCGGGCCAGTGGGGACAGGTGCTGGCGGCGCTGGCGGTGGTCTCGATGTTCCTGGGCGCGGTCGCCGCGATCGGCCAGCGCGACATCAAGCGGCTGATGGCCTATTCCTCGATCGCCCACATGGGCTATGCGCTGATCGGCCTGTCGGTCGGCACCGCCTACGGCGTGCAGGCCACGCTGATCTACATGGCGATCTACGTCACGATGAATGTCGGCACCTTCGCCTTCATCCTGTCGATGGAACGCGATGGCCGCCCGGTTTCGGACATCGCCGGCCTGAACCAGTTCGCGAAGAAGGAACCGTTGAAGGCGCTGGCCATGCTGGTTCTTCTGTTCAGCCTTGCGGGCGTGCCGCCCATGGTGGGCTTCTTCGGCAAGTTCTACGTCCTGAAGGCCGCCGTCGATGCGGGCTGGGTCTGGCTGGCCGTGGCCGGGGCCATCGCCTCGGTGATCGGGGCCTTCTACTACCTGCGCCTCGTCTATTTCATGTATTTCGGCGCCGAGCAGGACCCGGTGGACAGTCGCATGTCGCCCGTCCAGTGGACGATGCTGGTTGCGGTGGCCGCGATCATGGTGCTGGGCGTGGTGAACCTCTTCGGCATCGAAGGCCCGGCGGCGCTGGCCGCCCAGGCGCTTGTCCGCTGAGCCCGGGGCAGGGCGCATCGTCCTGCCCGAGATCGACAGCACCAACGCCGAGGGCTTCCGGCGCGCAGGCGGCCTTGCCGGCCCGACCTGGATTCTGGCCGGGGTCCAGACCGCTGGCCGCGGGCGCCGCGCTCGGCCCTGGGTCAGCCCGCGCGGCAATCTCCATGCCACGCTGGTCCTGAAACCGGCCGAGCCACCCGAGACGGTGGCGCTGCGCTCCTTCGCTGCCGCACTCGCGCTGCGGGACGCGCTGGTCGCGCTGACCGGGCTGCCGGCGAGCTTTGCGCTGAAATGGCCGAACGATGTCCTGTGCAACGGCGGCAAGCTGGCGGGGATCCTGCTCGAAAGCCAGGGTCTGGGCGGGCCGGATCCGGTGCTATGCATCGGGATCGGGGTGAACCTGATCGCCGCGCCCGACCCGGCACTCGTCGAACCCGGCGCGGTGCCGCCGGTCTCGTTGATACAGGAAACCGGCCTCAGGATCGCGCCCGAGGCCTTTCTCGACGCACTCGCCCCGGCCTATGCGCGGCGCGAGGCGACGTTCCGCGCCGAAGGTTTCGAACCCCTGCGCGCCGATTGGCTGTCCCATGCCGCGCGGCTGGGCGAGACGATCCGCGCCCGCACCGGGGCCGAGACCCGTGAGGGACGGTTCGAGACCATCGACCCGGCCGGCAACCTGATCCTGCGCATGGCGCAAGGCTCGATTGCCATTCCGGCGGCGGAGGTGTTCTTTTGAGCGACGCCCAGGATTCTTCGGCGAAAAATCTTGGGCCCTGTTTCGGACCGGGGGCCTGAGATGCTGCTTGCCATCGACTGCGGCAATACCAACACCGTCTTCTCGATCTGGGACGGCGCCCGATTCATCGCCACATGGCGCATCGCCACCGACCACAAGCGCACGGCGGACGAGTATTTCGTCTGGCTGTCCTCGCTCATGAGTCTGACCGGGACAAGGGCCAGGATCACCGAGGCGATCGTGTCCTCGACCGTCCCGCGCGTGGTCTTCAACCTGCGCGTCCTCTGCGACCGTTACTTCAACTGCCGCCCGCTGGTGGTGGGCAAACCGGACTGCAAGCTGCCGGTGCCGCCGCGCGTGGATCAGGGCACCACGGTCGGCCCCGACCGGCTGGTGAACACGGTCGCCGGCCATGACCGGCACGGCGGCGACCTGATCGTGGTGGATTTCGGCACCGCCACCACCTTCGACGTTGTGGACCAGGACGGTGCCTATGTCGGCGGGGTGATCGCGCCGGGCGTGAACCTCTCGCTTGAAGCCTTGCACATGGCTGCCGCCGCTCTGCCGCATGTCGATGTGGCCCGTCCCGCGAAAGTCATCGGCACGAATACGGTGGCCTGCATGCAGTCGGGCGTGTATTGGGGCTATGTCGGCCTGATCGAGGGTATCGTCCGCGAAGTGCGGCGCGAGCGCGAGCGGCCGATGAAAGTGATCGCGACCGGCGGCCTGGCCAGCCTGTTCGCACAGGGAACCGAGCTATTTGACAGCATCGAGGACGATCTGACCATGCATGGCCTCGTCCTGATCAACGACTACAACAAGGACAAGTCATGAGCGCGAACCGCCTGATCTACCTTCCCCTTGGCGGTGCCGGCGAGATCGGCATGAACTCCTACGTCTTCGGCTATGGGCCGAAAGGGAAGGAGCGGCTGATCCTCGTCGATCTGGGCGTGACCTTTCCCGACATGGACACCTCGCCGGGGGTGGACCTGATCCTGCCCGATGTCGGCTGGCTGCACGACAAGCTTGACCGGCTGGAGGCGATCTTCATCACCCATGCGCACGAGGACCATATCGGCGCGTTGGCGCCGCTGTGGCCCGGCTTGCAGAAGAAAGTCTATGCCCGCCGGTTCACCGCAACCATCGGCCGGCTGAAGTTCGAGGAGGCGGGGCTGCCCGTCGATCAGATCGTCACGGTCGAGCCGCGCCCCGCGACGGTCGAGGTCGGACCGTTCAAGGTGCAGTTCGTTCCGGTCTCGCATTCGATCCCGGAAAGCTCGGCCCTGGTCATCGATACACCGGCGGGGCGCATCTTCCATTCGGCCGATTTCAAGATCGACCATACGCCTGTGGTGGGCGAGGGCTGGGACGATGCCCGCATTGCCGAGATCGTGGCCGAACGCCCTGTCAAGGTGATGACCTGCGACTCGACGAACGTCTTTTCCACCCATGAGGGCCGGTCGGAGGCCTCGCTGGCCGAACCGCTGGCCGAGTTGATCCGTGCCCAGACCGGCATGGTAGTGGCGACGACCTTCGGGTCGAACGTCGCGCGGCTGAAGACGCTGGCCGAGGCCGGGCGGGCGGCGGAGCGGACGATCTGCGTCCTTGGCCGGTCGATGAAGCGGATGCTCTCGGCGGCGGAAGAGGCCGGGGTGCTGTCCGGTTTCCCGAAGACGGTCAGCCCGGAAGAGGCGCTGGAAGTGCCGCGGCGGAACCTGATGCTTCTGGTCACCGGCAGCCAGGGCGAACGCCGGGCGGCCTCGGCGCAGCTGTCGCGGGGGAAATACCTGGGCATCGAAATGAAGGAGGGCGACACCTTCCTGTTCTCGTCCAAGACCATCCCCGGCAACGAACGCGACGTGTTGCGGGTCTGGAACGCCTTCTCCGAGATGGGCGTGCAGGTGATCGACGACCAGGGCGGTAAGTATCACGTCTCGGGCCATGCCAACCGCCCGGATCTGGAACATGTGCACCGGCTGGTCCTGCCCGACATGCTGATCCCGATGCATGGCGAGCATCGGCACCTGTCCGAGCATGTCCGCATCGCGACCGAAAGCGGCATTGCGGCGGCCGTGGCGCCGAACGGGACGATGCTGGACCTGACGGGCGACGTGCCCGAGGTGGCGGAATATGTCGAGACCGGGCGGCTCTACCTGGACGGCACTGCGCTGATCGGCGCGCTGGACGGGGTGGTGCGGGACCGGATCCGCATGGCCCTGAACGGCCTAGTCACCGTGACGCTGATCCTGGACGAGACCGACAGCCCGATGGGCGAGCCCTGGGTGGAACTGATGGGGCTGCCGCCCACGGGACGCGGCGAGCGGCCGTTGGCCGAGACGATGGAGGCGGACCTGGATGAGGTCATCGGCCGGCTGGGCCGCAAGATCCTGGCCGACGATGGCAAGCTCGAGGAGGAAATCCGCAAGGTCGTCCGTCAGGTCGCCATGGAAGAGATCGGCAAGAAGCCGGAAGTCACCGTGGTCATCAGCCGCCTCGTGGCCGAGTGACCGCTCATCGCGTTCCTTCGGTCGCTCTTCGCTGACGTGGGCGAAGACCGACCGACGGGAGGGATGAGCCTGCCGCCGGCCTGACGGACCTCAGCCTTCGGTGCCGGTGGCCGGGGTTTCCTCGACCTCGTCTGCCTGGGCAGGCTTCAGCGCGAAACTGCGCAGGATGAAATCGGGCACATGGTCGCCCATGCCGATGACCGAAGGTCCGAGGTCGCGATCGCGGCGGTGGTCGCGCCGGTCTTCCCGCCGGTCGTCCCGGCGCTCTTCCTGCGGCTCGCGCCGGTCGCCCCGGCCTTGGCCGCGCTCGTCACGGCGGCGGTCGCCGCCCCGCTCTGCACGCTCGCCGCGGGCCTCGAGCCGGTCCTCGGCCCGGTCTTCGCGCACATCGTCGCGCGGGGCCGCAGGCTCGGCCGCTTCGGCCCGGGCCACGGCCACCAGGGGCTCCATCGGCGCGACCTCGTCATGCGCCTTCACCGGGCGCTCACGATCCCGGCCGCGGCCAGCCCGTTCGCGCCCCTTGCGGTCCTCACGCGGGGGGCGGTCGGGTTTGCCTTCGCGGGTGTCGGGCTCGAAACCCTCGGGCAGGGGGCCACGCGGGATCTCGGCCTTGATGAGGCTTTCGATGGCCTTGAGGTATTTCTCGTCCGAAGGCACCGAGATGGTGAAGGCCTTGCCCAGACGCCCCGCACGACCGGTGCGGCCGATGCGGTGGACGTAATCCTCGGGATGCGAGGGCACGTCGAAGTTGAAGACATGGCTGACCGCCGGAATGTCCAGTCCGCGCGCGGCCACGTCCGAGGCGACGAGGAGGTGCAGCGAGCCGTCGCGGAAGGCGTCGAGCGTCTTCATCCGTTCGGACTGCGCGAGGTCGCCGTGGATCGGCGCTGCATTGAAGCCGTGCGATTTCAGCGACTTCGCCACCACGTCCACATCCATCTTCCGGTTGCAGAAGATGATCGCATTGGTGCAGGCCTCGCCCTCGGCGCGGATCAGCGCGCGCAGCACGGCGCGCTTGTCGCCGAAGGCGCGGTCCTTGCGCACGGGTTTCACTTCGATCAGGCTTTGCGTGATCGTGGTCGAAGTCGTCGCCTGCCGAGCCACCTCGATCTTCGCGGGATTCTTCAGGAAGGTCTTGGTGATCCGCTCGATCTCGGGCGCCATGGTGGCCGAGTAGAACATCGTCTGCCGCTTGGGCGGCGTCAGGGTGAAGATCCGCTCGATGTCCGGAATGAAGCCCATGTCGAGCATCCGGTCGGCCTCGTCCACCACCATGATCTGCACGCCGGTAAGCAACAGCTTGCCACGCTCGAAATGGTCGAGGAGCCGGCCCGGGGTCGCGATCAGCACGTCCACGCCACGGTCGATCAGCTTGTCCTGTTCGCCGAAGGCGACGCCGCCGATCAGAAGCGCCTTGGTCAGCTTGGTGTGCTTGGCGTAGATGTCGAAGTTCTCGGCCACCTGGGCGGCGAGTTCGCGCGTCGGCGCGAGCACGAGGCTGCGCGGCATCCGTGCGCGGGCGCGGCCCTGACCCAGAAGCGTGATCATCGGCAGGGTGAAGCTCGCCGTCTTGCCGGTGCCGGTCTGGGCGATGCCAAGCACATCGCGGCCGGTCAGCGCTTCGGGGATGGCCTGAGCCTGGATGGGTGTGGGGGTTTCGTAGCCGGCTTCCGCGACGGCTTGCAGCACGCGCGGATCCAGCGCGAGGTCGGAAAATTTGGTCATCAGCGTCCTATGGATGCGGTATCGGACCGCATGAATGATGGGACGCAAGTTTCCGGGCGCCCCGGCGTCTCGGCCCGATCTGGCCGCGTGTTGCGCGCATAGCGGAAATCGTCCACAGGGTCAAGTCAGGGACCGTTCCGGTGGACGCAGGGCGTCGGATGCGGTACCCATTTTTCATTCATCGCGGGCTTTTCAATCTTTCAATTTTCAAGGTGACTCATGAAACGCTTCATTCTTACGGCCTGCCTCGCGCTGGCGAACCCTGCCCACGCAGACACGGATCCCAGGTCCTGCACGCCGCCCGGTTGCCGCACGACGGTCCTATTCGCCTCGACATCCGACAGCCGGAGCTATGGATTGCTGGTTGCCGCCCCGGAGGCCGGATGCGACCGGGTCCGGTTCCGGATCGAGCACGACCGTGCCGGTGTCCTGGGCCAGTCGCCGCCGCTGGCCCCCGGCGAGCTGGCCGTGATCCGGCTTGGCCAGGGCTTTCCGCAGGGCGAGAACCTGGTGACGATCGCCTCGATCGGCTGCGACATGCCGCCGGCCGAGGCGCGGCGGGTGATCCTGGCCAACTCCGGGCATGACCACAGCTGGCGGGCGGGGCGGGTCCTGAATTCGGGTTCAGAACTTTCCGGCTGATGCGGGCGGAGGGCAGCGGGCAGGGTCCGCCGCCCCCGCTCTGGCCTCGGCGGCCTCAGGGCCGGATCGTCCCGTCGCCCGTCACCAGATACTTGAAGCTGCACAGCTGTTCGGCCCCCACCGGACCGCGGGCATGCATCTTGCCGGTGGCGATGCCGATTTCCGCGCCCATGCCGAACTCGCCACCATCGGCGAACTGGGTCGAGGCGTTGCGCATCAGGATCGCGCTGTCGAGCTGTTCGAAGAACCGCTGCGCGGTCGCGTCGTTCTCGGTCAGGATGCTTTCGGTGTGCTGGCTGCCGTATCGGCGGATGTGGTCGATGGCCTGATCCACCCCGTCCACCAGTTTCGCGGCAATGATCATGTCGAGGAATTCGCGCCCGAAATCATCGGGTTGCGCCTTCTTCGTGCCAGGGATCTTCAGCAGCTCGCCCTCGGTACGAACCTCGACGCCGGCCTTCAGCAGATCCTCGATCAGCACGCCGCCGTGCTTTGTATAGAACTGCCAGTCGATCAGGAGGCATTCGGCCGCGCCGCAGATGCCGGTGCGGCGGGTCTTGGCGTTCAGGACGACGCGGCGGGCCTTTTCCAGGTCGGCGTCGCGGTCGGCATAGACGTGGCAGATGCCTTCGAGATGGGCGAAGACGGGGACCCGCGCCTCGCGCTGGACGAGGCCCACCAGGCCCTTGCCGCCGCGGGGGACGATCACGTCGATGTATTGCGTGGCCTGGAGCATCGCCGTCACCATCTCGCGGTCGCGGGTGGGGATGAACTGGATGGCAGTGGCGGGGAGGTTGGCGGATTTCAGGCCGTCGAGCATGCAGGCGTGGATCGCCTCGGAGGTCTCGAAGCTTTCCGACCCGCCGCGCAGGATGACCGCGTTGCCGGACTTGAGGCAGAGCGCACCCGCGTCGGCGGTGACGTTGGGGCGGGATTCGTAGATCACGCCGACGACGCCAAGGGGGGTTGCCACGCGCTGGATGTGCAGGCCATTCGGGCGGTCCCATTCGGCAAGGACGCGGCCCACGGGGTCCTTCTGTTCGGCGATCTGGCGCAGCGCATCGACAATCCCGCGCAGGCGGGTGTCGTCAAGCCGCAGCCGGTCGCGCATCGCGGGGGTGATCCCTTTCTGGTCGGCGGCGTCGAGGTCAAGCGTGTTGGCGTCGAAGATTTCCTGACGGCGGCGCCAGACGGCATCGGCGGCGGCGATGAGTGCCGCGGCCTTGCGTTCGGAGGAGGCGCAGGCGAGTTCGGCAGCTGCCTCGCGCGCCTTGCGGCCGATGTCGGTCATCAGGTCGGTGAACTGGCCGTCCATTGCGCTTCCTTTCCGTCCGGGCGGCGGAGTTTTCGAAAACTCCGCGCCGGAAATTTCGAAGTTTCCGGTCCGATTTCCGTGCAGAAATCGGGCCCGTTCAAACCACCATGTCGTCCCGGTGCACCAGCGCCGCGCGGCCCTGATAGCCCAGGATCGCCTCGATCTCGCCCGAGCGGTGCCCGGCGATCTTGCGGGCCTCGGCCGAAGTATAGCGCACCAGGCCCTTGCCGAGAACCACGCCTTCGGGCGACAGGATCGCCACCGGCTCGCCGCGCCCGAAGCTGCCGGTCACCTTGGTCACACCGGCGGGCAGCAGGCTCTTGCCGGCTTTCAGCGCCGTCACCGCGCCTGCGTCCAGCACCAGCTCGCCCTTCGGCTTCATCGCGTTGATCCAGCGCTTGCGGGCGACATGCGGGTCGGCGGAGGGGACGAACCAGGTGCGGGTTGCGCCCTCGGCCAGCGCCTTCAGGGGACGCAGGGTCGAGCCCTCCATGATCGCCATGGCGCAACCGCCGGCGACGGCGGTCTTCGCGGCGAGGAGCTTGGTCTTCATGCCACCCTTCGACATCCCGCTGATCGGGTCGCCGGCCATCGCCTCGATCTCGGGCGTGATGCTGTCCACCACATCAAAGCGGGTGGCGCTGGCGTCTTCCTTCGGGTTGGCGGTGTAGAAGCCGTCAACGTCAGAGAGCAGCACCAACTGGTCCGCGCCGACCGTCACGGCGATCTGCGCCGCCAGCCGGTCGTTGTCGCCAAAGCGGATCTCGTCGGTGGCGACCGTGTCGTTCTCGTTCACGATCGGCACCACGCCGAGGCCGAGGAGCGTCTCCATGGTCGCGCGAGAGTTCAGATAGCGGCGGCGATCCTCGGTGTCCTCCAGCGTGACCAGCACCTGCGCGGTGGTGATCCCGTGCGGGGCCAGGACTTCCTCGTAGGCGCGGGCGAGGCGGATCTGGCCGACAGCGGCGGCGGCCTGCGACTGTTCGAGGGTCAGCACCCCCTCGGGCAGGCCCAGGACCTTGCGTCCCAGCGCGATGGAGCCGGAGGAGACGAGGACGACATCGGTTCCCCGGGTCTTCGCCTCGGCCACGTCGAGGGCAAGGGCGGAGAGCCAGCTCTGCTTCAGCCCCGTCCGGCGGTCGACAAGAAGGGCTGAGCCGATCTTCACGACCAGCCGCCTTGCGCTGCGGATGTCGGGCGCTGAGAGGATCAAGCCCTGACTCATGGCTGCCACGGCGTCGACTCCTTGGCGGGGGCCTGCGCCGTGATGATGGCGTAGAGCGCCCGCAGGACCTCGGGTATTCCCTTGCCGGAGACGCCCGAGATGACGTGGACCGGGCCGCCCGATGCCTTTTCCAGGGCACGGCGGCGGTCGCTGATCTGTTTGGGGTCCATCGCGTCGGTCTTGTTCAGCGCGACGATGCGGGGCTTGTCACCCAGAACCTCGGAGTATGCTTCAAGTTCTGTCACGATGGTCTTGAAATCCTTCGTGATCGTCGAAGATGTGCCGTCCACGAGATGCAGAAGGACCTTGCAACGTTCGACATGCGCGAGGAACTGCGTCCCAAGGCCCCGGCCCTCGGACGCGCCCTCGATCAGGCCGGGAATGTCGGCCATGACGAATTCATGCCCGTCGATGCCGACGACGCCGAGGTTGGGGACGAGAGTCGTGAAGGGGTAGTCCGCGATCTTCGGCCGGGCGTTCGAGACGGCGGCGAGGAAGGTGGATTTTCCAGCGTTCGGCAGGCCGACGAGGCCCGCGTCGGCGATCAGCTTCAGGCGCAGCCAGATGGTGCGCTCGATGCCTTCCTGCCCCGGGTTCGCCCGCGCGGGCGCGCGGTTGGTCGAGGACTTGAAGCGCAGGTTGCCCCAGCCGCCGTTGCCGCCTTCGGCAAGGCAGACGCGCTGGCCCGGCTCGGTGAGGTCGGTAATGACGGTTTCCCCGTCCTCGTCGAGGATCTCGGTCCCGAGCGGGACCTTCAGCACGATGTCCTCGCCCGACTTGCCGGTCTTCTGGTTGCCCATGCCGGGCTGGCCGTTCTTGGCGAAGAAATGCTGCTGGTAGCGGTAGTCGATGAGGGTGTTCAGCCCTTCGACGGCCTCGGCATAGACGCTGCCGCCGTGGCCGCCGTCGCCACCGTCGGGGCCACCGAATTCGATGAACTTCTCGCGCCGGAAGGACACGCAACCGGCTCCGCCGCCGCCGGAGCGGATGTAGACTTTGGCGAGGTCGAGGAACTTCATATTGCGGGCTTTCGGGGCAGGGTCAGAAGGCGGGGATACAGGAAGCGGGGCAGATGCTCAAGCGATGGGCCTCGGGGATGCTCCTCGTGCGCCTTCGGCTATTCGTCGCGGGGCGTCAAGCGACGAGCGACGAAGGAGACAAGGAGCGTTCCGTCGCAGGGCCTTGAAGGTGGGGGTGGGGGGGCCTAGTGTCCCGGCCAGGACGAAAGGGTTCAGCGGATGGCCACCAAGCGCAGTATCTTCGAAGAGGTCGGGACAGACGAGAAACCCGTTCCGGCGCCGGCAGGCGGCGGGATCGACGCCCGGCCGAAGGGGGCACGGCGCGGCATCCGGATCTGGCTCGTCGCGCTGTTCCTCCTGGTGGCGACGATGATCGCCGTGGGCGGGCTGACGCGGCTGACGGACTCGGGTCTGTCGATCACCGAGTGGAAGCCGGTCACCGGGGCACTGCCGCCGATGAGCGAGGCCGCTTGGCAGTCCGAGTTCGACAAGTACCGCGCCATCCCGGAATACCAGTTGCAGAACAATGGCATGTCGCTGGACGAGTTCAAGACGATCTACTGGTGGGAATGGGGGCACCGGCAGCTTGGCCGGGTGATCGGGCTGGTCTGGCTGATCGGCTTCGCGGGCTTTGCCCTGGCACGGCAGATCCCTCCGGGCTGGACCGGGCGCTTGCTGCTTCTGGGCGTGCTGGGTGGTGCGCAGGGGGCGATCGGCTGGTGGATGGTGTCCTCGGGCCTCGAAGGCGAGATGCTGGACGTGGCGTCCTATCGCCTTGCGACGCATCTCGGGCTGGCCTTCGTGATCCTGGGGTTCATCGCCTGGTATGTCTTCCTGCTCGGGCGAAGCGAGGCCGAACTCATGACGGCACGGCGGGGGCGGGAGGCAAAGCTGTTCGGCCTTTCCACCGGATTGATGCATTTCGCCTTCCTCCAAATCCTGCTGGGGGCACTGGTGGCCGGAATCGACGCGGGACGGGCTTTCCCGACCTGGCCGCTGATGAACGGGCAGTTCTTCCCGGCCGATGCCTTCTATGTGCCGGACGGGCAGGGGGGCAGCCTGCCCGTCTGGCATGCGTTCTTCGAGAACCCGGGCCTGGTGCAGTTCATCCACCGCATGTCGGGCTATCTCCTGTTCGCCTTCGGGGTGGTGGTCTGGCTGCGCGGACGCAGGTCGAGCTATCAGGCGACGCGCGCGGCCTTCGATCAGGTCATGGCGATGCTGGTCGTGCAGATGGGCCTCGGAATTGCCACCGTGCTGACCGTCGCGCATGTCCATGTCGCGATCACCCACCAGATCGGTGCGGTGATCCTCTGGGTGCTGATCTTGCGGGCCCGGCATCTGTCGCAATACCCCGTGGCGGGGTCGATCCGGAAAGGAACCGCATGAGCGCGTATGATGAACTGATGGCCTTCCAGCGCCAGACCGAGGCATTGGCCCAGGTGGCCGGTCGGCTGGGCTGGGATCAGGAGACCGTGATGCCCGAGGGGGCGGCCGGGCAGCGGGCCGAGGAGATCGGGGCGCTGGAAGCGGTGCTGCATGCGCGGCGCACCGATCCGCGTCTGGCCGGCTGGCTGGCCGAGGCCAGGGCGCCGGATGCGGTGGGCGAGGCGCAGCTGCGGCTCATCCGGCGTTCCTACGAGCGGACGATGAAGGTTCCGGCGAAACTTGCCGAGGAAATCGCCACGACGATGTCGCTGGCGCAGGGGGTCTGGGCAGACTGCCGGGCGCGCGAGGATGTGGCGGGGTTCCTGCCGATGCTGCGCAAGGTGGTGGACCTGAAGCGGGCCGAGGGCGCGGCGCTGGCGGCGGGGGGCGATCCCTATGATGCGCTGGTCGATGACTACGAACCGGGCATGACCGGGGCGGCGATCGCGGCAATGTTCGATGCGATGCGGCCCCGGCTGGTCAGCCTGCGGGAGAAGGTGCTGGGAGCCGAGGCGCCGAAGGGCATCGTCGGGACCTTCGCGCAGGACGCCCAACTGGCGCTGAGCCGCGAGCTGGCGACGGTGTTCGGCTACGACTGGTCGCGCGGGCGGGTCGATCTGGCGGTGCATCCGTTCAGCTCGGGTTCTGGCCACGACGTGCGGATCACGACGCGGGTCAACGAGACCGATCCGTTCAACTGCTTCTATTCCACGATCCACGAGGTCGGCCACGCCGCCTATGAACAGGGAATCGACCCGACCTATGCGCTGACGCCCATCGGGCAGGGCGTGTCGATGGGGGTGCACGAAAGCCAGAGCCGGTCCTACGAGAACCAGCTGGGTCGCAGCCGCGCCTTCACCGGCTGGCTGTTCGGCCGGATGCGGGAGATCTTCGGGGACTTCGGCATCGCGGATGCGGATGCCTTCTACCGGGCCGTGAACCGGGTGCATCCGGGCTACATCCGCACCGAGGCCGACGAGGTCCACTACAACCTGCACATCATGATGCGCTTCGATCTGGAACGCGCACTTATCCGCGGCGACCTGGACGTGGCCGATCTGGAAAGCGCCTGGAACGACCGCTTCCGCGCCGATTTCGGGGTGGCGGTGGACCGGCCCTCGAACGGGATGTTGCAGGATGTGCACTGGTCCTGCGGGCTGTTCGGCTATTTCCCGACCTACACGCTGGGCAATGTCTATGCCGGCTGCCTGGTCAAGGCTTTGCGCGCCGAGGTGCCGGGCCTCGACACGATGATGGCCAGGGGCGATGTGTCGGCCGCAACCGGCTGGCTGCGCGAGCGGTTGCAACGCCACGGAGGGCTTTACGAGCCGCGGGATGTCGTGCGGCGGGCCTGCGGGTTCGAGCCTTCGGAGGCGCCGCTGCTGGACTATCTCGAGGCCAAGTTCGGCGAGATCTACGGGCTGTGACGCGGGTCTGTCCACAGTGGACAATCGCCGCGTTCCTTTTGAAAACAAGGACTTGGTCGCGGACGTTAGGGGAACGTCAACCTTGTGACCGGGCGCTTCCGGACGGCTCGTCGTTGGACTTCGTCCCTCCTCGCGGAGGGCGCCCGACGAGGCGCCGAAGGCGCGCGAGGAGGGGTGTCGAAGCTTTCGGGCGGAAGCCCGACCTACCTGCGGTCGAGGAAGGCTGCGATGCCTTCGGCGGTATCGGGGCGCAGCACGTTCTCGACGATGGCGGCGCCCGCGACCTGGTAGGCCTGGTCCAGCGGCAGGCCGAGCTGCGCCTGGAAGGCGCGCTTGCCGATGCGGATCGCGGCGGGGTCCTTGGCGGCGATCTGGGCCGCGAGGGCGCGGGTGTCCGCCTCCAGCCGGTCGGGCGGGGAGAGGCGATTCACGACGCCGAGTTCATGCGCGCGGGCGGCGGACAGGAAATTGCCGGTGGTCAGGAGCTCGAACGCCTTGCCGGGGGCGAGGCGGCGCGACAGGGCCACGGCGGGGGTCGAACAGAACAGGCCGAGGTTGATGCCGTTGACACCGAAGCGGGTGGTCTCGGACGCCACGATCAGGTCGCAGGTGCAGGCGAGCTGGCAGCCCGCGGCGGCGGCCACACCCTGGACCCGGGCGATCACCGGCTGGGGGAGGGCGGCGATGGCCTGCATCACCGCGGCGCAGCGGTCGAAGAGCGCCTGGAACCGGGCGCGGCCCCCGTCGGGGTCGCCGCGGTACGACTGCATTTCCTTCAGGTCGTGCCCGGCGGAAAAGGCCTTGCCCTCGGCCGCGAGGATCACCACGCGTACGTTGTCGTCGGCGGCGATCCGGTCGAAGGTGGCGGCCAGCGCCATGAGCATCGGGGTCGAGAGCGCGTTCAGCGTCCCGGGCGAGGCGAGCGTGACGGTGGCGATGCCGTCCGCGTCGGTTCGGGTGACGAGGTCGCTCACCCTAGCTCTTGGGCTTGAGGAACCGGCCCTCGATCTGCGCGCCGCTTTCGATGACGAGCGCGGCGGTGGTGACATCGGCCTTGACCGCGGAACTGGCCCGCAAGGTAAAGCTTTCACAGCTGACCTTGCCGTCGAACTTGCCCTTCACCTCGACCGTATGGGCGTTGACCGAGCCCTTCACCCGGCCTTCCTGACCGATGATCAGACCATTGGCGGTGATGTTGCCGTCGATCTCGCCCAGAACCTCGACCGAGCCGGTCGAGGTGATCTCGCCGGTGATGCGCAGGTCGGCCCCGAGCACCGAGCGCGCCGAATTCGACCCGGGGGCCGAGGGACGCGGGGCTGCGGGAGCAGCCGGGGCGGAGGTCGGGTCGGAGGTCTTGGAGAACATGCGCGGCTTCCTTGGGAAAGGGGGTGCCCTGATAAGGGAGGAAGGCAGGTGCCCGGTCAAGGGGCGCGTTGGTCTGGTGGCAGCTTTCCCCGGACCGGATGTCGCTGGCAGGGCTGACAAGGGAGTATCGGTTTGATCAGATGGCCGGGGAATCAGGGGGGGTGCATGACGGACACGTTCTTCCGGCCGGTATCGGGTCTTGATCTGCCGCGCTTTGCCGGGGTGCCGACCTTCATGCGTCTGCCGCATGTACCCTTCGACCATCCGCGGTTTGACGAGGTGCAGATCGGCCTGATCGGGGCGCCCTGGGACGGGGGGACGACGAACCGGCCGGGTCCGCGCCACGGACCGCGCCAGCTGCGCGACCTCTCGACGATGATCCGGGCGGTGAACGGGGCGACCTGGGTCGCGCCGTTTGAACTCGCGCGCTGCGCCGACCTCGGCGACGTGGCGCCGAATCCCGGCGACCTGATGGATTCGATGGCGCGGATGGAGGCCTTTTACGACAGGGTTGTGGCGGCGGGCATCCGTCCGCTGACCGGGGGCGGAGACCATCTGTGCAGCCTGCCGATCCTGCGGGCGGTGGCGAAGGCGCGCCCGGTCGGGATGATCCAGTTCGACAGCCACACGGACCTGAACGATGTCTATTTCGGCACCTCCCGCTACACCCACGGCACGCCTTTCCGCCGCGCGGTTGAAGAGGGGCTGATCGACCCCAGGCGCTATGTCCTGATCGGCATCCGCGGCACGGCCTATGGCCGCGAGGATCGGGATTTTGCGGAAGCAAACTGCATCCGCATCATCCCGATCGACGAATTCCATGCGCGGGGACCGTCGGACGTGATGGCCGAGGCGCGCGAGATCGTGGGCTCGGGTCCGGTCTATGTCACCTATGACATCGACTTCGTCGATCCCACCTTCGCGCCGGGGACGGGCACGCCCGAAGTGGGCGGACCGAATTCGTGGGAAGCAATGCAGGTGGCGAGGGGCTTGCGCGGGCTGGATCTGGTGGGGGCGGACCTGGTGGAGGTGTCGCCGCCCTTCGATGCCAGCGGGGGAACGGCCTGGCTGGGGGCAAGCCTGATGTTCGAGATGCTCTGCGTCATGGCCGAGCGGGTCGCCCGCGGCTGAGGTCCGGGGTTTCACGCCCCCGGACCCCCGTGGAATATTTCGGAAAAGAGCAAGTCGAAAGGGGCAGCAATGAACGCCGAGATGATCATCACCAATGCGAAGGTCCTGACGATGGACGAAGGCCGCCCGCGGGCCGAGGCGGTGGCGCTGCGCGGAGGGCGAATTCTGGCTGTCGGTGGGCGTGCCGAGGTGGAGGCGATGGCGGGGTCGGGTTGCCGGGTCGTGGATGCCGAAGGCAGGACATTGCTGCCCGGCTTCGTGGAGAGCCATCTGCATCTTGTGCTGGGCGGCAACGAGTTGTCGCAGTTGCAGCTGGGGGGGGTCTCGGGATTCGACGAGTTGGCGCGGCTGTTCCGGCACTACGCAGCGAAGAACCCCGGCCTGCCGCTGGTCATGGCGCAGGGGGCGGCTTACGAGATCCTCGACCATCCGGTCACGCGGCACGACCTGGACCGGGTGATTGCGGACCGCCCGATCGCCATGATGGCGCCGGATCATCACACGGTCTGGGCGAACACGGCGGCCTTGCAGGCGGCGGGTATCTTGCATGGTGCTGCGATGCCGGCGGGTCATGTCGTGGTGATGGGCGAGGATGGGACGGCGACGGGCGAGCTCCTGGAGTTCGAGGCCTTCAGTCCGGTCCTGGCGCTTTCCGGGGACCTGCACCTTCAGCTTGGCATCGCCACCGGCGGCGAGCCGGACCCATGGCCTTCGCTGGAGCAGCGCGCGAAGGACAAGGAGAAGGTCGCGGCGGGGCTGGCGCATTGCGCGATGCACGGGATCACCAGCATGGTGAACATGGACGGCAACCGTTACACCTGCGTCCTGCTGAAGGAAATGGAGGCGGAGGGACGGCTGACTGCCCGGGTCAAGGTGCCGTTCCACTTCAAGCCGCATATGCAGCTGAGCGAACTGGACCGCGCCTCGGCCATGGCCGCGGAGTTCACCGGGGAATGGGTGACGAGCGGCTTCGTCAAGATGTTCATGGACGGGGTGGTGGACAGTCGCACGGCGTACATGCTGCACGACTATCCGGGCACGAATGAACGTGGGGCGCCCTTGTTCGAGGCAGAGCGGTTCAAGGAGATCTGCCGGGAAATCTCGCGCAGGAACTTGCAGATCGCGGTCCATGCCATCGGCGACGGCGCGGTCAGGCAGACGATCGACGGGTATGAAGCGGCGGGGCGGCCCGACCTGCGGCATCGGATCGAGCATATCGAACTGATCGACCGGGCGGATGTGCCGCGCCTGGGCAGGCTGGGGATCACGGCCAGCGTGCAGCCGCCGCATCCGCCGGGGGCGATGGATTTCCCGATGTCGACGATGGAGCATGTGTTCCATCGTGATCGCTGGAAGGACGCCTATCTGACCCGGACCCTGGCCGAGCATGGCGCGCATCTGGCCTTTGCCAGCGACTGGCCGGTGACGGATGTGAGCGTGATGCGCGGCATCCAGGCGGCGCTGACCCGGGTGCCCTATGAGGGAGCCCAGGATGAACGGGTCGGCCTGATGGAGGTCCTGCGCGCCTATACGGCGGGCGGGGCCTGGGCCGCGCATATGGAGGGCCTGACGGGCACGCTGCGCGCGGGGCTGGCCGCCGATCTGGTGCTGATCGACGGAGATATCGAGGCGATTCCGCCCGAACGGATGGGCAAGACGGGAATCGCGCTGACGATTGCCGGGGGCAGGGTGACGCACGACCCGTCCGGCATGGCGGGCGGGATGGCGTAACGCCTTGATTTCAGGCGGGAAGATACGGTTTCCGCAAAAATCGTCATCTTCCCGTCATTTTCTGCTTGCGGGTCCCGAAACCCGGCACTAAAAGCGCCCTCACCGAAACGGAACGGAGCCGGAAACGGCGACGGGATGGATCGGAAGCGGAAGTGAAACGCCGCAAAATCTTCGGATGCACGATGGCAGTACAGCCAGAAGTTCTGGCGTGCTCTGTGTTTTGTGTCCGTGCTCTTTGACATGATTGGTTCATGAAGGGATATGCGGGCGGTTTGGGCGCATCGGCGTCGGAGACGCGCATATCGGCCTAGTAGGGTTTCGGCCCGATGATCTAGGTGTCAGCTTCACTA
>NZ_JBKBLV010000022.1:0-66657 GCF_046295235.1 Tabrizicola flagellatus
GTTTCACCTCGACGCTTGCCCCCGATCCCGCGATCACGGCCCACATCCATTCCTTCGCCGCGCTGACCGAGGTCACCGCCCGCCAGCCGGTCCGGACCGTCCGGCTGGACGATCTGGCCGACCTGCCCCGGATCGACTGGCTCAAGATCGACATCCAGGGCGGCGAAGTCGCGGCCTTCCGGGGCGGCGCGCGCAAGCTCTCCGCCGCGCTCTGCGTCCAGACCGAGGTCGCTTTCGTCCCGATCTACCGCGACCATCCGCTCTTCGCCGAGCAGGACGCCTGCCTGCGGGACCTCGGCCTGCGTTTCTTCGGCTTCGCCTCGGCTAACCGCTTCCCCTTTACCGGCACGCCGAACGCCCTCTATTTCACCGCGAAACGCCGCGACATCGGCCAGTGGATCGACGCCGACGCGGTCTATCTGGCCGATTTCACCCGGTGGGAGACGCTGCCCTCCCCGGACCTGATCCGGCTCTTCCTCATCGTGACGCTGTGCTATCCCGCGCTTGGCGCGACGCTGCGGCTGGCCGGGCTTCTGGCCGCGCGCGGCCTCCTGCCGGATGGGATCATCCGCCGCCTCATCGACGCAGCCGCCCCGCCACCCGCGTAGGGTGCGCTACAGCGCACCATCCCGCCGCCCTCCGGCGCCATGGTTGACATCCGGTAAACGCCCACGGCCATCCCTCTGAAATCGCAGAATGATTCAGAAATGTCCACCGTGGACAGCCTGCATCTCCGCCCAGACGATCCCGGCCCGCCGCTGCATCTCGGGCACCGCCTTCGGATGCCCGAGGAAGCCCGAGACCGGCATCAGCTCCCATCCCTGCCCCTCGTCCCCGAACCGAATCGCCGCGATCTCCTGCGGGCTGATCCAGCCGCCGAAGAAGACCGCCTGCCGCCCGGCCTCGACCATCGAGGGGAAGACTCGCCGCCAGACCAGCCGGCTGGCCGGCAGGCGCAGCCCGAACTCCTCCCACAACTCGCGCAGCAGGCAGTCCTCGGGCGTCTCCGCCCCCTCGCGTCCGCCGCCGGGCAGGTCCCAGAGCCCTGGCCAGCGCAGGTCGGGCCGGTCGTCGCGCAGGCAGGTCAGCACGGAGGCCCCGCAGAACAGCGCCGCCTTGGCCCCGGTGAAATCCACTACCGCTGATCGTTGATGTCGCGGTCCCAGATCTTGACCTGGCCCTCGCGCACGCCGACCACCCGGCGCAGCACGGCCCATGCCGCCACCGACAGCACGGCGAAGATCAGCACCAGCGCCGCCAGCCCGCCCGGCGCGAGGCCGATGCCGACCAGCACCCCGGTGAGCACCGCCCCGATGGCGAAGCCCAGGAAGATGTAGCCCGGCGCCAGCACCTCGAGCACCCCGAGCGCAAAGCCGAGTATCACCCACGCCCACCAGGTTCCCGCGATCGACGGCAGCATGTCAGCCCCGTCCTTTCAGCATCTTGAACGCATCGCCGAAGGCCTCCAGCGCGTTCGCCGGCACCAGGATCGTCTGCTTGCCCTGGCCCGTGGCCACGGCCTGCAACGCCTCGACCTGCTTCAGCGCGACCTGGAACTGCGCGGCCTCCAGGCCGTTTTCCTTGATCGCTCCGGCGATCACACCTGTCGCATAGGCCTCGGCATCCGCCGTCACCCGCCGCGCCTTGGCGGCCTGTTCGGCGGCGTAGAGATCGGCGTCGGCGGCCAGCTCGACCGAGCGTTTCTTGCCCTCGGCCTCCATCACCTGCGCCCGCCGCGCCCGTTCGGCGTTCAGCTGCTGCAACATGGCCGCCCGCGTCGCCTCGTCCAGGTTCACGTCCAGGATCTCGGCCCGAGTGACCTCCACCCCCCAGTCATCGACCATCGCCGTCACCTGCTCGCGCACGCGCTCGATCAACTGGGCGCGGTTCGACTGCACCTGGTCCAGCTCCAGCTTGCCGATTTCCGACCGGACGATCCCGGCGACCGTGGTCGCGATCGCCCCGTCCACGTCGCGGATCCGGTAAACGGTCTTTTCCGGCTCCGTCACCCGGTAGAAGACCGAGGTCTCGACCTTCACCAGTACGTTGTCCGCCGTGATCGCGTCCTGGCTGGCGTTCGGCAGCTGGCGCTCCAGCACCGACACCTTGTGCGCGATACGGTCCAGGAACGGGACGACGAAGTTGATCCCCGGCCCCAGGACCGAGCGCAGGCGCCCGAACCGTTCCACCACATGCTTTTCCGATTGCGGCACGATCCGCACGCCCAGGAACACGCACAGGATGATGAACAGCGCGATGGCCAGGTAGACCCCGGGCCAGCCAATCAGGAAACCAAGGTCCATGACAATCCCTCCAGACCAAAGACCGCCACGTCGGGCGCCCACGGGAATGTGACCCCTGATCCCGGTGCGTGCAAGACCCTTGCCCCGACTTCCCCCTGCCCGGCGAACAAGATAGGGTCGCGCCGCGTCTGAAACGAACGGAGCCGATCATGACCCAGCGCCTGCACCTTGTCTTTGGTGGCGAGTTGGTGGACCCGCAGAAGAACGTCTTCCGCGATGTCAGCCAGATCCATATCGTCGGCATGTTCCCGGACTATGACAGCGCCTTCAAAGCCTGGAAGGGCGAGGCGCAGCGCACCGTGGACAACGCCCACATGCGCTATTTCATCGCCCATATCCACCGGCTGCGCGACGAATCCGCGCCGGCCTCGGCGACCGAGGAACTGGGTCACTGATCCATGGCGGCCTCGCTGGGCCTCACGCTCTACAACCTCGGCCAGCGGCGCGACCCGGCCGAGGCGGGCGAGCGTCCGGCGCGGCCCGCCGGGCGGCTGGTCTGGCTGCACGCGCCCGGCGAGGCGCTTGTCAGCCCGGTGCGTGCCCTGGCAAGACGGCTGGTCGAGGAGGACGGCCTGCCGGTCCTGATGACCGCGCCGCAGCCCGGGCCGGACCTGCCGGGCGTCATCCTGCAGCCGCCGCCCCCGGACAATCCAGCCGACGCGCGCACCTTCCTTGACCACTGGCGCCCCGAGATCGCCGTCTTCGCCGGAGGCCAGCTGCGCCCCGCCGTGATGCACGAGACGGCCGAGCGTGCCATTCCCATGCTCGTGGTCAACGGCAAGGCCCCGGCCTTCCTGCGGGAACGCGACAGCTGGTATCCCGGCCTGATGCGGCAGGCGCTGGGGCGGTTCCGGGCGATCCTCGCCGTGGACGAGGCTGCGGCACGCGCCTTCCGCAAGGGCGGTGCGAACCTGTCGGCGGTCGCGGTGGTCGGGCGGATGGAGGAGGAAAGCACGGTCCTGCCGGCGCAGGAGGCCGAGCGGGCGGCGCTGTCCAGGCTCTTGTCCGCGCGGCCGGTCTGGTTCGCCGCGGGCATCCCCGAGGCCGAGGAGGCCGCCGTCCTGGAGGCGCATCGCCTGGCCCTGCAGCACTCGCACCGGCTCTTGCTGATCCTGATGCCGGAAAACCCGTCGCGCGCCGCACCGCTGGCCGCCGCGCTGGAGGCTTCGGGCGACTGGGGGGTGGCCGAACGCGCGCGGGACGAGGATCCGCAGCCCGAAACCGAGATCCTGATTGCGGACAATCCCGCCGAATACGGGCTGTGGTACCGGCTCGCGCCGATCACCTTCCTGGGCGGAACCCTGTCGGGCAAGGGCCCGGTGCGCGACCCGATGGAGGCGGCGGTGCTGGGTTCGGCCATCCTGCACGGGCCGAAGACCGGGCAGGCGGGGCTGGTGCTGGGACGGCTGGGCGCGGCGCGGGCGACGCGGGCGGTGGCCTCGGCGGCCGGACTTGGAGAGGCGCTGGGCGATCTTCTGGCGCCCGACCGCGCGGCGCGGCTGGCGCAGGCGGCCTGGACGGTCGCCAGCGACGGCGCCGAGGTGACCGAACGGGTCATGCAGCGCATCCGCGCCATCATGGATGGCGAAGAGTGATGCGCGCCCCCCGGTTCTGGTTCGCGCCGCCCGACCGGCCGGGCCTGATGCCGCGCCTTCTGGCGCCGCTGGGCCGGCTCTACGCGGCGGGCACCGCGCGTCGGCTGCGCCAGCCGGGTTACGCGCCTCGCGTCCCGGTGATCTGTGTCGGCAACCTGACGGCGGGCGGAGCGGGCAAGACCCCGACGGTGATCGCGCTGGTCGAGCGGCTGTCGGCGCGCGGCCATGCGGTGCATGTGGTCAGCCGGGGCTATGGCGGGCGGCTGGAAGGGCCGGTGCGGGTCGATCTCCTGCACCACGCGGCGGCTGAGGTCGGAGACGAGCCGCTATTGCTCGCGGCTTTCGCGCCGGTCTGGGTGGCCAAGGACCGTGCCGCCGGCGTCCGGGCGGCCGAGGCGGCGGGGGCGCACGTCATCCTGATGGACGACGGGTTCCAGAGCCCGGCGGTGAGGCCCGCGCTGTCGCTCTTGGTGGTCGATGCCGCGCGCGGCTTCGGCAACGGCCGCTGCATCCCCGCCGGCCCCCTGCGCGAGCCGGTGGCGGTGGGATTGGCCCGGGCGGACCTTGTGCTGACCATCGGCGATGCGGCGGCGCAGGCGCGGTTCGATGGTCTCTGGGGCCCTGCCGTCGCGCCGCCGCGCCTGCGCGGGCGGCTCGCGCCGCTGGCGATGGGGATGGACTGGCAGGGCGCCCGCGTGCTGGCCTTCGCCGGCATCGCCGATCCCGACCGCTTTTTCACCACCTTGCGCGCCGAGGGGGCCGAGGTGGTCCGAGGCGAGGCTCTGGGCGATCACGAAGTGCTGTCCGAGACCCTTCTGAAACGGCTTGAAGCCGAGGCCGCCGCCGCCGGGGCGCAGCTGGTGACGACGGAAAAGGACGCGGCGCGGCTGTCTCCCGCCTGGCGGTCGCGGGTGCTGACGCTGGTCGTGCGCCTGCGGGTCGAGGACTGGGCGCCGCTCGACGCCCGGCTGGCGGCGCTGGGCCTATAGGCCGGGAAGCCGCCCCGTGGTCATGTGCCGCTTGCGCCCGAAGCCGGGGCGGCGGCTGACATCGAACCCCGCATCGGCCAGCGCACGGCGGACATGGCCCGCAGCGGTGTAGGTGGCGAAGGTTCCCCCCGGCGCGGTGTGGGCCGCCACCGCACGCATCAGGTCGTCCGACCAGAGTTCGGGGTTCTTCGCCGGCGAGAACCCGTCGAGGAACCAGGCATCGGCGCGGCCCTGCCACCCCGGCAGCGTTTGCCGCGCGTCGCCGACGACGATCCGGGCCGTTAGGTTCGGAAACTTCAGCTCGCGCGTGCCGGTGGCCCATTGCTCGCGCAGACGGTGCGAGATTTCGTCAAGTTCCGGAAAGGCCCGATGCGCACGTTCCATCTCGGCGGCGGATAGCGGGAAGGCCTCGAAGCTGGTGTAGTGCACCCGCGCCGGCCCCCGGTGCGCGGCCAGAAGCGCCAGGAGGTTCAGCCCGGTGCCGAAGCCCAGTTCCGCCACCTGGAACCCCTCGCAAAGCCGCGCGGGCAGGTCGTTCCCGGCAAGGAACACATGCCGCGTCTCCTCCAGGCCCCCGGCCAGCGAGAAATAGGGGTCGTCGAACCGGCGCGAGACCGGGATCACATCGTCGCGCCAGTCAAGCTCCGGGGGCGTCTCTGGGGTCTGGTCGGCAGGGGGCATCGGGAGTAGTCCTTTCCCGGTTCATGGCGCCGGGGCAGGGGAATGGCAAGCATCGACGTGACGATCCGGGGCGCGGGGATCTTCGGGCTGTCCATCGCCTGGGCCTGCCTTCGGCGCGGGGCAAAGGTGCGGGTGATCGAGGTGGCGCAGCCCGGCGCGGGGGCCTCGGGCGGTCTGGTGGGGGCGCTGTCGCCGCATGTGCCCGAGGCGTGGAACGACAAGAAGGCCTTCCAGCTCGACAGCCTCCTGATGGCGGCGGACTGGTGGGCGGCGGTCGAGGCTACCTCGGGTCTCTCGTCGGGCCATGCGCGGACGGGCCGGCTGCAACCCCTGGCCGATGACCGCGCCCTGGCCGCCGCGCGGCGACGGGCGGAAGAGGCGCGGGTCCTGTGGCGTGGGCTGGCCGACTGGCAGGTGGTCCCGGCGACGGGCGCGGCGTGGGAGCCCGCCTCGCCCTCGGGCTGGCTGGTGCGCGACACGCTCTCGGCCCGGCTTTCGCCCCGGATGGCGCTGTCGGCGCTGGTCGCGGCGTTGCGGGCGGGCGGGGCCCAGATCGCGGGACCCGAGGCTGCCGAGGCGGGCGCCGTGGTCCATGCGACCGGCGTCGCCGGATTGCAGGACCTGTCGCGCGCCTTCGGCCTGCCGGTCGGATCGGGGGTGAAGGGGCAGGCGCTGGCCCTGCGGCACGACGCGCGCGAGGCGCCGCAGCTTTTTGTCGATGGCCTGCACATCGTGCCGCATGCCGATGGCACCGTGGCGATCGGCTCGACCTCCGAGACGACCTGGACCGGGGACGGTCCCGATGCCCGGCTCGACGCGCTTCTGGACCGCGCGACTGCCGCCCTTCCGGTGCTGCGCGGCGCCGAGGTCGTGGCGCGCTGGGCCGGGGTCAGGCCCCGCGCCGCCAGCCGTGCGCCGCTCCTCGGCCCCTGGCCGGGGCGGCCGGGGCAGTTCGTGGCGAATGGCGGCTTCAAGATCGGCTTCGGCGTGGCGCCCAAGGTCGCAGAGGTCATGGCCGAGCTGGTGCTGGAGGGCCGGGACGAGATCCCGCCCGGCTTCCGGTTCGAGGCGCTCCTGCCCGGCGCGGGCCCGGTCTGAGCCGGCGCCACCCGCAACATCTTGGGGATAACCCGCCCGCTTCCGCCCAGATGCGGGGGGTCGGGTTGACTCCTGCGCCCCCCGGCGGGAACATCCCCACTCGCGACTCGTGAGTGTGCCTTGCGTCTGACCCGACTGCGCCTGAACGGCTTCAAAAGCTTTGTCGACCCCACGGATCTGGTGATCCACGAGGGGCTGACCGGCGTTGTCGGCCCCAATGGTTGCGGCAAGTCGAACCTGCTCGAGGCGTTGCGCTGGGTGATGGGCGAGACACGGGCCAGCGCGATGCGCGGCGGCGGGATGGAGGACGTGATCTTCAACGGCTCGGCCAGCCGGGGCGCGCGGCATTTTGCCGAGGTCGCGCTGCTGATCGACAACTCGGACCGCGTCGCGCCCGTGGGCTTCAACGATGCCGACCAGATCGAGATCGTGCGGCGGATCACCCGCGACGCGGGCTCGGCCTACCGCTGCAACTCCAAGGACGTGCGGGCGCGGGATGTGCAGATGCTGTTCGCCGATGCCTCGACCGGGGCGCACAGCCAGGCGCTGGTGCGGCAGGGGCAGATCTCGGAACTGATCAACGCCAAGCCCAAGGCCCGCCGCCGGGTGCTGGAAGAGGCCGCCGGGATCAGCGGGCTTTACGCGCGCCGGCACGAGGCGGAACTGAAGCTGTCGGGCGCCGAGACGAACCTGACGCGCGTGGACGACGTGCTGGAGCAACTGGCGCAGCAGTTGTCCGTCCTGACCCGGCAGGCCAAGCAGGCCGCGCGCTACCGCGAGATTTCCGAGGAGTTGCGCAAGTCGGAAGGCATGCTGCTCTGGCGCCGCTGGCGCGAGGCGGACGAGGCGCGGTCCCAAGCCGAGGCCGTGCTGCGCGAACGTCTGATCGCCCAGCACCAGGCCGAGGCGGCGGCACGGGCGGCGGGCAAGGCCCGCGAGGCGGCCGAGGACGCCCTGCCGCCGAAGCGCGAGGAGGAGGCGATCGCGTCTGCAATCCTGCAACGGCTGATCCTGCAGCGCGACGCGCTGGGCGACCAGGAGGCGCGCGCCCTGGCGCAGATCGACACGCTGAAAGGTCGGATAGAGCAACTGACCCGCGACATGGAACGCGAGGCGGGCCTGAACCGCGACGCGGGCGAGGTGATCGAGCGGCTGGACTGGGAGATCGAACAGCTCGCCCGCGCCCATGACGGGCACGACGAGAAACTCGCCGAGGCGGTGGAGGCCGCGCGCGAGGCGGGCGCCGTGCTGGCCGAACGCGAGGCGGCGCTGGCCGAACTGACCGAGGATGCCGCCCGGCTGGCGGCACGGCACCAGTCCACCCAGCGGATGCTGGCCGACACGCGGTCGGTGCTGGACCGCGCCGAAGAGCAGGCCGCAGCCGCGCGCGAGGCGGTGGCCGCCGCGACGGGCGCGCTGGAGGCGGCGGGCGAGGCCTTCGCCGCCGCCGAAGAGGCGCAGGAAGCCGCCGTGGCCGAGACCGAGGCGACCGAGGCCGCGCTTGAGGCCGCCGAGGCCGCCCGGGCCGAGACCCAGGGCCGCGAGGCCGAGGCGCGGGCGGCGCGATCCTCGGCCGAAGGCGAGGCCTCGGCGCTGCGGGCGGAAGTGGCGGCGCTGGCGCGGCTGGTAGAGCGCGAGGCGCAGGCCGGATCGCAGCTTCTGGACCGGCTGGAGGTGGAGCCGGGCTATGAGAAGGCGCTGGGCGCGGCCCTGGCCGACGACCTCCGCGCGCCCGAGGTCGCCCCCGAGGCCCGGTCGGGCTGGGCGGTCCTGGCGCCCTATGGCGATTCGCAACCCCTGCCCGCCGGGGCAGAGCCTCTGGGGGCCCGGGTGAAGGCCCCGGCGGTGCTGGCGCGGCGCCTTTCGCAGATCGGTCTGGTCAGACGTGGACAGGGCTTCCAGCTTCAGGCGGACCTGCGGCCGGGCCAGCGGCTGGTCAGTCTCGAAGGCGATCTCTGGCGTTGGGACGGGTTCCGCGCCGGGGCCGAGGATGCGCCCTCGGCGGCGGCGCTGCGCCTGCAACAGCTCAACCGCCTCGTCCAGCTGAAGCGCGATCTTGAGGAGGTCGCCGCCCGGGCCGACGGCGCCCGGCAGGCGCATGAGGCCCTGCAAGCCCGCCTGCAGGAACTGGCAACAGCCGACCAGCGCGCCCGCGATGCCCGGCGCGCCGCCGATGCCCGTCTGGCCGAGGCGAACCGTGCCCTGGCCCGCGCCGAGGCCGACCGCTCCATCGCCGGCGGCAAGCTTGAAGCCGCGCGGCTTGCCGTCGGCCGCTTCGAGGACGAGGCGATGGCCGCCCGCGCGCGGCTGAAGGAGGCCGAGGCGGCCATGGCCGATCTGGGCGATCTGGACGCGGCGCGCGGGGCGGTCGAGGCCGCGAAAATCACCGTCGAGGCCGCGCGCATCACCATGATGACCCGCCGCTCGGCCCAGGACGAGGTCCGCCGCGAGGGCGAGGCGCGGGTGCGGCGCCGGCAGGAGGCGGTGAAGGAACTCTCCGGCTGGAAGCACCGCCTGGAAACCGCCTCGAAGCGGACCGAGGAACTGACCGCACGCCGCGCCGAGACCGAGGCGGAACTGGCCGAGGCGATGCTGGCACCCGAGGAAATCGCCGCCCGGCGCGACGAACTGGTAGAGGCCATCGCCGAGGCCGAAGAGCGCCGCCGCCGCGCCGCCGATGCCCTGGCGGAGGCCGAGGGAAGCTTGCGCGAGGCGGCGATGGCCGAACGCGAGGCCGAACGCCTGGCCGGCGAGGCGCGCGAAGCCCGCGCCCGCGCCGAGGCCCGGCTGGATGCCGCCCGCGAGGGCGTGGCGCTGGCCGCCGAGCGCATCGCCGAGGAGGACGACCGGACGCCGGACGAACTGCTCGCATCGTTGCGCACCGACCCCGACAAGATGCCGGACGCGGAAACGCTGGATCACGAGGTGATCCGCCTGAAACGCCAGCGCGAGGCGCTGGGCGCGGTGAACCTGCGGGCGGAGGAGGACGCCAAGGCGGTCGAGGCCGAGTATGACGCCCTCGCGACGGAAAAGGCCGACCTCGAAGAGGCGATCAAGAAGCTTCGCGCCGGGATCGCGGGCCTGAACAAGGAGGGCCGCGAGCGTCTGCTGACCGCCTTCGAGCAGGTGAATGCGAATTTCTCGACCCTATTCACCCATCTCTTCGGTGGCGGCGAGGCGCGGCTGGTGCTGGTGGAAAGCGACGATCCGCTTGAGGCCGGCCTCGAAATCCTCTGCCAGCCGCCCGGCAAGAAACTGGCGACCCTCTCCCTCCTCTCCGGCGGGGAACAGACCCTGACCGCGCTGGCGCTGATCTTCGGCGTGTTCCTGGCCAACCCCGCGCCGATCTGCGTGCTGGACGAGGTCGACGCGCCGCTGGACGACGCCAACGTGACGCGCTTCTGCGACCTTCTGGACGAGATGACCCGCCGCACCGACACGCGCTTCCTCATCATCACCCACCACGCCGTGACGATGGCGCGGATGGACCGCCTGTTCGGCGTGACGATGCAGGAACAAGGGGTCAGCCAGCTTGTGTCGGTGGACCTGAAGAAGGCCGAGGCGCTGGTCGCCTGAAGCGGGCGGATGGTTAACTGACTGGCAACCAGAATCGGGCAGAACGGTACGGGAACAAACCGTAGCCAGGGCCTGAACATGCAGATGCTCCTCTCCGCCACCACGATCCTTGTGCTCTTCGCCTGGGCGCAGGAAGAAGTCGCCAAGCTCCCCCCCGCATGGTCGCCGTTCTCGGCCATCGAAGCGGCCGTGAATCCCTGACCTCACGTCTGCGCGCCGTGGCGAAAACGGCGGCGCGCGTGGCGAAAACCGGCAGCCTCCTGCGCCGAAACGGGCCTACAACCGGCCCCAAAGCAGGAGAAGGCCCATGCGCTATTCCGGATTTCGGGTCATTGCCGAGGCATTGACCGGCCACAAGGGCTGGAAGCCCGTCTGGCGCGACCCGACCCCCAAGGCCGAATACGACTACATCATCATCGGCGGCGGCGGGCACGGGCTGGCGACAGCCTATTACCTGGCCAAGGAATTCTGCCAGTCGCGGATCGCAGTGCTGGAGAAGGGCTACCTCGGCGGCGGCAACGTGGGCCGCAACACCACGATCATCCGGTCGAACTACCTGCTCGACGGCAACGAACCCTTCTACGAATTCTCGCTGAAGCTCTGGGAGGGGCTGGAGCAGGACTTCAACTACAACGCCATGGTCAGCCAGCGCGGGATCATCAACCTGATCCACACCGACGCGCAGCGCGACGCGGCCACAAGGCGTGGCAATGCGATGATGATGCACGGGGCGGACGCGCGGCTTCTGTCGCGCGACGAGGTCCGCCAGATGTATCCCTGGCTGAACTTCGACAACGCCCGCTTCCCGATCAAGGGCGCGCTGATGCAGCCGCGCGGCGGCACGGTGCGGCACGACGCGGTGGCCTGGGGCTATGCGCGCGGGGCCGACCAGCGCGGCGTGGACCTGATCCAGAACTGCGAAGTCACCGGCATGCGGATCGAGAACGGCCGGATCAGGGGCGTCGAGACTACCCGAGGCTACATCGGCGCGAAGAAGGTCGGCGTGGCCGTCGCGGGGTCCTCCTCGAAAGTCATGGCCCATGCCGGCATGCGTCTGCCCATCGAAAGCCATGTCCTGCAAGCCTTCGTCTCCGAGGGCCTGAAGCCCCTGATCGACGGCGTGATGACCTTCGGCGCGGGGCATTTCTACGTCAGCCAGTCCGACAAGGGCGGCCTTGTCTTCGGCGGCGACATCGACGGCTACAACTCCTACGCCCAGCGCGGCAACCTGCCGGTGATCGAGGACGTGGCCGAGGGCGGCATGGCGCTGATGCCCGCCATCGGACGGGTGCGCCTGCTGCGGACCTGGGGCGGCATCATGGACATGTCGATGGACGGCTCGCCCATCATCGACAAGACCCATGTCGAGGGCCTCTACTTCAACGGCGGCTGGTGCTACGGCGGGTTCAAGGCGACCCCGGCCTCGGGCTGGTGCTTCGCGCATCTGTTGGCGAAGGATGAGTCACATTCAACGGCCAGGGCCTACCGCTTCGACCGGTTCCTCAAGGGCCTGATGATCGACGAAAAAGGGCAAGGCGCGACCCCGAACCTGCATTGATGGAATAAACGAATGATCATTCACCATCCGATCCTCGGCCCCCGCGATGCGCAGGAATTCGTCTATCTCGGCGATGCCTCCCTTATCGACCGCCCCGATGGCATGACCGCGGGCGTAGAGGCGTTCCACGACTACCTCTACCAGCGGACCAACCCTGCGGGCGAACACCAGGAGCTTTGGTATCACGAACAGGGGGACCGCTCCTGGCTGGTCGTCACCCGCAACACCGTCACGCACGAGATTACCAGGGTCGAACTCGCCCGCGACGTGGCGCGGGCCCGGGGGCGCACGAAATGACCCAGTCGCATCGCATTGACGGCGGCCAGATCGACCGCACGAAGACGCTCCGCTTCACCTTCGACGGCATCCCCTACCAGGGCCATCCCGGCGACACGCTGGCCTCGGCGCTTCTCGCCAACGGCGTCCGGCTGATGGGCCGCAGCTTCAAGTATCACCGCCCGCGCGGCCCGATTTCCGCTGGGTCCGAGGAGCCGAACGCGCTCGTGGAACTGCGCAGCGGCGGGCGGCAGGAGCCGAACACCCGCGCCACCGTGGCGGAACTGTTCGACGGGCTGACGGCCAACAGCCAGAACCGCTGGCCCAGCCTGCGCTTCGACGCCATGGGGATCAACGACCGGCTGTCCTCGTTCTTCGCGGCCGGGTTCTACTACAAGACCTTCATGTGGCCCAAGTCCTTCTGGGAAAAGCTGTATGAGCCGATCATCCGCCGCGCGGCGGGCCTTGGCTCGGTCACGCGGGAAGAGGACCCGGACGCCTATGACAAGGGTTTCCTGCACTGCGATCTGCTGGTCATCGGGGCGGGTCCCGCGGGCCTTATGGCCGCTCTGACGGCCGGGCGGGCAGGCAAGCGGGTGATCCTGGCGGATGAGGATTTCCGCATGGGCGGGCGTCTGAACGCCGAAACTCATGCGATCGGCAACACCCCCGGCGCCGACTGGGCGGCGGCCACGGTGGCCGAACTGTCCTCCATGCCCAATGTTCGCCTGATGGCCCGCACCACGGTCATCGGCGCCTTCGACCACGGCATCTACGGCGCGGTCGAACGTGTCTCGGACCACCTTCCCACCCCCGCGAAGGGCAAGCCGCGCCAGATCCTGTGGCGGATCTATTCGCAGCGGGCGGTCCTGTGCGGTGGCGCCACCGAACGCCCCATCGCATTCGAGAACAACGACCGTCCCGGCATCATGCTGGCCGGTGCCTTGCGGGCCTATGCGAACCGCTGGGGCGTCAAGGTCGGCGAGCGGGTGGCGGTCTTCACCAACAACGACGACGGCATCCGCACGGCGCTGGACCTGCGGGCCAAGGGTGTGGACGTGGTCGCCGTGATCGACAGCCGCCCGGTGGGCGACCTCCTCCCCGGCATCCGTCATCTGCATGGGGCCGAGGTCATCGACACCTCGGGCAAGCTGGGCCTGAAGGCGATCACGGTCCGCCAGTCGAACGGTGCGACCGAGACCATTGCGGTCGATGCACTGGGCGTGTCGGGCGGCTGGAATCCGAACGTGAACATCCATTCACATCACCGCTCGCGCCCCGTCTATGACGCCGGCATCGCCGCCTTTGTCCCCGGTCCCGAAGGCCCGCCCGGCCTTCTGGTCGCAGGGGGCGCCGCCGGGCAGATGTCCACCCATGCCGCGCTGAAGACCGGCCGCGACGCCGCCATCGCCGCGCTGGACCTCGGCACCGCGCCCGACCTGCCGCAGGCCGAGGACGCGCCCGTCCGCATCTCGCCGCTGTGGTTCGTCCATCACGGCAAGGGCCGCGCCTGGATCGACCAGCAGAACGACGTCACCGTCAAGGACGTGAAGCTGGCGAAGCAGGAAAACTTCACCAGCGTCGAGCATCTGAAGCGCTACACCACGCTTGGCATGGCGACCGACCAGGGCAAGACCGGCAACGTGATCGGCCTTGCGATCATGGCCGAGCTAACCGGCCGGTCGATCCCCGAAACCGGTACCACGATCTACCGCCCGCCCTATACTCCCGTCGCCATGGGCGCGCTGGCGGGCCGGTCGCGGGGCAAGGAATTCAAGCCCTTCCGCCTGACCCCCTCCCACCACTGGGCCAGGGAACAGGGCGCGATCTTCGTCGAGGTCGGCAACTGGCTCCGCACCCAATGGGTCCCGAAACAAGGCGAAACCGAATGGCGGCAGTCCGTCGACCGAGAGGTTCTGGCGACCCGGAAATCCGTCGGCATCTGCGACGTGACCACGCTCGGCAAGATCGACATTCAGGGCACCGACGCCGGGGCCTTCCTCGACCGGGTCTATGCCAACACCTTCTCGACCCTGCCCGTCGGCAAGTGCCGTTACGGCCTCATGCTGCGCGAGGACGGGATCGTCTTCGACGACGGCACCACCGCGCGGATGGGCGAGCATGAATATGTGATGACCACCACCACGGCCAACGCCGTGACGGTCTTCCGGCACCTGGAATTCTGCCGTCAGTGCCTCTGGCCCGAGATGGACGTGCAGCTCATCTCGACCACCGAGGCCTGGGCGCAGTTCTCGGTCGCGGGTCCCAACGCGCGGAAACTGCTGGAGAAAGTCGTCGATCAGGACATCTCCGACGCCGCCTTCCCCTACATGGGTGCGGGCAACATCACCGTCTGCGGCGGCCTGCGGGCGCGGCTCTTCCGCATCAGCTTCTCGGGCGAACTGGCCTATGAGATCGCCGTGCCCACCCGCTATGGCGACGCGCTTCTGCGCGAGATGCTGGCGCGGGGCAAGGAATTCGACCCCATCGTCTATGGCACCGAGGCGCTTGGCGTCATGCGGATCGAGAAGGGCCATGTCGCGGGCGGGGAACTCAACGGCCAGTCCACCGCGCTGAACATGGGGCTGGGCAAGATGGTGTCGAAGAAGAAGGACGCCATCGGCATGGTCCTCAGCCAGCGCGAGGGGATGGTGGACGAAAACGGCTATCGCCTCGTCGGCGTGAAGCCGGTGGACCCGAACGGCAAGCTTACCGCCGGCGCGCATTTCCTTGAAAGAGGCGCGGCGCCGGTGGCGGCGAACGATGGCGGCTGGCTGACCTCCAAGGTCTATTCGCCGCATCTCGGCCATGACATCGCGCTGGGCTACCTCAAGGGCGGCGACCGCAAGATCGGCCAGCGCATGCGCGCGGTGAACCTGCTGGCCGGCCTTGATACTGAGGTCGAGATCATCTCGCCCCACATGTTCGACCCGGAAGGAGTGCGTCTCCGTGGCTAGTCTCCAGCCCCTCACCGCGCTTGGCAAACGCGAAGCGACCGCCGTCACCCACGGCCCGCTGACCATCAGCGAACGTACCGACGTTGCCCTCGCCTCGCTCGCCGCCCGCAAGGGCCGGATGGCCGACCTCTCCGTTGCCGCACAGAAGGCGGGCGTTCCGCTTCCGGGTCCCGCCACCCATCAGGCCGGAACACCCTACTCCGCCTTCTGGGTCGCGCCCGAGATGTGGTTCGTCGAAGCGCCCCATGCGACCCACGAGCTGATCGCCGACCTTCTCAAGTCCGCCATGGGCGATGCGGCCAGCATCACCGAACAGACCGACGCCTGGGTCGCCTTCGACCTTGCGGCCGCCGACCTGACACCGATCCTCGAACGGCTCTGCAACGTGGATTACGCCACCGTCCCGAACGGCTACGCCACCCGTACGGTGATGGAGCATCTGGGCGTCTACCTCGTCAAGCACGGCCCCGGCGCCGCCCGCGTCTACGGACCCCGGTCCAGCGCCGAAAGCCTGCTGCATGCCATCGAGACGGCGGCCCACGCGGTCCACTAGCGTCGCGCTTGCCTGAAAGCGTGTTTCCCGGTAGTGAAATCAAATGTAGTGGTTCCACTCGGGATTGTGCCCATGTCAGACGGCGACGCCATTCCATCCCTTCCGCGCGGCAAACCGGCCTTCGACCAGGACCCGCACCGCGTCCGCGAGATCAGCGAGCGCAACCTCGAGGCCGCCATCGGGCGCGAGGTGCGGAACTTCCGCCGCCAGCAGGGGATGACCGTGGCCGACCTCGCCAATGTCACGGGCCTGTCGATCGGGATGCTGTCGAAGATCGAGAACGGCAACACTTCTCCCTCGCTGACGACCCTTCAGGTCCTGAGCCACGCCTTTTCCGTGCCCGTCACCGCCTTCTTCCGCAGCTACGAGGAACGCCGCGAGGCGCAGCATGTGAAGGCGGGCGAACATGTCGAGATCGAACGCCGTGGCACCCGGGCCGGGCACCAGTACAACCTTCTCGGCCATATCGGGTCGAACAATTCGGGCGTGGTGGTCGAACCCTACATCATCACGCTGACCACCGAGAGCGACACCTTCCCCGCCTTCCAGCACGAGGGGTTGGAACTTCTCTACATGCTCGAAGGCGAGGTCGATTACCGGCACGGCGATGCGGTCTACCCGCTGAAGCCGGGCGACAGCCTATTCTTCGACGCCGATGCGCCGCATGGGCCGGAAACTCTGGTCAAGCTTCCCGCGCGTTACCTCTCGGTCATCGCCTACCCGCAGGGCTGACATGCTGACCGCAGACCTGGCCGCCGCAATCGGGGCCGCGCATGTCCTGACCGGCCCCGACATGGCCCGCTACGCCCGCGACTGGATGGGCCGCTACGAGGGCCAGCCGGTCGCGGTCATCCGCCCCGGATCGACCGCCGAAGTGGCCGCCTGTGTGAAGATTGCTGCGCAGCATGGCGTGCCCGTCGTGCCCATCTCGGGCAACACCGGCCTTGTCGGCGGGACCATGACGCAAGGTGGCCTGATGCTCTCACTCGAACGGATGAACCGCATCCGGCAGGTCAAGCGCGACGCCCGCCTTGTCATTGCCGAGGCCGGGGTCATCCTCACCCGCCTGCACGAAGCCGCTGAAAGGGAAGGGCTATACTTCCCCCTCTGGTTCGGCGCCCGGGGCTCGGCCATGCTGGGCGGCGTCCTCTCCACCAACGCGGGCGGCTCGAACGTCCTGCGCTACGGCTCCACCCGCGGCCTCTGCCTTGGGCTGGAGGTCGTCCTGCCCGACGGCCGCGTGTTGAACCTCATGTCCGAACTGCACAAGGACAACTCCGGCTATGACCTGAAAAACCTTTTCATAGGCGCCGAGGGCACGCTTGGCATCATCACCGCCGCCGTGATGAAATTCGTCCCCGCACCGCGCGCCCATGCCACGGCCACGCTTGCCGCCCGCTCGCTTCCCGATGCGCTGACCCTCCTGAACCGCATGCAGGAAGCCACCGGCGGCCGGGTCGAGGCGTTCGAATTCATGCCCCGCACCTACTCTGAACGCCTGAACGAAGTCCGCCCTGACCTCGGCCTGCCATTCGACCACATCCCCGAAGTCACCATCCTGATCGAAGCCGCTACCACCGTCCCGCACGAGGCCACCCCGGACGCGAACGGCGACATCCCCCTCGTCCTCACGTTGGAAACCATCTTGGCCGAGATGATGGAGGCGGGCCTTGTCACCGACGCCGTCCTCGCCCGCAGCGAACAGCAGCGCCGAGCGATGTGGGCACGGCGCGAGGCCGCCGCCGAGATCGGAGTGGGCCTTTACCCCGAGGTCGATACCGATGTCTGCCTGCCTCTCGACAAGGTCGACACTTTCCTGACCCAAGCCATAGCAAGACTCGAAACCCTCGACCCCGGCGCGCGCACGATCACGGTCGCGCATCTCGGCGACGGCAACCTCCACTTCACCGCCTACCCGACGCGGGACGACAGGGCGCTAAAGGACCGGGTGCTTGAGGCCATCGAGGATGTCGTGGCCGACCTCGGCGGCAGCTTCTCGGCCGAACATGGCGTGGGCCTGTCGAAACTTTCGTCGATGCGGCGCCGCAAGGACCCGGTGGCGCTCGACGTGATGCGGACGGTGAAACTGGCGCTCGACCCACAGGGCCTCATGAACCCCGGCAAGGTCATCCCCCCCTGAGCCCAGAATTTTCGTCGAAAATTCCTGGGCCTTGCGCGGAACCTTGCGGCCACGTCGCGCCCGGGATAGCCAGTCGGCCATGCCAGCCATCCGCCTCTGCATTTCCGATCCGGCGCTGCGCGCCGCGGGTCTTGTCATGGCCCTGCAAGGCGCGGTCGCCTGTTCCTTCGGCCCCTATTTCTCGACCCTCGCTGTCAACACCTTCGGCTTCGGCGACCGCGGCTATGCCGTCCTTCTCGCATTGTCGTCCCTTGCCTCGGTCTCGGCCTCGGTGATCGGCGGCATCCGCGCCGACCAGACCGCGAACCGGCGGCGCGTGACCCTGACCGCCGTCCTGTCGCTCCTGCTCGGCGCCTTCCTGATGTCGGTCGCCCCCGGCCCCTGGGTCTTCGCCCTGACCGCCGCTCTGCTGATCCCGATCAGCAGCATCACCTTCGGCCAGGTCTTTGCGCTCGCCCGACTTGCCGCCACCCGACACCCGGCCGAAGAGCGCGACGGCATCATGGCCGTCATCCGCGCCCTCTTCGCCTTTCCCTTCGTCGTCGTCCTGCCGCTCTGGTCCTTCGCCTTCGCCGCCGGAGCGCCCGTCGCCGCGATCTTCCCGGTGGCGCTGGTCCTGTCCGCCGCGATGCTTGCCACCGTCCTGCGCCTCTGGCCCGCCGACGGCCGCACCCCCTGGGACGACCGCCCGTCGGGACTCAGCTTCCGTGCCGCGCTGGCCGAGACGGGCCGCCCCCGCATCGCGGCGCGCGTGATCGCCCTCGGCGCGGTTTTCAGCGCCTCGACGGTCTACATGGCCATCGTCTCGCTGGTCATGGTGCCCGATGTCGGCCGCTCGACCTCTGACGTGGCGCTTTATGTCGGGCTGGTGGCGGGCCTCGAAGTGCCGTTCATGCTGCTGATCCCCGGCCTGACCAGGGGCATCCCGCGCACCCGGCTGATCTTCGCCGGCGCGGCGCTCTACAGCCTGCATGTCGCGCTCTTGCCTATGCTGGCCGGCTCGCCCCTCGTCTGGCTTCTGGTCCTGCCCGCCGCGGTGGGCGGGGCCGTCACGCTGACGGTCCCGATCGCCTACCTGCAGGATCTCATGGCCGACCGTCCCGGGGCGGGGGCCTCGCTCATGGCGCTGCAGCGGCTTGCCGGCGACGTGATCGCGGCAAGCTGCTTTGCCCTCGGCACGACCCTCGCCGGATACGGCACCGTCGCGCTTCTTGGCGTGGTCGCCTCGCTGCTGGGGGCGGCCGCACTTCTCATGGCCGATCCGCGCTGAATTGCTGCGCAGCGAAGCGCGTGGAATGCTGCGGGAATGCTGCGCAGCAAATCATTGCAATCAATGACTTGCCGCGGCGGCCGTCATAGCGACAGGCCAAGCTTCCGCCCGTCGTGGAAGGCATAGGCCGCAAGCCTTGGCGCCGCGCAGTCGCCGATCCGGTGCAGCACCTTTCCCTCGATCGCCTCGGGCAGCACATCGAACGCCCGGTTCGTCGTCGCCATCACCAGACCCGAGGCCGGGATCACCTCCTCCGCGCCGGTCAGGAACGACCGCACCGTCACCCCGTCCCCATGCCAGCGGACCAGCCGGTGCTCGGCCAGCATCCGCACCCCCAGCGCTCCAAGCCTCCGCCGTGCCACCCCGTCCGCCGCCGTCCGCGCCAGTTCCTTGCCGACGAAGGCCTCCGGTGTGACGATGGTCACGTGCCTGCCCGCCTCGGCCAAGGCCCAGGCCGTGCCCACCCCGCGCCAGTTGCCGCCCTCGTCATAGACCACCACCGCGTCCCCCAGCCGCGCCTCGCGCCGCAGGACCGCCTCTGGCGACCACACACCGCCCGCCTCGATCCCCGGCAGGGCAGGCTCTTCCGGCACCCAGCGCTGAAAGCCGCTTTCATCGGGCAGCGAGCCCGTGGCCACCACCACCACCCCGGCCGGGTGCGCCGCCACCTCCTCGGCGTCAAGGAAGGTGTTCAGCCGCAACCGCACCCCCAGCCTGTCGAACTGCCGCTCGTACCAGTCCATCAGCTCCAGGATCTGCCCGCGCCGCGGCTGCATCCCCGCCAGCCGGAACTGCCCGCCGACCACCGGCGCGGCCTCGACGATCTCCACCCGGTGCCCGCGTTCCGCCGCGACCCGCGCCGCCTCCAGCCCCGCAGGCCCCGCGCCCACCACCAGCACCTCCTTCGGCTCGGGCGCGGCGACGAACCGGTCCCCGCCCCATTCGAACTCGCGCCCCGCACTCGGGTTGATGAGGCAGGAGATCCAGTAATCCCGGCTGCGCCGCCCCCAGCACATCTGGTTGCACGAGATGCAACCCCGCACGTCCTCCGCCCGCCCCTCGGCCACCTTCCGCGCCAGATGCGGGTCGGCGATCTGGCCGCGCACGATCGACACCAGGTCCGCCAGGCCGGAGGCGATGATCGCCTCGCCGTTCTCCGGCGTCCTGACCCCGGCTTCCGAGGTCACCACGGCATGTTTCAACTCCCGCTTCAGGACTTGCGTCAAAGGCGTCGTCAGCTTCTCGCCATGGGTAAACGGAGGAATGATCGACTCGAACTCCAGGTAAGACCCGGCCCCGACCGTCACATAGTCCACATGACCGGTTCGGTCGTGCAGCGACAGGATTTCGGTCAAAGCCTCGGCCCCCAGGGTCACCGCATAGGCCTCGGAATAGCTGACCGCGAGACCCACGACGAAATCCTCGCCGCAGGCCCGCCGGATGCGCTCGATCAGCGTTCGGGAAAAGCGGGTGCGGTTTTCCAGCGAGCCGCCCCACTGATCCGTCCGCCGGTTCGACCACGGCGTCCAGAACTGGTCCAGAAGCGAGTGATAGGCCGCCCAGACCTCCACCCCTTGAAAGCCCGAGGCCTTGGCCCGCACCGCCGCTGCGACATGGGCCTCCAGAAGCTCCTCGACCTCGGCCTCCGTCATGGCATGCGAGCCATCGCTGTCGTGATACGACGGCCCACCAGAGGGGGACCAGTGCGGCGCGAAGCTCAGGTCCGAATCGCCATGCGCGCCGATATGGTAAAGCTGCTGGAGGATGACCGCCCCCGCGTCCTTCACCTCGTCGGTGATCTGCCGGAAGGCGGGGATGACCGCGTCATCCGAATGCAGGAAGTTGCCCCGGGTCAGGACCCCCGTCCGGTGCACCGGCACGGGTTCGGCCACCACCATCGCCGCCCCGCCCAGGGCGCGCTCCAGCAGGTACTTGCCGAAGCGTGGCCCCGGCATGCCCTGGTCCGACATGTTCGCGGTATGCGCGCCAAAGACGATGCGGTTGCGCAGCGTGTGGTCGCGCAGTTTCAGCGGGGACATCAGGCGGGGATGCTGGGTCATGGGGGCCTCCGTTCGCCCCCATGTCAGCCAATCTCGACACCTGTGTCAAGTTTTCCGGGCGCCGGTCCCCTGACCCCGGAGTTTTCGAAAACTCCGGACCGGAGCCTTCAAAGGCTCCGATGCGATTTCTTCGAAGAAATCGCTTACTCCGCCGCCACGTCCCAGCCCGAAATCGCCTTGACCTCCAGGAACTCCTCGATCCCCCAGACCCCGCCTTCCCGCGCCCGACCGCTGGCCTTCACGCCTCCGAAGGGCGCCCCCGCGCCGCGCGACTTGCCGTTCATCTCCACCATCCCGGCCCGCAACTGTCGTGCCAGCCGGTTCCGCCGCGCGCCGTCCGCCGACTGGACATAGTTGGTCAGCCCGTAGGGCGTGTCGTTGGCGATGCGCACCGCCTCTTCCTCGCTGTCGAAGGGCATCATGCAGAGGACCGGGCCGAAGATTTCCTCGCGCTCGATGGTCATTCCGGGTTTCACATCGGCAAAGACCGTGGGGCGGACGTAGAAGCCCTTGTTCATCCCCTCGGGCAGGCCAAGACCGCCCGCCACCAGCCGAGCGCCTTCGTCGATGCCCTTCTGGATATACGCCTGGATCTGGTCCCATTGCCGCTTGTTCACCACCGGGCCGATATGCTTGCCGGGTTCGCTCGCCGGACCCACCTTGATCCCGTTCGCCACCTCGGCCGCGATCTCGACCGCCCGGTCGTAGAAGCTGCGTTCCACCAGCATCCGGCTCGGCGCGTTGCAGCTTTGGCCCGAGTTGTTCATCATATGCCGCACGCCGCGTTCCACCGCCCGCGCGTCGGCATCGGCGAAGACCAGGTTTGCGCCCTTGCCGCCCAGTTCCAGCGTGACCCGCTTCAGGGTCTCGGCCGCGGCCTTGCTGATCGCGCGGCCGGCCCGGGTGCTGCCGGTGAAACTGATCATCTCGACATCCGGGTGGCTCGACAGCCGCGTGCCGACCCCGGCGCCGTCGCCGTTCACCAGGTTGAACACGCCCGGCGGCACGCCCGCGTCATGGCAGAATTCTGCAAAAAGCATCGAGGACAGGGGCGCCTCTTCCGAAGGCTTCAGCACGCAGGTGCAGCCCGCCAAGAGCGCCGGGATCACCTTCAGCGTCACCTGGTTCATCGGCCAGTTCCAGGGCGTGATCAGGCCCACCACCCCGATCGGCTCCAGTGCAATCATGGTGTCGGGGGCATGCGGACCCAGCGGCCGGATCCATTCCATGTGGTCGAAGGCCTTGAGGAAGTTCTTCAGGTGCCAGGGCAGGCACTCCGCCTGGTCGTCGCGGCTCATGTCGATGGGGGCGCCCATCTCCAGGCTGATCGCCTGCGCCATCTCCTCCTTGCGCAGGTGATACTGCTCCAGGATGCCCTCGACGACCTTGCGCCGCTGGGCGGGATCGGTCGCCGCCCAGGCCGGGAAGGCCGCCTTCGCCGCAGCCACCGCCCGGTCGGTATCCGCCTCGGACCCCAGCGAGATCACCGCGCAGACCTCTTCGGTCGAGGGGTCGATCACCTGGCAGTCCCTCGCCTCAAGGGGCGCGACCCATGTCCCGTCGATGTAGAATTCGCGCTTCTCGATCATGGCCGGCCTCCGAATGGTTGGAATTTGATCATATCCTGACAGGTGGCGCGGCCGGCCACAAGGGCGGGCGTCCGACCTTTCCGGTTACCTGACGCGCGCCGATAACCCGTTGATGACAAAGGCACGGCCCATCCTGTCCACGGTGGACGGACTATTCGACCCGCCGCACCATCACGGTCGAGGCCGCGAATCCGAACAGATAGCGCAGCGGTCCCAGCCGGTCGGTCCGCTCGACCCGGAACCCCTGCCGCTCATACAGGGCGCGGGCGCGGAAGTTGTCCTGGATCACGTCCAGCCGGATCGCGCGATAGCCCCGCTCGGCCGCCTCGCGGCAGAGGGCGGCCAGAAGCTGCGAACCCACCCCCTTGCCCCGATGCGCCCGCGCGACGCAAAGCCCATCGACAAGGAAGCGTTCGTTGTCGATCTCACGCCCCAAGAGCCACAAAAGCGCCCCGCGCCAGCGGCCGCCGAAGGTGCCATAGACCGCCACCAGATCGGCCCAGCTGCCCCCGGCAAAGCTGCCCATGGGGGTCTTGAAGCCTGCGATGCCCACCAGGTCTCCGCTGTCATCGACTGCGGCCAGGCAAAGGTCGCCGCGCATCACCCGCTCGAAGAAGCGCAGGGCCAGCGCATCGGGGCCGAGCACCGGGCCGAGCTTGCCGCCGAAGGCCTCCCAGTACAGCCGTGCCGCCTGCGGGCGCAGCTCGTCGTGCAGGCCGCGGAACAGGGTCACGCCCATGCCAGCGCCTCCTGCAACAGCCGGGCATGGCCCGCGCCGAGGATCCAGCCCTCCTCGGCCGCCTCGGGCGGGGTGTCGAAGAGGGCCGCCAGCCGGTCCGCCCGGGCCAGCGCGAACAGGGCCCGTGACAGAAGCCGCACCTGCGCCCGGTCGGGGATCGGGTCGCCCGAGGCGGCCACCGCAGGGGCCAGAAGCGAGGGATAGACCTCGGCCAGGGTCAACGGGCCGGGGGGCTCGAAGGGCCAGATCCGCGCGCCGCTGACCCTGGCCAGCCGGTGCACCACCGGAATGCCCATGAGCGCCTGCGACCCGACCGAGCCCGCGCCCATCAGCTGCCAGACCGGCTTGGCCGGCGGGTTCTCGCGTTCCACCCGGCGCTTCTCGGCCAGGCCGAGGGCGGCATGGTCCACGGCCTTGAGCGGCGACAGATGCGGGATCTGCCGCGCCTTGGGCCGGCCCCAGAACGGACCCCCACCACCCAGCCGGGCATTGATCGCGGCGGCCACCTCGAAGCGGTTGTTGCGGTTGTCCGGCCCGTCCTCGATCCGCTCCGCCAGCCAGCCATGCAACGCGCGGGCCTCGTCCCGGCCGGTCAACATTCGCGCGAAACCGACAGGGTAGCCCATCGGAAAGTCGAAGCCGACGAGTTGCCGCCCGCCGTCGGCCAGCCGGGCGGTCAGCCAGTCCGAGGCCTCGGCGCGGGTGCGGAAGTAGGCTTCTTCCTGACGGTCCGCCTCGCACAGGCCCGCCCAGATCGCGTCCCTGCTGGCCCGGGCCGGACTGGGCGTGCCCCGGCCCGACCAGTCCACCACGATGACCCGATCAAACAAGCCCGACCTCGCGCAGGATGAAATCGGCCACCGCCCGCGTGTCGTTCAAGTCCAGGACCGGCACCGGCAGCGTCAGCGCCGCATCGGTCGCCACCGCGCGCACCAGCGGGTCGCCGGCCTGGATCAGCGGCTGGCCGGTCTCTGTCCGCCAGACCTCGACCTTGGGGTGGGCGTCGCGCTTGTAGCCCTCGACCAGCACCAGATCGACCGGGGCCAGCCGCGCCAGCACCTGCGGCAGCTCCGGCTCCGGCCCGCGATGTTCGACCAGGATCGCCAGCCGCTCGGCCGCCGCCAGCACCACCTCGCGCGCGCCGGCCTGGCGGTGGCGGTAGGTGTCCTTGCCCGGCTGGTCCAGATCGACCGCGTGATGCACATGCTTGACGGTCGAGACCGAGAAGCCCCGCCCGGTGATCTCGGCCACCAGGCGTTCCATCAGGCTGGTCTTGCCGGAATTCTTCCAGCCGATCACGCCATAGACCTTCATGCCGCCCCCCGGATCAGGGCCTCGGCGGCGGCAAGCTCGTCGGGCGTGTTGAGATTGGCGAAAGCGCGCGGATCGGGGAAGGGGGCGCGGACCACGCCGTGCGCCTCGGCAAAGCGCAGGACGCGGGTTTCGCCTGCCTCCAGAAACGCGGCCAGCGCCGTCGCCAGCCCGACGGGCCAGAGCGCGGTGGCCGGATGGTCCCCGCTGTCGTCCGCCGCGAGGGCCAGCCCCTCGGCCGACGCTTCCGCCGCCAGCAGCAGTCGCGGCACCAGATCGCCCGGCAGGAAGGGGGTATCGACCGGGGTCGAGACGAGATGCGTCGCCCCCATCTCGGCCGCGACGCGCATCCCCGCGAGGATGCCCGACAGCGGACCCCGCGACCCGTCATCCGCGACCACGCGGCAGCCGAAGGGCGCGAACCGCGCCGGATCGCCGTTTGCCGAGATCAGCACGCTGTCCACCTGCGGCTCCAGCCGGTCCAGCACATGGGCGATCAGCGGGCGCCCGGCCAGGGGCACCAGCGCCTTGTCGACCCCGCCCATGCGGCGGCCCTGTCCCCCTGCAAGGATCACTGCGAAGATGCGCACGGCACCCGACCTCTTCCGTCCGGTGCGGAACCCTATCCGATCCCGCGTCCGGTTCAAGCAACGAGGCCGGGATTACAGCAGCGTCCCGTCCCGCTGGCGCATCAGGACGCCGTGGTTGTCGTCGGCATCGTCATCGGTGACGACCCGGGTCGTCACCCCCGGCAGGCGGCCGAAGGCCTCGGACAGCTTCCTCGGGTAGAAGGTCTGCGGCAGGGATTCGAAACCCGGCACCCCACGCAGGATGGACGAGGTCGCCTGCGTGCACATGGCCTTGGGCACTGCGCCATAGGCCTTGACGCGGGCCAATACCAGTTCGGCCACCTCGGGCGAGACGTAGACCGTCTGCTCGATCGTGTTGTAGGTGATGCGGGTGTGGTAATCGAGATAGAAGGCAACAGCCTTGTCGGACATGCCGAAATGCACGTCGTTCCGTTCCGGCAGCTTTGGGTGATACCAGGTGCCGGCCGGGTCGAAGATCACCCGTTCGGAGGCATTGACCAGGATCGCCGAATGGGCACCCGAGCCGGTGCGCGTGTTCACGACCGTGTAAAGCGTTATGTAGGTCGGAGGTCCGGCCACAAAGCGCATGGCATCCACCTGCTCTTGCGGCGCCCACTTCGAGTCCGCCCCGCAGGCGGCCAAGGCCAGCGCGACAACGAGACCGCAGAGAATGCGCAGCAGGCGGGCCATCGCCAGGTCCGGGATCAGGCGTTCACCAGGCCCATGAAGATCAGCACGCCGATGACGATGCAGGTCACCCAGACCGTCATGCGGATGAAGCCCTCGAAGGTCTTCTCCTGCTCGCGGATGTCCATCGAGCCGTGCTTGTACTCGGCGTGGTGCTGGTCGGCCATGGGCGGTTCCCCTTATCTTCCCGGTTTGAAAGCCTGATAGCGGATTCGTTGCGCCCTGTCACGGGGGCGGCGGGACAGGGGGCATTTACCACGAGGCCTCCTCGTTCGACTTCGTCTCCTCGTCGGTGAGGCGTGCTAGGAGCGACGAAGTCGACGACGAACCTTTGCCCGCCTCAGCCGGCCGAACCGTCGCCCGAATCGCCCCCCATCCAGCCCGCGTTCAGCTGGAACCCGATCCGGCGCGGCGGCTCGGCCTTGGCCTCCTTCGGAACGGCGCGCAAGGTGACGGAAAGCTGCGTCACATGCTGGATCAGCTGGGTCCTCGTGCCGTCCTCGTCGCGGCCATAGAAGGTGATGATGTCGGGGTCGAAATAGCCCAGGCCCTCGATCCGCAGCACGCCCGATTCGTCCGAGGCAAAGCCCATGGCGATCTCCTGTTCCGCATCCAGCCCGGCTTCGAAGCTGCGGATATAGGCGACCAGCCGGTCATGGACCGAAGCGGCTGGGCTTTTCGGCGTTTGGCTCCTGACTTTGGCGGACTTCCGGGTGGTGGCCATGGGACGCTCCCTCTTGCGCGGAAGGCCAGAGAACGCGACTGCGGCCGAGCCCGCAAGGGGTCAGCCGAGGCCGGCCTCGGCCGCGATCTGCGCCTTCGACTTCCGCGCCCGCTCGGTGGCCGATTTCAGCTGGCCGCAGGCGGCCATGATGTCCTCGCCGCGCGGTGTGCGGATCGGGCTGGCGTAACCGGCCTTGTAGATGATGTCGGCGAAGGCGTGGATCCGGTTGCCCGACGACCGCTTGTAGGGCGCGCCCGGCCATTCGTTGAACGGGATCAGGTTCACCTTGGCCGGGATCCCTTCCAGAAGTTTCACCAGCCGGTGCGCATCTTCCTTCGTGTCGTTCACCCCGTCCAGCATCACATATTCGAAGGTGATCCGCTCGCTGTTCGACAGGCCCGGATAGGCTTTCAGCGCCTCGAGAAGCGTGGCGATGTTCCAGCGCTTGTTGATCGGCACCAGCACGTCGCGGACCTCGTCCGTCGTCGCATGGAAGCTGATCGCCAGCTGGCAGCCGATCTCGGTCGCGGTGCGGGCGATCTCCGGGACGACACCGCTGGTCGAGAGAGTGATCCGCCGGCGGCCGAGCGCGATGCCCTCGCCGTCCATCACGATCTGCATCGCGTCGCGGACGTTCTCGAAGTTGTAGAGCGGCTCGCCCATCCCCATCAGCACGATGTTCGAGATCAGCCGCACCTCTTCCTTGGGTGCGCCGGGGACCGGCCATTCGTCCAGATCGTCGCGCGCCATCATCACCTGGCCGACGATTTCCGCCGCGGTCAGGTTGCGCACCAGTTTCTGCGTGCCGGTGTGGCAGAAGGAACAGGTCAGCGTACACCCGACCTGGGACGAGATGCACAGGGTTCCACGGTCGGTTTCCGGGATATAGACCACCTCGACCTCATGGCCGCCGGCGATGCGCACCAGATACTTGCGCGTGCCGTCCGCAGAGATCTGGCGGGTGACGACCTCGGGGATCTCGATGGTGAAATGCCGCTCCAGAAGCGCGCGATAGTCCTTGGCGAGGTTGGTCATCTGCGCGAAATCGCGCACGCCCCAGTGATAGACCCATTGCCAGACCTGGCCGAGGCGCATCTTCGCCTGTTTCTCGGGCGTGCCGGCGGCGATCAGCGCCTGCCGCAGGGCCTCGCGGGTCAGGCCGACGATGTTCGTCCTGCCTCCCTCGGGCAACTTGCGCGGGAGGGTCAGAACGTCCTGCGTGATCGGGGCGGTTGCCGGTGCGGCGGTCATTGGGCAGATCCTTCGGTCGGGCCTTGTCACAGGCGATCTGGGCTGGCGCGCATATAGGGCAGGGGGGCACAAAAGAAAAGCGCCCCGCGAAGGGGGCGCCCGGTTGGCCGGCCTGATGGCCTTACTTGCAGCGCTTCTCGGCGTCTTCCATGGCGGCGGTGAAACCGCGCAACGAGAAGGTGTCCTTCGTCTGCGTGCCCTTGCCGGACCGCGCGGTCAGGACCGCAGTGGTGCCGGCCTTCATCGCGGCCAGAAGCTTTGCATCCTCCTCCGCGCTGCCCGGCCAGGCCCATTCGCCATCGGTGAACAGCTGGTAGGTGGCGCCGTCGATCGCGACATCGACCGTCGAGCCGCTGGCGAAGGGATAACCGCCGGTAAAGCTGATCTCGCCCGGCTTGCCCGGACGGAAGGTCACGAACAGAAGGATGTCGCCGCGCCGCACCGAAACCGGCTGGCCGTCGCGGGTGTTCACCGTCTCCTTCGGCTTGGAAACGCCCCAGCACTCCTTGGGGTTCTCCTCGGTGAAGACGTTCCAGTCCGTCATCGTGGCGACGCGATTGGTCGATTCCTGGGCCTGGGCAGCCGCCCCGGCAAGCGTGATCGCGGCAACCGCCAGCGTGCGACCGAAAAGGGATGTCATGGTTGACGCAGCCTCCAAGCTGTCTTCCTTTCGCGCCGTTCTGCCCTGCCCGAATGGCCTTTTCGGCTGGCGCGGCGACGTTCTACCCGATATTCCAGCCATACTCAAACAGGCCGGGCGGCGAAAGCCCTCTGGGCGACAATTCGCGCATATGTGACGGAGGTTCGATGGCACAGATCGGGGCACAGGTCGGCGAAGGCGCGGTTCCGATGCTGGAAGTCTGGCGCGGCGGCATCCAGGAATGCGTGCACCGGGGCCATGCGGTGATCTGCGACACCAAGGGCATCGTCGCGGCCTGGGGCAACCCGGACGCGGTGATCTTCCCGCGGTCGTCGGCCAAGATGATCCAGGCCCTGCCGCTGATCGAGACCGGGGCGGCTGCCGCCCATGGCCTGACCGACCGCCAGCTGGCGCTGGCTTGTGCAAGCCACGAAGGTGCCGAACTGCATGTCGGCATGGCCGCGCGCTGGATCGCCGATCTGGGCTTGAGCGAGACCGACCTGCGCTGCGGCGCGCACGAGCCCGGCAACCGTGCCGAACGCGACCGCCTGATCCGCGCAGGCGAGGCCCCCTGCCAATTGCACAACAACTGTTCCGGCAAGCATTCCGGCTTTCTCACCGTCACCCGTCACCTGAAGGCCGGGCCGGAATATGTCGAGATCGACCATCCCCTGCAAAGGGCCGTCCGCGCCGCGACAGAGGAAACCACGGGCGAGACGGTCGCGGGCTGGGGGGTGGACGGCTGCTCGGCGCCGAACTTCGCGATGTCGGTCGCGGGGCTCGCCCGGTCGATGGCCGCCTTTGCCACGGCACGCGAGGGGCACGGCGCACGCGAGGATGCCATGTACCGGCTGGCCCGGGCGATGGCCGCGCATCCCGAACTGGTCTCGGGCGAGGGGCGGGCCTGCACGGAACTGATGCGCGCCATGGGCGGGCGCGTGGCGCTGAAGGGCGGGGCCGAGGCGGTCTATGTCGGCATCGTGCCGGAAAAGGGCCTCGGCATCGCGCTCAAGGTGGTGGACGGGGGCGAGCGCGGCTCGCAGGCGGCGATCGCCGCGCTTCTGGCGCGGATCGGCGTGCTGGACCCGGCCCATCCCGAGGCGGTCAAGCGGATGGCGGGCGTCCAGCGCAACTGGCGCGGGCTGGAAACCGGGTTCCTGCGGCTGGCACCGGGCTTTCCCGGTTGATTTGGAGGGCAAAGCGGGTAAGCTTTGCCGATGAACGCCGAGGCGCCGATCCCGTTTCCGCAGTCCGACCGCATCGCCGATGAGGTCAGCTTCGACCGGAAGGAACTGGGCCAGATCCTGCGGGTCTATGGCCGGATGGTCGCCGCCGGGGAATGGCGAGATTACGCCATCGCCGCGATGCGCGACCTTGCGGTCTTTGCCGTGTTTCGTCGCACCTCGGAAACCCCGCTCTACCGCATCGAGAAGCGCCCGAAGCTGCGCCACCGGCAGGGGCTTTATGCCGTGGTTGGCATGGACGGCCGGGTGCTGCGCCGGGGCCATGACCTCGACCAGGTGCTCAAGGTGCTGGAGCGTCGGCTGATCGGCCCTGTCTGAGACCGCGCCTCGTCCTGCGGCAGCACCCCGTCCTCGGTGCCCCGCGCGAGGCGTGACGCAGTCATCGACGAGCCCGCCGCCTACAGCCGCTGCCGCGTCTGCACCAGCCCTCCGCCGCCGGCCGAGATCCGTGCAACCGCCTCTTTCATCCCTTCGTAGGACACCGACATCGTGTGACCATTGGCATGGATCACCCGGTCGCGGTCCACCACCATCGCCACATGACCTTTCCAAAAGATCAGGTCGCCGCGCTTCATCGGCTCGTTCGGGGCCAGCTGGCGGCCGAGCTGCATCTGCATGTCGCTGTCGCCGGGGCAGGGCAGCCCGCAGGCATGCAGCGAAAGTTGCACGAGGCCCGAACAGTCCAGCCCGAACCGCGAATTGCCGCCCCAGAGATAGGGCGTTCCCAGAAGGCTTTCGGCCACGCTGACGGGATCGGTCGCCCAGTCGCCCAGTGCCCTCAAGTGGCGCAGCGGGACAAAGCCATGCGGCGTGTTGGCCCAGGCCCCCCAGGATCCGATGACCGCCAGCCGCGACCCGAGGCTTAGCGCCATCCGCTCCGGGGCCTGGACCTGAGGCTCGGAATAGATATGCGTGCCGGGCGCCGCCACCCAATGCGTCGGCGCCGGACCCTGGCCCAGGTCGCTTTCCTCCATCCAGCCGCAATAGCCGTCCTTGGCCGACAGGACGAACACATGCCCCTGCTCGCGGTCGATCACCGTCACCGCCTCGCCCAGCAGCAGCTGGCGATCGCGGGTCCCGCCCGGGCGGTCGCAGAGATTGGCAACCGGCACGATCACCTGTGCCTGCAAGCCTTCCGTCAGCGGCGCATTGACCAGACCGGACAGCGACACATGCGCAACCCGGCCGGAAAAGGGCGTCAGCCTGCGGTCCATTGCGATTTCCTCCACTCGTCCACTCACTGCCTGCCACAACCCGCAGGCCTGACCGCCCCCACAACGGTTCCGCTAGAGTTCCATCATTTCCGCCAGGCCTTCAAGCACGGCGCGGGCGCCCTGGCCGACGCCGCCCTTCGGCCGCGCGGGCTGGTCGCTGGGCGTATGGCCGTAGATGTCGAAATGAAGGTACCGCGGCCCTTCGACAAAACGGCGCAGGAACAGGGCCGCGGTGATCGACCCCGCAAAGCCGTAGCCCGGCGCGTTGTCAAGATCGGCGATGCCGGGCTCGATTACGCTGTCATAGGGATCATGGAAGGGCATCCGCCACACTGGATCGAAGCCCTTGCGCGCACCCGCCTCCAGCGCGGCCGCCAGCCCTGCGTCGTCGGTGTAGTAGGGCGCGAGGTCCGGCCCTACCGCCACGCGCGCCGCGCCGGTCAGGGTCGCCATGCTGATCAGCACGTCCGGCGCATCTTCGCAGGCAAGGGCCAGCGCATCGGCCAGCACCAGCCGCCCCTCGGCGTCGGTGTCGTTGACCTCGACCGTCAGGCCCTTGCGGCTGGTCAGGATGTCCTTCGGCTTGATCGCGTTGCCCGCAACCACGTTCTCCACCGCCGGGACCAGCACGCGCAGCCGCAGCGGCAGTTTCAACGCCATGACCATGCGCGCCAGCCCCATGACCGTCGCCGCGCCGCCCATGTCCTTCTTCATCAGGTTCATGCCCGACGAGGGCTTCAGGTTCAGCCCCCCGGTGTCGAAGCAGACCCCCTTGCCGACCAGCGTCAGCTTCGGCCCCTTGTCGCCCCAGCGCAGATCCAGCAGGCGCGGCGCGCGCGGGCTGGCGCGGCCGACCGCATGGATCATCGGGAAGTTCCGTGCCAGCAGGTCATCGCCCCGGATCGCCTGAACCGAGGCCCCGAAACCGGCCCCCAGCGCCACGAGCGCGGCTTCCAGTTCGTCCGGCCCCATGTCCTCGGCCGGTGTGTTGATGAGGTCGCGGGTCAGGGCCTCGCCTTCGGCCATGGCCAGCAGGCGGGCCGGGTCCATTCCCTTGGGGCAGACCAGGCGCGCAAGTGCGGTGGGCTTGCGGCCCGGGCGATAACGGTCGAAGCGGTAGCCCGAAAGCAACCACGCAAGGGTGGCTTCGGTCGCCTCTGCCTTATCGAGCGCGCCCTCAAGCCGCCAGTCGCCTGTGGGCAGACCCGTGACCGCCTTGGCGAGCCCGAACCTCGTCCGACGCCGGGCCTGCGGCGTGCCGAAGCCCGCGACCGCCCCGGCAAGACCGCCCGCCGGATCCGGCAACAGCCGCAAATCGCCCAGCCCGGCCTCAAATCCGGTCGCCTTCAGCCAGTCCGCCCAGGTCTTGCCGGCTCCGTTCAGAAAGCCTGGCAATTCCTCGGGGCGCAGGACATGCAAGGGCAGTGCGGCGGCTGTGGGTTCGGCGAAGGCGACGGTCACGCGAGGTTTCATCCAGAAGGTTGGTCGGGATATTTCACCCAGATGCGTGCTTCACGGTCAGAAAGCAAGCATTTCCAGAGTATTGCGCCAGATTGCCGTCGATTCCCCGCAAATTTGGTTCCCTTGCGGCGCACTGTAGCACTGGCGTGACTGCACCCCTTGACGGCCGATTGCGCGCGCCATTCGGCCTGCAACCTTTCCTTGTGCGACTCGCCCGGCATCAGTGACGCCCAAGATTGTCGCGCAGGGCTTCTTCGCCGTCTGCGCACTCCTGGTCCATGGATCGACGGCCGGTCATATCAGCTGGTCGGCAAGCCCTGCTTCGATCGCCAGCGACCTTTCGGCAACCCGCATCAGCCGCGCCCAGACCGCCGAGAAGGCCGTGCTGTCGGCGCATTCGAGGCAGGTCTTGGCATCCCCTGCCACGGTCGCAAGGCTGGACAGGCCAAGCTCGTCCGCAAGCCGTGCCAGCCGCCCCAGCTGCCGCGCCATGTCGCGCAATTCCTGAGCTCGGACCTTTTCGGCGATCTCTGCCATGGTCAGCGCCAGTTCGCCCAGGGCCCGCGTCACCATCTGTTCGGCCACCGGCGCACCGAGGTTGCGGTAGATCACCGCGATCGCCTCGACATCCTGACGCACGACCTCGCGTGGCCTGAGAGTGGCAATCTCTCCCATCACAAACACCCAAGTTTCATCACACCCGTGCACAGCCTGCGCCTGCATGCTGAACAATTGATTGCCCGGATGGGATCCGGGCCTGATTTTGCCTCTCGAATTTTCCGCAAATGCAGCCTAGGCAGGGGCGCATACCAAGGATGCCCGCGCATGACACCGATCCGCCCGCTTCCCGCCTACCTTGTCCAGCGCTTCCACGGCTGGCGCGCCACGACCTATCAGGACAACCGCGCCTGGTATCGCCGTCTGGCCGAAAGTGGCCAGCATCCGCGCGCCATGGTGATCTCCTGCTGCGACAGCCGCGTGCACGTCACCTCGATCTTCGGCGCGGACGAGGGCGAGTTCTTCATCCACCGCAACATCGCCAACCTGGTGCCGCCCTACAACCCGGACGGCGAGTATCACGGCACCTCGGCGGCGGTGGAATATGCCGTCACCTCGCTGGGGGTGGCGCATATCGTGGTGCTGGGCCATTCCAACTGTGGCGGGGTCAAGGGGTGCCACGACATGTGCCGGGGCCACGCGCCCGCGCTGGAAGAGAAGACCAGCTTCGTAGGTCGCTGGATGGACATCCTGCGCCCCGGCTTCGAGAAGGTCGCGCACCTGCCCGATGCGGAAATCCTTCAGGCGCTGGAAAAGCAGGCGGTGCTGACCAGCCTCGAGAACCTGCTGACCTTCCCCTTCGTTCGCGCGGCGGTCGAGGATGACCGGCTGACGCTGCACGGGCTGTGGAACAACACCGGGGAAGGTCTGCTTGAAGCCTACGATCCGGCGCGGGGCGGGTTCTTCGCTGTCTGAGCCCTGTCGCCGCACCCGGCCGACTTTGGTCGGATACGCGCAGGGCGTGGTCGGGCCTATTGTCGGCCCATGCGCGCGCTGCTCTGCCTTCTCTGGATCTGCCTGACGGCCGTCGTCGCCGCCGCCGACCCTTCGCCGCGCGACCGGATCGCGCCCCTGATCGTGCCGCCCTACGCGCTGGGCGAGGCGCTGGATGACCGCGGGGTCTACAGCCTGCTCAACTCGGGCGGGGCAGAGGCGGGCTATGTGTTCGAGACCGGCCCGCTTGCCCCCCTGCCGGGCTTTTCCGGCGGGCCGATCAACATGCTGGTGATGCTGGACCTGCAGGGCACCTTCATCGACGTCCGCCTTCTCGACCATAACGAGCCGATCTTCGTCTCGGGCCTGGGCGAGGCGCCGTTCCTCAAGTTCCTCGAACAGTATCGCGGCCATTCGATCAACGAACCGCTGGTCGTGGGCACCCCCTACGGCTCCGGGGGCGGGGCCGACCTCGTCTATCTCGACGGGGTCACCAAGGCCACGGCCTCGGTCCGCATTGCGCATGAATCGATCCTGGCCGCGGCGCTGGCCGTGGCGCGCGAACGGATGCAGGGCATCCAGTCCGCGCCGCCCGCACGGCCGGACCCCGGCCTCGACGAACCCCTCACCTGGGAGGACCTGGTCGCACAGGGCATCGCCCGCAACCTGCGCGTCACCAATGCCGAGGCCGACGCGGCCTTTGCCGGAACGCTCTGGGCGACGGACGACCCCGAGGCGCGGGCGGACCCGGATGGCCTCTATCTCGACCTCTGGGCTGTGGACCTTGGCCCGCCCTCGGTCGCGCGCGCCGTGCTGAGCCCCGAAAGCCTGTCCGAACTCGGCCGCTTCCTTGCCGTCTCGCCGCAGGACGAACCGATCCTCGTGATCGACACCGCCCGGCACGGCCTCGTGTCGAAGGACTTCGTCCGCAACACCGCGCCCGACCTCCTGTCGGCCACGCAGGGTGGCCTGCCCCTGGCGCTGCGCGATGCGGACCTGTTGTTCGAGACGCTGCCAGAAGTCCTCGAAGGCACCGCGATGATCCTGCGCATCGACCGCCGCCTCGGGTTCGATCCCGCCGCCGACTGGGAGCTGTCCGCCACCGCGCTGCGCGAACATGGCCAGTTCCAGCCCGAGATCGGCAGCGCCCATTTCACACTGACCCTCGCCGCGCCCGAACGGTTCTTCCTGCGCGAAACCCCGCCGCAGAAGCTCGCCCCCTGGCAGGAGGCGATCCTGAACCGGCAGACGGATCTCTGGGCGCTGACCGGGCTTCTTGCCGTGATGCTTGCCGCCCTCGGCCCCGGGATGAACCGTCTGGCCGACCACGCGCTGTTCACCCCGATCCGCCTTGCCACCCTTGCGATCGTCACCGGCTTCATCGGCTTCTGGGGGCAGGGGCAGCTGTCCATCGTCACGCCGCTTGCCACGCTGCGCACCGCGCTGGACGGCGGGTCGCTGGCCTTCCTGCTTTACGACCCCTTCTCGCTTCTCATCTGGGCGACTGCCATCCTCGGCTTCGTCCTCTGGGGCAGGGGGCTCTTCTGCGGCTGGCTCTGCCCCTTCGGCGCGCTGCAGGAATTCGCCCACCACGCGGGCCGCCTGCTCCGCCTGCCGCAATGGGACCCCCCGGCCCGCTGGGACGGCCGGCTGAAATGGCTCAAGTACGGCCTCCTCGCGGCGCTCGTCGGAGTCACGCTCTTCGCCCCCGGCCACCTCGACACCGCCGCCGAGGTGGAACCCTTCAAGACCGCAATCACCACCTTCTTCCTCCGCGACTGGCCCTTTGTCGCCTATGCCGCGCTGTGGCTGGTCCTTGGTCTCTTCACCTTCAAGGGCTTCTGCCGCTGGGTCTGCCCGCTCGGCGCGCTCATGGCGATCGGCGGCCTGATCCGCGGCCGCGACTGGATCGCCCGGCGCAAGGAATGCGGCTCGCCCTGCCAGCTGTGTCGGGTGCGCTGCAAGTACGGGGCGATCAAGGCGAGCGGACAGGTCCAGTATTCCGAATGTTTCCAGTGCCTCGACTGCGTGACGATCCACAATTCGCCAGCCGCCTGCGTGCCCCTGGTCCTCGCCGGCAAGGGTCGCCCCCTGGCTCCCCCGCAGCTGCGCGAGGCGAAGGCATGAACCGCCGCCACTTCCTTGCCCTGTCCGCCGCGGCGCTGGCCACCCCGGCCCGGGCGCAAACGACATGGCGGGGTCGCGCCTTCGGGGCCGACTGCGCCCTCACCCTCGCCGGCGACGTGCGACGGGCCGAGGCCGCGCTGGCAAGCCTCCCGGCGCTGATCGAGGCCATCGAGGCCGACTTCTCCCTCCACCGCCCCTCGGCCCTGACCAGCCTGAACGCGACGGGCCGTCTTGCCGACCCATCCCCCGCCTTCCGCGCGTTGACGGACCTCGCCGATGCCGTCCACCACCTGACGGACGGGGCCTTCGACCCCAGCGTCCAGCCCCTCTGGCAGGCCGCCGCCGAGGGTCGCCCGACCGCTGCCCCCATCGGCTGGCACCGCGTCCGGCGCGACGGCGGCATCGCGCTCGAGCCCGGCATGGCGCTGACCTTCAACGGCATCGCCCAGGGCTTCGGCGCCGATACCGTCCGCGCCCATCTCGCCGCGCACGGGTTTGACCACGCGCTGATCGACATGGGCGAGATGGCGGCGCTCGGCGGCCCCTTCCGTCTCGGGCTAAGCGATCCGGCCCATGGCCAGCTTGCCACCCGCACCCTGACCGGCACGGCGATCGCCACCTCCTCGCCCATGGCGACGCTGGCAGGCGGCCAGCCGCATATCCTGCACCCGCAGGGCCTGCCGCCGCTCTGGTCCACCGTCTCGGTCGAGGCGACCTCGGCAACCCTCGCCGACGCCCTGTCCACCGCGCTGGTCTTCCTGCCGGCAGACCGCATTGCCCGACTCCGCCACCCCGGACTGATCCGCGTCACGCTGATCGACCCGGACGGCAACCTGACCACGACCTGACCGCCGGGCGCCTCCCTCCCCCCTCCGTGGGGGAGGGAGGGGGTGGGGGCACCCGGGCCAAGAAGGAAGGCCCGGCGGATCGCTCCGCCGGGCCTCTCGTCCAGTCCGTTCGGATCAGCCCGCCGCGGTCACCGCGCGCCCGGTCAGCACCTTGACGAGGTTCGCCCGATAGGCGGCCGAGCCATGCAGGTCCGAGTTCATCCCCGCCGGATCCACGCTCAGCCCCGACAGCGCCGAGGCCGAGAAGTCCGCCGACAGCGCCCGTTCGGCCTCGGCCCAGCGGAAGACGCCGTCGTTGCCCGCCCCGGTTACCGCGACGCGGACGCCGCTCGCGAACTTGGCCACGAAGACCCCGGTCAGGGCAAAGCGGCTGGCGGGCTGGTTGAACTTCACATAGGCCGCCTTCTGCGGGATCGGGAAGATCACGCTGGTCACGAACTCCCCGTCCTCCAGCGCCGTGGTGAACAGGCCCTGGAAATAGTCGTCCGCCGCGATCTTGCGCTTGTTGGTCACCACCGTCGCGCCCGAGGCCAGCACCGCCGAGGGATAGCAGGCCGCCGGGTCGTTGTTGGCGATCGACCCGCCGATGGTGCCGCGCGACCGCACCGCCGGGTCGCCGATGCCCCCCGCCAGGTCGGCCAGCGCCGGGTAATGCGCGCGGGCCTCATTCGCCACGACCGCATGAGGCGTCGCCGCGCCGACATGCAGGCCCCCGTCGCCCATGCAGACGCCCTGCATCTCCTTGATGCCGGTCAGGCTGACCAGCACGGCCGGCTGCGCCAGGCGCTGCTTCATCGTCGGGATCAGCGTCTGCCCGCCCGAGAGGGCCTGCGCCCCTTCAGCGGCCAGCGCCTTGGCCGCATCCGCGATGGTCGAGGGTTTTGCGAAATCGAAGTTGTGCATGATGGCCCCCTTACCCGTTGATCGCCGACCAGACCCGCGACGGCGAGACCGGCATGTCGATATGCGTGACGTGGGTATGTCCCCCGCGATGCAAGGCGTCGATCACCGCGTTGACCACCGCCGGCGGCGAGCCGATGGCCCCCGCCTCGCCGCAGCCCTTCACCCCCAGGGGGTTGTGCGTGCAGGGCGTCTGGCAGGAGTAGTCCACGTTGTAGAACGGCACGTCCTCGGCCCGCGGCATCGGGTAGTCCATGTAGGACCCCGTCAGAAGCTGGCCGTTCTCGTCATAGGCCGTGAACTCGCACAGGGCCTGGCCGATCCCCTGGCCCACGCCGCCATGCACCTGGCCCTCGACCACCATCGGGTTCATCACGTTGCCGAAGTCGTCGGCACAGTGGAAGGCCACGACGTCCACCTTGCCGGTGTCCGGGTCCACCTCGACCTCGCAGATGTAGGCCCCGGCGGGATAGGTGAAGTTGGCCGGGTCGTAGAAGGCGGTTTCCTCCAGCCCCGGCTCCAGCGTCTCCAGCGGGTAGTTGTGCGGGACATAGGCCGAGAAAGCGATCTCGCCGAAGGTCTTGGCCTTGTCGGTACCGGCTACCTGGAACTTGCCGTTCTCGAAGGTGATGTCGCCCTCGCTGGCCTCCAGCATGTGCGCGGCGATCTTCTTGCCCTTGGCGATGATCTTGTCCACCGCCTTGGCCATCGCCGTGCCGCAGACCGCCAGGGACCGCGAGCCATAGGAGCCCATCCCGAAGGGAATCTTCGAGGTGTCGCCATGCACGATCTCGACCGAGGATTCCGGGATGCCCAGCTTCTCGGCCACGATCTGCGCGAAGACCGTCTCGTGGCCCTGGCCGTGGCTGTGCGCCCCGGTCATGACCGAGATATTGCCTGTCGCGTTCACCCGAACCGTCGCCGCGTCGTAAAGGCCGACGCGCGACCCCAGGACGCCGACCAGATGGCTGGGAGCGATCCCGCAGGCCTCGATCCAGGTGGACAGCCCCATTCCACGCAGCTTGCCGCGCTTCTTCGAATCTGCCGCCCGCTTCTCGAACCCGGCGACATCGGCAATCTGCATCGCCTTGTCCAGCGTCGCATGGTAGTTGCCGGTGTCATAGACCAGCCCGACCGGGGTCGTGTAGGGGAACTGGTCCGGCGTCAGCAGGTTCTTCCGCCGCACCTCGAACGGGTCGAGGTTCAGCTCGCGGCACATCTTGTCGATCACCCGCTCCAGGCTGAAGGTCGCCTCGGGACGGCCCGCGCCGCGGTAGGCATCGACCGGCGCCGTGTTGGTGAAAACGGTTTTCACGTTCACATAGACATGCGGCACCTTGTAGGGCCCGGCCATCAGCGTGCCGTGCAGGAAGGTCGGCGTCGCGGTCGAGAAGTTCGACAGATACGCCCCCACGTTCGCCAGCGTCTCGGTGCGGATCGCCAGGATCTGCCCGTCCTTCGTGCAGCCCAGCTCGATCTTCGTCACATGGTCGCGGCCGTGCGCGTCCGTCAGGAACGACTCGCTGCGCTCTGCCGTCCAGCGCACCGGGCGGCCCAGCTTCTTCGCCGCCGCAAGCACCAGCGCCTCTTCGCCGTAGTGGTAGATCTTCGAGCCGAAGCCGCCGCCCACGTCCGGAGCAACGACCGTCAGCTTGTTCTCGGGGATGCCGAGGACGAAGGCCGCCACCAGAAGCCGAGTCAGATGCGGGTTCTGGCTGGTCGTCGTCAGCTTGTAGTCGCCCGTCCCCGGGTTGTATTCGCCGATCGAGGCGCGCGGCTCCATCGCGTTCGGCACCAGGCGGTTGTTCACCAGTTCCAGCGTCACGACATGCGGCGCGGCCTTCATCGCGGCATCCACCGCCGCGCGGTTGTCCTCGATCCAGCCCCAGTCGAAGCACAGGTTGTCCGGGATCTCGTCATGCACGCGGTTCGACGGATCGGCCACCGCCGCCTTCATGTCGATGATCGCCGGAAGCTCCTCGATCACCGAATCCGCGGCCAGCTGTTCCGCCGCGTCCTTGGCCTGGGCGTAGGTCTCGGCCACCACGGCGGCATAGGCGTCGCCCACATGACGCACCTTGCCATGCGCCAGCACGGGGCGCTTCGGTTCGCGCATCGGCGTGCCGTCGCGGCTGTTGATCAGCCAGCCCGCCGGGTTGCCGCCCACGTCCTTGAAATCCTCGCCGGTGAAGACGGCCAGCACGCCCGGCATCGCCGCCGCCTTCGACGTGTCGATCGACTTGATCCGGCCATGTGCGACGGTCGAACGGACGAAGACCGCATAGGTCTGCCCGTGCAGCGCCACGTCGTCGGTATAGACCCCGCGTCCCGTCAGGAAGCGGACATCCTCGCGGCGCTTCATGGACGCGCCAATCCCGGTATCCTTCGGCATCTTCCCCCCCTATTCCGCGGCCAGGGCCGAGACGTCCTGCCCACTGGCAGCCATCACGGCCTTTACGATGTTGTGGTAGCCCGTGCAGCGGCAGATGTTGCCGTCGAGGTAGTGGCGCACCTCGGCCTCGGTCGGCTTGGGGTTCTCCGCCAGCAGCGCGGCCGAGGACATCACCATCCCGGGCGTGCAGAAGCCGCATTGCAGCCCGTGATGGTCCTGGAAGGCCTGCTGGATCACCGACAGCGATCCGTCCGGATTGGCCATGCCTTCGATCGTCTTGACGTTCGCCCCCGCCACATCCGCCGCAAAGACGGTGCAGCTTTTCACCGGCTTCCCATCGACATGCACCACGCAGGCGCCGCACTGGCTGGTGTCGCAGCCGACATGGGTGCCGGTCAGCCCCAGCCCCTCGCGCAGGAAGGAGGACAGAAGCGTCCGCCCCTCCACCTCGCCGGAAACGGCCTTGCCGTTCACGGTCATCGAGACCTTGGTCATCTTAATTCCTCCCTGGGTCGTCCTAGGTATGCAGCCGGTTCAACCGAGCAGTCGTTTGAACCAACCCTTCTTCTTTTCCCCCGAATCGGCAACAGCTTCTTCGGTCACAACTTCGTCTTCCGGCTCCTCGACCGCCGCCTGGAACCGGGTGAAGAACTCGTCCGCCAGCTTCCTGGCGAAACTGTCGATGATCCGGCTGCCCAGCTGGGCGATCTTGCCGCCGACATTGGCCTCGGCCGCGTAGGTCAGGCGCGTGCCGCCCTCGAAGGGCTCGAAGCTCACATCCGCGCCGCCCTTGGCGAAGCCCGCGACGCCGCCCTTGCCCTCGCCGCTGATCTTCAGCGACCGGCCCTCGATGATGTCGGACAGTTGCACCAGCCCGGTGAAGGTCGCCGACACCGGGCCGACCTTCTGCTTGACCACCGCCTCGTAGCCCTCGGCCACGGACCCCGTCAGGCTCTCGCAGCCCGGGATGCATTCCTTCAGCACGTCGGGGTTCAGGATCGCATCCCAGACGACCTTCGGGTCCGCCTTGATCTCGCGGGTGTCGGTCAGTTTCATGATTGGTCCCTCTGTTGGGCACAGCCTAAGCGCCGCGCGGGCAAGCGGCTATGCTGCCTAAGTCGTAGGTTCATCGGTCGGGCGGGGTGAAGTCGAGTCCGTATTGCGCGAAGATCGCCGCGATCCGCCCGTCGGCCAGCGCGGCAGCCACCGCGTCGTCCACCGCATAGCCGAGGTCGCGGTGGCTCTGGTGCAGCGCGACCCCCAGCGTCCAGCGCGACAGCTGGAACCCCGGAAGCAGCGGCGCATGGACCGCGACGCCCTCGCCCGCCCCGGCCTCCAGCTGCGACAGGGGGCCCATCACCGCCCAGACCTCGCCCCTGGCGAGCCCCTCCATCGCGTCCGCCACCGTCCTGTAGCGGGTGATCCTGGCCGAGGCCCCGAAGGTCGAGGTCAGGTAGAAATCGGAAATGGAGTCGTTCTCGACCCCCACCGGGTCATAGACGAAGAAGGAAGGCACCGGCCCGCCCGGATGCCGGCCGTCCGCGTTCGGCTCCTGCACCGCGTCGGGATAGTCGTCGATCCGGTAGGCGATGCCGACCCGCTCGCCCGCGTATTGCCCGGTGAAGACCACCTGTTCCACCCGGCAGGTGAAGTCGCTGCTGTAGGGCACCCGCATCATCAGGTTGGATACGCGCCCCCCCACCGCCGCACCCTTCCAGACATAGTTCAGAAGGTCCGCCTCCAGCGTCTCGCCGGACTGCACGAAACGGAACCGAGGCTCCACCCCAAGGCTTTCGGCGATGATCCGTCCGACCTCGACATCCACGCCCCTCGCCGTGGCACCGTCCTGCCAGCTGTAGGGGGGATAGTCCTCGTAAACCGCGATCTCGATCCAGCCTCGGTCGATGATCTCGTCCAGGGTCTGGCCCACGAACTCGCGCGGGGTGTTCTGCGGGCGCGCGCCGGGCTTGTGATCCTCGCAGCGGGCATTGGCCATGCCCGTCGCCAGCACCAGGGCAAGAACCGCCCGCCACATCTCAGTGCGCCGCCGACAGCCCGATCGTCAGCATCTCGGCCGCGTGCTTCTTGGCCGTGGGCGTGCCGTCAAGCGCCAGCGCCGCCCGCAGCGCCGCCGAATCCGCCTTGGGCGCGCCCGAGGCGGTGACGATCCCCGCCGCGATCTCCATCAGCTCCGCCTTCAACGCGGCCTCGTCGCCGTCGCCCGCCATCAGCTGGTCCCGGATCGCTCCCAGCCGGTCCTTGTGCGCCTCAAGCGCGCCGTCCTCGGGCCGGGTCTCGATATAGGTCCGGATCGCCCAGGCCGCCTTCTGGCCGAGGATCTCGCCGAAGGCCGGCATCTTCGTGGTGCCGTCCTGGGTGTAGCCGTGCCGGAAGCGTTCGGCGAACCATTCGTCGCCGTATTCCGCCGCCTCGAGGAAGCGCAGGTCCGGCGCCAGCCCGCCCGAGACCACGCCCAGCCCGTGACAGCGCGCGCAGTTCTGGTTGTAGCCGGAATCCCCGATCAGCACCGCCTGCCACCAGACCTCCTCCCCGACCTTGTCGGCGCGGTAGGGGTTCTCGATCAGCCATTCCTCGCCCACGTCCGGCAGGGCATCCGTGTTCACCGGCTGCGGGGCGACATCGCCATGGGCAAAGGCAAGGCTCGCCGTCACGCACAGGGCAAGGCCCGCGATCGGAGCACGTTTCATCGGTGGGTCCTCCCTCAAGATCTCGGGCCAAGGGGTAACCCCTGCCTCTCCGCCCCGCCATTCGACCAAGGTGCAAGCCGACCCGCCCGCCCCTGCGACGATGGTCGTATTGGCCTTGGCCCCCCCCTGCCGCAGGCTTCCGGGACTGAAGGGAGGGCTCCATGTTCCGCCTGTTCGTCACCATCGCCAGCCTGGCGGTAACCGCCCCCGCGCGCGCAGACCTTCCGGTGGCGATCACCTATCTGCGGCTCGAGGTGGACCGCCCGCCCGTCCTGTCGAACCTCGACCCGGTGCCCGAGGACCTGGGCATCGCCGGCGCCGAAATCGCGCTGGCCGACACCCGGACCACCGGCAGCTTCCTCGGCCACGATTACAGCCTCACGGTCGTCTCACTCCCCCCGGACGGGGACTTCGCCGCCGCCGCCCGCGCGGCGCTGCAGACCTCGCGCCTGATCCTCCTTGATGCCGATCCCGCGGCGATCCTCTCGGTCGCCGACCTGCCCGAGGCCGCCACGGCGCTTCTCTTCAACGTCTCGTCCGGCGCCGAAAGCCTCCGCTCCGCCGACTGCCGGGCGAACCTCCTCCACACCATACCCGAGGATGCCGCCCGCACCGACGCGCTGATGCAGGTCCTGCAACGCAAGCAGTGGCAGACGACCGTCCTCATCACCGGCCCCAAACCCGCCGACCGCGCCTTTGCCGAGGCGCTGCGCCGCTCTGCCGCGAAGTTCGGCATCGCCATCGCTGGCGAGAAGGAATGGACCTTCGACACCGACCTGCGTGACAGCACCATGGACGAGGTGCCGCGCTTCACCCAGGACTTCCCCGACCATGACGTGATCCTGGTGGCGGACGAAACCGACGACTTCGGCCGCTACATCGAACACAACGGCTGGCTGCCCCGCCCGGTGGCGGGATCGGACGGGCTGGTCCCCACCGCCTGGTCCCATGTCATCGAAAGCTGGGGGGCGGTCCAGTTGCAGAACCGCTTCGAGGCCCATGCCCGCCGCAACATGCGCGGCCCCGACTACGCCGCCTGGGCCGCCATCCGCGCCATTGGCGAGGCGGTGACCCGCACCAACTCGAACGACCCCGCCACCCTGCGCGCCTGGCTCCTCGCCCCCGAATTCCAGATGGACGGCTTCAAGGGCCGCGGCCTTTCGTTCCGCGCCTGGAACGGCCAGCTTCGCCAGCCGATCGCCGTGGTCAACGCCCGTGCCCTCGTCACCCTCGCCCCGGTCGAGGGCTTCCTGCACCAGCGCAACGAGATGGACACGCTGGGCCTCGACCAACCCGAATCCGCCTGCACCGCCTTCACGGAGAGCCCATGACCCGCACACCGCCTCGGCGTACCGCGCCTCCCCTCCCCCCCGTGGGGAGGGGATGGGGGAGGGGGGCCGCCCCCCTTGCCGCGACGCTCGCCCTCGTTCTCGCGACACCGGCCCGCACGGATGAAATCTGGGTGACGAACGAGAAGGACGACACGATCAGCGTGATCGACACCGCGACCCTGGAAGTCACCCGCACCATCCCCACCGGCGAACGCCCGCGCGGCATCACCTTTTCCAAGGACTTCTCCCGCGTCTATATCTGTGCCTCCGACAGCGACACCGTGCAGGTGATGGACCCAGCCACGGGCGAGATCCTGCACGACCTGCCCTCGGGCGAAGACCCCGAGCAATTCGTCCTCCACCCCGACGACCGCCATCTCTGGATCGCCAACGAGGACGACGCGGTGACCACCGTGGTCGATGTGGAAAGCCGCAAGGTCGTGGCCCAGATCAACGTCGGGATCGAGCCCGAGGGCATGGGCGTCTCGCGCGACGGCGCCATCGTGGTGACGACCTCGGAAACCACGAACATGGCGCACTGGATCGACACGGCGACGCACCAGATCATCGCCAACACGCTGGTGGACAGCCGCCCCCGCCACGCCGAATTCACCGATACCGAGCTCTGGGTCTCCTCCGAGATCGGCGGCACCGTCACCGTGTTCGACATCGCCACCAAGGCCGAGAAGGCGAAGATCCGCTTCGCCATTCCCGGCGTGAACCAGGATCTGATCCAGCCCGTTGGCTTCGAGTTCACCCCGGATTTCACGACCGCCTTCGTCGCGCTGGGTCCCTCGAACCATGTCGCGGTGGTCAACATGCAGACCTACGAGGTGGAAACCTACATCCTCGTCGGCCGCCGCGTCTGGCACATGGCCTTCAACCGCGACCACTCGCAGCTTTTCACCACCAACGGCGTATCTGGCGATGTTACCGTGATCGACGTGGCCTCGCGCACCGCGCTGAAATCCATAAAGGTCGGCCGCTTCCCTTGGGGCGCCGCCTTCCGCCCGACGGAGTAGCCGATGACCCGCTTCAGAGCACGCCCGACATCCGCGCCTTCCCTCCCCCGCACGGGCATGGGATGGAGAAGGGGAGCGGCCACGCTGGCCTTCCTTGCCCTTCCCGCCGCCGCGCAGGATGCCCCCGCCGGCCTCTTCGCCGCCACCAACAGGCAGGAGCTTCCCGAACTGGTCCTTTCGGCCGGCCAGCCCCTGGGCGAGCCCTGGAGGCTGAAATCCGGTACCTATTACGAGGTCGAGATCACCGCTGACGGCAGCCAGGAACTGGCGCTTGCAGGGGCGGAGTTCTTTCGCGCGATCTGGATCGACGAGATCGTGATCGAGGGGATCGAGATCCGCCCCCTCGGCCTCGACAGCCTGGAATTCGATGAGGCAGGGACCGTGGAATTCGGCTTCATCGCCGTCAGGCCCGGCACCTACACCCTGCGCACCCCGCAAGGCGGCGAGACCCAGGCCCTGCGGATCACCATCGAATGACCAAAGCCAGCCCGCATCCGATCCTCAAGGCGCTTCAGGAACGACGTCACCCCTCCCCCTCGCGAGGAAGGGATGGGGGAGGGGGGCTCTGCCCGATCCGGGGCCATTCCGTCCCGGCCCGACGATGAGCCTCTCGGTCGAAAACCTCTCCTTCTCCTACGGCCCGCGCAGGGCGCTGGACGACCTGTCCTTTGCGCTCGCCCCCGGCAGCTTCACCGCGCTCCTCGGCCCGAACGGCGCCGGCAAGTCCACCCTCTTCTCCCTACTGACCCGCCTCTTCACCGCGCCGAAAGGACAGATCACCATCGCCGGGCACAACCTCGGGCAGGCCCCCCTCAAGGCCCTCGCCGCGCTGGGCGTGGTCTTCCAGCAGCCGACGCTCGATCTCGACCTGACCACCCGCCGCAACCTCCTCTACTACGCCGCCCTCCACGGCCTCCGCGGCCCCGCCGCCCGCGGACTGGCCGACGAGGCCCTTGCGACCCTCTCGCTCACCGACCGCGCCGACACGCCCGCGCGCAGCCTCTCGGGCGGACAGCGCCGCCGCGTCGAACTCGCACGCGCGCTGATCCACCGCCCCGCCGTCCTCCTCCTCGACGAACCCACCGTCGGCCTCGACGCCGCCTCGCGCCGGGCGATCACCGACCATGCCCATGCGCTGGCCGCGCAGGGCACGACCGTCCTCTGGGCCACCCACCTGACCGACGAGGTCGCCCCCACCGACCGCTGCCTGATCCTGCACCGGGGCCGCCTCCTTGCCGATGCCCCCGCCGGGCAGATTGCCGAAGGCACCACCCTCACCGACCGCTTCCTCGCCCTGACGGCGGACCCCGCATGACCCCCGATCCCCTTCATCTGTCCCCAAATATCCCGCACGGGGGTCCGGGCGGCGGCGCACGCCCCCCGGGGCCGGCCGCAGGGCGCTACCTCACCGCGCTCGGGGCCATCCTCCACCGCGAACTCGCCCGATTCCTCGGCCAGAAAAGCCGGCTCGTCGCGGCGCTGGTGCGTCCCCTCGTCTGGCTTCTCGTCTTCGCCGCCGGCTTCCGCGCCGCCCTCGGCCTGTCGATCACCCCGCCCTACCAGACCTACATCACCTACGAGACCTACATCCTTCCGGGTCTGCTCGGGATGATCTGCCTCTTCAACGGCATGCAGTCCTCGCTCGCCCTCGTCTACGACCGCGAGGTGGGCTCCATGCGGCTTCTCCTCACCGCCCCCCTGCCGCGCGGCTGGCTCCTTTTCGCGAAACTGCTCGCGGGCACGCTCATCAGCCTCCTGCAATGCCTCGTCTTCCTCGGCATCGGCTATGCCTGGGGCATCCGCCCGCCCCTGGCGGGCCTTGTCGCCGTGATCCCCGCGCTTCTTCTCACAGGGCTGATGCTCGGCGCGCTCGGCCTCCTCCTATCCTCGCTCATCCGCCAGCTTGAAAACTTCGCCGGAGTGATGAACTTCGTCATCTTCCCGATGTTCTTCCTCTCCTCCGCCCTCTACCCGCTGTGGAAGATGGCCGAGGCGAGCCCCGCGCTCGCCCGCGCCTGCGCGCTGAACCCCTTCACCCAGGCGGTCGAACTGATCCGCTTCTCGCTCTACCTCACGCCCAACTGGCCCGCCCTCGGCTGGACCTGCCTCGCCACGGCGATCTTCGCCGCCGCCGCGCTGTATGGCTACGACTCCGCAAGGGGTTTCACGCGCGCCAAGGGCTGACCGCGCGTCGTGCCCTTCGGTTCTCCTCGCTGACCCCCGCGACGAGGCGCGAAGCGCACGAGGAGCCGTCGCCTTAAAGCCGCCCCACCACCGCCTCCAGCGCGCGGGGATCGATGGGCTTGTACAGGATCTCGATCCCCGCCGAGGTCGCAGCGGCGCGCACGTCCCAGCCCCGGTTCGCGGTGATCAGCCGCGCCGGCACCGTTCCATGCGCCGCCCGGACGCGGGTGACGAAGTCGATACCCGTCATCCCCTCGCCCAGCTGGTGATCGACCAGGAACAGGTCGGGCAGGATCCCGATCTCCTCGATCAGCGCAAGCGCCTCCTCGCCCGAGGCGGCCTCGAGCACCGTCATCCCCCATTTCTCCAGCAGAAGCCCCAGCGCCCGGCGCAGTTCCGCGTCGTTCTCGACCAGGAAGGCGATCTTGTCGGCCGCAACCGGCCCGCTGCGCCGCTCGGGCAGCTCGGCGGGCAGGGGCAAGGCCGCGCCGGCATCGCTCAGCGGCACCTGCACCAGGAAACAGGTGCCCCGCCCGACCTCCGAGCGCAGCCCCAGCGGATGGCCGAGAAGTGCGCAGGCGCGTTCCACGATGGCCAGACCAAGCCCCATCCCCTCGCTGGCCGAGGCGCGGGCATTCAGGCGGTGGAACTCCTTGAAGATGTCGTCCTGCGCCTCTTCCGGGATGCCGGGGCCAGTGTCCCAGACCTCCAGCCGCACCCCCGCGCCCCGCCGCCGCGCACCCACCAGCACCCGGCCCTGCGCCGTGTAGCGGATCGCATTGCCGATCAGGTTCTGCAGGATCCGCCGCAGATAGGCAGGATCGCTTTCCACCACCGCGCCGCAGGGCACCACCCGCAGCCGAAGCCCCTTGGCCGCCGCCATTGGCGCGAACTCGTCGGCCAGCGTCCGCAAGAGCCGGTCCAGCTGCACCGCCCCCACGCTGACCGCGGCCTTCCCCGATTCCAGCTTCGAGATGTCCAGAAGCGCGTCCAGGATCCCCTCGACCGACATCAGCGCGTTCTGCGCCTTCTCCAGCGCCACCTGCGCGCCCTTGTCCAACCCCTCGCCGGTGATGGAGCTGATGAACAGCTTCGCCGCCGACAGGGGCTGCAACAGGTCGTGGCTCGCCGCCGCCACGAACCGCGACCGGCTGGCATTGGCGCGCTCGGCATGGGCCAGCGCATCCTCCAGCTCCAGCGTCCGCTCCATCACCCGCGCTTCCAGCGTCTCGTTCGCCCGGCTCAGCGCCTCCAGCGCGGCGCGCTCGGCGGTCACGTCGGTGAAGCTGAAGACGAAACCGCCATCCGGCATTCCCTGCGCAAAGACATCGAGGATCAGATCCGCGCCGCGCCGGGCCTCGAACTGCAAGGGCGGGCGGCTGCCGGGGGCGGCCACCCAGTCCATCAGGGCCGCGTCCGTCATCCCCTCGCCCAGGCGCATCTCGCTGCGGAACCGGGTGAAGAGGTTCTCGAACGAGGCGCCGATCCGCAGCCGCCCCATGGGCAGCGACAGAAGCGCCCCGAGCCGCTGGTTCCAGCCGACCAGCCGCGCCTCGGCGTCGAAGATGCCGACGCCCTGGTTGATGTGGTCCAGCGTCGCCCGGATCACACGCGCCTGGTCGTCCAGAAGCTTGCCGCGTTCGTGCCGTTCGGCGCGGATGATGTCGGTCACGTCGGTCTGCAGGATCACCGTGCCGCCGTCGGCCGTCCGGTGCTCGCTCACCTGCACCCAGTGGTCGCCCGTCATCCGCACGTTGAAGATCACATGCCGATCCTTGTGCCGCCGCATCCGGCCCTGGGCCCAGTCCGGCGCGCCCTCGCCCTCGGGCAGGGCCAGATGGGGCGAGCGGCTGACCATCGCCACATAGTCCTGGAAGGCCAGCCCCGGCTTAAGCTGCGCATGGACATCCGGCATGTGCATGGCAAAGCGGCTGTTGCACATCACCAGCCGGTCCTCGCGGTCGAACAGGGCAAAGCCCTCCTGCACCGTCTCGATCGCACTCGACAGGTTCTGCCGCGCGGTCTCGGCCTCGCGCATCGCCTCGGCAAGGCGCGCGTTCGATTCGTTCAGCAGGTCCAGTGCCCGGCCCAGGTCATGTGTGCGTTCGCGGACCTGGTCCTCCAGCAGGGCCGCGCGCTGGAACTGGGCATAGGCCGCGCCGGAATCGTCCGTCGCCTGCTCCACCCTCCGCATCAGCGCCTCGGCGATGGTCAGAAGCTTCTCGGCCCGCCGCTCGGCGCTGTCGGCCGGGTTGATCAGCGTCTCGATCATCCCGCGACCTTCGGCGGATAGATGGCGACCCCGGTCATGGTCTGGTTGACATGCATGGAATTCAGCTGCTCGCCATAGGTCGAAAAGCCCACCACCCCGTGCCGCTTCAACAGCGCCGAGACCGCCCCGAAGCGCTGGTTCTCCATCGCCTCGATCCGGCGCAGGATGCAGTCGCAGGCCAGGATCGCCGCCGGCCGTCCGCCCTCGGACAGGTCGGACAGGGCGCGGTCGAGATGGACGGCCATGTCCTGCGGCTCGGCCAGGGTCAGCACCAACCCCTCGTCGATGGCCGAGAAGAAGACCAGATCCCCGTTCGGCGCCATCTGCTGGATCGCCCGGACATGGTGACTGCCGCCGATCCTCACGACGACCGGATGGGCGGCGAAGGTGAAGGTTGTCAGTTGGCCCGGGTCCTTGCCCAGAAGCCGCGCATATTCCTGCGCGGCGGGTTCCGCGTTGATCTGGTGCACCACCCGCCGTGCCGGATCGGCGCCCGTCACCACCATGCGCCGGTTGGTGGGGGTCAGGTGGTTCAGGCTGAAGACCTTCACCTTGCAGGCGGTGCGCACCAGCATCAGCACGGCCCAGCCCTGCCGGAACTGCCCGTCCTGCAGGACGAAGGTTTCCTCGAACCGCGTCCCGTCCCCGGCCGAGCCGCCGAACAGCGGCACCGGCCCCAGACCCGGCCCCAGGGCCGCAGTCAGCTCGTCCTCGCGGATCGACAGGCCATCCACCATGACGAAGGCGAATTCGCCCTCCCAGTCGGGTTGCAGCCGCGAAAGCCCCGCCCGCGCCCGGATCAGCCGGCCGATCAGCTCCTGCCCGTCCAGACGATTCAGGTCGATGCCCAGGCAGTCCACCGCAAAGCAGGATCGGGGCAGGGCGACGGCAACAATCTCGCCGTCGCAATAGCCTTCGGGGGAGATCTCGCCCGCCGTGGTGCAGCCTATTACCGTGACGCCCGGAAAGGCGCGGTCCAGCCCCGCGGCCAGCGCCTTCCGGTCGGCCTCGGGCGAGATGAACAGCACCACCGCCGCAAATGGCCCCGGCCCCAGACCCAGGACCAGCTTGCCCAGCGCATCGGGATCGCGTGCCGCCACATGGGCGCGCGGCATCACCGGCAGGGCATCGGTGGGGGCCAAGTTCTCGGGCGCGATCATCTGGTCCTTCTCCCCTGGCCGATGCTAGGACGCGCCCATGGCATCGGGCAAGGGTTTCGCGAGCCGCTCAGCCGTCCTCGGGCATGAGGCTGGAGAAGTTGGTCTCGCGCGCGATCAGCACGGCCTGGGTGCGGCTCTGCACCCCGAGCTTGCGCATGATCGCGGTGACATGGGCCTTGACCGTGGTCTCGGCGATCGACAGCTCATAGGCGATCTGCTTGTTCAGAAGCCCCTCGCAGATCAGCTGTAGTATCTTCGCCTGCTGCCGAGTCAGCAGCGACAGCCGCCCGATCGCCTCTTCGCGAGGGGTGGTCTTGCCCTTCCCCTCGGGCAGCGGCTCATAGCCCTCGGGCACGAAGCGCCGGCCCTCGCGCAGCGCATCGAAGGCGGCGCGAAAGACCTCGCGGCGGGAATGCTTGGGGACGAAGCCTGCGGCGCCAGCCGCAAGGCAGGCCCCGATCACCCGGTTGTCGGCCAGGGACGAGACCACCAGAACCGGCACCTCGCCTGCCGCCAGGCGCAGGCGGATCAGGCCGTCGATCCCGTTCACGTCCGGCAGGTTCAGGTCCAGAACGATCGCATCCGGCGCTGGGGACAGATCGACGCGGTGGATCGCCGTCTCGAGCCTGTCGGCGGTCTCGATCTCCTCGATCCCCGCGACCGATTTCAGCGTCATCGAGAGCGCGTCGCAGAACAGCGGATGGTCGTCCACGATGAGGGCCGAGTGCATCGGGCGGGTATCAGCCTGCGGAACCATGATCTTCAGCCTTCCGGGTTGGTCCATGTCCAACTCTAACCCGCCCCGTCCCGGCCCGATACAGGCCAAAAGTCCTATGATCCGAAAGCACACGCGCGCCCGGGTCTGCCCGGACGCGCGCGGCCTCGCATGGCCTGACCAGAGGGGGTCAGTTCGCCATCGCCAGTTCCTTCGGCAGCTTGAACACCCAGACCATGCCGCCCTGGTTCAGGTAGTTGACCTTGCTCGCGACCTCGCCGCCCCACAGCGGCACCGCCCCGCCCCAGCCGGAGACGACCGCGACATACTGCTCGCCGTCCATCTCCCAGGTGACGGGCTGGCCCACGATCCCCGACCCGGTCTGGAAGCTGAAAAGCTCAGCCCCCGTCTCGTCGTCCAGCGCCTTGAACTCGCCTTCCGGCGTGCCGAAGAACACGAGGCCCCCGGCCGTGGTCATCACCCCGCCCCAGAGCGGGGCCTCGTTCTTGTATTCCCACTTCCACTCGCCGGTCATCGGGTCGATGGCCTTGAGGCTGCCGATGTGGTCCTCGTAATTCGGCTTGATGGTAAAGCCCGCGCCCAGATAGGCCGCGCCCTTCTTGTAGGTGATGGGCTCGTTCCAGATATCCATGCCCCATTCGTTCGACGGCACATAGAACAGCCCCGTCTTCTGGCTGTAGGCCATGGGCATCCAGTTCTTGCCGCCCAGGAAGGACGGCGAGGCGAAGATCACCTCCCCCTTGGCCCCATCGGCCGCCGCGGCCGGGTTCCCGGGACGGTTCTCCTCGACATAGATCGGCCGGCCGTTCTCGTCGATGCCCTTGGCCCAGGTGATGTCCTTCACGAAGGGCCAGGCGTTCAGGAACTTCCCGTCCTCGCGGTTCAGCACATAGAAGAACCCGTTGCGGTCGGCGGTGGCGAACTTCTTCTTGCCGTCCTTGTCGGTGAAGGCCACGACCTCGTTCACCCCGTCATAGTCCCAGCCCTCGCGCGGGGTGGTCTGGTAGTGCCACTTGATCTCGCCCGTCGCCGGGTCCAGCCCCAGCCGCGAGGCGGCATAGAGGTTGTCCCCCGTCCCGTCGTTCTTGTCGCCCGCATTGCGCAGCCAGCTGTTCCAGGGGGCGGGGTTGCCCGCGCCGAAGACCAGCGTGTTGGTCTCGATGTCATAGGACCCGCCCAGCCAGGTCGCCCCGCCGCCGGTCTTCCACAGGTCGCCCGGCCACGAGGCGTTCAGCGTCCCGGTCATGGTCGATTCCTTGCCGTTCAGCGTGCCCATGTGGCCCTCGATGGTGGGGCGCGTCCAGACCAGCTCGCCCGTCTCGGCATCGCGCGCCTGCACCTCGCCCACGATCCCGAACTCGCCGCCCGAGTTGCCGGTGATGACCAGCCCGTTCACGATCAGCGGCGCCGCGGTATAGCTGTAGCCCTCCTTGTAGTCGGCGATCTTCTTGTTCCAGACCACGTCGCCCGTCTTGGCGTTCAGCGCCACGATCCGCGCGTCCAGCGTGCCGAAATAGATGTTGTCGCCATACAGCGCCGCGCCCCGGTTGATCACGTCGCAGCAGGGCAGGATGCCCTCGGGCAGGCGGGCGTCGAACTGCCACAGCTCCTTCCCGGTCTTGACGTCGATCGCGTAAAGCCGGCTGTAGGACCCGGTGATGTACATCACCCCGTCGTGGATCAGCGGCTGCGTCTCCTGACCGCGCTGCTTCTCGCCACCCAGCGAGAAGGCCCAGACCGGGACCATCTTGCCCACGTTCTCCTTGTTGATCGTCGCCAGCGGGCTGAAGCGTTGCAGGTCGCGCCCCATCCCGTTGGTCAGAATGTCCCCTGTCGAGGCGGCATCCCCCGCCAGGTCCTCTTCGGTGATCCCCGCATAAGCCGGGGCAGCAAGCATCAGGGCCGCCGAAACGGCAGCGACAAAGCGGTTCATCAGGATCCCTCCCTCGGGTTTCAGACGACTGGACGGCGCGCCGGTCCCTCCCCCGGGGCCCCTGTCACCGGTCACTTTGCGTCCCAAACCGCGCCGCCGGTATTGGCCAATGGTCGTAAGCCCCCGCGCGCCCCCCTGGCCTGCTGCTTGCCCTTTTCCAAATACTCCCGCTGGAGGCGCGGCATGGCCCCGCCCCCCGGTCCGGCGGCCATGCCGCACGGAGGAGGAGGCGAAGGCCGACGACGACAGGAAAGGCTTGCGCCGCAGGCGCGCCGCTCAGCGGCCGGTGGTCCTCAGATAGGCCAGGATGAAGTCCTGCACCGTCGGGTCCTCGATGCCCACATGCCGCATCTTGGTGCCGGGGACGAGCCCGTCGTTGTCCTCCATCCAGGCCCGCATGGCGCCGGGGGTCCAGACGAAGCCCGCGCCCTTCAGTGCCGGGGAATAGGGATAGCCTTCCATGCTGCCGGCCTTCCGTCCGACCACGCCCTCCAGGACGGGGCCATAGCTCGGGTCGCTGGCATCGGTCGCATGGCAGCGGCGGCAACTGGCCTCGAACAGCGCCTTGCCCGCGTCGATCTTGATCTTCTCGAACGCCCCCGGATCGTCGGCGCGCAAGGGCGTCGCAAGCGGAAGCACGGACAGGACCAGCGCCAGCGCGGCAGCGGCAAAGGGGCGAAGGATCGGTTGCATCGCGGTCTCCTTGGCTGATGGAACCTGCCCAACTTGCGTCCGCCCGCGCCCCGCGCTGTTTGACCTGCGTCAAGCGGATCGGCCCGAATGGTCGTAGAAACCCCGGCCTCATGGTCGTAGTCCGCCCCGGAAGCCGGTCCTTGCCGCCGGGCCGCTTCGCGCTTAGTCATCCGCAACCGCCCCGCGATACCCGGAACGCCTTGTCGCCGCGCATCGTTACCCAGGGCAGATGACGCCCAAGTTCCAGGACCGCGATGCCGAACCGCCTGCCCAAAGCCCTCGTGACCCTCATGGCATGGCTCGCCGTGACCGTCATCGTCGGAACGATGCTGCGCCCGCAGACCGCCGGGATCGCCGAGATCGTCGGCTTCCTCTCCGGCGGCATCGCCTGGAACGTGCTGGCCGGCGCCGTCCTCCTCGCGATTGCCACGCGCGCCTTCGGCTGGCGCGATCTCGGCTTCCGCGCGCCCCGGAGCGGCCCGGTCCTCCGGCTCGCTTGGTTCCCCGTCCTGACCCTGCTGCCCTTCTACGCCATCGCCTTCGCCGTGGGCCTGCCACCCGCGCAGGCGGTCCTCTTCCTCGCGGTCAACACGGCGCTTGTCGCGCTCTCCGAGGAATGGATGTTCCGCGGCGTCCTTTTCGCGGCCTTCCGGGGGCGCATGGCCCTATGGGCGGCGATCGCGCTGACCTCGGTCCTGTTCGGAGCGGTTCACGTCCTCAACGCCTTCGCGCTGGGCGACATCCGCCTGGCCGCCGCGCAGGCGGTCGCCGCGATGATGACCGGCACCCTCCTCGTGGCGCTGATGCTGCGCACCGGGTCGATCTGGACCGCCGTCGCATATCATCTGCTCTGGAACTTCGGCATCCTGCTCGTGGCCTACGAGACCGCGAAATACCCGCTGCCCGACGGCCCCATGCCCCCCGCCACCTACCTCATGCCGATGCTTGTCGTCCTGCCGAACTTTCTCTACGGGTTGATCCTCCTGCGGCGGTTGCCGGACGCGGCCCGGTCCGGGCAGACCGGCGCCGACTGACCCGGAAGGATCGGCTTGGTCAGGGCAGGAACGGTCGAAGGCAGGCCCGTTTCAGCTGGTTAACGCCCGGTTATCGTCCGCGGACAAGCCCATGATCACAAAGCGAAATCCGGAATTGTCCACCGTGGACACTCAGCCCCCGATCCGCCGCCACCGCGCCGCGTCGAGTCCCGGCGCGTTCCCTTCCGCTGCCAGAAGCTGGTCAAGCTTCGCCCGCCCCGGCGTCCGCCGGCAGACCGGATCGGGGGCCGAGGCATCGCCGAGGACAGCCAGCGCCTGGCAGCGGCAGCCCCCGAAATCGACCTCGCGCCGGTCGCAGGATCGGCAGGGCTCGGGCATCCACTCCGTCCCCCGAAACGCCGCGAAGGCAGGCCCCCGATACCAGATCTCGTCCAGCGGGGTCTCCCTGACGTTGGCGAAGACCATCCCCGGGATCGTCTGCGCCGCGTGGCAGGGCAGGACCGCGCCGTCCGGGGCCACGTTCAGCCCGGTCGAGCCCCAGCCCCCCATGCAGGCCTTGGGCAGGTCGGCGTAGTAATCCGGCGGCACGAAGTCGATCACCAGCCGTCCCGCGCGGTCCCGGCGGGCCGCCCCGACCAGCCGCTTGGCCTCCTCGACCTGCTCGCGCGTCGGCTGCAACACGGCCCGGTTCGCCAGCGCCCAGCCCTGGAATTGGACGCAGGCCACCTCCACCCGCCGCGCGCCCAGCCGTTCGGCCAGATCGAAGACCCCGGGCAGTTCCGCCAGATTGTGCCGGTGCATCACCGCGTTCAGGGTCAGCGCGACCCCGGCCGCCGCCAGCGCCTCGGCCACCTCCATCTTGCGGGCAAAGCCGCCCCGGTAGCCGCCCACCCGGTCCGCCGTCTCGGCCCGCGTGCCCTGAACGGACAGCTGCACATGATCCACCCCCGCCGCGACCAGCGTCGCGATCCGGTCGGCGGTCAACCCGATGCCCGAGGTGATGAGGTTTGCATAAAGCCCCGCCCCCCGCGCCGCGGCGACGATCTCTTCCAGATCCCGGCGCGAGGCGGGCTCGCCGCCCGACAGGTGCACCTGCAACACACCCAGCGCCGCCGCCTGACGGAAGACCTCGGCCCAGTCCGCGACCGAAAGCTCGGCCTCGCGCCGGGTCAGCTCCAGCGGGTTCGAGCAATAGGGGCAGGACAACGGGCAGCGATGCGTCAGCTCGGCCAGAAGAGCGATGGGCGGCGGGACGGCGGTGGGGAGGGTTCCGTCAGGCATGAAGGTCCACCAGCCGCTCGCGGGCGAGACCTTCCAGGAACTCGGTCACGTCCGGGCCGACCTCTTCCGCCGGCGCGTCGAAGGCGGCGGCGAGGTCCGCGACCAGCGCCGCGACCGCCGTCGCCCCGTCCACCCGGGACAGGATCGCATGGCCCACCGCGTCCAGCATCAGCACCCGCTCGGGGGCGAGCAGCACATGCGTCCCGCGCACCGCGTCCCAGTGCAGCCGTACGCCGGGGGGCAGGGCGGGCGTCACCGCAGCCCCTCGCCCGGCCGCCAGGCGCCGGGGGGGATGTTCCCCGGTTCGACATAGCCGTGCCACAGCGCATCGAGCTGTGCCCAGAGCACATCGGTCTTGAAGGTCAGCGCCGCCGCCGCCGCGTCCTGGTCCTCGGGCGTGCGGGCGTGGTCGAGAACCCATTGCAGCCCGAAGGCCACATCCTTCGGCGCCTCGGTCAGGCGATGCCGGAAATAGGCCATCGTCTCGGGCGTGGCGAAATCGTAGTGCTCCAGCAGCCCCGCGATCCGTTCGGCATGGATCCTCGGCGCGAAAAGCTCGGTCAGCGAAGAGGCCACTGCCTGCAAGAGCGGCCTTTCGCGGACATAGGCCACATAGGCATCCACCGCAAAGCGCGTCGCCGGCATGACGCCTGCGCCCGAGGCCACATAGTCGGGGTCGAGCCCCACCGCCTCGGCCAGCCTGAGCCAGCGCCGGATGCCGCCCTCGCGCCCCTCGGCGCCGTCGTGGTCCTCGATCCGGCTGCGCCAGGCGCGGCGCAGGTCGGGATCCTCGACCCGGCTCATGAAGGCCGCATCCTTCATCGGGATCCGGCTCTGGTAGTACCAGCGGTTGACCACCCAGGCGCGGACTTGATCCACCGTCGCCCCGCCCCCGTGCAGGAGGCGGTGAAAGGGGTGGCGGTCGTGATATCGCTCGTCTCCGATCCGGCGCAGCCGCGCCTCGAGGTCGCTTGTCGGTTTCGTCATCTCGGTCATGCCGCTATCTCCGTCCCGTCAAGGGCGATGTCCCATCCCGCCGCAGTCACCGCCGCGCGCTCCGGACTGTCGGGGCGCAGGATGGGATTGGTGTTGTTGATGTGGATCAGGATCTTGCGCCCGACCCGGCGTCCCGAAAGGCGCTCGAGCGTGCCGCCCGCCCCCCCGATCGCCACATGGCCCATGCGCGCGCCGGTCTTGGCGCCGACGCCTTCGCGGATCATCTCGTCGTCGTGAAAAACGGTGCCGTCGAAGAACAGCACGTCTGCCCCCTCGATCCGGTCCAGCAGCCAGTCGGGCAGACTGGCGCAGCCGGGAATGTAAAGGACACGCTTGCCGCCGCCCGTGATTTCGAGCCCGACGGTCTGCCCGCCCATGCGATGGTAGGCGCCCTGTTCGGCCTCGAGGAACAGCGCCACCTTGCCGGGCACGGCAAAGGGCGTGACGGTCAGGCCGGGGATGGGATTGAAGCCCTCGTCCAGCGCCATGTCCCGACGCAGCACCACCTCGGACAACACGCCGAACACCGGGCTTGCCGCCAGCACGGCGTGGGTCTCGGCGCTGGCCCAGAGATCGAAGCCCGTGCCCTCGCGCAGGGACAAAAGTCCGGCGATGTGATCGACATCGGCATTGGTGACCACCACCCCCTTGACCGGGCTGCCCCGCAGCCCCTGCGGCGCAAAGCGCGGCGCGGCAAGCTGGGCGCGGATGTCGGGCGAGGCGTTCAGCACCACCCATCCGGTGCCGTCCAATGAAACGGCCACGGACGATTGCGTCATCCGTGGCAGGTCACCCGCGCGGGCCAGGGAGCAATTCCGGCAGGCACAGTTCCATTGCGGCACCCCGCCGCCCGCAGCGGCGCCGAGTACCGTCAGGATCATGGGATGTTCCGATCAGACCAGGGTGCGGTCGTCCTCGGCGGGGCCGTACATGTTGATTTCCATGCCGCAGCGCACTTCCACGGCCTTGGGTTTCGTCCAGCGCATCTTGGGTCCTCCTCCATCTGATGCCGTTGAGTAAGCCATGATTCCGCCCCGGGGCCTATGCGACCTTCGGAGGGGGTCAGTAGAGACGTTTCTCGTACTTCCAGTCGTCCGCGTCGGGGGTGACCTCGTCCAAGTCATAGCCCGCCGCCTGCAGCCTTTGCGCCACCGGCAGACCCGCCGCCGCCGCCCGGTCCACCAACGCGCGCCCCGCAGCCTGGTCCTGCGCCACGCCGCGCCCGCGCATCAGGTCCAGCCCGTAGTTGAACTGGCCAACCGGATCGCCCGCCTCGGCGGCCATCCGGTCCCAGTTCGCGGCCCGACCCGGATCCTCGTCGGGCGCGCCGAGGCCGTTGTCGTCGAGCTGCGCCATCCAGGTCATCGCCCCGGTCCAGCCATCGCGCGCGCAGGCCTCGAACACGTCGCGCGCATGGTCGTGGTCGCCCTTCTTGGTGATCCCGTAGCCGGCGGCGCAATGCATCATGCTGGTCTCGCCCCGGGCCACATCGTCAAGGATGCGGGCGATGGTCATCTCCTCGGGGTTGAGGATGCCGATTGCCTCCTCCGGCTCGGCCAGGGCGGGCAGGGCGGACAGGAACAGGATCAGGATCGCGCGCATGGGTCTCCGGCGGGCCGCTGGCAGTGTCCGGCAACCTTACCGGGTGCGGGGCGGCGGCCCAAACGTCCTGTGGTCGTATACGACCATTTTTCCCGCGCTTTCGGGGCGGCAGCGGGCCTTCCCAGCCCCGGCCCCGACCTGTAGGCTGTCGGCAGAGTCGTTGTGAAAGGTGATTGTCATGGCCGAATTTCCTAGCCGCCGCAGCGTTCTGGCCGGGCTTGCGGCGCTTCCCGCGATTGCGGGCGGCGCGGTTGGCGCCGGTCCGGCCGAGCGGCCGTTCAACTTGCGCATCGTTATGTCGGGCCACAGCCTGACCGACCCGATCCCGCATCCGCTGGAGATCCTGGTCAGGGCGGCGGGCGGGCAGCAGTCGCGCGGCATGAAGATCGACCTGTCCACGATTCCCGGCAGCCCGGCCGAGCACCGCTGGGATAACGACCTGAACCTGCCGGTGGATGCCCGGCGGGACATCGCGAAATACGACCTGCTGGTGCTGACCGAACGTGTGGCGGTACGCGCGACCCTGGAATGGCACCACGCCGACAAAATTGCGCTGAAATGGTTCGAACACGCCTGGAAGAACGGTCGTGGCGGCAAGGGTGCCGAGACAGTCTATTACGCCTCGTGGATCAGCCTAGGCAGCGGCACGCCCAGCGAATGGGACAACAGCGAGGACCAGAAGATCCCTTTCCGCGAGCGGCTGGATGTAGAGATGTCCGCCTGGCAGAGCATCGCGGATTTCGTGAACGCCAACCGCCCGAAGGACAGCCCGCGGATGCGGGTGATCCCGGGGCCGAAGATCATGGCGGCGGTCTATGACGCGATCCAGGCCGGAACGGCGCCGGGCCTGTCGCGGATGCAGGAGCTGTTCGAGGACGACATCCACGTCAATGCGAAGGGCGCCTTCCTGATCGCGCTGGCGCATTACGCCGTGATCTACGGCCGCGACCCGCGCGAGATCCCGGGACTGCGGGGCGAGCCCGGCTGGCCCTCGGCCGCGCAGCAGGCCTGGATGAAGGAGGTCGTCTGGACCGTGGTCAGCGCCTATCCCGACAGCGGGCTGGCCTAGGCGCGCTTCGCCTCGATCACTTCCCAGATGCGGCGTGCGGCATTGGTGCCGTCGAACCGCTCCAGCTCCTGGATGCCGGTGGGCGAGGTCACGTTGATCTCGGTCAGCCAGTCGCCGATCACGTCGATGCCGACGAAGATCTGGCCCTTATCGCGCAGGACGGGGCCGATGGTGCGGCAGATTTCCAGGTCGCGCTCGGTCAGTCCCACCTTCTCGGGCCGCCCGCCGGCATGCATGTTCGACCGGGTTTCGCCGGCCTGCGGCACGCGGTTGATCGCGCCCACCGGCTCGCCATCTACGAGGATGACCCGCTTGTCGCCCTTTTCGACCGCGGGCAGGAACTTCTGCACGATCAGCGGCTCGCGGTTGATGCCCATGAACAGCTCGTGCAGCGAGGTCAGGTTGCGGTCGTTCGGGTCCAGCCGGAAGACGCCCGCGCCGCCGTTGCCATAAAGCGGCTTCAGGATGATGTCGCCGTGCCGGGCCTTGAAGGCGCGGATGGTGCCGAGGTCGCGGGCGATGGCGGTGGGCGGGGTCAGTTCCGGGAAACGCAGCACGAGGAGCTTCTCGGGCGAATTGCGCACCCAGAAGGGATCGTTCACCACCAGCGTCCGGGGATGGATCATTTCCAGCAGGTGGGTGGTGGTGATGTAGCCCATGTCGAAAGGCGGATCCTGGCGCAGCCAGACCACGTCGAACCCGCCCAGATCGACCTCGGTCTCCTCGCCATAGGTCACGTGATTGCCGACCTCGCGCCGAACCTCGATCGGCCAGCCACGTGCCATGACCCGGCCTTCGACATAGGCCAGGCGGTCGGGCGTGTAGAAGAACAGCGAATGTCCCCGCGCCTGGGCCTCCAGCGCGATGCGGAATGTGGAATCGGCGTTGATGTTGACCGACCCGATCGGGTCCATCTGCAAGGCTACCTTGAGGGGCATCGGTTCACTCCGTCCTGTGACCCCGAGTGATGACCGATGGCGGCGGAAGATGCAATTCAGCCCGCGAAGGCGTTTTCCACCACCTCGATCCGGCCCAGGGCATCGACCAGTGCAAGGTCGATGCGGACATCGGTCAAGAGCCCCTTGGGTTCACCCGCCAGGAATTCATCGACGGCCGCAAAGATGCGCCCGACCTGTGCCTGGGAAAGGTGCGAGGCAGCAAGGTCATGAGTGCGACTGTGCTTGACCTCGACGAAGACCACCACATCCCCGTCGCGGCCGATCAGGTCGATCTCGCCGCCGCGGCCGCGCCAGTTCCGCGCGCAGATGGCCGTTCCGCGGGTCTCGTACAGTCGTGCAACCGCGGCTTCGGCAGCATGACCTGCATGGTAGTTGGCCTTGCCGCGCGCCGAGCGGGACCGGCCAACGGGAGAGGCAATGAAATCGAAAGGCATGCGGTCATTCCTTGCTGCGGTCGAGGGCGATCCGGTAGGCGATCTTGCGCGATACGCCCAGAGTCTGCGACACAAATATTGCTGCATCCTTAACGGACATGGTCTGCAAGGCCTCATCCAATGCCGCTGCGATGTCTTCCTCGGTTGCGTCGGACGCCGGGGCGCGGTCGACGAGCACGACGATCTCGCCACGGATCTGCCGGGACGCGACATCAGCCGCCAGATCGACCAGCGGCCCGCGCAGCACCTCTTCGTAGCGTTTGGTCAGTTCGCGGCAGACCACAGCCCGGCGGGTCGGACCCAGGGCCGCGACCATGTCCGCCAGAAGATCCGCAAGCCTCTTGGGACTTTCGTACAGGATGAGCGTGGCCTGAACGCCCGCCAGTTCGCCCAGGAACATCCGCCTTGCCGCCTGTGTCGCCGGGGCAAAGCCGGCAAAGAGGAAGCGGTCGGTGGGCAGTCCCGAAAGTGTCAGCGCGCAGATCGCCGCACATGGGCCGGGGGCGGCGGTCATCGGCAGCCCGGCTTCTGCCACCGACCGTGCCAGTTCGAAGCCGGGGTCCGAGACCAGCGGCGTCCCGGCCTCGGAGGCATAGGCAAGGCTCTTGCCCTCGGCCAGCAGGTCCAGAAGGCGCTGCATCTGCCCCGGGCCGGAGTGGTCGTGATAGGCAATCAGCGGGCGGCCCGAAAGCGCGATGCCGTGGATCTCCATCAGGTGCCGCAGCGTTCTGGTGTCCTCGGCCACCAGCACGTCCGCCCCCGCCAGCACGTCCAGCGCGCGCAGCGTGATGTCGCGTGCCGCTCCGATCGGCGTCGACACGAAATGCAGCCCCGGCGGAATGGCGCGCAGGCCGGGACTCGCCGGAGAATCAGAGGTGTCGGAGGCCGGCCTCACAAGTTTACTTCCCGCATCGAACCCTTTACCTTGGCTCGCAATCGCAGTCGCACTGCAACAGTGAGGAACCACCATGTTGTCCGTTATTCGCCGGGCCCGCAAGTCGCTGGGTCAGATGCTTGTTGGTCTTGGCGCCGTCGTCCTTTCCGCCTGCGTTCCGGCGACCGGTCCAGGCACGCCACCTCCGGGCGGCGGATCGGTGCAGGTGGCTCTTCTGGTTCCCTCGGGGTCCGGCCAGTCGCAGGATGAACTCTTCGGGTCGAACCTCGAGAACGCGGCGCGGCTGGCAATGGCGGACCTGTCGGGTGTCAATGTCGACCTACGCGTCTATCGCACCGGCGGCAGCCCGGCGAAGGCCTCGGCCCTCGCGAAGCAGGCAGTGGACGAGGGCGCCCAGGTCATCCTTGGCCCGTTCTATTCCGAGGAAGCCAACGCGGCGGGCGTTGCGGTGGCCAGCACCGGCGTCAACGTGCTTGCCTTCTCGAACAACGCGGCCATCGCCGGGGGGAACGTCTTTGTACTGGGGCAGACCTTCGACGTGACGGCGCGCCGGCTTGCCGGCTACGCGGTCCGCAATGGCAAATCCAATGTCCTGATCGTCCACGACCGCAATGTCGCGGGCGAGGTCGGCAAGGCCGCGATCGAACGCGGGGTCGCGGCGGCCGGCGGCAAGGTGGTCGGCGTGACATCCTACGAATTCTCGCAGAACGGCATCGTCCAGGCCGCGCCGGGCATCGTCAGCGCGGCGCGTTCCTCCGGGGCCACGGCGCTGTTCCTGACCGCGGATACCGCGGGCGCCCTGCCGCTGCTGACGCAGCTTCTGGTGGACAATGGTATCGACCGTGCGACGACGCAGTTCATCGGCCTGACGCGCTGGGACATCCCGCCGGCAACGCTGTCGTTGCCCGGGGTGCAGGGCGGCTGGTTCGCCATGCCCGATCCGGGCCTGACCGCGCAATTCCGCGAGCGCTATGCGGCGGCCTACGGCAGCCAGCCGGCGCCGGTGGCGGCGCTGGCCTATGACGGGATCGCGGCGATCGGAGCCCTTGCCGGGCGGGTCAAGGGCGGTGCGCCGATCGGCAAGGCGGACCTGACCCAATCGGCCGGCTTCGCCGGGGTGGCGGGGATCTTCCGCTTCCTGCCCAACGGGACCAACCAGCGCGGCCTTGCCGTCGCCCAGATCAGGGGCAATCAGGTCGTGATCGTTGACGCCGCGCCGCGCAGCTTCGCCGGCGCGGGCTTCTGACACCGGGTCGGAACGACGTGGAAGCCCAGGCGGCGGTTTCACCGACGCAACCGGCCCCGGGTTCCGCCCATGCGGTGCCCGACGTCGTTGCACTGACCGCACAGGTCGAAGATGCCCTGCGCCAGGTGGCAGACGCCAGGTCCGCACGGGCAACGGTCGTAAGGCTGCTCCAGTCCGCCAGGACCGAGGCGACCGCTGCCCTCGAGGCCGAATTCCGCAAGACACCGCGTCAGGCCCGGGCCCTCGTTTCGGCTCAGGCCGCGCTGACCGACGTGCTGGTCCGGGTTGCCCTGGCGGCCGCGATGCGCCTGCATCCCCTGGCCAACCCGACCGAGGCCGAACGCATCGCCGTCCTCGGCGTCGGTGGCTATGGCCGGGCCGAGATGGCGCCGCAGTCCGACGTGGACCTCCTGTTCCTGACTCCCTGGAAGGTCACCCCCTGGGCCGAGAGCGTGATCGAGACCATGCTCTACATGCTGTGGGACCTGAAGCTGAAGGTCGGCCATGCCAGCCGCACGGTGAAGGACTGCATCCGCCTCGGGCGCGAGGACATCACCATCCGCACTGCGCTGCTGGAACACCGCTTCATCTGCGGCCATGCGCCCCTGGCCGAGGAGCTGGACGCGAAACTCTGGTCCGACCTCTTCCGGAACTCGGGGCCGGAGTTCATCGAGGCCAAGCTTGCCGAACGGGCGGAACGCCACAAGCGGCAGGGCGGCCAGCGCTATGTGCTGGAGCCGAACGTGAAGGAGGGCAAGGGGGGCCTGCGCGACTTGCAGACGCTCTACTGGATCGGCAAGTACCTGAACCGCGTGCCTTCCGCCGAAGGGCTGGTCGGCGCCGGGCTTCTGTCGCGCGAGGAGTTCGACAGCTTTGCCCAGGCCGAGGATTTCCTCTGGGCCGTCCGCTGCCACCTGCACTACATCACCGGCCGGCCGACCGACACGCTGACCTTCGACCTTCAGGTCGAGGTGGCGGCGCGCATGGGCTATCGCGACGCGGGCGGGCGGCGGGCGGTCGAGATCTTCATGCAGGACTACTTCCGCCTCGCAACCCGGGTGGGCGAGCTGACCCGCATCTTCCTGACCGAGCTTGAAGCCCGCCACGCCAAGCGCGAGGCCAGCCTCTTCGGCATCTTCAAGATGACCAAGCGGGTGAAGAAGGGCTACAAGCTGGTGCAGGGCCGGATCGACGTGGTCGATCCCGCGGCCTTTCTCGCCGACAAGCTGAACCTGTTGCGGGTGTTCGAAGAGGCGCTGCGAACACGGTATCTGCTGCATCCCAACGTCATGCGGATCGTCACGCAGAACCTGGATCTCATCGACGACGAGATGCGCGAGGACCCCGAGGCGCAGCGCATCTTCCTCGATCTCCTGCTCAAGCACGGCAACCCGGAACGCAGCCTGCGCCGGATGAACGAGCTCGGCGTGCTCTCCGCCTTCATCCCGGAGTTCGAACCCATCGTCGCGATGATGCAGTTCAACGTGTATCACCACTACACGGTGGACGAGCACATCATCCAGACGATCTCCTGCCTCGCGCAGATCGAGCGCGAGGAACTGGTCGAGGAACTGCCGGTCGCCAGCGGCATCCTGAAGGCCGGGGTGAACCGCCGGGTGCTTTATGTGGCGCTGCTTCTCCACGACATCGGCAAGGGCCGGCCCGAGGACCATTCCATCCTCGGCGCCCAGATCGCCCGGCGGGTGGCGCCGCGGCTCGGCCTCGATGCCGAGGAATGCGAGACGGTGGAATGGCTGGTGCGCTATCACCTTCTGATGTCCGACATGGCGCAAAAGCGCGACATCGGCGATCCCCGCACGGTGCGCGACTTCGCCAAGGCGGTGAAGACCCGCAAGCGGCTGGACCTGCTGACGGTGCTGACCGTCTGCGACATCCGCGGCGTGGGGCCGGGCACCTGGAACAACTGGAAGGCCATGCTCTTGCGGCAGCTTTACAAGCAGACCGCCGAGGCGCTGGAGGGCGGGCTTGAAACGCTCAACCGCGAGAACCGGCAGGAAGAGGCGACCCGCGCCCTGGCCGACCGGCTGAAAGGCTGGGATCCCGCGGCGCTCGACCACGAGCTGACGCGCCACTACCCGCCCTATTGGCAGGGCCTGTCCACCGACACGCACGAGGTCTTCGCGCGCCTCCTGCAAGGCATCGGCGATGACGAGATCCGCATCGACCTGCACCCCGACCCCGACCGCGACGCGACCCGCGCCTGTTTCGCGCTGGCCGACCATCCCGGCATCTTCAGCCGCCTCGCCGGGGCGCTGGCGCTGGTCGGCGCGAACGTGGTGGATGCGCGCACCTATACCTCGAAGGACGGATATGCGACCGCCGTCTTCTGGGTGCAGGACATCGAAGGCCACCCCTACGAGGTCAGCCGCCTGCCGCGCCTGCGCCAGATGATCGACAAGACGCTGAAGGGCGAGGTCGTGGCCCGCGAGGCGCTGAAGGACCGCGACAAGCTGAAGAAACGCGAACGCGAGTTCCGCTTCCCGACCCATATCATGTTCGACAACGAAGGGTCCGACATCTACACGATCATCGAGGTCGATACCCGCGACCGGCCGGGCCTGCTCTACGACCTGACCCGGACGCTCGCCGCCAGCAACATCTACATCGCCAGCGCCGTGATCGCGACCTATGGCGCGCAGGTGGTGGACACCTTTTATGTCAAGGACATGTTCGGCCTGAAGCTGCACCAGAAGCACCGGCAGGAGGCGCTGGAGAAGAAGCTGCGCCAGGCCATCACGGAAGGGGCCGAAAGGGCCGGCGCATGAGCCGGATGATCCGCAGCATCGTCACGCTGGGCGGCTGGACGCTGGTCTCGCGCGGGGCGGGGCTGGTGCGCGAGCTGATGATGGCCGCCTA
>NZ_JBKBLV010000023.1:0-64690 GCF_046295235.1 Tabrizicola flagellatus
GCAAACGCCACAACCAGGCCGTCATCGCGCTCGCCAGACGCCGCATCAACGTCGTCTGGGCAATGCTCACCACGCGCCAGCCCTTCACGGAGAACTTCAAAAGCGCAGCTTGACTTACGCACTAGGCTACACCCTTTGCCTTCAGGGGGCGGAGGGCGGAAAAGAGAAGCTCCACCTCGTCGGCGGGCAGGCTGGCGGTGGGCTCGTCCAGAACGAGGAAGTCGCAGTCGGCGGCGAGCGCCCGGGAGATGGCGACGAGGGATTTCTGGGTGCGGGTCAGGCTGGAGACGCGGGCAGTGGCGGGGAATTCGGCCTTGACCAGCTTGAGCGCCTCGTCGGCCCGGGCCTCGGTCGCCGTCCAGTCGATGCGACCAGCGCGGCGGACGTAGCCCAGCGCGAGGGCGATGTTTTCCGCAACCGACATCCAGTCGATCAGGCCGAGGTCCTGGTGGATGAAGGCGACCTTCTGGCCCCCCGCCTTTCCGGCTTCATGCGCGTAAGGGACGCCGTCGATCAGGACGCCGCCTTCGTCGGGGCGGTGGATGCCGCCAAGCACCTTGATGAGGGTGGACTTCCCCGCGCCGTTTTCGCCCAGAAGCGCCACGATCTCGCCGCGCGCGACCTTCAGCGACACGCCTTTCAGCGCCTGGGTCCCGCCGAAGGACTTGACGATGCGGTCGAAGAACAGGCCGTCGGACGACGGTTGCATGGGCTTGGCTCCTCCCCTTCCCGGGCGTGCCTGATCTTGCGTCAGGTTTACCGGTAACGTAGCCTAACGTGAGCCTGTGGGGTTTCCGAGTCAAGCGGAAAGTTATCGATAACATGGATCGCGGATGAAGGCCAATCTGGAGGACATCGCTAGGGCGGCGGGCGTGTCGAAGATGACGGTCAGCCGGGTATTGCGCGGCGGCACGGGGTTTTCCGAAGAGACGCGGGACCGGGTGGTCAAGGTGGCGGAAAGACTGGGGTATGTCCCGAACAAGCTGGCGGCGGCCTTCGGGTCTTATCAGGCCAGCACGCTGGTCGGCATGTGCGTGCCGCGCCTGACATCGGGCCTGTTCGCGCATGTGCTGGACGGGGTGGACCGGGCGCTGAGCCGGCTGGGCTATCAGCTGATGATCGGGGCCAACAACCATTCCACCGCCGAGGAGGAGGCCTGGGTGCGCCAGATCGCCAGCTGGCGTCCGGCGGGGCTGATTCTGTCGGGGCGGAACCATACGCCGGCGACGGTGGACCTTCTGCGCCAGGTGGCGGTGCCCGTGGTGGAGATCTGGGACCTGACCACCAGCCCGATCGACATGTCGGTGGGATTCTCGCACTACGACTGCGGGGTGGAGATGGGGCAGTTCCTGCTCCGCCGCGGGCGGCGGCGGGCGGGCTATGTGGGCGCCTTGGCGCGGGCCGACGTGATGGGCCAGGCGCGGCTGGAGGGGTTCCAGGCGGTGCTGGCGCAGGCAGGCGCGCCGCTGGTGGACCGCGAGGTGCTCTTGGACATGCCGGGGTTCTATGCGGGGTATTACGGGCTGGAGGTGCTGCTGACACGGACGCCGGACCTGGACGTCGTCTATTTCCACAACGACGACATGGCGGTGGGGGGCCTCGCCTATGCGCAGGCAAAGGGAATCCGGGTGCCGGAGGACCTGGGGATCGCCGGTTGGGGGGGGATGGAGGCGGCCTCGATCCTGCCGAAGCGGCTGACGACGACGGTGGTGCCGACGACGGCCATCGGCAAGGCGGCGGCGGAGGCGCTGGTGGCGCGGCTGAAGGGCGAGCCGGGGCAGGAGGTGACGGTGGTCCCGACACGGCTGGTGCCGGGCGAGACGGGGTAGCGGGGCGCGGAGTTTTCAAAAACTCCGCGACGGAGCCTTTGAAGGCTCCGGTCCGATTTCTTTGAAGAAATCGGTTACGCCTGCGCCCAGGGGCCGTGGTGGAGGTCCCTGCCGTCCAGCCGGTCGAAGCCGTGCAGGCCGAAGAAGTCGCGCTGCGCCTGGATCATGTTCGCCGTCCCCCGCGCGGTGCGCATCGCGTCGAACCAGGCGAGGCCCGCCGACAGCGCGGGCAGCGCATGGCCGTGCAGCGCCGCTGCCGCCACGATGCGGCGGAGGGCGGGGAGGCAGCGCTTGATCTCGGCCGTGAAGCGGGGGGCGAGGATGAGGTTGCGCGCGGGGTCTTCGGTCAGGGCTTGCGCCATGGCGTCGAGCATCGAGGACCGGATGATGCAGCCCGCGCGCCAGACCCTTGCGATGGCGGGCAGTTGCAGGTCCCAGCCGAAGGCGACCCCGGCCGCGGCGGTCATCGTGAAGCCCTGCGCGTAGCATAGGATCTTGCCGGCGGTGAGCGCATCCTGGAGGTCGGCCAGCGTCACCCCGGGCGTGGGTTCCGGCGCGGGGCCATAGACCGCCTCGCCCGCGCGGCGTTCGTCGAGCCGGGCCGAGATGTTGCGGGCGGCGACGGCGGCCTCGATCACCGGGATCGGGGCGGAGAGGTGCTGCGCCTCGATCGCGGTCCAGCGGCCGGTGCCCTTCTGGCCCGCCTTGTCGAGGATCACGTCAAGAAGCGCCGCGCCGGTGAGGGGGTCCTTCGCGGCGGCGACCTCGGCGGAAATCTCGATGAGGTAGCTTTGCAGGACGCCCCTGTTCCAGTCGGCGAAGGTCTCGGCGATGCTTGGCGCGGGCAGGCCAAGGCCGTCGCGCATGATGCCGTAGACTTCGGCGATCATCTGCATGTCGGCGTATTCGATGCCGTTGTGAACGGTCTTGACGAAATGGCCGGCTCCCGCCGGACCCATCCAGTCGGCGCAGGGCTGGTCCTTGTGTTTCGCGGCGATGGCGTGAAGGACCGGTGCGATGCGGTCCCAATCCTCGCGCGCCCCACCGCCCATGATCGCGGGGCCGTGGCGGGCGCCGTCCTCGCCGCCCGAGACGCCCATGCCGAGGAAGCGGAACGGCAGGCCGGCGGCGGCGCGGCGGTTGGTGTCGTGGAAGTTGGCGTTGCCAGCGTCGATCACCAGGTCGTCGGGCGACAGGTGCGGGGTGAGCGCGGCCAGCATGTCATCGACCGCGGGGCCTGCGGGGACCATCAGGATGATGGCGCGCGGCGGGGCCATGGCGGCAACGAGGTCGGCGAGGGAGTCGGCGGGGATGATTCGGTCGGCCAGCTCTCCGGCGCCGGCCTTGAAGGCGTGGGTGACGCTGGTCGTCCGGTTCCAGACGGCGATGGGAAAGCCCTTTTCGGCGATGTTCAGCGCCAGGGCTGCGCCCATGGTGCCAAGGCCGATCAGGCCGGTCTGCGGTTTCGTCACGGCCATTGCACTCCGTTGCGGTTGAGGACGACGGAATAGAGGCTGGTCGTCGCGGTGATGAACAGCCGGTGCTTGGCCCGGCCGCCGAAGCAGATGTTGGACACGATCTCGGGCACCAGTATCTTGCCCAGAAGCCGTCCGTCCGGCGCGATGCAATGCACGCCGTCCCCGGCCGAGGACCAGACATTGCCCTCGCTGTCCACCCGGATGCCATCGGCGCAGCCCCGGTCGATGGTGTGGAACAGGCGCCCGTTCACCGGACGGCCATCCACCATGTCGAAGACGCGGATGTGCTGCGGGTCGCTTTCATGCATCCGCCCGGTGTCGGCGACGTAGAGCCGGCTTTCGTCCGGGCTGAAGGCCAGGCCGTTCGGGCAGGCCATGTCGGTGATGACCGCCTCGATCCCACCCGAGGGGTCAACGCGATAGACGGAACAGGGGAGTTCCTGCGGCGACTTGAAGCCTTCGTAGTCGGTCATGATCCCGTAATGCGGGTCGGTGAACCAGATCGCGCCGTCGCGGGCGACGATCACGTCGTTGGGGCTGTTCAGCGGCTTGCCCCGGTAGCCGTCGGCGAGGACGGTGATCTGCCCGTCCCATTCCGTCCGGGTCACCCGCCGGGCGCCGTGCTCGCAGCTGACGAGCCGCCCCTGCCGGTCGCGGGTATGTCCGTTCGCGTAGTTCGAAGGCTGGCGGAAAGTGGTGATCCCGTCGTCCGTCCAGCGCAGGATGCGGTTGTTCGGAATGTCCGAGAAGAGAAGACAGCCGAGGTCGCCGAACCAGACCGGCCCTTCCGCCCAGTCGAAGCCGGTGGCCAGCCGCTTCAGCGGCGCGTTGAACATCACATAACGGGCGAAGGCCGGGTCGTGGATTTCGAAGAATGACATGGCGGGCTCCTTCTTCTCTTGCTGCGCCGGTGTCGCCGGGCGACAGGGTTTGCGCGCGAGCGTGTTCCGGTCAAGCCGGGAAGTCGATCTGCGCCTTCATCGCGCGGCTGCGGTCCGAGGCGAGGCGGAAGGCATCCTCGGCCTGCGCCAGGGGCACGGTATGGGTGATGAGCGGCTTCACGTCGATCAGGCCCTTCTGCATCAGGCCCACGCCGACGGCGAATTCGGGGTGAAAGCGGAAGCTGCCCCGCAGATCCAGCTCCTTGGCGGTGATCGCCATCATCGGCAGGGTCATGTCGCCGCCGAGGCCGAGTTGCAGGATCACGCCCCTTGGGCGGAGCGCGGCTATGCCCGAAGCCAGCGCGGCGGCGACCCCGGTGCATTCGTAAAGCACGTCGAAGTGGCCCTTGTCGGCGCCATAGGCGGCGAGGGCATCCGGGTCGGTGCCGGTGTTGATGACCCGGTCGGCCCCGACGCGGGAGGCGAGCGACAGGGTGAAATCCGACAGGTCGGTCGCCACGATCTCGGCCGCGCCGGCGCGGCGGGCGGCGAGGATCGCCAGCGTGCCGATCGGGCCGCAGCCGGTGACGAGAACTCTTTTCCCGAGCATATCTCCGGCCCGGCAGGTGGCGTGGAGCGTGACGGCGAGGGGTTCGGCCATCGCGGCCTCGCCCGGGGTCAGGCCGGTGGCATCGACGCATTGGCTGGCGTCGGCGGTCAGGATTTCTCGGAAGGCGCCCTGGATGTGGGGGAAGGGCATCGCGCTGCCGTAGAAGCGCATGTTGAGGCACTGGTTGGGCAGGCCTTCGAGGCAGAACTTGCAGGTGCCGCAGGGGCGCGAGGGGGAGACGGCGACGAGTTGGCCCTTGGCGAAGGCACTGGTGCCGGGGTCCTCGACATAAGCCGAGACCTCGTGGCCGAGGATCATCGGTTCCTTCAGCCGCACGGCCCCGAAGCCGCCGTGGTTGTAGTAGTGCAGGTCCGAGCCGCAGACGCCCCCTGTGGCGAGGCGAAGGCGGAGTTGGCCGGGGCCGAGGGGCTCGGGCTCGCGGTCCTCGATGCGCAGGTCCTTCGGGCCGTGAATGACGATGGCTTTCACGGCAGCACCGGCGTGATCAGGGGTTGGCCCGCGAAATGGGCGGTCAGGTTGTCGCGCATGAGTTTGCCCATCGCCTTGCGGGTATCGACCGTGCCCGAGCCGTGGTGGGGTTGGAGGAGGACGTTCGGGGCGGACAGGAAACGGGGGTTGAGGTTCGGCTCGCCCTCGAACACGTCCAGCGCGGCGCCGGCGATGGCCCCGGTTTCCAGCGCGTCGAGGAGGGCCGTTTCGTCCACATTCGCGGCGCGGCTGATGTTGATGACGGTGCCGTCGCGGCCGAGGGCCTGAAGGACCTTGGCGTTGACGATGTGGCGGGTCTCGGGCGTGGCGGCCAATGCGACGAACAGGTGGTCGCAATTGCGGGCAAGCTCAACAGCGTCGGGAATGTAGGTCCAGGCCTCGGCCCCCGGTTTGGGGCTGCGGGCGGAATAGGCGATCTTCATGCCGAAGCCTTCGCAACGACGGGCGATGGCCGCCCCGATCCGCCCAAGACCCAGGATGCCCGCGCGGGTGCCCGAAACCTTGCGGGTCAGCGGGAACATGCCCTTGGTGGCCCAATCGCCGGAGCGGACCCATTCCTCCGCCTGCCCGGTGCGCCGCACGAGCGCCAGCAGCATGGCCAGCGCGATGTCGGCCACGTCCTCGGTCAAGACGTCGGGGGTGTTGGAGACCTTGATCCCCCGCGCCTTGCAGGAAGGCAGATGGACGGCATCGTAGCCCATGCCGAAGACCGCGATCATTTCGAGGTTGGGACAGGCGGCGATCATCGCCTCGGAGGCGCCAAGGTCGCCGCGCGTGGCGATGGCGCGCACCTTCGGGCCGACCGCGGCCAGAAAGGCGTCCTTGTCGGCGGCCTCCCACCAGCGATGCACGATGAAGGCGGCGTCGAGCGCCGTCTGGTCCCATTCCGGGTAGGGGCCGACCTGGAGAACCTGCGGTTTGGCCATCTTGTCCTCAGCGCGCTTGACAGGGTGTGTTATCGATAACATAAACGAGTCGAAATGCGCTTGTCGAGAGCGAAGTGAGCGGGAGAAGGACGTGGGACATCGGCTGTTCGATCTGACCGGAAAGCGGGCGCTGATTACCGGGTCGTCGCAGGGGATCGGGTTCGCGCTGGCGGAAGGGTTGGCCGAGGCAGGGGCTTCGGTCGTGCTGAACGCGCGGGATACCGGAAAGCTGGCGGCAGCGGCGGCGCGGATCGCGGGGGCCGAGATGCTGGCCTTCGACGCGACGGACCATGAGGCGGTACGGGCGGCGGTGGATGCGTTCGAGGCCCAGGGCAAGCCCATCGACATCCTGGTGAACAACGCCGGGATGCAGCACCGCGCGCCCCTGGAGGAGTTTCCGGCCGAGGCTTTCGAGCGTCTGTTGCAGACCAACATCGCGAGCGTGTTCCATGTGGGGCAGGCGGTCGCGCGGCACATGATCGCGCGGGGGCGGGGCAAGATCATCAACATCGCCAGCGTGCAGACCGCGCTGGCCCGGCCGGGGATCGCGCCCTACACGGCGACCAAGGGGGCCGTGGGCAACCTGACCAAGGGCATGGCGACGGACTGGGCGAAGCACGGGCTGAACTGCAACGCCATCGCGCCGGGCTATTTCGACACGCCCCTGAACGCGGCGCTGGTGGCGGACCCGGCCTTCAGCGCCTGGCTGGAAAAGCGCACCCCCGCGGGGCGCTGGGGCAAGGTCGAGGAGTTGCAGGGCGCCTGCATCTTCCTGGCCTCGGACGCCGCGAGCTTCGTCAACGGGCATATCCTGTATGTCGACGGGGGGATCACGGCATCGCTATGACGAGGCGGATCATCCTGATGGGCGTGGCGGGCTGCGGCAAGTCCTCGGTGGGCGAGGGCCTGGCGGCGCGCCTGGGCATCCCCTATCGCGACGGCGACGACCTGCATACGCCCGAGGCCGTGGAGAAGATGCGGGCGGGGATACCGCTGACGGACGAGGACCGCTGGCCCTGGCTGGACCGGGTAGCGGGAGTGCTGGCGGCGGAGGCTCCGGTCATCGTCGGCTGTTCGGCGCTGAAGCGGGTGTATCGGGACCGGATCCGGGCGGGCGCCGGGGGGCCGGTGCGGTTCGTCCATCTGGCGGGTAGCCGTGAGGTGATCGCCGCGCGGATGGCGAAGCGGACGGGGCACTACATGCCGACCTCGCTTCTGGACAGCCAGTTCGCGGCTCTGGAACCTCCGGGGCCGGAGGAGGCGCTGACGGTGGATATCGATCAACCGCTCGAGGCGATCGTCGACCAGATCGCCGTGCAGCTTGAGGGAGTGAAGCCATGACCATCGCGCTGATCGGGGCCGGGGCGATGGGGGGGGCCATCGGGGCGCGGCTGGTGGCGACGGGGACTGCGCTGCGGGTGTTCGACCTCGACCCGGCGAAGGTGGCGGCGCTGGTGGAGCTTGGGGCGGTTGCGGCCCCGTCGGCGGCCGAGGCCGCGCGGGGCGCGCAGGCGGTGATCCTGTCGCTGAACGCGGCGCATATCGTGCGGGCGGCGGTCTTCGGGGCTGGCGGAGTGGCAGAGGGCGCGGCGCCGGGAACGCTGGTGATCGACATGTCCTCGATCGACCCGGAGGCGACAAAGGCCCTGGCGACCGACGCCGCGGCGCGGGGCCTGCGCTGGGTGGACAGCCCGCTGTCGGGCGGCATCCCCAAGGCCGCGACGGGGGAGCTGACGCTGATGCAGGGCGGTGCGCCGGCGGACGTGGCCGAGGCGCAGGAGGTTCTGCGTGGTGTCGCGTCGAACCAGACGCGGATGGGCGGACCGGGGGCGGGGCAGACGACCAAGCTGATCAACCAGGTGCTGTGCGGGCTGGGATTCCTCGCGGTGGCCGAGGCGACGGCGCTGGCCGAGGCGGCGGGGGTGGATGCGGCGATGATCCCGAAGGCCTTGGCCGGGGGCCGGGCGGATTCGGCGATCCTGCAGGAATACATGCCCCGCATGGCCGCGCGGGATTACCGGCGGACGGGGCGGATCGACAACATGGTCAAGGACTTGAACGGCGCCGCCGACCTGGCACGCCTGACGCAGACGGCGATGCCGCTGACCGCGCTTTGCGCCGAGATCCACCGGATGCTGACGGCGGCGGGCCTTGGCGGCGAGGATCAGGCGGCGCTGATGGAGTTCTTTGCTGTTCGGAAAGACTGGGGCCCACGAAAGGATCCGGCATGATTACCCGCTATGCGCTGTTCGAGGGCATTTTGCGCGAGGGGCATGAAGAAGCCTTCCGCCGCGATGTGCTGGCGGAAATCCTGCCGGTCTGGCGCCGGTTCCCCGGCACACTGGCGGTGCATGTCACCTTCGCGGAGGACCGGGACGAAGGCGCACCGGAATACCCATTGATCCTGGCGATCGACTGGCCCGACATGGCGACGGTCGAAGCCTTCCTGGACCATCCGATCCGCAAGGAAGGCCGCGCCGCGACGGAAGCAGTGCTGGCGCGGCACTTTGAGGGTCGCATCCACCACCATGTCACCACGGCGCACAGTTTCACGCCCCTGACATGACAGGCCCGCGCAAGACCCCGACCATGGCCGATGTCGCCCGTCTTGCCGGTGTCTCGCCGATGACGGTCAGCCGGGCCTTCAAGCGGGACACATCCGTCAGCGAGGCGACGCGGGGTGCGATCCTGAAGGCGGCAGAGGAGTTGGGGTATGTGTTCGACTCGACGGCCTCGTCCCTGCGGTCGCAGCGGACGGATTTCGTCGCGGTGACGATCCCCTCGATCAACAACGCCAACTTCGCCGAGACGCTGCGGGGCCTGTCCGAGGGGCTGAAGGCGCGGGGGTTGCAGATCCTCTTGGGCTATACCGACTATGACATCCACGAGGAGGAGCGGCTGATCGAACAGCTTCTGCGCCGGCGGCCCGAGGCGATCGTGGTCACCGGGGGCAAGCATACACCCCGCGCGCGGCGCCTGCTGGAGAACGCGGGCCTTCCGGTGATCGAGACCTGGGACCTGCCGGCCCAGCCCATCGGGCATGTGGTGGGCTTTTCCAACGCCGAGGCTGTGCGGGGGATGATCGATCATTTCGTGGCCCAGGGGATCACGCGGATCGCCTTCATCGGGGGCGACGCGGACCGCGACACGCGGGGCACCGACCGGCGCGAGGGGTTCGTGGCGGCGATGCGGGCGCAGGGGCTGGATGCCAGCCGCCTGATCGACGCGGGCGCGCCCCCGATTTCGATGCGGGAAGGGGCGATGGCGATGGGGCGGCTTCTGGACACACTGCCGGATACGGAAGCCGTGATCTGCGTGTCGGACCTGTCGGCCTTCGGCGCCCTGACCGAATGCCAGCGGCGCGGCGTGCGGGTGCCGGAGGACATCTGGATCGCCGGTTTCGGCGATTACGAGATCGCCGAGGTCTCGGTCCCCGCGCTGACCACGATCAACCCTTTCCCGCGCGAGATCGGCGCAAGGGCGGCGGCGCTGATCCTCGACGTGCTGGACGGACGGCAGACCGAGCCCGCGACGCTGCGGATCGCGCCGGAACTGATAGTGCGGCAGTCCAGTCGCTAGGCGGTCAGAGGATGCCGGCGGCGCGCACGTCCTCGGCCGCGAAGTCGATCAGCGCCCGGATCTTGCGCGGCAGGACGCGGCCTTCCAGCCAGACCGCGGAAAGCTGGCCCTCCTCGCCCGGCCAGTCGGCCAGCACCGGGATGACCGCCCCCGCCTCGAGCGCCGCACGGGCCGCAAAGCGCGGGGCATAGGCCAGCCCCTGCCCCGCCGCCGCCAGTTCCACCGCCGCGCGGGCCGAGTTCACCCGGAACCGGCCCTGCACCGCGACGGGGACGGGCGGGCGCCCGAAGGCCCAGCGCCGGGGGTCGCGGCGGTTGGTGTCGAGGATGCAGTCATGCGCGGCCAGATCCTGCGGAGACGCGGGCTTCCCGCGCCGGGCGAGGTAGTCGGGGCTGGCCACCAGCACCGACCCGAAACCGCCGAGCCGGCGGACCTTCAGCGTCTGCGTGTCGGTCCGGCCCATGCGGAAGGCAAGGTCGATCCCCTCGGCCGCAAGGTCCACATGGCGGTCGTCGAGCCTCAGGTCGAAGGACAGCCCCGGATGCAGCCGGCCGAAACGGTCGAGCATCCCGGCGACATGCAGTTCGCCGAAGGTGACGGGGGCCGAAAGCCGGATCACCCCGGAGAACCCGCGCGAGCCTTCGGCGACCCCGGCGATCAGGTCGTCGAGATCGTCCAGAAGGGCCGGCGCGCGGGACAGGAGATCCTCGCCCGCCGGCGTCAGCCCGACCTTGCGCGTGGTGCGCTGCAACAGCCGCACGCCCAACCGCGCCTCGAGGCCGGCCACATATTTCGAGGTCAGGCGGTTGGACGTGCCCAGCTGCTCCGCCGCGGCGGTGAAGGATCCGGTCTGCGCGGTGGCGACGAAGGCCTTCAACTCGTCGATCAGGTCCATCGGCGCGTCTTTCGGAATGAAATGTGGATTATCAATCCACAATGTCGCCATTTCATTCCCAAGCGTCAAGACCTAGCTTTGCCTCATCGCATCCGCCGCCGGACGGGCGGCCCCTTGAAAGGACCCCGAGATGACCCCTAACTCCGATTACGCCGCCCTGATCCTGCGCGTCGCCAGCGGCGCCCTGTTCGTCGCCCATGGCCTGATGAAGGTCATGGTCTTCACCATCCCCGGCACGGTGGGTTATTTCGAAAGCCTCGGCCTGCCCGGCGTCCTCGCCTATCTGACCATCCTGGCCGAAGTCGGCGGCGGTCTTGCCCTCATCCTGGGCGTTGCCACCCGCGCGGTGGCGCTGGCGCTGATCCCGGTGCTTCTGGGCGCGACCTGGGTCCATGCCGGCAACGGCTGGGTCTTTTCCAGCGAAGGCGGCGGCTGGGAATTCCCGCTGTTCTGGGCCATCGTGCAGGGAGCCATCGCGCTGCTGGGCTCGGGCGCCTATGCGCTGAAACCCTCTGCCCGCGCGCTGGCCGCGGCCTGAACCCTCCGGGCTGCCCCGACAGGGGGCGGCCCCTTCGCCGAAAGGACAGGACCATGAGCGCGATCACCGACCTCAACGCCCTCCGCGACCGGCTGAAGCCCTCGGCCCGGATGCCCGTGGTGTTCCTGGGCCACGGCAGCCCGATGAACGCGCTGGAGGATACCGCCTACAGCCGCGCCTGGAGCGCGCTGGGACAGGCCCTGCCGCAACCGCAGGCGATCCTGGTCGTTTCGGCGCACTGGATGACGCGCGGCACGACGCTGGTCGATGTCTCGGCCCTGCCGAAGACGATCCACGATTTCTATGGCTTTCCCGACGCGCTTTACGCGATGGACTACCCCGCCCCCGGCAACCCGGAGCTGGCGCGCGAGGTGGTGAGCCTCCTGGCCAGCCACCATTCCGCCGAGGACGACACCTGGGGCCTCGACCACGGCGCCTGGACGGTGCTGAAGTTCCTCTATCCGCAGGCGAAGGTGCCGGTGTTCCAGGTCTCGATCGACATGAGCCGGGGGCTGGAGCACCAGCTCGAGGTCGGCCGCACGCTTGCCGCGCTGCGCGACCGGGGCGTGCTGATCCTGGGATCGGGCAACGTGGTGCACAATCTGCGCGCCATGCGGTTCGGCGGACAGCCGCTGGACTTCGCGCTGGAGTTCGACCGCCTGTTCGCCGACCGGCTGGAAGCGCGCGACCTGAAATCCCTGGCAGACCGCGAGGGGCTGGGCAGCCTGCTGACCATGGCGCATCCGACGGTGGATCACTACATGCCGGCGCTGACCATCGCCGGCGCCTCGGACGCCCGGGACCGGCTGACCTTCATGACCGACGCCATCGACCTCGGCTCGGTCTCGATGCGCTCCTTCGTCTTTCACGCCTGAGCCGATCTCTCCTCCCCGCCCGCGCAACCCGCGCTTGACAGAATCGGTCGAGTTGTGACACCGATGTCATGACACCGATGTCATAGCCGGACACCGCGCGGAGGGGAGGCCTCGCATGTCGACGATCTACGATGTCGCACGCCTGGCCGGCGTGTCGCCCAAGACGGTCAGCCGGGTGCTGAACGGCGACGGGCCGGTGGGCGAAAGGACGCGCGAGGTGGTCGAGGCCGCGATGCGCGAGCTGGGCTATGTCCGGTCGAACGCGGCGCGGATGATGCGGGCGCAGAAGTCGGGGATCGTCGGGCTGATCACCGGCGCGATTTCCACCAAGAACCAGCCTTCGACCCAGCAGGGCCTGCCGGACCTCTACATCGTGCAGGGCATCCAGCGGGCGCTGGATGCCTCCGGAATGACGCTGATGATCGCCGATACCGGGGGCCGGCAGGACCGTGTGCCCAAGCTGATCGACACCTTCCTGTCGCACCGGGTGGAAGGGCTGATCTATGTCGCCGAGTATCACCAGCCGGTGGACCTGCCCCCGGTGCCCGAGGATACGCCGCTGGTCCTGGCCAACTGCTATGACGACCGCGGCACCCCCGCCGTCCTGCCCGACGACCGCCGCCTGCAGGCCGACCTGGTGCGGCGCCTGATCGGCGCCGGGCACCGGCGGATCGCCATGCTGGCCCTGCGCCCCGACATGGCCGCCGGCCGGCTGCGGCCGCTGGGCTACCGCGATGCGCTGGCCGAGGCCGGGATCGCCTTCGACCCCGCCCTGCTGGCGCATGTGGATTTCGACCAGCCCGAGACCGGGCCGCAGCTGCTGTGGGACACGATCGACCGCCTGCTGCGGCTGGACGCGCCGCCCACGGTGCTGTGCTGCGGCAACGACCAGATGGCGCTGATGGTCTATGGCATCCTGCGCAGCATGGGCCGCAGGGTGCCCGACGAGATCGGCGTGGCGGGTTTCGACAACTATCGCGCCATCGCCGAGACGCTCTACCCGCCGCTGACCACGGTCGAGCTACCCTACAACGCCATGGGCGTCCGGGCGGGCGAGCGTCTGTTGCAGCTGATTTCCGGCGAGGGCCGGGATGACCACCGTCCGGTCCTGGTGGCCGGGCCTGTGCACTGGCGCGGTTCGGTCAACGAGCTTCGGACCGCGACTGTCGTTTCACTGATGACCCAGAGGGAGGAGAGCAAATGAAGATGTTCACCGTCGTGGCTTCGGCCGCGATCCTGGCCTGGGCCTCGGCCGCCGAGGCGCAGCAGACGCTGACCATGTGGTACCATGGCGCCGGCAACGAGGTCGAAAGCAAGATCATCAACCAGATCATCGCCGACTTCAACGGCAGCCAGTCCGACTGGAAGGTGGAACTGCAAAGCTTCCCGCAGGCGGCCTACAACGATTCCGTCGTCGCGGGCGCGCTGGCCGGCAACCTGCCCGACATCCTGGACGTGGACGGCCCCGTCATGCCGAACTGGGCCTGGGCGGGCTACATGCAGCCCCTGAAGATCGACGAATCGAAGATCGCCGACTTCCTGCCCGGCACCAAGGGCATCTGGAACGGCCAACTGTATTCGATCGGCCTGTGGGATGCCGCCGTGGCGCTGGTGACGCGCAAGTCCACCCTGGAAGAGCTGGGTCTGCGCATGCCCACCCTGGACCAGCCCTGGACCAAGGACGAATTCATGGCGGCACTCGATGCGGCCAAGGCCTCGGGCAAGTGGGACTATGCTCTGGACCTCGGCATGGCCTGGACCGGCGAATGGTATCCCTATGCCTTCTCGCCCTTCCTGCAAAGCTTCGGTGGCGACATCGTCGACCGCTCGACCTACAAGACGGCGGAAGGCGCGTTGAACGGCGAGGCTGCCCTTGCCTTCGGAGAGTGGTGGCAGGGCCTGTTCAAGAACGGCTATGCGCCCGCGACGCAGGACCCGGCGGATCGTGACGGCGGGTTCGCGGCAGGCAAGTATGCCTTCTCGTGGAACGGCAACTGGGCGGCGCTGAACACGCTGAAGGCCTTCCCCGACACGGTGTTCCTGCCCGCGCCCGACTTCGGGAACGGCCCCAAGATCGGTGCGGCCTCCTGGCAGTTCGGCGTCTCGGCCTCGTCCAAGCATCCCGAAGGCGCCGCGGCCTTCATCGAGTTCGCTCTTCAGGACAAGTATCTGGCGGCCTTCTCGGACGGCATCGGGTTGATCCCGCCGACCAAGACGGCAGCCGCGATGACCGAGCACTACAAGCCGGGTGGCGCGATGGAAGTGTTCTTCGGCCTCTCGGCCGCCCAGGCTCTCGTCCGTCCGGTGACCCCGGGCTATGTCGTGCAGGCCAAGGTGTTCGAGAAGGCGCTGGCCGACATCGCCAACGGGGCCGACGTGGCGGCGACGCTGGACGCGGCCGTAGACGAGATCAACGCCGACATCGAGAAGAACGGCGGCTACGGCCACTAGGACCGTCTGGCCCCGGAGCGGATCCGGGGCCGCGTTCCCGCTGACTTCCGGCTGGCGGTTCGCGCCGCCAGCCCTTTCCCCTCTCACGCGACGAGGCGATCATGGCGTCGAAGTTCACCGTGTCGAACCGGACGGGCTGGCTGATGGCGGGCCCTGCGGTCCTCTTGATCGCCGGGTTCGTGATCCTGCCCTTCTTCCTGGCCTTCTACTTTTCCTTCACCAACCAGCGTCTCGTCAGCCCCAATCCGACCGAGTTCGTGGGCATGGCGAACTACCGTCAGCTTCTGGGCGTCACCACTCTGACGCTGGAGCCGGTCCGGGACGAAAACGGCGCGGTGGTGATGAAGGACGGCGCGCCGGAATATCCCTCGATCCGCACGCTGACCCGCAACAACCCCGACCGGCCCGACCTGGCGGGGATGCGGGAATGGTTCAGCTTCAGCCTTGGCGGGGACAGCCGGACCTATGTCCTGGCGCGCGACGTCGTGTTCATGAAGGCCATCGTCAACACCTTCATCTTCGTGCTGGTCGTCGCCCCGGTGCAGGCGGGCCTGGCCCTTGGCCTTGCGCTGCTCATCAATCAGCGCCTGAAGGGAATTAATGTCTTCCGCGCCATCTACTTCATGCCGGTCGTCGTCTCGATCGTCGTCGTCTCGCTGTTGTGGCGGCTGATCTATGACGGCCAGTCCGGCCTGCTGAACAACCTTCTGGGGGCGATCAGCTTTGGCCTGATCCCGCCGGTGGACTGGCTGGGCAACCCATCGACCGCGCTGGGCGCGATCATCGCCATGTCGATCTGGCAGGCGGTGGGCTTTCACATGGTGATCTGGCTCTCGGGCCTCCAGACCATCAGCCCCACCCTCTACGAGGCCGCCGCCATCGAGGGCGCGTCCAAGTGGCAGGTATTCCGCTACATCACCTGGCCGGGCCTCAGGAACACCGCCGTCCTGATCCTGATCGTCATCACCATGCAGGCCTTCGGCCTGTTCGCCCAGATCGACGTGATGACGAACGGCGGACCGCTGGACAGCACCCAGACCATCGTCTTCCAGGCCGTCGAGCGCGGCTATGGCAAGCAGGACATCTCGGGCGGGTCGGCGATCTCGGTCATCCTGTTCGTGATCGTGCTGTCGATTTCCCTGATCCAACGCTGGCTGACGCGGGAGAAGAGCTGATGGCCATGATTTCCGCCGACAACCGCGGCCTGCGCCTGGCAACCCGCTATGCGGTGCTGGTGCTGATCGCGCTGATCTTCATCTTCCCGCTGGTCTTCATGGTGATGTCCAGCCTGAAGCCGACGCAACAGCTCTTGCAGGACTCGGGCAACCTCCGCGCCTTCCTGCCGGTGGGCGACATCAGCCTGTCGAACTACTTCGCCGCCTTCCAGCGCGCGCCGGTGGCAACCTTCGTGTTCAACTCGGTCCTCGTCACCGGGGTGACGGTGGTCCTGTCGCTGCTGGTCTGCTCGGCCGCGGCCTTCGCCTTCGTCTTCGTCGGCTGGAAGGGGCGCGACGTGCTGCTGTCGATCCTGCTGGCCACGCTGATCCTGCCCTTCGAGACCATCGCCATCCCGCTTCTGATGATGGTGGCGCATCTGCCCTGGCTGGGGATGGACGGGCTGACCTGGGGGTGGCTGAACAGCTACCGGGTGCAGATCGTGCCCTTCATCGCCGATGGCCTGACGGTGTTCCTGTTCGTGCAGTACTTCAAGGACCTGCCCGGAGAACTGATCGAGGCCGCGCGGGTCGAGGGTGCCTCGTGGTTCCAGATCTATCGGAAGATCGTGATGCCGCTTTCGGGCCCGATCCTGGCCACGGCGGCGATCCTGAAGTTCCTGGTGATGTACAACCAGTATCTCTGGCCGCTGATGGTGACGCAGGCGGAGGGCTACCGCCCGGTCATGGTGGGCCTGCAATACTTCTTCCAGCTCAACGTCGTCTGGGGCGAGGTGATGGCCTACCTGAGCCTGATCACCGTCCCCGTCCTCGCCTTCTACCTTTACCTGCAAAAAGCCTTCATCGCGTCGATCGCCTCGACCGGCGTGAAGGGCTGAGGAGACCAAAATGTCGTTCAAACACAAAGACCTCTGGTTCTGGGACAGCTGGTATGTCCAGGACGGCGACATCTGGCACGGCTATTTCCTGCAAGCGCCGAAATCGCTGATCGACCCCGACGCGCGGCACCTGAACGCGACCCAGCGCCATGCGGTGTCGCGCGACCTGACCAACTGGACCGACATGGGCACCACGTTCGAGCCGCAGCGGGACGGCGCGGCCTGGGACGACAGCACGACCTGGACCGGGTCGGTCCTGAAGGGCGACGACGGGCTGTGGCATCTGTTCTACACCGGCACGCGGAAATCCGAGCAGTCGCTGTATCAGCGGATCGGCCATGCCACCTCGCGCAATCTGCACAACTGGACGCGGGTCGGCGACGGGCTGGCGCTGGACCTGACCGGCCCCAACGCCGACTGCTACGAGAAGGACCATGCCGTCGGCCATTGGCACGACCGGGCGATGCGCGACCCCTGGGCGATGCGCGACCCGGACGGCAAGGGCTGGCTGATGTATTTCACCGCCCGCGTGCCGGGCGTGCCGGAACCCAATGCCGGCGGGGCCATCGGCTTTGCCACCTCGCCGGACCTGATGACGTGGACCCTGCAACCCCCGGTGTTCCATGGCGGCTTCGGCCAGCTGGAGGTGCCGCAGGTGTTCCAGGTGGGGAACCACTGGTATTGCCTCTTCTGCACCTCGTCGCACCACTGGTCGGAACAATACCGCCGCGACAACCCGGAAACCCCGGTCACCGGCACCCACTACCTGATCGCCGACCATCCCCGCGGCCCCTGGCGCATCGCGCCCGGCCCCTTCCTTGACGGGGCAGAGCCCTGCCGCCGCTACGCAGCCCGCATCGTGGACGGCCCGCAAGGCATGGTGATCCTCGGCTTCGCCGACGGCGGCAAGGCCAGCTTCGGCGGCTACATCATGGATCCCGAGCCGGTCGTGATCGACGGCGACGGTCTTCTGCACGTTCAACCCCTTGCACAGGCGGCGGAGTAGCCCATGGCCCGGATATCGCTGAAGAACGTCAGGAAAAGCTATGGCGCCACCCATGTCATCAAGGGCGTGGACATCGAGATCGAGGACGGCGAGTTCTGCGTCTTCGTCGGCCCCTCGGGCTGCGGCAAGTCCACGCTGCTGCGCATGATCGCGGGGCTTGAGGACATCACCTCGGGCGAATTGCGGATCGGCGAGACGCTGGTCAACGACCTGCCGCCCAAGGATCGCGGCGTCGCCATGGTGTTCCAGTCCTACGCCATCTTCCCGCACATGACGGTGCGCGAGAACGTGGCCTTCGGGCTGACAATCGCCGGGGCGTCGAAGGAGGAGAAGGAGGCCAAGGTCGCCGAGGCCGCCCGCATCCTGCAGATGGAGCACCTGCTGGACCGCCGCCCGTCACAGCTTTCCGGCGGCCAGCGCCAGCGGGTTGCCATCGGCCGGGCCATCGTGCGCAAGCCCCAGGTGTTCCTGTTCGACGAGCCCCTGTCGAACCTCGACGCCGCGCTGCGCATGGACATGCGGATGGAGATCGGACGCCTGCACCAGCAGCTTGGCGCCAGCATGATCTATGTGACGCACGACCAGGTCGAGGCGATGACCCTGGCCGACAAGATCGTGGTGCTGAAGGACGGGCAGGTCATGCAGATCGGCGCGCCGATGGACCTGTATCACGACCCGGCGAACCTGTTCGTGGCGGGCTTCCTGGGCGCGCCGTCGATGAACTTCGTCAAGGTGACGGTGCAAGGGGTGAACGGCGGCAAGGTGCTGGTGTCGAACGCGGCGCTGGACCCCGTCGAGGTTTCGGGCAAGCGCGGGCCGTTCAAGGTGGGGGATCAGGCGATCCTGGGCCTGCGCCCGCAATATCTGTCGGTGGCCGAGGGCGCGGGGCGGCTGCACGGCACCGTCGCGCTGACCGAACGGCTGGGGTCGGAAACCGTGGTCGAGGTCACGCTCAAGGACGGCAGCCCGCTGATCGCGGCCCTGTCGCATGATGCGGTGTTCGACATCGGGGCGCAGATGAACCTGGAGTTCGACCCCGCCCAGGCGCATCTGTTCCCCGAGGACGGGACCGCGACCAGTTCACGCCACTGAGGGGCGCGAGCGCAGGAAGAGATAGAGCGGCAGCCCGCAGCTGACGCCGATGCAGAAGGTGGCCGGGATCGCCACCAGGCCCAGCCAGTCCCGGCGGCCAAGGCTTTCGGCCAGGACCCAGACCGTCAGCGCGATGGCGGCGATGGTCAGGTCCCAGGTCAGGCCGGTGGTCGAGGCGTTGACATACCAGGCGTCGATCAGGCCGCCGAGGCCGGTTCCGCTCTCGCGCATGTGCTTCAGGAACCAGTACATCGGATGCACCGCGCCCCAGACCGCGATTGCCAGGAAGGCAAGACGCAGCGGGCTCATCGTGCGACGACGCCCATCTGCACCTCGCCGGTGACGGCCAACCCGCGCGACGGCGGTTCCGGCGCGCCATCGGCGCCGCAGGCGGCAAGGAAGAGCGAGGCGAGAAGCAGAAACCGGGGCATGGCGGGCCTTTCCTCAGGGGTCGATGGACACCGTGGCACCGCCGATCTCGCCGGACAAGGTGGGGTTTGCCTCAACCCCGCCGGTGCCGAAGGTCAGGTTGGTGGCCAGCATGGGGTTCTTGCAGGCCGCCAGCGCAAGGACCGGGATCAGAAGCCAGAGTTTCATAGCATGCTCCCTTGCAAAGATCAGCCCAGGTCCGCCTTCCAGCGGGCGATCTGCGCGCGGACCTGATCCGGCGCGGTGCCGCCATAGGACATGCGGCTTCTCACCGAGTTTTCCACCCCCAGCACGCCGAAGACCTCGGCGGTGATGCCGGGATGGACCGATTGCATCTGGGCCAGCGTCAGGTCGGGCAGGTCGCATCCCTGCGCCTCGGCCATGGCCACCAGCGCGCCGGTGACATGGTGCGCCTCGCGGAAGGGCAGGCCCAGCGCCCGGACCAGCCAGTCGGCGAGGTCGGTCGCGGTGGAAAAGCCCGAGGCGGCGGCGGCGCGGAGGGCATCGCGGTTGGCGGTCATGTCCGCGACCATGCCGGTCATCGCGGCAAGGCCCAGCATCAGCGTATCGGCGGCGTCGAAGACCTGTTCCTTGTCCTCCTGCATGTCCTTGGAATAGGTCAGCGCCAGGCCCTTCATCACCGTGAACAGCGCAACGGTGGCGCCAAGGATACGGCCGAGTTTCGCGCGAAGGAGTTCGGCCGCGTCGGGGTTCTTCTTCTGCGGCATGATGCTGCTGCCGGTCGTCCAGCGGTCGGACAGCCGGACAAAGCGGAACTGGGCGGAGGACCAGATCACCAGTTCCTCGGCAAAGCGCGACAGATGCATGGCGCAGATGCTGCTGGCGGCCAGGAATTCCAGCGCGAAGTCGCGGTCGGAGACCGAGTCGAGGCTGTTCGCGGTCGGCCGCTCGAAGCCCAGCGCCTTTGCGGTCATGTGCCGGTCGATGGGGAAGCTGGTCCCTGCCAGCGCGGCGGCGCCGAGGGGACATTCGTTCATTCGCCGGCGCGCGTCATGGAACCGGGAACGGTCGCGGGCGAACATCTCGACATAGGCCAGCATGTGATGGCCCCAGGTCACCGGCTGGGCGGTTTGCAGGTGTGTGAAGCCCGGCATCACCCAGTCGGCCCCGGCCTCGGCCTGGGCGAGGAAGGCGCGCATCAGGCCGGACAGCCCCTCGATGGCCGCATCGCACTGGTCGCGCACCCAGAGCCGGAAATCGACGGCGACCTGGTCGTTGCGGGACCGCCCGGTGTGCAGCCGCTTTCCCGCCTCGCCGATGCGTTCGGTCAGGCGGGCCTCGATGTTCAGGTGGATGTCTTCAAGATCGGGAGTGAAGGGGAATTTCCCCGCCTCGATCTCTGACAAGATCGCGAGCAGCCCTTCCCCGATCGCCTCGGCATCCCTAGAAGAGATGATGCCCTGCGCGGCCAGCATCGCCGCATGGGCCCGGCTGCCCGCGATGTCCTGGGCGTAGAGCCGCTGGTCGAAGCCGATCGAGGCGTTGATCGCCGTCATGATCGCGCTGGGGCCCTCGGCAAAGCGCCCGCCCCACATCGTGTTGGCGGACTTGGGATCGGGGGCGTCGGACATGGGCGGGGCTTTCGCGGCAGGATGGGCGGGGTGGGAAACGTGCGGAAAATTCTGGTGGTCCTTTATACGGCCTTGGCCCTCGGTGCAAATCCGGCGCTGGCTGACGTGGCCAGCCTGCGCGAGGGCGACATGAAGAAGCTGGTGCTGCACGAGGCCCCGGTCGCGGTGCCCGAGGCGGTGCTGCTGGATGCCGAGGACGGCGAGCACGCGCTGGCCGATTACCGGGGCAAGTGGGTCGTGCTGAACTTCTGGGCCACCTGGTGCGCGCCCTGCCGGAAGGAGATGCCCTCGCTCGACCGGCTGCAAACGGCGATGCCCGAGTTGGCCGTGGTGCCGGTCGCCACCGGACGCAACGCGGTCGAGGGGATCAGGCGGTTCTTCGAGGAAGCGGGGGTCACCGCGCTGCCCATCCTGCGCGACCCGCAGTCGCAGCTGGCGCGGGGGATGGGGGTCATGGGCCTGCCGGTCACCGTGATCCTGAACCCGGACGGGCAGGAGGTCGCCCGGTTGATCGGCGATGCCGAGTGGGACAGCGACAGCGCCAAGGCGGTGCTGGCGGCGCTGGCCTCGGGGTCCTGACAAACTCCTTCGAAGGAATTTGCAAATCTTTTCGAAAAGATTTGCGCCTAAAGGTCGAAGGTCGCAAAGACCGGGACGTGGTCCGAGGGCTGGTCCCAGCCCCGCACGGGGCGCAGGATGCGGCTGCCGTGGCCCGCACCGGCGATGTCGGGCGTGGCCCAGACATGATCCAGCCGGCGGCCCTTGTCGGCGGCGTCCCAGTCGGGGCTGCGGTAGCTCCACCAGCTGTAGAGCCGGCCCTCGGGGATGTCCTGCCGGGTGATGTCCCGCCAGCGCCCGGCCTCCATCACCTGACCCAGATGCTCCACCTCGACCGGCGTGTGGCTGACGATCTTCAGCAGCGCCTTGTGATCCCAGACATCGTCCTCGCGCGGGGCGATGTTCAGGTCGCCGACAAGGATCGACCTTTCCGGCCGCTCGGCATGGAAATGGTCGCGCATCTGGGTCAGGTAGTCGAGCTTCTGGCCGAACTTGAGGTTTTGCTCACGATCCGGAATGTCGCCGCCCGCCGGGACATAGAAATTGTGGATCGTGACCCCATTTTCCAACCTCCCCGCCACATGCCGGGCATGGCCCAGCGCGGCGAAGTCGTGCCCGCCGACATCCCGGATCGGCAGCTTCGACAGGATCGCGACGCCGTTGTAGCCCTTCTGCCCCCGGGCGATGACATGGGTGTAGCCCAGCGCCTGGAACCCCTCCATCGGGATCAGCTCGACCGGGCACTTGCATTCCTGGAGACAAAGGATGTCGGGCGCTTCTTCGGTCAGCAGGCGGGCGACCAGCCCCTCGCGCAGGCGGACCGAGTTGATGTTCCAGGTGGCAAGGGTGAAGGGCATGGGCGCGGCTCCGGGTTGCGGGGCGACCGTAAGACCGGGCCGCGGCAGGCTCAAGGGCCGGGCGGAAAAAGAAGGCCGGGCGCGAGGCCCGGCGCAAAGGGAACAAGGGAAGTGGGGCCAGGATGCAGGCCCCCGCAGGCCTCGCGCCTTGATCTGGCACGAGCACAAAAAAAGGCCGGGCAAGAAGCCCGGCCAGGTCCAACAGGGAGGATGCCGCGCCATAACCCCGACGCGACCAGGGGAACTTGCTGCACAACCGGTGCATGCGAGAAAGGTAGCAAGCGAATCCGGCAACAATAAGCCCTAAGCGGCAAGATTTCGTGGTTGTTGCATGGCGGACGCAACAAGGCGTTGCCGCCCTGCCACAACCGCCTATGCCACCAGCCGATATCCGCCGCTTTCGGTCACCAGCAGCCGCGCGTTCGAGGGATCGGGCTCGATCTTCTGGCGCAGGCGGTAGATGTGGGTTTCCAGCGTATGCGTGGTCACGCCCGCGTTGTAGCCCCAGACCTCGTGCAAGAGCACATCCCGCGCCACCACGCCGCTGGTCGAGCGGTAGAGATATTTCAGGATGTTGGTTTCCTTTTCGGTCAGGCGGATCTTCTTGTCCTTCTCGTCCACCAGCAACTTTTGCGCGGGCTTGAAGGTGTAGGGCCCAAGCTGGAACACCGCGTCTTCCGACTGTTCGTGCGTCCGCAGCTGCGCGCGGATGCGGGCCAGGAGCACCGGGAACTTGAAGGGCTTGGTCACATAATCGTTGGCGCCCGCGTCCAGGCCAAGGATCGTGTCGCTGTCGGTGTCATGGCCGGTCAGCATCAGGATCGGGCATTTCACGCCCTGCTTGCGCATCCGGCGGCACAGCTCGCGCCCGTCGGTATCCGGCAGGCCCACGTCCAGGATCACCAGGTCGAACAGGCCCGCCTTGACCTTCTCCGTGCCGTCGGCCCCGGTTCCGGCCTCGAACACGTCGAAGTCCTCGGTCATCACCAGCTGTTCGCTCAGCGCCTCGCGCAGGTCGTCGTCGTCGTCGACAAGCAGGATCTTCCGCAGTCCGGCCATGGGGTTCTCCATTGCTGATTGAGCGTCAGATGCGCCCCGATCACGAATCCTGCAAGATTTGCAACGAAATGCTCACGCGGTCGTGTCGCCTTGGAGGGAATTGTTTCAAGCGGTCAGGTGGCGTTCTTCGACTCCAGGTCGGACAGGACGGCGTCCAGCCGCTCCGCGCTCCAGCCTTCGCGGACCGCCTGGGTCAGGAAATCGGCCATGGTCCGGGGGGCGAGGCCGCCTATGGGAGGGTTGCGGTCGAGGTTCGTCGGGAAGGGATAGCCCTCGGCCGTGGCGGCGATGACATTGGCGACGTCGATCCCAGGCCCACCCTGCCGCAGCACCGGAAAGACGGCGCGGCACATCCGGGCACGGTTGACCGATTCCATCGCCCGCCCGAAGGCAGAGGAGACCTGGAAGAGGTTGACCATCCGGTAGCGGTCGGTGGTGCGGTTGGTCCCGGCGCCGTGCATGACCGCGGGGTTGAAGAACAGCATGTCGCCCTTCTGCAAGGGCAGCTGGACGTGGTGGCGGGCGAAATGGTCCTGGAACTCGGGCCGGCCGAAGGCGAGGTAGCCCTCGTGGAACAGCTGCGAAAACGGCAGCAGCAGCGTCGGACCCGTCTCGACCGGCATGTCGCAATGCGCCAGCGCCCCTTGAAGCGTCAGCACGGGCGAGATGGAATGGATATGCGCGGGAAACTGCGCCATCCGGTCGGGCGACATGAAGCCCAGGTGATAGTCGCGGTGCGGCACCTGTGCGGCCCCGCCGGGGTTCACCCGGTTGACCTGCGCGGTCATCTGGTAGGCCGGGCCGAGCCAGGCCTCGGAGGCCAGGGCCAGCGCATCGGCGCTGTAATAGGCGGCAAAGTTTGCCGGATCGGCCAGGCAGTGCTTTTCCAGCGAATTCCAGATCCGGTCGTTCGCCCCCGGCTTGGCGAAATGGTCGCCGCCGCCGCGCTGGGCGGCCTTTTCCTCGGCGATGATGTCCTCGAAGATCCGGCTGGCGCGGTCGATGACGGCCGGGTCGGGCATGGCCTCGCGGATCACGATGATCCCGGGGCCGTCCGCCAGCACCCAGGCCCATTCGGCGGTCAGCGCTCTGCGGGCCTGCGGATCGCGGGCAGCGGCGGCGACGGCCTTCCCGTCGTAGATCGGGATGTTCCGCACCACTTCGGCCGCCTGCGGCACGTCCTCGGCCCGGGTGGACTGCGCGACCTGCTGGCGGAACAGGTCGAAGTCGCCGCTGTCGGCGCTGATCCAGACCGGGCGGCGGGAGCGGAGGGCGGGGGCGTTCATGGCAGCATCCTTTCGTGGCGGTTGCCCCACCCTGCCCCGCGCGCGCCGCGCCAGACAGTTGCGTTTCACCTCAAAATCACCTCAAATCACCCCATGCCTCGCCGTTTCGGCATCAAGGAGATCGCCGTTCAGGCGGGGCTCAGCCCGGCCACGGTGGACCGTGCCCTGCACGGGCGCGACCATGTCCGTGCCCTGACCCGCGACCGGGTGGCCGCCGCCATCGCGGAACTGGAGCGGCAGCACGCCGCAAGCCTGGCGCAGGGGCGGCGCTTTACCATCGACATCTTCATCCATGCGCCCGACCGCTTTACCTCGGCCGTGCGCGCCGCCTTCGAGGCGGAACTGCCGCTGGTGCGCCCCGTCGCCTTTCGCGCCCGGTTCCATCTGGCCGAGGTGATGGAGGAGCGCGAGATCATCGCCCGCCTGACCGCCATCGCCCGGCGTGGCAGCCACGGGATCGTGCTGAAGGTGCCGGCCACCCCGGTGATCGAGGCCTGCCTCGAAGGGGTCGCGGCCAGGGGGATTCCGGTCGTGACCTATGTCACCGACATCGCCGCGCCGCTGCGGCTGGCCTATGTCGGGATGGAGAACCGCCGCGCGGGGGCCACGGCGGCCTATCTGATGCAGCACATGCAGCGGCGGGCGGGCTCGCGGGTGCTGATCACCCTGTCCTCGCAGATGTTCCGGGGCGAGGACGAACGGCGGATCGGGTTTCTCGACCATCTGGCCGGGCAAGCCCCCGCGCTGCCGACGCTGACCGTCTCGGAAGGGCTGGGCGTGGATCGAACCACCCGGCGCCTTGTGCTGGAGGCACTGCGCGATCATCCCGACATCGGCAGCGTCTATTCCATCGGCGGCGGCAACCGGGCGATCCTGGATGCCTTTGCCGAGGCCGGTCGCCCGATCGAGGTCTTCATCGCCCATGACCTTGACCGCACCAACCGGCAGCTGCTGGCGGAAGGCCGGCTGACGCTGGTCCTGCACCACGACTTCCGCCAGGACGCCCGCCGTGTGTCGCTGCACTTCCTGCGCCATCACCGGATGGTGCCGCCGGACGTGACCATCGGCCCGACCGACATCCTGATCGCCTGCCCCACCGATCTTCAGCCTTTTGGCCCGGAGCCGCAGCCGAGGCTTCCGCCCGGCGCCGATGCGGCCTAGATAGGGGGCATGTCGCTGGCCCTTTCCATCGCCGAACGTCTGACCCGCGCCCGCGGCGACCTGCGCATGGGGGTGCCCGTCGTGCTGACCGGCGCGGGCGGGGCGGCGCTGGTGGCGGCGGTCGAGACGCTGGACGGCGCGCGGCTTGCGGACCTGAGGGGGTTCGGCGCGCCGGTGCTGGCGATCACCGCGCGGCGGGCCGAGACGCTGAAGGCCCGCGCCTATGACGGCGATCTTGCGCGCGTGGTGCCTCCGCCCGGGGCGGGGCTGGACTGGTTGCGCGCAGTGGCCGACCCGGCGGACGACCTGCGCACGCCGATGAAGGGACCGCTGCACACCTTGCGCGAGGGACCGGCTGATCTGGCGCGCGCTGCGCTGGCGCTGGCAAAGTCGGCGCATCTTCTGCCCGCCGCCCTGCTGGTGCCCGTGGACAATGCCCTGACGCTGGCCGGGACGCATGGCCTGACGCTACTGTCGCTGGACGAGATCGGCCCCGCACTTGCCGCCCTGCCGCCGATGGACGAGGTGGTCTCGGCACGGGTGCCGCTGGTCGCCGCCGCGGCGGGCCGGGTGCATGTCTTTCGCCCCGAGGATGGCGGGGAAGAGCATTACGCCATCGAGATCGGCCGCCCCGACCGTTCGAAACCCGTCCTGGCGCGGCTGCATTCGGCCTGTTTCACCGGCGACGTGCTGGGGTCGCTGAAATGCGACTGCGGCCCGCAACTGCGCGCTGCGCTGGCACAGATGGGCGAGGAGGGCGCGGGGGTGCTGCTGTATCTCAACCAGGAGGGCCGGGGGATTGGCCTCGCCAACAAGATGCGCGCCTACAGCCTTCAGGATCAGGGCTTCGACACGGTCGAGGCCAATCACCGGCTGGGCTTCGAGGATGACGAGCGCGATTTCCGCATCGGCGCGCAGATCCTGCGCAAGCTGGGGTTTTCCAGCGTGCGGCTTCTGACCAACAACCCGAAGAAGCTGGCGATGATGGAGGGCTGCGGCCTGCATGTCACCGAGCGGGTGCCGCTGCGCGTGGGCGAGACGGCCGAGAACCGCGCCTATCTGGCGACCAAGGCCGCGAAATCGGGGCATCTGTTGTGAAGCCGACCGATCTGGTGGTCACGCCCATGGGCCTGCGCTTTCTGGGCCGGGTCTTCCCCTGCACCATCGGGCGCGGCGGCATTGTGCCGCCGGGACGGAAACGCGAGGGCGACGGAGCCACGCCTGCCGGGGTGCATCGGCTGGTTGGCATGCTCTACCGCCCCGACCGGCTGATCCGGCCCGCCGACTGGGCGCTGCCGATCGGGCCGTTCGACCTCTGGTCGGACGACCCGGCAGACCCGGACTACAACCTGATGATCCGCGCGCCGCACGGGTTCGGCCACGAACGCCTGCGCCGGGCCGATCCGATGTATGATCTGATCCTCATTACCGACTGGAACTGGCCCCAGGCGGAACCGGGCCGCGGCTCGGCGATCTTCCTGCACCAGTGGCGCCGGCCCGGCACTCCGACCGCCGGCTGCGTGGCCCTGTCGCGCCGCGACCTGCTGTGGATCGCCCCCCGCATCACCCATCAGACCCGGCTGATCGTGCTCGGCTGACCTCTTCCCAAAACGCTTTGAGGCCGCTAGTTTGGCCCTGTTCCTGGGAGGAGGACCGCATGGCCCGGACGATCAGCGCCGATGACCGGATCTTCGAGTTGCGGCTGGCGCGATCCGCCCCAGACCTGTTCCCGATGCTCGAGGCGCTGTATGGGTCGCGGCCCGACTACCCGGCCTTTCGCGAGCGGCTGGTGAAGGTGCTGCGCAAGGGCTGGGCCGAGCGGCCCGAGGATCTGAAGCTTCTGGACCTGAAGCGGGATCTCGAGCCCGACTGGTTCCAGCGTCCGGACATGGCGGGCTATGTCTTCTACATCGACCGCTTTGCCGGCGACCTGAAAGGCGTGCTGGACAGGCTGGACTATCTGGAGGACCTGGGCATCACCTATGTCCACCTGATGCCCTGCCTGAAGCCGCGCCCGGGCGACAGCGACGGCGGCTATTCGGTGATGGACTACCGCCAGATCAACCCGACCTACGGCTCGATGACGGATTTTGAAGCGGTGAGCGCCGCGCTGCGTGCCCGGGGCATGTCGCTGTGTGTGGACCTGGTGCTGAACCACACGGCCAAGGAACATGCCTGGGCCAGGAAGGCGGCGAAGGGCGATCCGAAGTATCGGGACTACTACCTGATGTTCGACAGCCCCGACCTGCCCAGGCTCTATGAGCAGACGCTGGTCGAAGTCTTTCCCGACAATGCGCCGGGCAACTTCACCCATTACCCCGAGATCGGCAAATGGGTCTGGACCACCTTCAACGAGCACCAGTGGGACCTGAACTGGGCCAATCCGGCGGTTTTCCTGGAGATCGTCGAGGTCATGCTGTTCCTGGCCAACAAGGGCGTCGATGTGCTGCGGCTGGACGCGGTGGCCTTCATGTGGAAGCGGCTGGGCACGCGCTGCCAGTCGGAGCCCGAGGTGCACATGATCCTTCAGGCGCTGCGGGCCTGTTCGCGCATCGCCTCGGCCGCGGTGATCCACCTGGAAGAGGCCATCGTCGCGCCGGCCGAGATGCTGCCCTATCTCGGGCGCGGCAGGCATGACGGCAAGGAAGGCAACCTCGCCTACCACAACAGCCTGATGGTGCAGTTCTGGTCCGCCCTGGCCACCCGCGACACCCGGCTGATGACGCACGTGATGGGGACGCATTTCCCCGACCGGCTGACGAACGCCACTTATGCCACCTATATCCGCTGCCACGACGATATCGGCTGGGCGGTGACGGACGAAGACGCGGCGGCGGTGGGCCTGTCCGGCCATGGCCACCGGGCCTTCCTGTCCGACTTCTACGAAGGGTCGTTTCCCGGCACCTTCGCCAAGGGCGCGCTGTTCCAGGTGAACGAGGCGACGGGGGACAAGCGGATCTCGGGATCGTTTGCCTCGCTGGCGGGGCTGGAGCGGGCGACGGATGACGCGGGCCGCGACATGGCGGTGCAGCGGATCCTGCTGGGGCACGCGCTGATCGCGGCCTGGGGCGGGATCCCGCTGATCTACATGGGCGACGAACTGGCGCTGCTGAACGACTGGTCCTACCTCGATCACCCCGACCACGCCCATGACAGCCGCTGGGTGCACCGGCCCCGGATGGACTGGGCGCTGGCCGCAGAAAGGCACCGGGGCGAGACGCCCTCGGCCCGGGTGTTCCGGGGGACACGGACGATCCTCGCGCGCCGGAGGGCCACCCCGGCCCTGCATGCCGCGCATCCGGTGCGGGTGGTCCCGTCCGGCAACGACGCCGTGCTGGCGGTGCAGAGGCTGGCGCCGACCGGAGCCCTGCTGGGGCTGTTCAACTTTACCGAGGACTGGCAACACCTGCCCGAAAGCCGGGTCCGGGCGCTGGGGGTGACGGCGCTGCGGGACGAGCTGTCCGACGCCATCGTCACCCCGCATGCCGGACAGATCGTCCTGCCGCCCTATGGACGGGTCTGGCTGACCTGATCCCGTCCACGGTGGACATTTCCGGATTATCGTTTGGTATCGGGTGGTTGTCTGTGGGCGGTAACCATCCGTAAATGATGATTTCCCGGGTTCCCCCCACCCCCATCCCCTCCCCACGAGGGGGAGGGGAGGCGCCTGGCAGGGCTGTCACGCCTCAAGGACCGGGCCTGCGCCTGGCCGTGCGGTCGGAGCCTCCGGCGGGAGTATTTGACAAAGGGCAAGCTGGCGGATCAGGTCTGCGGGTAGGCCCGCGCGCCGAAGATCGCGCTGCCGACGCGGACATGGGTCGCGCCATGGAGGATGGCGGTCTCGAAGTCGCCGCTCATCCCCATGGACAGGCCGGAAAGCCCGTGATCGGCCGCCATCCGCGCCAGCATCGCGAAATGCGGGGTGGCGTCCTCGGCCTCGGGAGGAATGCACATGAGCCCGACCGGCGCAAGGTCCATCGCCCGGCAATCGCGCAGGAAGCCCGGCAGGTCGGCGGGCAGCACGCCGGCCTTCTGCGGTTCCGCCCCCGTGTTCACCTGGACGAACAGCTGCGGCAGCGCCCCGCGCGCCTGCCCCAGGTTGGCGAGCTTCTGCGCCAGCGAGGGCCGGTCGAGCGTGTGGATCGCGTCGAACAGGTCCACCGCGACCTTGGCCTTGTTGGTCTGCAAGGGGCCGATCATGTGCAGCTCCACCTTGCCGAAGCTGTCGCGCCAGCCGGGCCATTTCCCGGCGGCCTCTTGCACATAGTTCTCGCCAAAGACGCGGTGGCCCTGTTCCAGCACCGCCTCGACCCGTTCCGGCGGCTGGACCTTGGACACAGCGATCAGCGTCACCGAGCCGGTGGCCCGCCCCGCCGCCGCCTCGGCCGCGCGAACCCGCGCAAGGATGTCTGCCAGTGCCATCACGCCCCCCGTTTGCCGGGCAACCTAACGGGACGGGCGGAAAAGAAAAGAGCGGGCGCAAGGCCCGCTCTTCCCTTCGTTCGATCCGGGTGGATCAGAACGAGAAGTTGATGCCGAGGTCGGCATAGGTCTCGTCGTCGAAGCCCTGCTGGATCGTGCCGGCAACGCTGGCACCGCCCAGGTCGTAGCTTGCGCCGATACCGATGGCGTAGTCGTTGGCATAGGCGACATCCGAGTCGACGCCCGACAGGAAGGCACCCAGGCCCACGCCGCTGGCCAGCTTGGTGTTGCCATAGATGGTGAAGGTGGTGTCGTTTTCCGCACCGTCTTCGCCGATCAGCTGGAGGCCGACGTTGGTGTTGTCGTTGATGGCGTATTCGCCGAGCAGGGCGTACACGTCGTAGTCAACGTTGCCGGCAGCGTTCGACACATAGCCGATGCCCAGCTTGTACGGGCCGGTGCTGTAGTCCATCGAGACGCCGACTTCGTCTTCCTTGGCCGAAGCGCCGGTCTGGTCGTAGTCGATGTACGACGCACGCAGCACGACCGAGCCGACGCTGTAGGACGCGAAAAGACCGATGCGGTTTTCGTCGCCGACGGCATACGGGCTGGAGCTGTACGAGTCGTAATCGAACAGCGAGTACGAGCCGGTGGTCGACGAGATGAAGCCGAGTTCGGCATTGTACAGGGTCGCCAGCGAGTCGAACGCGGTGTTGGCGTTACCGACTTCGAAGCGGAAACCGGCGCTTTCGGCGTAGAGCATCGCGGCGTTGACTTCCGCAGCGCCTTCGCCAACGTCGACGGTGTCACCGTTGTCGTACTGCAGGCGGATACGGCCACCGAAGGTCACGCCCGAATCGGTCTCCTTCTTGGCGTCGATGTTGACGCGCATACGGTAGGACAGCAGGGTGTCGCTGGTGGTGCCGTTATCTTCGTAAACCAGACCGAAGCGGCCCGAGCCGCTGAGCGTCACATCGGCCGCAGCCATCCCGGCGAGGCCGAACAGCGCGGTCGAGGCCATGAGAAACTTTTTCATCTTTTTCCCTCTTTCTTCAAGGTAAGCCCGCCGCAGGGGAATCCGCAGGGGGAATGAGCCGTATTTCAACCTTGCCTCCCTCGATTGCAATGCAAGGAACGGATCGGGGGGAATTCGGTCGGGCAATGGTGCAGCAAAGCCACAGGTCTTGCCGGGCCGAGCCGGCGCCGACGGCGTTTCCCACCGCCGATCCCGCGATGCGGCTGCCCGCATGTGCGCGAAACTGCTTGGCAGGCCCCGGTGGCTCGGCTAGACAGCAGGCAAAAGGTTCGATGGATGGCCCGGATGAAGGTGCAACTACTGGCTCGGGTGGCGCTGGTCACGGGAATGGCAATCGCGCTTGCGGGCTGCGGTGGTGGCATAGGCAGCGGTCTGTTCAAGAAACGTGCGGCCGAGCCGGCGACCGCAGCCGAGGGCAATCGCACGAATGCGCCGCCCGCGACCCGGGAGAAGCGGGAAGAGGCCAAGGGGACCTCCATCTTCAGCGTGCTGCGCAACTCGGACGACCCGAACACCACGGTCGAGGTCAACAGGTATATCTGGCAGGCCAGCCTGGAAGTGCTGAACTTCCTGCCCATCGAATCGGTGGACCCGTTCACCGGGGTAATCGTGACAGGCTACGGCCGGCCGCCGGGCGGCGGGCGGGCCTATCGCGCCACGGTCTATGTGCAGGACCCGGCGCTGGATGCGCGCAGCCTGAAGGTTGCGCTGCAGGGCCAGGGTGGCGGCGCGGTCGCGCCCGAGACGGTGCGCGCGATCGAGGATGCGATCCTGACCCGGGCGCGCCAGCTGCGCGTGCGCGACAGCAAGCTCTGATCGGCGCCGCATGGGCCGCACCCCCCGGGGCTCTGCCCCTGCGTCCACGGTTTATTGAACCCGTGGCGCAATCGTCAACGCACCCGGAGTATTTCCGAAAGGGCAAGACCCCTTGCACGGCTTTACCTTGCGGTGTCAGGCGGTGTAAGCCGCGCGGGTAATTCATGTGAGGCCCCTGATGTCGCGCTATGACCCTTCGGTGATCGAACCCAGATGGCAGGCTGCCTGGGAGGAGGCGGGGGCTTTCACGGCGCGGCGCGATCCCGCGAAGCCCAAGTACTATGTGCTGGAGATGTTTCCCTATCCTTCGGGGCGCATCCACATGGGCCATGTGCGCAACTACACCATGGGCGACGTGGTGGCGCGCTACAAGGCGGCGCAGGGGTTCAGCGTGCTGCACCCGATGGGCTGGGACGCCTTCGGCATGCCGGCCGAGAACGCCGCGATGGAACGGGGCGGCCATCCGAAGGACTGGACCTACGGCAACATCGCCGACATGAAGGCGCAGATGAAGCCCCTGGGCCTGTCGATCGACTGGAGCCGGGAGCTGGCGACTTGCGACCCGGAATATTACGGCCAGCAGCAGGCCATGTTCATCGACATGATGGACGCCGGGCTGGTCTACCGCAAGGCCGCCGTGGTCAACTGGGACCCGGTGGACATGACGGTGCTTGCGAACGAGCAGGTGATCGACGGCAAGGGCTGGCGGTCCGGCGCTCCGGTCGAGCGTCGCGAGCTGACGCAGTGGTTCTTCAGGATCAGCGACTATTCCGAGGAACTGTTGGCGGCGCTGGACGGGCTGACCAACTGGCCCGAGAAGGTGCGCCTGATGCAGGCGAACTGGATCGGCAAGTCTCGCGGGTTGCAGTTTGCTTTCGAGACGGTGGGCGCCCCGGAAGGCTTTGAAAGGCTTGAGGTCTATACCACCCGTCCCGACACGCTGATGGGGGCGTCCTTCGCGGCGATCAGCCCGGATCATCCGCTTGCCAAGGCGCTGGAGGCCGATCCGGAGGTGGCGGCTTTCGTCGCGGAATGCCGCAAGGGCGGCACCTCGGCCGAAGAAATCGAGACGGCCGAGAAGATCGGCTACGACACCGGCATCAAGGTCAGGCATCCGCTGGACCCGGCCTGGGAACTGCCGGTCTGGATCGCCAACTTCATCCTGATGGACTACGGCACCGGCGCCATCTTCGGCTGCCCGGCGCATGACCAGCGCGACTTCGAGTTCGCCACGAAATACCGGCTGCCGATCAAGGCCGTTTTCGTTGCCGAAGGCGCTGAGGATGCACCCCTGGCCGAGGCCTTCGTGCCGATGAAGTCGGAAAAGGTCCGCTATGTCCGCGGCTTTGCCGGGGCCGAGGTCCAGACCGGTGACGAAGGTGTCGCCGCCGCCATCGCCCATGCCGAGGCGAACGGCTACGGCAAGGGTGTCACCAAATACCGCCTGCGCGACTGGGGCGTCAGCCGCCAGCGCTACTGGGGTTGCCCGATCCCGGTGATCCATTGCGCCACCTGCGGCGTGGTGCCCGAGAAGAAGGAGAACCTGCCGGTCGAGCTGCCCTATGACGTCAGCTTCGACAAGCCGGGCAACCCGCTGGACCGCCACCCGACCTGGGCCGCGACCACTTGCCCGAACTGCGGCGCACCCGCCCGGCGCGAGACGGACACGATGGACACGTTCGTCGATTCGTCCTGGTATTTCGCCCGCTTCACCGCGCCGCGCGCCACGACGCCCACCGTGCCGGAGGAAGCCGAGTACTGGATGAACGTGGACCAGTATATCGGCGGCATCGAACACGCGATCCTGCACCTCCTCTACTCCCGCTTCTTCGCGCGGGCGATGCACAAGACCGGCCACCTGCCGGCCAAGGCCATCGAGCCGTTCAACGCGCTCTTCACGCAGGGCATGGTGACGCACGAGATCTACATGACCCGCGACGACCAGGGTCGCCCGGTCTATCACCTGCCCGAGGATGTGACCGTCTTCAACGTGGCCGACCGCCGGATCGTCGTGCGCGGCACCGAGCCGCCGCCGCTGGACATGGTCGACGATGTCGATGCCTTCATCCGGGCCCTGGCCGACGAGGGCCTGCTGGTCGAGGTCATCCCCTCGGCCAAGATGTCGAAATCCAAGAAGAACGTCGTCGATCCGATGAACATCATCGCGTCGTTCGGCGCCGACACGGCGCGCTGGTTCGTCATGTCGGACAGCCCGCCGGAACGGGATGTCGAATGGACCAGCGCCGGGGCCGAGGCCGCGTTCAAGCACCTCGGCCGCGTCTGGGCACTGAGTTCCCGCATCGGCGAGATGCCGGAAGATCACAAGGGCGAAGGCGACGCTGACCTCGCAAAGGCAACGGCCAGGGCCATCGACGAGGTGACCAGAAGCATCGAGGGCTTTGCCTTCAACAAGGCCATCGCCACGCTTTACGGCTTCACCAATACCATCGCCAGGGCCAATGCCTCGACCCCGGTGATGAAGGAAGCCATCCGCACGCTGGCGAAGCTCATGTCGCCGATGACCCCGCATATCGCAGAGTCGATCTGGGCCGATCAGGGCGGCGCCGGGCTGTGCGCCCAGGCGCCGTGGCCCAAGGCCGACCCTGCCCTTCTGGTGGACGATACCGTCACCCTGCCGATCCAGATCAACGGCAAGCGGCGGGCGGAAATCAGCGTGCCGAAGGACATGGCAATTGCAGAGGTTGAAAAGCTCGCCTTGGCGAACGAGGATGTCGTCAGGTTCCTTGCCGGGCAGCCGGTGAAGAAGATCATCGTCGTCCCGGGCCGCATCATCAATGTCGTCGTCTGACCGTCGCCCCCCCACCCCATCCATTCCCCATGCAGGGGGGAAGGGGCCCTTCGATGGCCCCGACGCCGCAGTCCCGGCGCCTCCCTCCCCCCTCGTGGGGGAGGGATGGGGTGGGGGGGCCGCCTACGGCCACCTGTCGCGCCGCGCCATCCTGGCCGCACCCCTTGCCCTGGCCGCCTGCGGCTTTACCCCGGCCCTGGCGCCGAACGGGCCGGCGACCCCCCTGCAGGGGACGGTCTATGTGCAGGACCCGACTGACAAGAACGGCTTCGACCTGGTGGAGCGGCTGGAAGAGCGGCTGGGTCGGCCCCGGACGCCGCGCTATGATCTGGCCTACACGATCGTCACCGAAACCGTGGGTGTCGGCATCACCACCGACAACAAGACCACCCGCTACAACCTGAAGGGCGTCATCGACTACACGCTGACCGACCGCGACTCGGGGTCCCGCGTCACCGGCGGCCGGGTGCAGAGCTTTACCGCCTATGCCGCCACGGGATCGACTGTCGCCGGTCTTGCCGCCGAAGAGGATGCGAGCCTGCGCCTGATGCGGATCCTGGCGGACCAGATCGTCGCCCGGCTGATCGCGGCCATGGCCGCCCGCCCATGATCCTGAAGGGGGCCGAGGCCGCCCGCTATTGCGCGAAGCCCGACCCGGGCCGGGCCGGCCTGTTGATCTTCGGCGCCGATCCGATGCGGGTGGCGCTGAAGCGGCAGGACGCCATCGCCGCGCTGGTGGGGCCGGAGGGCGAGGCGGAAATGCGCCTGACGCGCATGTCCGGTGCCGATCTGCGCAAGGACGCAAGCCTGCTCTTGGATGCGATCAAGGCGGTGGGCTTCTTCCCCGGCCCTCGCGTCGTCTTCGTCGAAGAGGCGACGGACGGTCTTGCCGACGCCGTAGCCGTCGCCCTGAAGGAGTGGAAGCCGGGCGATGCGACGATCGTCGTCACCGCGGGCGGCCTGACCGGAAAGTCGGCGCTGAAGACGCTGTTCGAAAAGCACCCGAACGCGGTGTCGATCGGGCTTTACGACGACCCGCCCGGTCGGGAAGAAATCGAGGAGGCGCTGCGCAAGGCCGGTCTCTCCGCCATCGACCGCGAGGCGATGGCGGACCTGACCACGCTGGCCCGCGCGCTGGATCCCGGCGATTTCCGTCAGACCGTCGAGAAGATCGCGCTCTACAAGTTCGGCGACGCCTCGCCCCTGACCCCGGCCGATGTGGCTGCCATGGCGCCCGCCACCATCGAGGCCGAGGTGGACGAGCTGATCGCTGCGGTCGCCGAGGCGCGCGCCGCCGCCATCGGCCCCCTGGTCCGGCGGCTGGAAGGCCAGGGCGTCCTGCCGGTCACGATCTGCATCGGCGCATTGCGGCATTTCCGTATCCTGCACGCGGCGGCCACCGATCCGCAGGGGCCGGGGGTCGGCATCCAGAAGGCGCGGGTGAACTTCAAGCAGAAGGACGCCATGGCGCGGCAGGCGGGGCAATGGGGCGCGCGCAAGCTGGAGGCCGCCATCGCGATCCTGGTCGAGACCGACCTCACGCTGCGCTCGGCCAGCAAGGCCCCCGGAATGGCGCTGATGGAACGCGCGCTGATCCGCATCGCGATGTCGCGGCGCTAGGCGCCGATCCGGGGGCGAGGCCCGGCACCGACCAGGCACGCTCCCCGTTGCCTCACGCCCGGCGGATCGTCCCGGTCAAGGGGATGGCAAGGGCGAGCGTGTTGGAAATGGTGCCGTATTTCAGGATGTTGCGATGCAGAAGTTCCAGCCGCGCATCGCTTTCCGGCGTATCGACCACGATCTCGTAGCGGATCGCCGTCAGTTTCGGCGGGGCATCCTGCCGGTCGGCGACAAGCGAGACGCTCATTCCGTCCAGCTGGAACCTCAACGTCGGACTGACGCGCTCTGCCCCCTTGATCATGCAGGCGGCAAGGGCGGACAGCAACAGCTCTACCGGGTTCAGGGCCTCCTTGCGGCCCTCCATGTCGGTCGCAAGGCGGACCTCGGCCCCATGGCTGCTGGCCAGACTACCGGTCGCGTCCAGCCGCCGCGCGCTGACTTCGTACTGCATGGGACGCTCCGCGATTGACAGCAGGCTTCGGGCAGGAACAATGCCGGAAATCCTCCGCCAGTCGTTGACCTGGCGCAAGTCGGGGCTGAAGGTGACCGCATTCTCCCAACTGCATGCAGACTGTGCCGCGCTGGGCACCCGGCTGTTCACCGTGACCGCGCTGGACGAGGCTGCGGCGGCGCACCGCAGGGTCTATACCTCGCATCCGCTGGAATATCCCGTGCAGGGCACGAAGCCGATGGAGAAGGACGCCTGGCATGCCATCTGCGTCGTCGCTCGCCGGACCTTTGTCGCGAACACTCCGGCCGAGTTTTCCGAACATTTCTTCGACCACGAGCTGATCGTGTCGCTGGGTCTTGGATCCTGCGCCAATCTGCCGGTCGTCGCCGACGGTGTCGTGCTTGGAACTGTGAACCTGCTGGCCGAGGCGGGGCATTTCACGCCGGAGAGGCTGGCCGCCTATCATGCCCTGGTCGGCAGGGCGGAACCGGCAATCTCGGCGGCGCTGGCCGGGTTTGGGCAGGCGGCAAGGTCAGGCACATGACCGGCGCAGCCGAGGTCGAGACCTTCCTTGCGCCGCTGGCCGCCATTGCCCGCAAGCTCCGGCACCTCGAAGGGCTGGTGTTCTGGGGCGGGGCCGACGGCTGGCCGGACAGCCCGTCCGAAGCGCTGGAGGCCGAAGAGATCGCCTTCTATGCCGAGGGCCTGCTGATCGACGGATTCGGGATGCACTGGGCGCTGGTCGCCGACGCCTCGGGCGAGGCGGACCACCTGCGGCTCTGCTTCTGGCAGGACGGCCCGCCGCCGCCCGCGCCGCCCCCAGGCTGGACGGTGCTGGAGCAGGGCCAAAGGCCGCCCGCGCCACCCTAGGCGCGCGACAGGATCACGCCCGCCAGCACCAGGCCCGCCGCGGCAATGCGCGTGGGTGTGACCTCGCGCACGGCGACGCCCAGCGCCCCGGTGGCGTCGATCACCATGGCCGCGGTCATCTGGCCGAGGATCAGCGCCGAGACCAGCGTCAGCACCCCCAGATTCGACACGCCCCAGACCGCCGTCAGCACATACCAGGCGCCCAGGCAGCCGCCGAGCAGCGTCCAGGCGGGAACCTTCGGCAGATCAAGGAACACCGCACCCTTGCCCTGCGCCAGGGCGATGACCAGCAGGACGACAAAGCCGACGGCGAAGGACACCGCCGCTGCCGGGACCGGCCCGCCCAGTTCCCGCGCCAGCGCGGCGTTGATCGGGGCCTGCATCGCAATCGCCGTTCCTCCCAGAACCACCGCCGCAAGGATCCACCACATTGCTGCCCCCTCGTTTTCCGGCATCAGACCACCTGCAAGACGCGGCTTCAACCCTTGCACAAGGGCCTATCTCCGGGTCAGATATGCGCGGTATCCTATCGCCGATTCCGATGGCATTCACCCTGCGCCAGCTTCAGTTCTTCATTGCCGCCGCCGAGGCAGGATCGGTCACGGGGGCCGCGCGCGCATTGTCGATCAGCCAGTCCTCGGTGACCGAGGCGATCCGAGGGCTGGAGGACGACCTGGGCGTCGTGCTCTTCGACCGGCAGGCGCGGGGGATCCTGCTCACGCACAAGGGCTCGGCCTTCCTGCGCCATGCGCGGCAGATCCTGGCCGACGTGGCCACCGCCCGGACCGCCTTCCAGAAAGAGGCCGAGGCCGCCAAGGGCCGGCTGTCGCTGGGCGTGACAAGCCTGGTCGCGGGCTATGTCCTGTCGGACATCCTGCAACGCTATCGCCGCGCCTTTCCGCAGGTCGAACTGAACGTGATCGAGGATTCGGGCGAATACCTTCAGCACCTCTTGATCGGCGGAGAGCTGGATGTAGCGGTTCTTCTGACCAGTTCCGTCCACGACCGGATGGCGCTGAACGTCGAGACGCTGCTGGTCTCGCCCTACCGGCTGTGGCTGCCGCTGGGACATCCGCTGGCGCAGCAGGAAAGCATCGCGCTGGAAGAGCTTGCCGGATCGCCGATGATCCAGCTGATGGTGGACGAGATCGAGGAATCCACCCGCCGCCTGACCGCCGCCCTGCCGGTCAAGCCGCAGATCGCCTTCCGCACCCGCAGCGTCGAGGCGGTGCGCAGCCTGGTGGCAACCGGCGCGGGCCTCGCGATCCTGCCCAGCCTCGTCTATCGGCCGTGGTCGCTGGAAGGCGACAGGATCGAGATCCGCGATGTCTCGGGCGACCTGCCCACGGTGCAGGTCGGCCTTGCTTGGCGCAAGGGCGCGCCACTGACCGGGCCGGCCTCGAACTTCATCCGGTCGGCGCAAGGCACGACCGTGGTGCGCCCGGGCTGATCCTTCGCCCTGACGCTGACGGTCAGGCTGCGGCGGGCAGCAGGTTGGTCCCCGCAATGCGGGCCAGATGTTCCATCCGGCGTCGGAACTCGGGCAGGAAGGCATGCGCCTGCGAGAAGGCCCAGGCATTGCGGCTGGCGCGAGTGATCGCCTCCGGATCGCGTGCAAGGGCGACCAGGCGTTCGGCCAGCACCTCCGGCTCGCCCAGGGGCGCACCCCAGCCCGCCTGCGCCTCGCCGTTCAGCCTTTGCCACATCCGGTTGTCGTAACTGGCCACCGCGACGCCGCAGCCCATCGCCTCGATATAGGTGCAGGACGGATCGGACTGCCGGTGGCACCCCAGGAACACATCGGCCTGCGTTCGGGTGAAGGGCACCAGTTCCGTCTCGAAATCCACCGCGCCGTGCAGGCGGATCCGCCCGGGATCGGCCAGGCGCCGCATCCCGGCGGCGATCTCGCCCTGCAACGAGCCGGTGCCGAAGATGTCCAGCGTGAAGTCCACCCCGCGCCGTTCCAGGACCTGCGCCACCGGAATCAGGTCCTGTGCGCCCTTCATCGGCTCCAGCCGGCCCGAGAAGATCAGCCGCATCGGGCCACCCGCCGCCCGCCAGACCTCGCGCGCGGCCATCTCGGCCTCGGTCGCGAAGAGGTCGGGTGTCATCCGGCCATCCAGATACAGAAGGGTGTCGGCGCACAGCGGCGCATACTGGTCGTATGCCGGATAACCGTTCGCCTGGAGCGCCGTCGCCCTGCGGAAGGCCCGCTCGCGCCGCTTTTCCTGCTGACGCAGCCAGAGCCGCCCGCGCAGCCGGCCCAGAAGGCTGCGGCTGCGGTCCAGATCCATGATCTGCAGCCGAGTCTCCTGCGTGTATTCGATCACGTAGACCAGCTTCTGCCCGGAATGCAGAAGGTCGGGCAGACCCAGACAGTGGAAGTCATCCCCTCCCGCATAGATCAGGTCGAACCCGGAAAGGTGCCGCTGCGTCAAGGCCTCGTCAGGGTCCAGAAGCACAAGCTCGAAGGGAAGCTCGTCAAGGCCGTAATCCCGGCCGAACGGGATCGAGGAGACCCCGCGTCGCAGGGCCACGGTCATCCGGCTGGGCCAAAGCCCCTGCTGGACGCGCATCCCCTCGACGAACTTGACATCCAGACGCAGGCGCCCGGCCGATTCGATCACCGGTGCGGGCGCAATCATCAACAAACTCGGCATCAACCCTCGACTCAACTTCCCACCCGAATCCCATCTGGGCCGAACAATCCCCAATGACGCAAGAGGCTTGCATCGGTCGGCCCGAAACACATCGGTAAACCCGATATCTGGCTTCAGTTTTTTGTCATTGTGAAACTTTCGTGGCAACCTAGGCTTATTTTGAAAGTCCGAATGAACGGACTCTTTGCGCATGCAAGAGACACACCAACGGGAGCCTGCCATGACATCCAGCCTCAGACTGATGGGAACCACGACCCTTGCCCTCTTGACCGGGCTCACCCCGGCCGTGGCCCAGGTGACCGCGCTCGGCGCGCCGGAAGGCCAGGTGAACATCGTCGCCTGGCCCGGCTACATCGAGCGCGGCGAGACCGACAAGGCCTTCGACTGGGTGACCAAGTTCGAGGAAAGCTCGGGCTGCAAGGTCAACGTCAAGACGGCGAACACCTCGGACGAGATGGTGGCGCTGATGAACGAGGGCGGGTTCGACCTGGTGACTGCCTCGGGCGATGCGTCGCTGCGGCTGGTGGCCGGCGACCGGGTGCAGCCGATCAACGTGGACCTGATCCCGTCGTGGAACACGGTGGACGACCGTCTGAAGAACGCCCCCTGGCACACCGTCGATGGTGTGCATTACGGCGTGCCCTACATGTGGGGCCCGAACGTCCTGATGTACAACACCGAGGTGTTCAAAGAGCCGCCGACCTCGTGGAACGTGGTCTTCGAGGAGATGACCCTGCCCGACGGCAAGTCGAACAAGGGCCGGGTCCAGGCCTATGACGGCCCGATCCACATCGCCGATGCCGCGCAGTACCTGATGTTCCACAAGCCCGAGCTTGGCATCACCTCGCCCTACGAGCTGAACGAGGACCAGTACAAGGCCGCGCTGGACCTTCTGCGCCAGCAGCGCAACCTCGTCAGCCGCTACTGGCACGACGCCTTCATCCAGATGGACGACTTCAAGAACGAGGGCGTGGTCGCCTCGGGCTCCTGGCCGTTCCAGGTGAACCTGCTGAAATCGGAAGGCCAGCCGATCGCCTCGACGATCCCGCAGGAGGGCGCGACGGGCTGGGCCGATACCACGATGATGCATGTGAACGCCGCGAACCCGAACTGCGCCTATCTGTGGATGGAGCATACCCTGTCCTCGAACCTGCAATCCGACCTCGCGGTCTGGTTTGGCGCCAACCCCAGCGTGCCGGCCGCCTGCACCGACGGGCGCGGCATGTCCACCGCCGAAAGCTGTAAGGCGAACGGCATGGAGGATTTCGAGAAGATCCGCTTCTGGACCACGCCGGTCTCGAACTGCGCCCAGGGCGACGGGGCCTGCGTGCCCTATTACCGCTGGGTGTCGGACTACATCGGCGTGATCGGCGGGCGCTGATCCAGAGCTCGGGTGGGCCCATGGCCCACCCATCGCCACGGTTTCCCTGCACATGGTGCGCTGTAGCGCACCCTACGGATCTCTCATGACTGCTGCCGTCGAATTCCAGAACGTGTCCCGCCATTTCGGCACGGTGAAGGCCGTGGATGGCGTGGACCTGACCATCGCGGAAGGATCGTTCTTCGCCATGCTCGGGCCGTCCGGCTCGGGCAAGACCACCTGCCTGCGGCTGATCTCGGGGTTCGAGAAGCCGACGGGCGGCACGATCCGCATCTTCGGCGAGGATGTCTCGGCCGTCCCGCCGCACCTGCGCAACGTCAACACCGTGTTCCAGGACTATGCGCTGTTTCCGCACATGAACGTGCGCGACAACGTGGCCTACGGGCTGATGGTCAAGGGCATGGGCCGTGCGCAGCGCCATGCGAAGGCCGAGGAGATGCTGGCGCTGGTGAAGCTTGACGGCTACGGCGACCGCAAGCCCGCGCAGCTGTCGGGCGGGCAGCGCCAGCGGGTGGCGCTGGCGCGGGCGCTGGTGAACGAGCCGCGCGTGCTTTTGCTGGATGAGCCGTTGGGTGCTCTGGACCTGAAGCTGCGCGAGGCGATGCAGGACGAGCTGAAGGCCTTGCAGCACAAGCTGGGGCTGACCTTCGTCTTCGTCACCCATGACCAGCACGAGGCCCTGTCGATGGCCGACCACCTCGCGGTGTTCAACGAGGGGAAGATCGCCCAGATCGGCACCCCACAGGATATCTACGACCGCCCCGCCACGCGGTTCGTGGCGGATTTCGTCGGTTCCTCGAACGTGCTGCCGCCCGAGCTGACCCGCGCCCTGGGCGGCCCCGCGCAATGGGCAAGCCTGAGGCCCGAGGCGACGCGGCTGGCCGCCACCGGGCCAGTGACCGGCACGGTGACCGCGCTGCGCTATCTGGGGTCGGGCACGCGGGTGGTGATCCGTGCGGGCGAGACCGAGATCGCCGCGCTCGTCCCCGCCGGGCAGCCGGTTCCGGCCGAGGGCGCGAGCACCGCCATCGCCTTCGACCACCAGGCGCTGCACCTGATGGGGGCGGCGTGATGGCTTGCGACCGGACCCGCGCCGGCAGGGGGCGCTGCCCCCTCGCGCCGTGCGGCGCTCACCCCCGGAGTATTTGGGAAAGGGCAAGCGCATGAGCCGGAGCGCCGTATTGCCCGCGCGCAGCCTGGCCGACCGGCTGACCGGCACCTTCTGGCGGCGGCCGGGGCTGTTGCTCGCGCTTCTGATCCTGCCGCCGCTGCTGTGGCTGGGCGTGGTCTATCTGGGATCGCTCTTCGCGCTTCTCTTGCAGTCCTTCTACTCGATCGACGAGTTCTCGGGGGTGGTGAAGGAGGAGTTCACGCTAAAAACCTATGCCGAGCTGTTCCGGGCGCAGAATCTGGACATCATCCTGCGCACCGTGCTGATGGCGGCCGCCGTGACGCTGGCCTGTGCGGTCCTGGCCTTCCCCGTCGCCTATTTCGCCGCGCGTTACGCCAAGGGTGGCTGGAAGGCCGCCTTCTACCTGGGCGTCATGCTGCCCCTGTGGTCGAGCTATCTGGTCAAGGTCTATGCCTGGAAGCTGATCCTCGCCAAGGAAGGCGTGCTGACCTGGGCGGCCGAGGGCACGGGCACCGGCTTCCTGATCGACGGGCTGCTGACGATCCCCGGCCTCGAGGGCTCGTCGCTGTCCACCTCGCCCTTCGGCACCTTCCTGGTCTTCGTCTATATCTGGCTGCCCTACATGATCCTGCCGATGCAGGCCGCGCTGGAGCGGGTGCCGACCTCGATGCTGGAGGCCTCGGCCGACCTGGGCGCCACACGGGGGCAGACCTTCCGCACGGTGGTCCTGCCGCTCGCCATGCCGGGGGTGATCGCGGGGTCGATCTTCACCTTCTCGCTGACCCTGGGCGACTACATCATCCCGCAGATCGTGGGGAATTCCTCGCGCTTCATCGGGCTGGCGGTCTATCAGTTGCAGGGCACGGCCGGGAACATCCCGCTGGCCGCGGCCTTTGCCGTCGTGCCCATCGTCATCATGCTGATCTATCTGACGCTGGCCAAGCGGGCGGGGGCCTTCGATGCACTCTGACCGCCCGTCCCTGCTCCTGAAGATCACCGCGATCGGCGGCCTTCTGTTCCTGCACCTGCCGATCCTGTTCATCTTCCTCTACGCCTTCACCACCGAGGAACGGACCTACCAGTTCCCGCCGCCGGGGCTGACGCTGAAATGGTTCTCGGTCGCCTGGTTCGACCGGCCCGACATCTGGCCGCCGCTCTACCTGTCGCTGAAGGTCGCGGCCATCGCCACCGTCATGGCGATGATCCTGGGCACGCTGGCCGCCGCCGCGATGAGCCGGGCGCGGTTCTTCGGGCGGGATCAGCTCTCCCTCCTCATCATCCTGCCCATCGCCCTGCCGGGCGTCATCACGGGGATGAGCCTGCGGTCGGCCTTCGGGATCATGGACATCCCGTTTTCCACCTGGACCATCGTGCTGGGTCACGCGACCTTCTGCATCGTGATCGTCTACAACAACGCGGTGGCCCGGATGCGCCGCCTGTCGGGGGGGATCATGGAGGCCAGCGCCGACCTTGGCGCCAATGCCTTCCAGACCTTCCGCTATGTGCTGCTCCCGAACCTCGGCTCGGCGTTGCTGGCCGGGGGGATGCTGGCCTTCGCGCTGTCGTTCGACGAGGTCATCGTCACCACCTTCACCGCGGGCCAGCAATCCACCCTGCCGATCTGGATGCTGAACGAGCTGGTGCGCCCGCGCCAGCGCCCCGTCACCAATGTCGTCGCCATCGTGGTCTTTGCCGCCACCTTCGTGCCGATCCTCATCGCCTACTACCTCACCCGCGGCGGCTCCGAGACCGCCGGCATGGGCAAATAGGGAGATACCCATGACGATCCAGACCAAGTTCCTCATCGGCAACAGCTTCGAGGCGGGGCAGGAAAGCCCCGAACCGATCCTGAACCCCCGCACCGGCGGGCTGATCCTCGAAGTGCCCGAGGCCTCGACCGCGCAGGTGGACCGTGCCGTCGCCGCCGCCCGCGCCGCCTTCGAGGGCTGGTCGCGGACGACGCCCGCCGAACGGTCGGCGGCGCTTCTGACCATCGCCGACCGGATCGAGGCCGAGGCGGATGCCTTTGCCCAGCTTGAGGCGCTGAACTGCGGCAAGCCGATCAACGCGGCACGGAACGACGAGATCCCGGCCATCGTGGACTGCTTCCGCTATTTCGCGGGTGCGGTGCGCTGCATGACCGGGACGGTGGCGGGGGAATATCTGTCGGGCCACACCAGCATGATCCGACGCGATCCGGTGGGGGTGATCGCCTCCATCGCGCCCTGGAACTATCCGCTGATGATGATGGCCTGGAAGCTGGGCCCGGCCATCGGCGGCGGGAATACGGTGGTGTTCAAGCCGTCCGAGCAGACCCCTCTCACCGCGCTGAAACTCGCGCAGATCCTGGCCGACGTGTTGCCCGAGGGCGTGGTCAACGTGATCGCGGGGCGGGGCCAGACGGTGGGCAGCTACCTCATCAACCACCCGCAGGTGGACATGATTTCCCTGACGGGCGACGTGGCCACGGGCAAGAAGATGCTGGACGCTGCCGCCAAGACCGTGAAGCGCACCCATCTTGAACTGGGCGGCAAGGCCCCCGTGGTGGTGTTCGACGACGCCGATATCTCGGAGGTGGTCGAGGGGCTGCGCGCCTTCAGCTTCTACAACGCCGGACAGGACTGCACCGCAGCCTGCCGGGTCTATGCCGGGAAGAAGATCTACGACAATCTGGTCGCGGACCTTACCTCGGCGGCGTCGTCCATCGTTCTGGGGGCGGAGGACGACGCCACCAATGAAATCGGGCCGCTGATCAGCCAGCGCCAGCGCGACCGGGTGGCAAGCTTCGTCAACCGCGCGCGCGAGTTGAACCACGTCCAGATCACCACGGGCGGCGAGGCGATGGAGCAGGGCTTCTACTACAAGCCCACCGTCGTCGCCGGGGCCAAGCAGGACGACGAGATCGTCCGGCGCGAGGTCTTCGGGCCGGTGGTCAGCGTGACGCCGTTCAGCGAGGTGGAAGAGGCCGTGACCTGGGCCAACGACAGCGACTATGGGTTGGCCTCGTCGGTCTGGACGAAGGACGTGGGGCGCGCGATGGCAACTGCGGCGCGGCTGCGCTACGGCTGCACCTGGATCAACACCCATTTCATGCTGACCAACGAGATGCCGCACGGGGGCCTGAAGCAGTCCGGCTACGGCAAGGACATGTCGGCCTATGCACTGGAGGACTACACGGTCGTCCGGCATGTGATGGTGAAGCACGGCGCCTGACGGATGAGGCGCGGGCAAGGCGGATCGCCCGCCCTGCCCGCCGCGGGATCACTCCTCGCGCAGCGCCCGCTCATACTGATCGACCAGGGGGCGGACGAAGTAGGACAGGGCCGTCTGTTCCTGAGTGGTCAGATAGACCTCGACCGGCATCCCCGGCATCAGCTCCATCCCGTCGAGGCTGTCCATCTCGCCGTCCAGAAGCTCGACATGGCCGGTGTAGAACGGCGGCTGGTCAGGCGCTGCCTTCGCTGTCGCGGGCGAGACGTAACTGACCGTCGCCGGCAATTCGGGCGTGGTACGATGGTTGAAGGCGGAAAAGCGGACCCGCGCCGGCTGGCCGAGATAGATCTGGTCGATCGCCGTGGTCGGCAACTGCACCTCGATGCGCAGTTCGGCGCCCTCGGGGACGATGGTGGCCAGCACCTCGGCCGGGGTGATGACACCGCCGACGGTGAAGACCGTCAGCTCGTTGATCCGCCCCGCGATCGGAGCGCGGATCTCGGTGCGCCCCAGCCGGTCGCTAACCGCCATGATCCGGTCGGACAGTTCCTGGATCCGCGATTCGACCAGGACGAGTTCCTTCTGCGCCTCGGTCTGGCCCACTTCCTCGACCGACAGGATGCGCATCCGCACCTCGCTGATGCGCGAATTCGACCGTGCGATGTTGGCGTCCAGTTCCCCCAGCCGACCACGCAGCTTGGTGATCTCGCGGGCGACGTCCTCGACCTTCGCGGCCTCGATCAGGCGCTTCTGGTCCAGATCGCGGATGCGTGCCTGGCTTGCCTCGACGAGGGAAAGCTCTTCAATCAGCGCCATCTTCTGGGCCTGGAGCGCGGCGATCTCCTCGCCGATCTGGGCGACGCCGAGTTCCAGTTGCTGGCGCTGGTTGGTGTAGTTCGCCATGTGGCCCGCGTGCAGCCGCCTTTCGCCGTTCAGGATATCGGCCAGGGCGGCCTCCCTCGTCAGAAGGTGGTCTGGAAAGACGACTTCCGGCAGGCCGTCGCGTTCCGCGATCAGGCGCGCGCGGCGGGCCTCGGCCTCGACCAGCTGGGCCTGGAGGATCGACAGTTCCGCCCGCGACTGGGCGTCGTCCAGCCGGAACAGCACCTGTCCCGCCTGAACCTCGTCGCCCTCGCGCACCAGGATCGCGGCGACGATGCCGCCATCGCGGTGCTGCACCTCCTTCAGGTTCTGGTCCACCCGGACCGTGCCGGTGGCGATCACAGCCCCCGACAACCGCGCCGTCACCGCCCAGCTGCCGACACCGCCGAGCAGACCGGCCGCAAGGACCAGGCCGAACAGGATCCTGCCGCGCAAACGGTCGTAGGGGCGGGCCGCCACGGAGGTCGTCGCATCGGTCGATTTGCCGGTCATCTTGCTCTTCCTCCGTTCAGGTCATCTGGGAGGACATGTCGAAGACATGCCCGCCGTCCAGCGCGAGGACCAGATCGATGCTGCGGTCGTGGTCGAAATCGACCTCGACGATCGTCCGCTGATAGTCCTCGGTCCAGTCGTGGTAGTAGCGAAGCTTCGGTTCGTCCGCGTCGAAGCGTTCGGAATAGTCCTCGAAGAAATCGTCGACCTGATCTTCGACTGCGCGTTGCGCCTTGCGCATGCTGAACCCCCCGCTTGCGCCGGAAAACTGCAGCAGGTCGGCCTCCGTGAAGTCGGTGATGCGGAACCTGGCCTGTTCCACCCGGTCGCCCGGAACGAAGGCAAAGACATCGCCGCCTCCGTTTCCGGTCAACGTGGCATTGCCGTCAGAGGCGAGGAACAGATCAGCCTCCCGGCTGCCGACAAAGACCTCGAAGCCCGCGAAGCTGTCCGCCGGGCCGTCACCTTCGCTGACGGATCCCGTCGTCAGGTCGAACCGCAGGCCCCGGCTGTCCTCGGCGGCGATCAATCCGTCGATGCCCTCGCCACCCTCCAGCCGGTCCACGCTGTCGTCGCGGTCGAGCGTCACGATGTCGTCGCCCGCACCGCCCAGCACCGTATCCGCCCCGGCGCCGCCGCAGAGGCTGTCGTCCCCGTCGCCGCCCTCCAGCAGATCGTCGCCGGCGGCCCCCAGCAGATGGTCGTCCCCTTCCCCGCCCGACAGCAGGTCGTCGCCCTCGCCTCCATCCAGCCCGTCGTTGCCGGCGCCGCCGAACAGCAGATCCGCGCCCGCATCGCCAAACAGGAGATCGTCGCCCTCGTCGCCGAAGACCAGATCGTCCCCGTCACCGCCCTCGATACGGTCGTTGCCCTCGCCCCCGGCCAGAAGATCGGCCTCCGTCCCACCGAACAGAGTATCGTGGCCGGTTCCACCGGTCATGGTATCTGCGCCCGCGCCGCCATCCAGCAGGTCGTCGCCCTCATCGCCGTGGATCTCGTCGTCGCCCTCTTCGCCGTAGAGCCGGTCATGCCCCGCCCCGCCGAAGATCAGATCGCTGCCCGCCCCGCCGGCGATGAGGTCGTCGCCGTCCTCGCCGAACAGCGTGTCCTGACCCGCGCCACCCGCGATGTTGTCGTCGCCCGCGCCGCCCCAGACCAGATCGCGCCCGCCGAAGCCGGCGATGTTGTCATGGCCCGCGTGGCCGAGGATCCGGTCGCGCCCCTCGGTTCCGGTCAGAAGATCGTCGTCCCCGGTCCCCTCGCGCAGGTTCTCGACCACGGTCAGGAGTGCGGACTGCCAGAGCTGGTGCAGCCCGTCGCTGATCGAGTACCGGATCTCGACCTCGCCCAGATGATCGAAGTCCGCCAGATAGCGCCATCCGGCGCTGCGCAGCTCGATCGTGCCATGGACCGGAGCTTCCAGCGTCACCGTCAGCGCGTCGCCATCCTCGTCCGTGGTGTGGGCCAGAAGATGAGACAGAGCAAAGGCCAGCGTCGCCCCGCTGCCGACATCCCCCAGCCAGACCGGCCCATTGTTGCGTGGCGGGCGGTTCCGCTGGGCACTGTCCGACGCCGGCCCACCCTGCGAACCGGAGGCGCCCACGCCTTCCCCGGTGGTGCCGCCTGTGGCGCCGTCCGTGCCGGAACCGGGATCATCCGGCCCCGGTTCGTCGTCTGCCGGGTCGGCGGGGGCCATCGCCTGCAACTCGGGCTCGCGCGCCTCCGGCCCAGGGAACAGGAAGGACGGCGGCAGGTCGGCCAGATCCGGTGGCAGGGGCTTTCGCGGGGGGATGAAGGGCGGCAGCGGCGTGTTCGCCGCCAGTACACGCAGCGCATCAGGCACCAGCGATGGCGTCTGCGGCAGCAGGATCGCCCGTTCGAAGGGGCCGAGGATGTCGGGCAGCGGCATCGCGCCGTCTTGCTCGTGGTCGGCGGCAGGCTTCCTGTCCACCTCCCCGGTCTGGCTGGAAGCAACGGCAAGCCGGGTGCGCGACACAGATGGCCCGGGGCCCGCGTCATTGCCGGGATTCGCGGGCCTCGCGTCCTCGTCGGCACCGGCGGCCCGGGCCGGCTCGGCCCAGAGGAACGATCGGAGATAGACCGCGAGGCCCAGGAGTCCGGCCAGAACACCTGTCACCGCGCCATGGCCAGGTTCCAGCGGCTTGCGCAGGCCGAGCGGATCAGTAGGATCCTGCGCAGGTTGCGCCGTGCGGGTTCCCTTGACCTCGATCATGATGCCCCCACTCCCTTGCCTCCGGCGATGATGGCCGGCTTCACCGCCTTGAGCGGCTTGATCAGGTTGACCGGCTTCATCGGATCCGTCTTCCGTGGCCGGCGCTTCGCGGCGTTCGCGGGTGCGGGGGCCGGATTCGCCGGTGAAGCGGAAGGCTCGGCGGCCGTCCGGGCCGCAGCCGGCGCCGCGGTCGGGGCAGCCGGCGCCGCGGCGGCCGAGGCCGGACGCGGATTCATGATCTGGTCGCGCGGTCCGAAGGCCTGCAACTTGCCGCGCTGGATCACCGCTACCAGGTCGCAGGATTGCAGCACCGAGGGACGGTGCGCGATCACTACCACGATGCCGCCGCGCTGCCGGACACCTTCGATCGCGGCGGTCAGCGCCGCCTCGCCTTCCGGGTCGAGATTGGCGTTCGGCTCGTCCAGCACGACGACGAAGGGATTGCCGTAAAGCGCCCGCGCCAGGCCCAGGCGCTGACGCTGGCCGCCGGACAGGGCCGTGCCCATCGGGCCGAGATGGGTGCGATAGCCGTCCGGCAGCCGCACGATCATCTCGTGTACCGCGGCGGCCCGGGCGGCCTCGACCACAAGCGCCGGGTTGGCCTCGGGGTCGAGCCGGGCGATGTTCTCCTCTACGGTCGCATCCAGCAGCGCCACGTCCTGCGGCAGATAGCCGACCGACAGGCCGCGATCGGCGTCGCTCCATTGCGACAGTTCGGCATCGTCCATCCGCACAGCGCCGCGCAGCACCGGCCAGACCCCGGTCAGCGCACGGGCCAGCGTGGATTTGCCGCCGCCGCTCGGCCCGATGACGCCGATGACCTGGCCTGCCGTCGCCTCGAACGAGACATCGGACAGAAGCACCCGTCCGTTGCCGGGGGCGGCGACGGTGATACCCTCGACCTTCAGCGACCGGACCGGGGGTGGCAGCCGCATCGGCGACGGCTGGCGGTCCAGCACCTCGAGCGTCTCGGTCACACGCTTCCAGGCGGCGCGGGCGGCAACGATCTGCTTCCAGTTGCCGATGGCCAGGTCGATCGGCGCCATGGCGCGCGAGGCGGCGATGGTGGCGGCGATGATCGCCCCGGCCGAAAGCTCCCCGAGCATGGTCAGATAGGCCGCCATCCCGAGGACGGCCGATTGCAGCAGCATCCGCAGCACCCGCGACACCGCGCCATAGGTGCCAGAGATGTCGCTGGTGCGGGTCTGGATCTCGAGATGGGTCTCGTTCGCGGCGGAGAAGCGCCCAATGGCGCGGTCGGCGAAGCCCATGGCCTTCAGCACTTCGGCGTTTCGCGCGTTGGAATCGGCGATGGCGTTGCGCTGGATCGTGGCGGCGACGGTGGCCTGGCTCCATTTCCGGGTGCGCAGTTCGGCAAGGATGGCGATCAGCGTCAGCACCACCGCCCCCGCCAGCGTCAGCGCCCCAAGGGTCGGGTGCAGGACATAGACGAAGACCAGGAACAGCGGCATCCAGGGCAGGTCGAAGATCGCCGCCGGCCCCTGCGAGGCGAAGAAGCCGCGCACCGTATCGACATCGCGGCCCCGCTCCAGCGCCTCGGCGGTGGAATAGCCCAGCCGGGGCATGTCGATGGCCACCCGATGCGCGACCGGGGCCAGCCTGCGGTCGAGCCGCGCCCCGATGCGGATCAGGATCTGCGACCGCAGGATGTCGAACAGGCCCTGGAAGAGATACAGCCCGATGGCCAGCAGCGAGATCGCCACCAGCGTCGGGACCGATCCGCTGACCAGCGCCCGGTCATAGACCTGCAACATGTAGAAGGATCCCGTCAGCGCCAGGATGCTGATGATCGCCGACAGGAACGCCAGGAACAGCACCAGTCCCCGGATCCGACCCACGGCCTCGCTTGCGGCGCCTCTGGTCTTGCGATTGCGACCCGACATTCTCTGCCCTCACGTCCTGAAAATGGATGGAGCCCGACCGACCCCGCCCCCGGAAGCCGCGATGGCTCCGGGGGCGGGCGGCCTGACGGCCTAAAGCTGGAAGTCGTCGGTGCTCAGGTTATGATTACCGCGCAGCCGGATCGAGAACTCCGCCCCCTCGTCGCCCGAGGTGTTGCCCTCCACCAGGGTGAAGTCGCCCTCGCAGTCCGATCCGTGCCGGACCGCAAGCTGACCGACCCCGGTGAAGGCACCCGAGACCAGGACGAAGCTGCCCTTGCCCGCCGCGGCGCCGTTGGCGTCGATGGCAGAAAGGTCGATCCGGTCGCCGGGCTCGAAGCTGGCGATGGTGTCGCCATCGGCGTCCTGGGCGCTGAGGAAGCGATAGGTGTCGCGCCCCGCCCCGCCGTCCATCACGTTCGCCGCCCGTCCAGCCGTGATCACATCGTCCCCGGCACCGCCGACGAAGTTCTCGATGCTCCACAGCACGTCGGTGCCGGTGGCCGCGCTTTGCGCCATGCCCCGCCCACCGTGGCCGGTGCCGAGATCGACGGTGATGTTGGCCAGGATCGCCGACATGTCCAGCGTGTCGGCGCCGCAGCCGCCGGACACGTCGTCGCCATAGTAGACGTCGTTCCCGTCGCCCTCCGTGGCACGGAAGAGGTCGTTCCCCTTGCCGCCCACGACCAGGTCGTTGCCGGCACCGCCTTCCAGGAAGTCGTCGCCTTCCTCGCCGAACAGCCGGTCGTCGCCCTCTTCGCCGAACATCATGTCCGCTCCGGCGCCACCCAGCATGTTGTCGTTTCCGGCCCCGCCGAACATCATGTCGCGCCCGGCCATGCCCAGCATGTTCTCGGCCGCGGCGGTGCCGAACAGCGCGTCCGCCGCCGCCGTCCCGACCATCGCACCCGAGGCCGCGATCGGCGGCACCGTTACCGGCCCGTCATCCTCGTCCTCCTCATCGTCCGAATCGCCGGCCGGATCGTCGTCCTGCTCGCCCTCGTCGTCCGAGCCGCCTGCGGAGCCGTCATCTTCGTCCTGATCGCCATCGCCGTCCGGCGGATCTCCATCGCCCGAAGCATCGTCGCCGGGAGCATCGTCGTCCGATACCGTGTCGGCATCGGCATCATCGCCCGACCCAGTCTCGTCGTCCGCGTTGCCGCCGCCGGTTTCGCCACCGCCTGGATTGCCGCCGGTGTCGCCGGCGCCGGCACCATCGTCGTCGTGATCGTCGTCCTGATCTGCGCCGTCATCCTCGTCCGCTTCGTCGTTGATCGCGTCGAAGATCGTGCTGTCCAGCCCGGTCAGGCTCGTGTTGCGGGCGATGATGTTGGCGAAGGTCGTATCCTCGCCGAAGCTCTGGTAGAAGTCGAAGTTCTCGAACCGGTCGATGTAGTAGAACCGGTCGCCTTCCTGCAGACGGTCGAACTGTTCGTGCAGCACGACCCAGAAGGTCTGCCCGACCATGCCGCCGTTGATGTGAGCCTCGGCCAGGCCGCCGACCCACAGATCCACCCGGTCGATGCCCTTGACGATCTTCTCGCCATTCGGCCCGTCCACCAACTCGATATCCGGGTTGACCGCGACGAAAGCCGCAACTGCCTCGGGTGTGGACAGGACCAGATCGGGATAGGCGGCGCGGAACTGGGCGATGACCGCATCGCTCAACCCGTTGCGGGCCTGGAAATCCTCCCAGCTGGCGTAGGGCGAGAGGTCGCCGGCGAAGCCGACCGCCTGGGCGATGTAGGGATCGCGCGAGGCCGCCAGGCTGGCGCGGATCTGGTTCAGCGTGCCAAGGCCCACGTCCCAGCCCCGCGCCACGTTGAAGGCGAAGAGGTCGGCGTTGATGCGCACCAGGTCATTGCGGACCGCATCGACGATGTTGAAGTCAACCTCCTCGGCAACCTGGGTCGCGGTTCCGGCCAGGATCGAGGCCACGCCATGCTGGGCATAGCCCGGCTGCGGCACATAGCCCGGAGGCAGCGCGCCGGTGAAGGCGGCCGGATCGTTGGTCGGGTTCAGGAAGGCGTCGAACAGCGGCACCTGCATCGGCTGGCCATCCGGGCCGATCACCTGGATCGTCTGGCCGATCAGCGAATGGCCGACGCGATAGACCGCCGCGGCGAATTCATGGCTGATCCGGGCATCCACGTCGGGGTTGTAGCCGTCCCAGCCATGGTTCGAGAAGGTGCCGTCGCTGGCGCGAAGGCCACCGAGCAGCTTGTCGGCGAATTCCTGGAACACCACGCGCTGATAATCGCTTTCGTTCAGCATCTTGGCGGCCTGGAACACCTCTTCCGCGGTGCCGGCAAAGCCCTGGGCGATCAGGTTGTCCACATGGAAGTTGTGGTTGCGCGCCCAGATGGTGTGGACGGCGGTCAGGGCGAAGTTCTCGTTCGCCCGGCCGTCGCCCGCCACGCGGTGGTCCAGCAGGCTGATGAAGGGGTTCGCGTCCAGCAGCAGCGGCTGGCCCGAGCCGAGGAAGTTGCCCGCAAGCTCCCGCACCATCGCGGCATCGATCGCCCCGCTGGCATCGACCAGCCCGGCATAGGCGGTGCGGAAAGCCACCGCGCCGCCCGGCAGGCCGGGATCGCGGAACACCGTGTCGGCCTGCCAGTGATGCAGGATCAGGTCGCGCAGCGTGGGCAGCAGGGTGAAGCCGGGATCCGAGGGATCGGCCTCGCCTTGCAGCAGGCGCATCCCGAAGCCGCGGGCGCCGTCGCTTTCGCGCAGGAACTGGCCGACCAGCTCATGGCTGCCATAGGCCTGATTCTGGTCCACGAAGGGCGAGGTCATGTTGACGTGCTGCGGGATGCCGTTGGCATCGATGTGATTCACGACGGCCCGCGTCAGGTCGGCCGGATTGTCCGAGAACGGGCCGTGCTCCATTCCCGGGCCGCCGATGGCGATGGTGCCGAAGGCCGGGCTTTTCGGAATGAAGTCGAGCCCGTGGTCGAAGTACTGACCGAAGGCCATGAACAGGATGTTGGCATTCAGGGCACTGGGGGCCAGCCCGGGTTCCTGAGCCCCGAGGATGTTCGAGATCGTCCGCGGGTCGAGCCCGTCGAAGATCGGGTTCACTGCCCGGTTGCCAGTAGCTGGATCGAGGTCGCCATAGCGGGCGTCGGTCAGCCGGATAAAGGTCTCGCCGGCGGCGCCGTAGTTCGGGTTGGCGATGTTGTTGCCCGCGCCGCTGAGGCTGCGAACCCCGGCGGCGCCCTCGCTGTCGTCATCGTTGTCGAAGGCTGGGCGGCCCTGGACGATGTTTTGCAGCGCCACGAGATCGCGGTCGCTCAGAGCGAAACTGCCGTTGGCTGCGTCATCGTCCGCCGCGACAAGGCCCGGTATCTGCGGCATGCCTGCGGGTGCCATGAACGTGACGCTGGCATCGCCCCGGCTGACCCGGGTCATGCCATTGGCGAGGTTTGCAATCTCGATCGCGCCCTCGCCGCCGAGGTCGATGACGTCCTGCGGCCGGACCGAACCCACCATGACATCGTTGCCGCCTGCCCCGCGGAACACGATCCGGTGCGCCGAGGAAAGCGAGGAGATGTCCACCGAGTCGTCGCCGGTCGAGCCGTTCACCGTGATGGTGCTGAGGTTCAGGCTGGTGGTGGTGAAATCGCCGCCGACGATGATCGAGTCGCCACCGATCGTCCCGGCGGCAGGGGGCGTCGCATCGAGGGCGTTGATGACGATCTCCTCGATGTTGTCCAGTTCCGCGATCATGATCCCGTTCCGGGTGATGATGATCTCGGTATCCAGGCTGGTGCCGGCGGCGCCGGTGATGCCTGCCCCGATGGCGAAGGCGCGGGTGAAGATGCCGAAGGTCTCGGCATCCGCAGTGCCGGTGATATCCACCGTGTCCATGCCGTCGCCGCCGTTGATCCGGTCGCGGGCGCCGGCGGCAAGTCCGAAATCGGCCACCTGGATCAGATCGTCACCGGCCCCGCCGGCCAAGGTGTCGGCACCGGCGCCCCCGTTGAGCAGATCGTTGCCATCGCCGCCATCCAGAAGGTCGGCTGCGGCCCCGCCAAGCAGCGTATCGTTGCCGAGCCCGCCGTTCAGCTGGTCGGCGCCTCCGCCTCCGTCTAGCAGGTCGTCGCCGGCACCGCCGTCCAGCGTGTCGAGGCCGCCAAGACCATTCAGCACATCGCTGCCATCGTTGCCTTGCAGCAGGTTGGCGAACCCATTGCCGTTGGCCACGTCGTCCCCCGCCGTTCCGCTGAAGGCGAGCGTGACCGTATTTGCCTGCCAGTTCTGGCCGACCGGCGCGGTTGGCGCCGAGAACACCACCTCGCTTGCGCCAATCCCGTCGGTGAAACTTGCACGAGCACGCAGCATCAGCCCGGCCTGAGCGCCGGGGGTCGGCCCGGCAAGATCCTGCGGCGTGAAGCTGCTGCCGGTCGCGCCGGGAATGTCAGTCCAGGTCACACCGTCCGCCGAGGATTGCCATTGCACCGCGATCGGGCCGGGAATGCCGTTCCCATCGGCGATGCCGGACAGATCCACGGTCAGCGGCTGACCTTCGGTCGGGGTCGTGTCGCTGATTGCCGGTTGGCCGGTGGGTGCCAGGTTCACCGGCACGTCGCGGTCGCGGAAGCGCATCATCTCGATGTTGTGCAGGGTATCCGTGCCGTCGTCGGTCAGCACGTCCGGATTGTTGCCGAACCCCGTATGCGCGACCTGCACGATATTGCCCGGCAGATAAGTGATCGTGTAGTTGGCGAAATCGTCATTGAACACTGCGACATCCCGGTCTCCCGGCCGGTTGCCGTCCAGGATCTCGCGGACAATGTGCATCTGGCCCGGCACGATGGTGCGCGCGACCAGAAGCTCGAACAGGCTCTTGCCGACCCACGAGGCATCGACACCATCGGTCGCGGTGAAGACATGCTTCAGCGTGGTCACCGTGGCGATCTGGTTGGCGGCGCTATTCTCCTGCCCAGGCGCGCCGGTGATGCGGATGCGCACGTTCAGCCAGCGGTCGCCGTCGATGATGTCGTTGCCGCCGTTGCCGGTGATGAGATCCGACCCGCCGCCTCCAAGAAGGATGTTGCCCTCTTCCCAATGGGTCCGGCCGGCGCCGATCGACACCAGATCCTGCAACCCGGTGATCCGGTCGATCCCGGCCTGGTCCAGACCGTCGTTGAAGAAGAAGCCCTCGGTGCCATCCGGCACCTCGCCCAGCGCGTCCAGAGCAACGCGGTCGTCGCCGGTCAGCGTATCGTTCAGGTTCCAGCCCGACAGCGCCTCGACCTTGTCAAAGCGGTTGCGCAGGATGTCCTGTTCGTCGGTGGTGAAAATGCGGATGCGCATGTCGGCATTCGCCGCGACCGCGACGCCCTGGTAGGTCGCCCAGTCGAAACCGAACATGCCTTCGTTGCGGATCACGCTTTCGCCCTGGACCATGATGTCGTCGCCGGATTCGGCGTCGAAGTCCTGTTCGTCCGACCCCGCGAACATCACGTCATGCCCGATGATCCGGCTGTTGAAGAACAGCTCGGTATTGTCGCCCGAGATCACGTCGAAGCCGGGGCCGCCCTCGATCCAGTCGTCGCCCTCGTTCCCCATCAGGAAGTCGTGGCCCTGGCCGCCCATGATGAAGTCGTCGCCCTGGCCGCCGAAGACTTCGGAACTGTCGGCGCCGAGGAAGATCACGTCCTTGCCGTTGCCGCCCATCAGGATGTCGAGACCGCCCGACGTGGCCATGACGTCATCGCCATCCTCGCCCTTCAGGAAGTCGGCCTCGTCGCCTTCGTCCAGCACGATGTCGTTGCCGCCGCCGGCGTTGACCAGATCGACGCCGAAGCCCGCGCTGATGAAGTCGTCGCCCGCATCGCCCCAGATCGCGTCGTCGCCGTCCGAGCTGATGATCGTGTCGTTGCCCGAGGTGCCGCCGATCACCACATGCTCACCGCCGGTGAAGCGCAGGTAGTTGGTGTCCGGTCCCGGCGTCGCCGGGTTGTCGCGCATCACCTTGGTAAAGCCGAAACCCGCGAGGATCGGATCGTCGGCCTCCGGGTCATCTTCCATCTGATAGGCGCGGTCGACCTCAAGCACATGGTCATAGCGGGCAAAGCTGTCGGCACCGATGTGGCGGCGCACGATGTCGTCGGCCGTGCCGCGAATCCCGTCCGGGCCGGGTTCGGAAAGGGCCGTGTTGGCCAGAAGGATCTTGGCGAAGGAGTTCTGCTCCAGCTCGTTCAGGAAGTTCTGCCCCTGCACCCGGCTGAGATAGTAGAACCGGTCACCGAATTGCAGCATCTCGAGCTGGGCCTCGAAGATCGCGGTGAAGGTCGATCCCAGCATCCCGCCGAAGGGCATGATCCGTTCTGCCAGCCCGCCGACCCAGAGGTCGATATCGTTCAGACCGCTGTTCTGCGCGTTCCATGCGCCGCGGCCGTGCAGGAAATCCATCCGCTCGGCCGTCGATACCGCACCGCCGCCCAGAACCAGGTCAAGCGCTGCCTGACGCTTTTCTTCCAGCGTTTCGGCGGCGGTGATGGTCGGATGCAGGCCGTAGGCGGCGATCAGGTTGACCACGGTCATCGTGGTCTTGAGGTTCATGGCCAGGTCGAACCAGCTTTCGTAGGGCCTCAGCCACGGCGAGCCCGTCTGCGTGAACAGCTGCGCCCGAGTCTCGTTGAAGGTCGGCATGCCGGTGTCGCGGCCGCGCGCGATGTTCAGCGCGGCCAGGTCCAGCGGCAGCCCGACAAGGTTGTTGCGCAGAGAGCCGACGACGAATTCGTCGATGGCATTGCCGTGTTCCGTGGTCATGCCGCGGATCACGGCGGCGGCGGCCTCGTCGGCGCTGATTGCGCCGTCATTGTCATAGGCTACCGGGTTGAGGAAGGCGTCGATCAGCCCCATGTCGTCCATGCTGCCATCCGCAAAGACGCGCGGCATCGAGTCGGTCAGCATCGAATGGCCGAAGCGATAGACGACATTGGCGAACTCGGCGAAGATCGCCGGGTTGATGTCGGTCACCGCGTTGAACACAAAGGGTTCGACGTTCGGATGGATCTTGCGGGCGAACTCCTCGAATACCAGGTGCTGATACTGCATCTCGGTGGCGAAACGGGCCGACTGGAAGAGCCGCTCGCCGTTCCAGTCCAGATCTTGAAAGAAGCTCGATCCGGCCAGATAGGCGGCCTTGTCGGTCACGCTGTTGTAGCCCGCGATGAAGGCCGCCAGCCCCCCGGCATCCACCGGCGCGTCGAGCCATTCATTGACGAAGGCCGGATCGCCGCCCAGCAGGACCGCCAGCTTGTGCGCCTCGACCTGGCGGTTGTGTTCGGAATGGAACACATGGTGCACGGCGGTCAGGCCGATGTTCTCGTTGCCGCGGCCGTCGCCGGTGATGAAATGCCGGTCGAGAAGCTCGTTGTCGTAGCGGCCGTCGGTGCTGGTGCTGTCGGACAGGCCGAGGGCGTCGTCATCGTCGGCCGTCTTCAGCGTGCCGGTCCGGCCGTCGAAGGGGTTCGCGGCATGGGCGATGTCGTCCAGGAAGGCATGGCCGATGCGGATCGCACCGACCGAGAAGGTGTTGACCGGCGCGGACAGGTTGCCCTCGACCACGATGTCGTCAGCCGTGTTGGGAATGCCGTCCGGTCCGACCCCGGTCACGATCTGCGGCAGGCCGTTCGGCCCCCGGATGAAGGCGCCATAGGGGTCGGTGCGCAGAAGCGGGATGTTCAGCACGTCGCCGTCCGACAGCTCGATCCCCAGAAGGTCGCGCGCCTGGGCCTTGATGTCGCCCCAGGTGGCCAGGCCGCCGTTCGCACCATCCAGCAGGTGCCCGGTCGCCACCGGTCGGCCGTTGCTGTCAAGCTCGTATTCCCGCAGGAAGACCTGGTGCGAGGCATGCGAGGTATAGGTCTGGTTCTGGTCCACGAAGGGAGTCGTGGAGTTGTTGCCCTCGTGATTGGTGTCGTCGGCGGTGTCCATGATCCCGTCCGGCCCCGGCCCGGCGGTCGGCGTGGCGCGGGTCAGCGCCATGAAGCGCAACTGGGGCAGAAGATCGTCGGCAGTGCCTGCGATCCCGTCGGCGCCCAGCACCAGCGGATCGTCGGGTTGCAGCGGGATGTAGACCGTGCCGTTCCCGCCTTTGCCGATCAGGTCCAGCCCGTGGTCGAAGAACTGGCCGAAGAAGGTCATCCAGGCGTTGAAGGGCGCGGTCAGCCCTTCGTCGGGCGAGATGTTGGGCAGGCTGGCCAGATCCTCGTTGGTGATGGCGACATGCGTCCCGTCACCGGCGCGCGGATCGCCGGGGCGCACCGGAACCAGGCCGGGATTGGCCGCTTCCCAGTTCGCGACCGCAATCACATTGGCGAACCAGGCCGCCACCGCCGCCGGGTTCGACACCGACTGATCGATGACCAGGTTCGAGATGATCCGCGGATCGGCATCGGCCACGTTGCCGCTGTGCCCGCCGTTGACCATGGGGGAAGTCGGCGCCCCCACCACCCCATAGTTGCCGTTCGTCACCAGCGGCCCGCCCGGAGGGCCGAGCGGCATGACGTCGCCATCCGTCTCGACCCGCCAGTTGGGGTCCAGAAGCCGCGGCATCGGCTGATCCGCCGCGCCCCAGGTCTCGCGCCCCTCGACAACGTTGTTCAGCGTGCCATCCACCGTGCGCAGGCCATAGGGCACATGCGGGTCCGAAATCGCGGGCACCGCCCCCGGCGTTCCGGCCGGCACCACGTTGCCATTCGCATCCACCCAGACGCTGGTCAGCGCCGTGCCCGCGGCATGCGCTTCGCTGATCTTGATCTGACGCAGGATGAAGGACAGGTCGGCGAGGTTCAGTTTGACGGCCATGGCAAGCACTCCTCTGGCCCCTGGACGCGCGGTCCGGGGATTTTCACATTGTTCCAATAACTTGTCGGATTCTCGCAGTTGCCATGCGCGCCGCTCTGGCGACAGCAGGGCAGATCGGTCCGGCTACCCTCAATTATGGCATGACTGTGGCAGCGAACCTACCGGCGAAGGTCCGCTCGCATTTCGATACCAATGTCGGATCAGGATTTCGGACCAAGGTCCGATGCGCCCATCCGACCAAGGCCGCAATCAGCGGAATGGACGCAGGGTCCGTGATCGGGTAACCATTTGCAGGAATTCCCGAACCGCCGGTTTGGCCGGTCACGACACAGCGTGATTTAACGATTCGACCTGTTCTACTTCTGCGATATCGCCTTCGGGACCGGATTTGCATGAAGAACACGCAAGGGGAATCAGAGGCCGAATCACCTGTGCAGCGCCACTGGTCGCCGTTCAACATCCCGTATGTCCGGTTTCGCCCGCTGCCGGTGGTGCTGACGGTCATCACAATATGCTTGATGATCGGCCTCGGCTACCACATCATCCAGCGTTTTCGCGCGACCCAGCTTGTCTCTTACAGCCACCTGGCCGACATCTACGTCAACCGCTTCCTTGCCCCCTTCGCACTCGACCTGACGCGGGGCGAACCGCCGGATCCGGAACGGACGCAAGAGATCGCAAGGCTGGTCGACCCCGGCCTGCGTCCGAAACAGCGCATCGCCATGCACATCTGGGGCATGGACGGCAGCCTGCTTTTCACCAGCCTGCCTTCGGCCGACATGACGCGACACGACGACACCGAGTTGCGCCTCGCCATGACGGGAAAGGAGGTGGCGCTGATCGAGGAGCGGACGACCACCGACGACGGCGCCCCGCTGCCATCGCCTTATCTGGAGATATACCTGCCGATCCGCAGTCCTGGCGACAACCAGATCATCGCGGTGGGTGAGCTCTACCTGGATGCGACGACCGTCATGGAAGATATCCGCAGTTTCGAGCGCACGGTCATGCTGGCAACCGGGCTGGCGACACTGGCCGTCCTGTTCATGCTGGCCACAAGCGCCCGCGAAAGCGAGCGGCTTCGTCACCATCTGGACTCCGAAAGGCGGCTGGGCCTGCAAAACGCCAGGCTGCGGCAAGAGGCCGACCAGGCGCGCCTGAACGCCAACCGCGCGAACGAGGAAACGCTGAACCTTGTCGGCGCCGAACTGCACGATGGCCCGGTGCAGGTACTCAGTCTCGCAGCGCTCATGACGCAGGATGTGCAGGCCGGACCTCCTGAAGCCGGACCGTCCCAGGCCGCACTCATCCGGCAGGCCATGGGTCAGTTGCGCGAGCTATCGGCCGGCCTCATCCTGCCCGAAATCGAACCGCTGGACGTGAACGGCGTCGTTGCGCTGGCTGTCGATCGGTTCCGTGCCCTGTCGTCGGCTCCGCTGCGGGTCCGCTGCCCTCCCATGACCCTTCAGGTCGACCTTCCCCGTCGCATCTGCCTATACCGGGTTATCCAGGAAGGCCTGACCAACGCCGCCCGTCACGGAGACGGCAGCAGGATCCGGCTGGATGTGCACAATCGCGGCAACGCGCTGAGTGTGACACTCATCAGCCGCCACCGCGCCCACATGGCGAAGCCGGGCAAAGGGCCGACCAGCCAGCTGGGATTGCAGGCGATGCGCCGGCGGCTGGAGAGCTTCGGGGGAACTGTCGTCCTGCGAGAGATCGGACCCGCTGCCGTCCTTCAGGTCTCACTGCCCCTGTCATAGTCCAAGGCAGCCGGCCGGTGCCGTTTTCCACCCCCTGAAGTCGCAACAAAGCTGCATGATTTCGCAAGACTGTTCATGCAAGGCGGGCTGGAGTGCGGCACTTCGAATTTCCATTTGCTTCGCCGTCAGATTGCCGCTTTCATGTTCTGGTGGTGATTTGGATGAACAAGATTTCGATAGCCTTTCTGGACGATCACCCGGTGCTTCTGACGGGCATCTGTCAGTTGTTCGCTGCCGGTCACGACATGACTGTGATCGCCACCGGCCGGACGGCCGACGACGTGCTGGACGTCGCAATGAACATGCGGCCTAACGTGATGGTCGTGGACATCAACATGCCCGGCAATGTTCTTGCCGCCATCGCACGGGCGACTTCGATGAACCTGCCGACCCGATTTCTGGCCTTCACCGCCTCGGACTCGGTGGACACGGCCATCGCGGCTCTTGAGGCAGGAGCGCTGGGTTATCTGCTCAAAGGGGCGACGCTGGACGAACTGGGCGATGCGATCCGCCGTGTCAACCAGGGCGAGACCTACATCGCCCCGGCCTTCGCCTCGCGCGTGGTGACGGCGCTGCGCCGCGCACAGGAGACGCAGAAGGTGCCCCGAGTCAGGTTCAGCCCGCGCGAAGAAGAGGTGCTGCGCCTGCTCTTGCGCGGTGGAACCAACCGCGAGATCGCCGATGCCCTGAACATCAGCGAAAAGACGGTCAAGCACTACATGACCATCCTGATCCAGAAGCTGAACGTCCGGAACAGGGTCGAGGTGGTGCTTGCTGCCCAGGTGCTGGCCGACAGCGGCGGGCTGTCCCGGCAAGCAATCCAGGAACGGCGTCCCAACTAGCGGACGAACGAGCCCAAAGTCCCGTTTCGTTCTTTCCCGACTCGCAGGGGGCTGCTACAGATAGCGGCATGACGCTTCACACCCCCAAGATAACGGGCGCCCAGGGCCGTCCGGTGATCCGGCAACTGGACGAGGCCGCGATCAACCGCATCGCGGCGGGCGAGGTGGTGGAACGCCCGGCCTCGGCCGTTAAGGAACTGGTCGAGAACGCGCTGGACGCGGGCGCCAGCCGGATCACGGTCGAGATCGCCGATGGCGGCAAGACGCTGATCCGGGTGACGGACGACGGCTGCGGCATGACGGCCGAGGACCTGCCGCTCGCGCTGTCGCGCCATGCCACGTCGAAGATCGACGGGTCGGACCTCCTCGACATCCGCAGCTTCGGCTTCCGGGGCGAGGCGCTGCCCAGCCTGGGCGCCGTGGGACGGCTGACGATCACCTCGCGCGCCGAGGGCGAAGCGGCGCAGATCACCTGCGAGGGGAGCCGGATGTCGCCGGTCCGTCCCGCCGCGCTGACCCGCGGCACGGTGGTCGAACTGCGCGACCTCTTCTTCGCCACCCCGGCGCGGCTGAAATTCCTGCGCTCGGACCGGGCCGAGATGCAGGCGGTGACCGAGGTGATCCGCCGCCTGGCCATGGCCGAGCCGCAGGTGGGCTTCACGCTCCGCGACGTGACGGGGGGCGACAGCCGCGTCCTATTCCGTGCCGACCCGGCGAACGGGGACCTGTTCGATGCGCTGGGATCCCGCCTTGCCACGGTGATCGGCCGCGACTTCATCGACAACGCGCTGCGGATCGATGCCGAACGCGAGGGGCTGCGGCTGCAAGGCTATGCCGCGCTGCCGACCTATTCGCGCGGGTCCTCGGCGCAGCAATACCTGTTCGTGAACGGCCGCCCGGTGCTGGACCGGATGCTGTTCGGTGCCCTCAGGGCCGCCTATTTCGACGTGCTGTCGCGGGATCGGCACCCGGCGGCGGTGCTGAACCTGATCGCCGACCCGCAGCGCGTGGACGTTAACGTCCACCCCGCCAAGGCCGAGGTCCGCTTCCGAGAACCCGACGCCGCGCGGTCCCTCATCATCACCGCGCTGAAATCGGCCCTTGCCGGCGCCGGCCACCGCGCGTCGTCCACAGTGGGCGCGGCCACGCTTGACGCCTTCCGGCCTGAGCCGCGCATCTACCAGATGGACCGGCCCAGCCAGCCGGCGCTCGCCCGCGCCTTCGCCTTCCAGGCACCCGGTTTCGCCGAGGCCCCGCAAGCCCCCGCCTTCGCGCCGCCCAGCGAGGAGAAGGCGCAGCCGCACGACGAGCATCCCCTGGGCGCCGCCCGCGCGCAGCTCCATGAAAACTACATCGTCGCCCAGACCGCGACCGGCATCGTCATCGTCGACCAACACGCCGCGCATGAGCGTCTGGTCTATGAACGGCTGAAACGCCAGCTGGCCGAGACCGGCATCCGCGCCCAGGCCCTCTTGATCCCGGAAATCGTCGATCTCTCACCGGCAGACGCCAGCCGCCTCCTCGACGCCGCCCCCGCGCTGGCCGAGGTCGGGCTGGTGATCGAACCCTTCGGCGGATCTGCGGTGGCCATCCGCGAGACCCCCGCCGTCCTCGGCCCGGTCAACGGCGCGGCGCTGCTCCGCGACATCCTCGACGAACTCACCGATCAGGGCGACAGC
>NZ_JBKBLV010000024.1:0-62937 GCF_046295235.1 Tabrizicola flagellatus
GCCCGGATGGTCCCTGGTGTCAGGTGAACCCGCCCGAAGGCGGTTACGTCAGTAGCCCGAGCGGCAGGGCGGCAGGCCCAGCTCGATGCCGCAGGTCGCGACCCCGGCAAGACCGCCGATGAGCGCGCCGGCGAGCACGTCATTCTCGGTCGCATCGGCGACCAGCGCACCGGCGGCCGCACCGGCGGCGCCGCGCGATGCCGGGTCCTGCATGCAGCCGGCAAGCGATGTGGAAAGAAGGGCAAAAACGATAAGCGACTTGCGCATGGGATACTGCCTCGCGGGTTTGTTGTTATTGCAGCGGAATCTACCGCAAAATCGCGGATTTGAAAGCAGTTTCTCGCCGTGTCGGCGCAATCGGCAAGGACCCGCTCCGGCCACAGGATCGGTCCGGCCGGGGACAGGCCGGACCGAAGAGAAGGGGAAGGGTAACAACGTAGACGATGCAAGCCAGAGCTGTAATGGCACGGGCCTGCAAGGAAACAATGGCGCCACGATCCGCCCATTGCAAATGCCTTGCAAACAGCCGCCCGGGCCTGAGCAAAACAGCGCCAAAAGCCATTCCCGGTCGGCAAGATCATGCCTAGTCCTCCCCGTCCCGGTCGTCGCCGGCGTCCAGCGCATCGGGCGCGTCCGGTGCGAAGACTTCGGGGAAGGCCGCCTCGGCGCGCTTGACGTCGATCCGCAGCAGTGCCTCGTAGGAGCAGGGATCGAACGGGTCCTCGGCTGCGATGACCTCGCGGCCGAACAGCCACGACAGCCGGCCGGCATCAAGATTGCCGCGCTCGAACGGTTCGGCGCCGAAGTACTGCCAGAGAGCGGCCATGAAGGCCCGGTCCGCCATCCGGTCCAGATGCTTGCGGTCCTTGAACCGCTCGCGCCGGATGAGTTTCGTCGCGCCCTCCTTCACGTTGGCGCGGCGGATGGTGAACTGGAAATCGGTGCCCGGCATCCGGCCCGGGAAGCCCCTGTGCTTCAGCATCTGTCCTGTCCTTTGTCGATGCGGCTGACGGGACGGATAGGCGAAACAGTCGGGCCCGCCCAGATCGGGCGACACCGAAGTTCTGACGGAGCTTGGAAAGATGATGCCTCGACCGCACGTCCGCGCAGGAGGCGAGGGGTTGGCGCGGGCCCGTCCGGCAGAGGCCGGCAGGCCCGCTCCGCAAGATTACTTGTACTTGCCCGTGTAGGTCGGCTCGACCGTGACCGGCTCCACCGGCTCGACCGGGGCCTCTTTCTTGGCGCAAGCGGCGAAAGCCGAAACCATAGCCAGAACCAGAACGAGACGTGCGCTCTTCGACATCCTCTACTCCATCCTTCTTGTGGTGCTTCGGACCCCTCGCGAGTATCCGGCACCTGTTCGCTGTTCAAGGCCGATTTGGCCCGGCCCGCAAGCACCCTAACCGAAACGGATCCGGATTGGTATGTCGGCGAGGCCAAGTTCCCGACCTGTGGCGTTCCTACATCAGCCCAATGTGCAAGGCCAGTCGAAAAAACAACATTTAGCGTCCGCATCAGAAAACTTCCCACACGCAAGTGCCGTTTTCCGGGCGGTAGGATTCGAAGAACTGCACGACACCGGGCGCCGCCTCGCCGAAGGGAACGACCTCGCTGGAAAACGAGATCACGATCTGCTGCGGCGCAGGCACCATTCCCTCTATACGCTTGATGGCAAAGCTGTCGCACAGCGCCTGCATGTCCTCGGCCGCGGCCTCGGCGTCATCGGCGTTCAGCCCCGGCGCCAGGAACCGGAATCGCGCCGTCGCCCCGGCCGGGCCGCGCGCATTGGTGATCACGTCGATAAGCGACAGTGTCCGCCCCGACGGAACGCTGATCGTCTCGCCCGCCGGCGCCTCCTCCTGACAGCCGGCCGTCGCCGCCAGGGCGACGAAGGTCACGACGTGAAGGATCGAGGCGCGGCGCATCGTCACAGCGGGATGTTGTCGTGCTTCTTCCAGGGCATCAGCGCCTTCTTCCCGCGCAGCGCCGCGAAGGCACGAGCCACCCGGCGCCGCGTCGAATGGGGCATGATGACCTCGTCGATGAAGCCCTTTTCGGCCGCGACGAAGGGGTTTGCGAAGCGGTCCTCGTAGTCCTTGACCCGGGCGGCGATCTTCTCCGGCTCGCCCAGCTCGCTGCGATAGAGGATCTCGACCGCACCCTTGGCCCCCATCACGGCCACCTCGGCCGTGGGCCAGGCATAGTTGAAGTCGGCCTTCAGGTGCTTGGAGGCCATGACGACATAAGCCCCGCCATAGGTCTTGCGCGTCAGCACCGTTACCTTCGGCACCGTCGCCTCGCCATAGGCGAACAGAAGCTTCGCCCCGTGCTTGATGACGCCCCCGTATTCCTGGCCCGTTCCCGGCAGGAAACCCGGCACGTCGACAAAGGTCAGGATCGGGATCTCGAAGGCATCGCAGAAACGGACAAAGCGCGCGGCCTTGCGGCTGGCGTCGATGTCCAGGCAGCCGGCCAGCACCATCGGCTGATTGGCCACCACGCCCACTGTCTGGCCCTCCAGCCGGATGAAGCCGATGATGATGTTGGCGGCAAAGTCCTTCTGAATCTCGAAGAAATCGCCCTCGTCCGCGACCTTCAGGATCAGTTCCTTCATGTCGTAGGGCTGGTTCGGGTTGTCGGGGACCAGGCTGTCGAGGCTGGGCTCGATGCGCGCGGGATCGTCGAAGAAGGGCCGCACCGGCGCCTTCTGCCGGTTGTTCAGCGGCAGGAAGTCGAACAGCCGGCGGATTTCCGCCAGCGCCTCGACATCGTTCTCGAACGCCCCATCGGCGACCGAGGACTTGCGGGTGTGGGTCGAGGCCCCACCCAGTTCCTCGGCCGTGACCACCTCGTTCGTCACGGTCTTCACCACGTCGGGGCCGGTGACGAACATGTAGGACGAATCCTTCACCATGAAGATGAAGTCGGTCATCGCCGGGGAATAGACCGCGCCCCCTGCGCAGGGACCCATGATGAGGCTGATCTGAGGGACGACGCCCGAGGCTTCGATATTGCGCTGGAACACCTCGCCATAGGCCGCAAGGCTGGCGACCCCCTCCTGGATCCGCGCGCCGCCGGAATCGTTGATCCCGATGACCGGCGCGCCGTTCTGCATCGCCATGTCCATGATCTTGCAGATCTTTCCGGCATGGGTCTCGCTGACCGACCCGCCCATGACCGTGAAGTCCTGCGAAAAGACATAGACCTGCCGGCCGTTGATCGTGCCCCAGCCCGTCACCACGCCGTCGCCTGCGGGGCGGTCCTTCTCCATGCCGAAGTCGGTGCAGCGGTGCGCGACGAACATGTCGAACTCCTCGAACGACCCCTCGTCGAGCAGAAGCTCGATCCGCTCGCGCGCCGTCAGCTTGCCCTTGGCATGCTGCGCCTGCACGCGGCGTTCGCCGCCCCCGGCGCGCGCCGCCGCACGACGGGCCTCAAGCTCTTCCAGGATGTCCTTCATCGCGCGCTCCCCCACGGCTGATGGCTCGGCGCAATCTAGGGGAAGGCGGCAGGTGCGAGAAGCACGAATGAGAAAATTTGCAAATCTATTTGAAAGGCAGCACATCAAATCGCAAATCTGCAAAGCATTGGACCTGCCGTCAGACCGCGCTATTCCCTTGCGGACACGCCCCCCGAGGACCCCATGACCCTGCCCATCCCCGTCATCACCATAGGCCTGCTGCTGGCCTCGAACATCTTCATGACCTTTGCCTGGTACGGACACCTGAAATTCAAGGAAAGCGCCCTGATCACGGTGATCCTGGTCTCCTGGGGGATCGCCTTCTTCGAGTATGTGCTGCAGGTTCCGGCCAACCGCATCGGCTATGGCTATTTCAACGCTGCCCAGCTCAAGACGATCCAGGAGGTCATCACCCTGACCGTCTTCGCCGCCTTTTCTGTCCTCTACCTGAAAGAGCCGCTGATGTGGAACCATGTCCTCGGCTTCGCGTTCATTGCGCTCGGGGCCTTCTTCATCTTCCACAAATGGGCGTGACCACGGCTACCCCCAGGCCTCGCGCCCCGTGGACAAACGACAGTCGCAGGCGTAGCCCATCCAGATGCAAGACGCGGTATTCCTCGACCGGACGACGCCTCCGAAGATCGTCACGCTGATCCTGATCGCCGGGCTCTCGGCGCTGACGATGAACATCTTTCTGCCCTCGCTCCCCGGAATGGCGACGTACTACGGCGTCCCCTATGGTGTGATGCAGCAGTCGGTCGCGCTCTACCTCCTCCTCTCCGCGCTCCTCCAGATCGTGATCGGCCCGATCTCCGACCGCTACGGCCGTCGCGCCGTGCTGATATGGTCGCTGGTCCTGTTCCTGCTGGCCACGATCGGCACGCTTCTTGCCCCCACCGCCACCTGGTTCCTGATCTTCCGCATGGCCCAGGCCGTCGTCGCCGCCGGCATGGTCCTGTCGCGCGCCGTGGTCCGCGACATGGTGGCCGATGAACGCGCGGCCAGCATGATCGGCTACGTCACCATGGGGATGAGCCTGGTGCCCATGATAGGCCCGGTCATCGGCGGCGTCCTCGACGACCTCTACGGCTGGCAGGCGAACTTCGCCCTCCTTCTGGTCCTCGGGCTCGCCACGCTCGCCCTCGTCTGGGCCGACCTGGGCGAGACTGCCACCCTCCGCCGCGTCAGCCTGATGGACCAGGTCCGCAGCTATCCCGCCCTCTTCGCCTCGCGCCGGTTCTGGGGCTATACGCTCGCGGCCGGCTTCGCCTCGGGCTGCTTCTTCGCGTATCTTGGCGGCGCGCCCTATGTCGGCGACAAGGTCTACGGGCTGAGTTCAACCCATGTAGGGGCGCTGTTCGCCCTGACCGCCATCGGCTATGCGGCGGGCAACTTCTTCGCCGGGCGCTATTCCGTCCGCATCGGCATGAACCGGATGATCCTTCTGGGCTGCCTCGTCACCTCCGCCGGTCTGGCCCTTCTCGCCCTCCTCACCCTTGCCGGCCTCTCCGGCCCGACCACCTTCTTCGGCCTCACCATCTTCATGGGCCTCGGCAACGGCATCTGCCTGCCGAACGCCAACGCCGGGATGCTGTCGGTCCGCCCCGACCTCGCCGGCACCGCCTCGGGCCTGGGCGGAGCCATCCTGATCGGTGGCGGCGCGGCCCTTGCCGCCATCGCGGGTATCCTCCTCGGCCCCGGCTCGACCGAGATGCCGCTGATCCTCCTGATGCTCGCCTCCTCGGTCGCCTCCGTGGTGGCCATCTTCTTCGTCATGCGCCGCGCGCGGCAGATCGGCGCCGCCTGACTTCCGCTTGACGCACCTTTGCAAAGCGCCGCATACCTTTGCAAAGAGGTCCCCGATGCCCACCCAGAAACTCTACGCCGGCGTCAAACTGCGCGAGATCCGCGGGCGGCTGGGCCTGACCCAGAAGGCCTTCGCCGACAAGCTGAACGTCTCGCTGCCCTACCTCAACCAGATGGAGAACAACCACCGCCCTGTCTCGGCGGCGGTCGTGCTGGCGCTGGCGCAGGAATTCGGCCTCGACGTGACCGAACTCACCGTCGGCGAAAGCGAACGCCTCGTCACCGACATGCGCGAGGCGCTGGCCGACCCGGTCTTCACCACCGCCAGCCCGCCGCTTGCCGACCTGCGGCTTGCCGCCTCGAACGCACCGGCCCTTGCGCGTGCCTTCCTGGACTTGCACCGCGCCTATCGCCAGACCCACGAACGCCTTGCCTCGCTGGACGAGGCGCTGGGGCGCGAGGACGCCGACCTGCGCCCCTCTGCCTGGGAGGAGGTGCGCGATTTCTTCCACTACTGCGACAATTACCTCGACGCGATCGACCGCGCGGCCGAGCATTTCGCGACCTCAGCAACCAACGGAAAACCTATCGAAATCCTGGCGCAAGACCTGCTAAGACGCGCAGGCATCAGCCTGCACTATTCGAACACCGCGCCCTTGCGGCACTACGACCCGCAGGCGAAACGCCTCGACATCTCGGCCCGTGCCTCCGGCCCCTCGCAACGCTTCCAGCTGCTGCATCAGGTGGCCCTTCTCACGCAGAATGAGCTTCTGGAAGCAACCCTCGACCTGGCGCGCTTTTCCACGCCCGAGGCGCGCGATATCGCCAAGATCGGCCTGGCGAACTACTTCGCCGGGGCCGCGCTCCTGCCCTACCGCGCCTTCCTCACCGCCGCGCAAGAGGTCCGCCACGACCTCGAACGGCTGGCCGACATCTTCGGCGCCTCGATCGAACAGGTCGGCCACCGGCTGTCCACCCTGCAACGCCCGGGCGCAAAGGGCATCCCCTTCTTCTTCGTCCGCGTCGACCAGGCCGGCACGATCACGAAACGCCATTCCTCGACCCGGCTGCAATTTGCCCGCTTCGGCGGCGCCTGCCCCTTGTGGAACGTCCACCAGGCCTTTGAAACCCCAGGACAATTCCTGCGCCAACTTGCGGAAACCCCGGACGGCGTGCGCTATCTCTGCCTCGCCCGCGATGTGTCGAAACCGGCCGGGGCCTTCCTCGCCCCGGTCCGCCGCTATGCCATCGGCCTTGGCTGCGAGGTGCAGCATGCCCCCCAGCTCGTCTATTCAGACGGGCTCGACCTGAAAGGCCGGTTCGAGCCCATCGGCATTTCCTGCCGCATCTGCGAAAGGGTGAACTGCCACCAGCGGTCTGTTCCGCCGCTGGAAGGGCGGTTGAAGATCAACCCCAACGCCCGCGACGTCCTGCCTTACGAGATCGGCTGACCCCTCGTCGTTTCCTTCGGTCCTCCTCGGTGCCCAGCGCGAGGAGAAGCCGAAGGCGCACGACGAGCAGCCTACTTGCGCAAGGCCGCCGCGATCTGGTCCTTCAGCCGCGACCGCTGCTTGCGCAGGTGCTCTTCCTCTTCCTCGGTCAGAAGATCCAGCCGGGTCTCGGCGCGATGCACCTTGTCGTTCACGCTGTCGTAGTCGGTCAGCAATTTGGCGAAATGCGCGTCCGATACCTTCAAGGCGCTGATCTTCGCCGCCTCGCCCGGGAATTCCTCTTGCAGCGTGTGCGGGGTGTTCGACATGCCGGTCTCCTTCTTGACTGTCTTGAAAAGTATGGTGCCCTGCGCCGGGTCGCGCCTTGACCCGGATCAAGTCAGCGCTGCGAAACGCGCCAGTTCGGGTTGATCCACGGCTCCAGGTTCGAGGCCGGCAAGGGCGCGCGTCCCAGGATGTGATCGGCCGCCTTCTCGCCGGTCATGATCGAGGGGGCGTTGAGATTGCCGTTGGTGATCTGCGGGAAGATCGACGAATCGGCCACGCGCAGCCCTTCCACCCCGATCACCCGGCACTCCGGATCGACCACCGCCAGCGGGTCCGAGGCCCGCCCCATCCGGCAGGTGCCGCAGGGGTGATAGGCGCTTTCGACATGCTCGCGCAGGAAGTCGTCCAGTTCGGTATCGGTCTGCACCTTCGGCCCCGGCTGCAGTTCGGCCTTCAGATAGGGCTTGAACGCCTCCTGCCCGAAGATCTCGCGGGTCAGGCGGATGCAGGTGCGGAAATCCTCCCAGTCCGAGGGGTCGGACATGTAGTTGAACCGGATCACCGGCGCGTCCGTGGGGTTGCCCGACCGCAAGCTGACCGACCCGCGCGATTTCGACCGCATCGGTCCGACATGAGCCTGGAAGCCGTGGCCCTCGGCCACGGCCTTTCCGTCATAGCGCACGGCGATCGGCAGGAAGTGGTACTGGATGTCGGGATATTCCACGCCCGCCTTCGACCGGATGAAGGCGCAGGCCTCGAACTGGTTCGAGGCGCCCGGGCCCTTGCCGGTCAAGAGCCACTGCGCCCCCACCCAGGCCTTTCCCCAGAGATTCCAGTATTTGTAAAGGGTTATCGGCTGGCTTGCCGCGAACTGCATGTAGATTTCCAGGTGGTCCTGCAGGTTCGCCCCCACCCCCGGCCGGTCGGCGACGACCTCGATCCCGTGCTCTTTCAGGTGCGCCGCAGGCCCGATCCCCGAAAGCATCAGAAGCTTGGGCGAGTTGATCGACGAGGCCGCGATGATGACCTCGCGCCCCGCCCGGATCACCTGCCGGCCGGCGCGGGTGTCGATCTCCACCCCCACGGCGCGCCTGCCCTCCATCACCACGCGCCGGGCAAAGCCGCGCACGACCTGGACATTCCCGCCCTTCAGCGCGGGCTTGAGATAGGCATTCGCCGCCGACCAGCGCCGCCCCTTGTGGATCGTCGCCTCGAAGGGGCCGAACCCCTCCTGCTGCTGGCCGTTGTAATCCTGCGTCACCGGATAGCCCGCCTGCCGCCCCGCCTCGATGAAGGCGTCGAACAGCGGATTCGCGCGGGACCCGCGCGTCACATGCAGGGGGCCGTCGGTCCCCCGGAACTCTGGCCCCGACCCGCCGTGCGACTGCTCCATCCGCTTGAAATAGGGCAGCACATCGGCATAGGCCCAGCCGTCCGCGCCCATCTCGGCCCAGGTGTCGAAGTCCTTGGCGTGACCCCGGACATAGACCATCCCGTTGATGCTCGACGACCCGCCGATCACCTTGCCGCGCGGCGTCGCCAGCACCCGGCCTCCAAGATGCGGCTCGGGCTCCGTGGCGAATCCCCAGTCGTAGATGCCCATGTTCATCGGATAGGACAGCGCGCCGGGCATCTGGATGAACGGCCCCGCGTCCGATCCGCCATGCTCGATCACCGTGACCCGCCGCCCCGCCTCGGCCAGCCGGTAGGCCATGGCGCAACCGGCCGAGCCCGCGCCGACGATCACATAATCCGCGTGCATCAGACCGCCCCCCGCACCAGTTCCGCCTCAAGATGCCGCAGCGCCAGTTCCACCGCCGCCGCCCCGTCCGGCGCGCCCGATTTCAGCACTTCCCGCAGGTAGAGCCCGTCGATCATCGCCCCCAGCGATTCGGCGATTCCCCCGGCCCGGTCCCCCGCCAGCGGCCGCAGCGCCGCCACCAGGTTCGACCGCAGCCGCCCCTGATAGACCGCCAGCAGCCGTTTGGCCTCGGGCACCGTCTGCGCCAGGACCCAGAAGTTCAGCCAGGCCCCCACCGCCTCGCGCCGGAAGTTGCCGGGGCTGAACGACGCCCGCAGGATCGCCCGGATCCGCCCCTCCGGCCCCTCCGCCGCAGCCAGCGCGCCCCGCACTTCCGCGCCGTACAGCGTCATGATGTGGCGCATCGCGGCCAGGAACATCTCTTCCTTCGACCCGAAGTAATGATGCGCCAGCGCCGAGGACATCCCCGCCCGCCGGGCGATCTGGCTCACGGTCACGTCCAGCGATCCCACCCTGCCGATCTCGACAATGGTGGCTTTCACCAGGGCTTCCTTGCGGATAGGCTCCATTCCAAGCTTCGGCATGACGGTCTGGCCCCAGAAAATGCTTGCCAAACCGAATAAGGGCGAAGTTTATTGACTCGTCAATCAACAAAAACACCACGGGGAGTTTCCATGTCCATCCGTTCCACACTCCTGACCAGCGCCGTGACCGTTGCTCTGGCGGGAAGCGCCTTCGCCGAGGGCTGCGACAAGATCGTCTTCTCCGATGTCGGCTGGACCGACATCACCGCCACCACCGCGGCCACGACCCTTGTCCTCGAAGCCCTGGGCTACCAGACCGAGACCAACATCCTCTCGGTCCCCGTCACCTACGCGGGCCTCGCCGAAGGCGACATCGACGTGTTCCTCGGTAACTGGATGCCGACGATGGAGGGCGACATCGCCTCCTACCGCGAGGCCGGCACGGTCGAGACCGTCCGCACCAACCTCGAGGGCGCGAAATACACGCTGGCCACCAACGAGGCCGGCGCGGCGCTGGGGATCAGCGATTTCAACAACATCAAGGACCATGCTGCCGAGCTTGAGAACAAGATCTACGGCATCGAGGCCGGCAATGACGGCAACCGGCTGATCCTCGACATGATCGCCGCCGACCAGTTCGGCCTGGGCGGGTTCGAGCTGGTGGAAAGCAGCGAACAGGGCATGCTCGCCGAGGTCGACCGCAAGACCGGCGCGGGCCAGCCCATCGTCTTCCTCGGCTGGGAACCGCATCCGATGAACTCGAACTTCAAGCTGACCTATCTTTCGGGCGGGGACGAGGTGTTCGGACCGAACTTCGGCGGCGCCATCGTGGCCACGAACACCCGCAAGGGCTATGTCCAGGAATGCCCGAACACCGGCAAGTTCCTGCAGAACCTCGTCTTCTCGCTCCAGATGGAAAACGAGATCATGGGCGCGATCCTGAACGACGGCACCGATCCGCGCGAGGCCGCAAAGGCCTGGCTCGCCGCCAACCCCGCCACCTGGGAAGCCTGGCTCGACGGCGTGACCACGAAGGACGGCGGTGACGCCAAGGCCGCGGTGGCCGCCGCGCTGCAATAAGGCGCTGACAGGACGGGCAGGCCGGGGCCAAACCCGGCCGCCCTTTTCGGGCCGGCTCATCGGGGGGGACGGATTTGGACTGGCTGCAAACCACGTTTCCGTGGCTGTTCGAGAAAATTCCGGTCGGCTGGGCCGCGAAACAGGCGGTGGACTGGCTGAAGGCCAACGCCCGGCCCTTCTTCGACGGGATCAGCGAGGCCTTCGGCTGGCTCATCGATGCCACTCTCTCCCTGATCCAGTGGCCCCATCCGCTGGTCGTGGTGGCGCTCTTCGTCGCGCTGACCTGGGTGCTGCAACGGTCCTGGAAGATCTGCCTCCTGGTCCTTCTGGGCTTCCTCTTCATCCTGAACCAAGGCTACTGGAAGGCCACGACCGAAAGCCTGGTCCTGCTGTTCTATTCCTGCCTGATCTGCATGGCCGTCGGCGTGCCCATCGGCATCGCCGCCGCGCACCGGCCCCGGCTTTACGCCGCCATGTCGCCGATCCTCGACCTGATGCAGACGCTGCCGACCTTCGTCTACCTGATCCCGGCCGTGGTGTTCTTCGGCCTCGGGATGGTGCCGGGCCTCCTCGCCACGGTGATCTTCGTGGTGCCCGCCCCGATCCGGCTGACCTATCTCGGCATCTCGGCCACGCCCCAGGCGCTGATCGAGGCCGCGACCGCCTTCGGCGCCACGCCCCGGCAGAAGCTGTGGAAGGTGGAACTGCCCTATGCCATGCCGCAGATCATGGCCGGCCTCACCCAGACCATCATGCTGTCGCTGTCGATGGTGGTGATCGCCGCGATGGTGGGCGCGAACGGCCTCGGCATCCCGGTGGTGCGGGCGCTTGGCCAGAACAACTCCGCGCTCGGCTTCGAATCGGGCATGGTGATCGTCGTGGTGGCGATCATGCTGGACCGCATGCTGAGGGTGACGCGCAAATGACCAATGCCGTCGAATTCGACCGAGTCTCCATCGTCTTCGGCGACCGCCCGGAAGCCGCCCTGCCCCTGATGGACCAGGGCAAATCCCGGGCCGAGGTGCAAGAGGCCACCGGCCAGGTGCTGGGCGTGCACGACTGCACGCTCTCTGTCGCCGAGGGCGAGATCCTGGTGCTCATGGGCCTCTCCGGCTCGGGCAAGTCCACGCTTCTGCGCGGGGTGAACGCGCTGAACCCGGTCGTGCGGGGCGAAGTGCGGATCCTCGACGGCGACCGCATGGTCTCGGTGACGAAGGCCGATCCCGCCACCCTGCGCCGGCTGCGTGCGACCCGGGTCGCCATGGTGTTCCAGCAGTTCGGCCTCCTGCCCTGGCGCACGGTGCGCGAAAACGTGGGCCTGGGGCTGGAGCTTGCCGGCATCCCCCCCGCCCAGCGCCGCCCCCGGGTGGATGCGCAGCTGGAACTGGTGAACCTATCGCAATGGGCCGACCGCAAGGTCGGCGACCTTTCCGGGGGCATGCAGCAGCGCGTGGGCCTCGCCCGCGCCTTCGTGACCGAGGCCCCGATTCTCCTGATGGACGAGCCCTTCTCGGCCCTCGACCCCCTGATCCGCTCGAAGTTGCAGGACGAGCTTCTGGACCTGCAGAAGAAGCTGAAGCGCACCATCGTCTTCGTCAGCCACGACCTCGACGAGGCGTTCAAGATCGGCAACCGCATCGCGCTGATGGAGGGCGGGCGGATCGTGCAATGCGGCACCGCGCGCGAGATCATCGCGAACCCGGTTTCGGATTACGTCGCCGACTTCGTGGCCCACATGAACCCGCTCGGCGTCCTGACCGCGCGCGACGTGATGGAGCCGGGGATGACCTCGGCCACGGCCCGCGAACTGCCGGCCGAAACCCCGGTCAAGGACATCATGGAGCTGATGTCCAAGGGCGCTGCGGAACTTGTCGTGACGGAAAACGGCCGGCCCCTTGGCCTCGTGCGCACCGCCGGCCTGATCGGCCGCCTCATCAACCCGCGCGGCTGAGTCGGACCGGGAGCCAAAAGTTTTCGAAAACTTTTGGCAAATCTTTTCGAAAAGATTTGCTCCCGGCCGCACGGTTGCACACCGCTTCCACTCCGCACCTCCCCTCCCCCACCGTGGGGCGGGGATGGGGGTCGGGGCTCATCGGCTGCCGGTAAAGAAATCCCTAACGCCCACCAGCAACCTTCTGATCCGGAAAGAAAATCCGGAAATGTCCACCGTGGACACTCAGGTCCCCGAAGCCGCCTTCTTCTTCGCCGGAGCCTTTTTCGGAGCCGCCTTCTTCGCCGCAGGCTTCCCCGCCGCCTTCTTCGGCGCGGCCTTCTTCTTCGTCCCCGACTTGCCCGCCTTCTCGGCGATCAGGGCCAGCGCCTCCTCCAGCGTGACCGCCTCGGGCTCCATCCCCTTGGGCAGGGTCGCGTTGACCTTTTCCCACTTCACATAGGGCCCATAGCGGCCGGGCATGACCTGCACCTCGCCGCCACCGGGATGCGCCCCCAGCACCTTCAGCGGCCCCGCCGGCGCCGCCCTGCCCCGCCCGCGCGCGGCCTTCTGGGCCAGCACTTCCACGGCCCGGTTCATCCCGATGGTGAAGACCTCCTCCACCTCGGGCAGGTTCGCATAGACCGACCCGTGCTTCACATAGGGCCCGAACCGCCCGATCCCCGCCTCGACCATCACCCCGTCCTCGGGATGCGGCCCGACCTCGCGCGGCAGCGACAGAAGCTGCAAGGCCCGCTCCAGCGTCAGCCCGTCCGGCGTCCACCCCTTCGGCAGGCTCGCCCGGTCAGGCTTGGGGTTTGCCTCGGAGGCTTCGCCACGCTGGACATAGGGCCCGAAACGCCCCGCCCGCAAGCTGATCTCGTTACCTTGCGCGTCCTGCCCCAGCACCCGCCCGTCCGAGGCCACCGCCTCCGCATCCCCCGCCAAGGGCCGCGTATAGCGGCACTCGGGATAGTTCCCGCAGCCGATGAAGGCCCCGCCCGACCGCGCGGTCTTCAGATGCAGCCGCCCCGTCCCGCAGGTCGGGCAGATGCGGGGATCGCCCCCGTCCGCGCGCGGCGGATACAGGTGCGGCGCCAGGAACTCGTCCAGCTTTTCCAGCACCTCGCCGATCCGCAGGTCGGCCGTCTCGGCCACCGCCGCGCTGAAATCGCGCCAGAAGCGGGCCAGCACGTCCTTGTAGTCGCGCTCCCCGGCCGAGACGTCGTCCAGCTCCGCCTCGAGGTCGGCGGTGAAATCGTACTCCACATACCGCTTGAAGAAGTTCGCAAGGAACGCCGTCACCAGCCGCCCCTTGTCCTCGGGGATCAGGCGGTTCTTGTCCTTGCGCACATATTCGCGATCCACGATCGTGCTCAGGATCGAGGCATAGGTCGAGGGCCGCCCGATTCCCAGCTCTTCCATCCGCTTGACCAGCGTTGCCTCGGTATAGCGCGGCGGGGGCTGGGTGAAATGCTGCTCGGGCGTCACCGCGCCCTTGTCCAGCCCCTCGCCCTGCATCAGCTGCGGCAGGCGGCCCTCCTCGTCCTCCTCGCCCTCCTGCCGGTCGTCGCGGCCCTGGTCGTAGACCTTCAGGTAGCCGTCGAACAGCACCACCTGCCCGGTGGCCCGGAATCCGACCTCGCGATCGGGGCTGGCGATGTCCACCGCCGTCCGCTCCATCCGCGCCGCCGCCATCTGGCTGGCGATCGTGCGCTTCCAGATCAGCTCATAGAGCTTGCGCTGGTCCTCCTCGACCCGGATCTTCTCGGGCCCAAGGGCCATGTCCGTCGGCCGGATGCATTCATGTGCCTCCTGAGCATTCTTGGCCTTGTTCTTGTACATTCTCGGAGATTCCGGAACGTAGCTGTCACCGAAACGCCGCCTGATCTCGTCGCGCGCGGCCATGACCGCCTCGGGCGCCATATCGATCCCGTCGGTCCGCATGTAGGTGATGTAGCCCGCCTCGTAGAGCCGTTGCGCCGCGTTCATGCACTGCTTGGCGCCCATGCCGTACTTGCGGCTGGCCTCCTGCTGCAGGGTCGAGGTCATGAAGGGCGGCCAGGGGTTGCGCGTCGCGGGCTTCGATTCGACCGCCGCCACCTTGAAATCGCGGCTCTTTGCCGCCTGCACAGCCAGTTCGGCCGCCGTGGCGGTGGGGATGTCGAATTTGGCCAGCTTCCGCCCACCCAACGTGACCATCCCCGCCTCGAACTCCTGCCCCCTCGGCGTGCGGAAGACGGCCTTCACCGTCCAGTATTCCTGCGCCTTGAAGGCCTCGATCTCCATCTCGCGCTCGACGATCAGCCGCAGGCAGACCGATTGCACCCGCCCCGCCGAACGCGCACCCGGCAGCTTGCGCCAGAGCACCGGCGACAGGGTGAAACCCACAAGGTAATCCAGCGCGCGACGGGCGAGGTAGGCCTCGACCAGCGCCTGATCGACCTCGCGCGGTTCCTGCATCGCCTTCGTGACCGCGTCCCTGGTGATCGCGTTGAAGGTGACGCGGGCGACCTTTTTCCCTTTCTTCAGGCTGGATTGCAGGGCTTCCTTCAGGTGCCAGCTGATCGCCTCGCCCTCGCGGTCGGGGTCCGTCGCAAGGATCAGGGTGTCATCGGATTTCAGCGCCTCGGCAATGGCGCGAACGTGTTTCTTCGACTCGGGCGCGACCTCCCAGAGCATTTCGAATCCATGCTCGGGATCGACCGAACCGTCCTTGGCCGGCAGGTCGCGGACATGGCCGTAGGAGGCAAGCACGGTGAAGTCCGGGCCGAGATACTTGTTGATTGTCTTGGCCTTGGCGGGGGATTCGACGACGACGACTGGCATGCTTTGCTGAAACTCCCGGGCCGGCGAATGGCGCGGCACCATGTGGGGGAAGCCGCGCGCTTGTCAACCGGGGGCGGCTCGGCGCTCCCCTCCGGTCGCTTCTCGCGAGGGCCTGCGAAGACCGACCGGAGGAAGGGATGAGCGGGTCGTCAGTCCACCCGTGCCAGAAGACCGCCCGGCTGGCGCGCGATGCGGCCGTCAAGCTCCAGCGTCAGGAGTTCTGGGGCCAGCTGGGCCGGGCTGACATCGAGGTCGCGCATCAGCTGATCCTCGGCCAGCGGGTTGGGCCCCAGGCGATCCAGGATCATCGCGTGCAACAGCGCCACCTCCTTCAGCGGGCGCTGCGGCGCTACCGGCCCGGGCAAGGGCCGGGCCACGGGCCCTGCGTCGCGGCAGACGGGGCCGGGCGCGCCCAGCGCCTCCAGCACGTCCTGCGGACCGCGCACCAGCACCGCGCCATCGCGGATCAGAATGTTGCAGCCCGAGGCGCGGGCATCGAAGGGGTGCCCGGGCACCGCCATCACCTCGCGCCCATAGTCCAGCGCGGCCCGGGCGGTGATCAGGCTGCCCGATTTCGCCGCGGCCTCGACCACCACCACGGCCTGCGACAGGCCGGCCACGATCCGGTTGCGCAGCGGGAAATGCCGGGCCTGGGGTTCGAGGCCGGGCGGATGCTCGCTGATCCGGCAGCCCTTTTCGTCGATCCGGCGGGCCAGAGCCGCGTTCTCGGCCGGGTAGATCACGTCGATCCCGCCCGCCATCACCGCAACCGTCCCCCCCGCGCAGTCCAGCGCCGCCTCGTGCGCCACGGCATCGACGCCGCGCGCCAGGCCCGAGACGACCGTCAGCCCGGCCTCGGCCAGACCCTGACCCAGCCTGCGCGCCATGCGCATGCCAAGGGACGAGGCGTTCCGCGCCCCGACCATGCCGATCGCGGGCCGGTTCAACAGCGCCACCTCCCCGATCGCCCACAGCACCGGCGGCGCGTCGGGAAGGTCCAGCAGCGCGCGGGGATAGTCCGCTTCGCCATGTACCAGCAGCCGGGCGCCGGCGGCCAGGCCCAGGCGTTCCTCGGCCAGGGCGACGCCCACCGGGCAGCACTCATAGCCCTCGACCCCGGCGGCAGCCGCGATTGCAGGCAGCGCCGCCAGCGCCGCGGCGGCCGAGCCATGCTCTGCCATCAGCCGGTGATAGGTGACGGCGCCCACCCGCCGCGACCGGACCAGGCGCAGCCGGTCCCGCCGTTCCTCGGCGGTCAGACCGGCAGCCCGTTCCGCAAGCTGTCCATCCGCCATCCCGTCCCCCGTCGCATCGCCTCGCGCCAGTCTGACCCGACGAGGGTTAACGAATGCTGAATCCCGCAAGGAAGCTTTGCCGTCACAAGGATTGCAGTCCCCCGGAATATTTGATCAAATGGAACAAAGACCCCGTGGCCCGAGTCTGTCCTCCGGGGGTGTCATGCTTTCTGGGGAGCGAAGACCATGCTGAACGCCGAAGTAGCCAAGCGCCGCGACGATGCCATCTCGCGCGGGGTGGGGATGATGACGCAGATCTATGCGGATCGGGCGCTGAACTCCGAGGTCTGGGACATCGAGGGCAACCGCTACATCGACTTCGCCGCCGGGATCGCGGTGGTCAATACCGGGCATTGCCATCCGAAGGTCATGGCCGCCGTGGCGAACCAGATGCAGAAGTTCACCCATACCTGCCACCAGGTGATGCCCTACGAAAACTACATCCGTCTGGCCGAACGCCTGAACGAAAAGGTGCCGGGCGACTTCAAGAAGAAGACGATCTTCGTCACCACTGGCGCCGAGGCCTGCGAGAACGCGATCAAGATCGCCCGCATCGCCACGGGCCGCAACGCCGTCATCGCCTTCGGCGGCGGCTTCCACGGGCGCACCTTCATGGGCATGTCGCTGACCGGCAAGGTCGAGCCCTACAAGAAGGGCTTCGGCGCGATGATGCCCGATGTCTTCCACGTCCCCTTCCCGATGGAGCCGCACGGGATCTCCACCAGGGACGCCATGGCTGGCATCGAGAAACTGTTCAAGGCCGACCTCGACCCGGCCCGCGTCGCCGCGATTATCTTCGAGCCCGTCCAGGGCGAAGGCGGCTTCTACCCCGCGCCGACCGATCTGGTGAAGGCGATCCGCGCGCTTTGCGACCAGCACGGCATCGTCATGATCGCCGACGAGGTGCAGACCGGCTTTGCCCGCACCGGGAACCTCTTCGCGATGGAGATGCACGGCGTCGCCGCCGACCTGACCACCATGGCCAAGGGCCTGGCGGGCGGCCTTCCGCTCGCGGCCGTCACCGGCCGGGCCGAGCTGATGGATGCCGCGAACCCCGGCGGCCTCGGCGGCACCTATGCCGGCAACCCGCTGGGCATCGCCGCCGCCAACGCCGTCCTCGACGTGATCGAGGAGGAGGATCTCTGCGCCCGCGCCAATGAGCTTGGAAGCCGGCTGAAGCAGCGGCTGGAGGCCCTGCGTGCCACGACGCCGGAAATCATCGACATCCGCGGCCCCGGCTTCATGGTCGCGGTCGAATTCGGCAAGCCCGGCACGAAGGAACCCGACGCGGGCTTCACCGGCCGGGTGCGGATGGAGGCGCAGAAGCGCGGCCTGATCCTTCTGACCTGCGGCGTCTATGGCAACGTGATCCGCTTCCTGGCACCGATCACCATCCCGGACGCCCATTTCGCCGAGGCGATGGAGATTCTCGAGGCCTCGGTTGCCGCTGCCCGGGCGGCCTGATCCGTCCGCCGGCCGGCCCGCGCCAGGGCCGGTCGATGCTCCGGTCGGAAGGAATCCGCCCAGATCGCGAGATTGTGGAACCTTTTGCGGAACGTGAAGTTACACTGTGGTTGTAGACTCATCCTTCCGGAGCACCAGAATGAAACTTTCCTACCTGATCCTTCCCCTCGTCGTGGCCGGGCTGGCCGCCTGCACTCCGTCCGAGCAGAACGCGGCCATAGGCGCCCTTGGCGGGGCGGCGGTCGGTGCTGCGGTCTCGTCGGACAAGGACCGCACGAAGGGCGCCGTGGTCGGTGCGATCGTCGGCGTGACTGCCTCGCAACTGCTTGGCCCGGCCCCGCAGCGCGGCAAGTGCTATTACCGCGACCAATACGGCAACCGCTTCATCGCCGACTGCCAGTAAGTCGCTTCCGGCTCCTCGGCCGGTCACCCTTGAGCCCCGGGTCCGCAACGGCCCGGGGTTTTCCTTTGCCCTGCGCCCTTCCGCCGACGGGCAAGAGCGGCTAGAAGCACCGCCAGTTCACCGCAGGGCCGCCCATGCCTGACCCCTCCCTCGGCATCGAGATCGCCTCGGCCAGCCTCCGGCTTGGCGGGCGCCCGGTGCTGGAGCGGATCGACCTGAGCCTCACCGAGCGCCGCATCGGCATCCTCGGCCGCAACGGATCGGGCAAGACCACGCTTCTGCGCCTGATCGCCGGGCTGATCGCGCCCGACACGGGCACCGTCCGGGTCGAGGGCTTCGACCCCTTCGCTGACCGCCGCGCCGCGGTCGCGGCCCTTGGCATCCTGTTCCAGAATCCCGACCACCAGATCCTTTTCCCCACGGTCGAGGAGGAACTGGCCTTCGGCCTTGCCCAGCAGGGCCTGCGCCAGTCCGAGGCGCTGGCCCGTGCCCATGCCGCGCTTGCCGCCGAGGGGCGCGCGCATTGGGCCGGCGTGCCGGTCACCAGCCTCAGCCAGGGGCAGCGGCATTACCTCTGCCTGCTCTCGGTCCTGCTGATGGCGCCGCGCACGATCCTCTTGGACGAACCGCTGGCCGGGCTCGACCTGCCGACGCAGGCGCGGCTCGCCCGCCGCTTCGCCGCCCTGCCGCAGCGGCTGGTGACGATCACCCACGATCCGGCGGTGCTGCGGGACGCCGACCGGGTGCTCTGGCTGGAAGCGGGCCGCGTGGTCGCCGACGGCCCTCCGGCCGAGGTCATCCCCGCCTTCACCGCCGAAATGGCCCGGATCGGAGCGGAAGATGCTGACGCTGACCTCGCCGGTTGAGACCTGGGCGCATCGCCTGCCGGCCGGGGCGAAGCTTCTGGCGCTGGCCCTGGCGACGACGGGGCTGTTCCTCCTGACCTCGCCCTTCGCGCTGACCTGCGCCGCCCTGGCCGCGGTCGCGCTGTATCTGACCGGCGGCGGGCGTTTTGCCCGGACCGGCGCGCGTCATCTCTGGCCGCTCTGGCCCTTCGTCGCGGTGGTCGGCCTCTGGCATCTCTGGACCGCCGACCTGTCCGGCGGCGTGGCCATCCTGCTCAGGATGGTGACGGCGGTGGCGCTGGCGAATTTCGTCACCATGACCACGCGGCTGTCCGACATGCTGGCGGTGTTCGAGCACCTCGCCCGCCCCCTGTCGCCCGTCCTGCCGCCTCGCCGCCTCGCGCTGGCCTTTGCCCTGGTGATCCGCTTCATCCCGGTGATGCTGGACCGCATGGCCCAGATTGAGGCCAGCTGGCGCGCACGCGCGGCACGCCCTCCGCGCTGGCGCGTGCTGGTCCCGGCCGTTCTGGCCGCGCTGGACGATGCGGACCGCGTGGCCGAGGCCTTGCGCGCGCGCGGCGGGGCAGGCTAAGCCTCGCGCACCGGAAACAACGGGGAACCAAATGGAACGCAACCTTACCCACATCGCCCTTTTCGCCGCCCTGATCGCCGTGCTGGGCCTGATCCCGAAGATCGACCTCGCCGCCGGCGTGCCGATCACCGCGCAATCGCTGGGGATCATGCTCTGCGGCACGGTGCTTGGCGCGCGGCGCGGGGCGCTGGCGGTGCTGCTGTTCCTGGCGCTCGTCGCCGCAGGCCTGCCGCTTCTGTCCGGCGGGCGCGGCGGGATCGGCGTCTTTGCCGGGCCCTCGGTCGGCTTCCTCGTGGGCTTCCCCGTCGCCGCCTTCGTCACGGGCTGGTTCATGGAGCGCACGACGCTCTCGCCCATGGTCGCGGCCACCGCGGCCTCGGTGATCGGCGGGATCGGCGTGCTTTACGTCTTCGGCATCATCGGCATGTCGGTAATGCTGGGCAAAACCCTGGGCGAGGCCGCCTTCCTCTCTGCCGCCTTCCTGCCGGGCGACGCGGTCAAGGCGGTGATCGCGGGCCTCGTCACGCAAAGCCTCGCGCGGATGCGTCCCGCCTCGCTCCTCTCCCGCGCCTGAGCCCTCAGGCCGGGGCCTCGACCAGAAGCGCCGTGCCGATCCCGCCGGCGGCGGCGATGGCGGCAAGGCCCCGGCTCTTCCGCAAGCCATGGAACAGCCGCACCGCCAGGATCGCGCCTGACGCCCCCACGGGGTGCCCGCGCGCCAGCCCCCCGCCGCCGGGATTGACGATTGCCGGGTCAAGCCCTGCCGCATCGATCACCGCCAGCGCCTGCACCGCATAGGCCTCCATGATCTCGGCCTGGGCCAGCGGCTCTCCACGCCAGACGCGACGGATCGCGGCGACGGGTGCCAGCCCCGGCTCCTCCGGGGTCCCACCGACCGTTGCACCCGACAGGAGGGCAAGCCCCCGCCCCGCCGCGATCCGGTCAGAGACGACCAGGCAGACCGCCGCCGCATCCGCCGCCACCGCCGCCGTGGCCGCGGTAATACTGCCGGTCAGGACTGGGGCGCGGGACATGAGTTTCGGCGTCAAGAGGCGCGGAAAGGCGTCGCGAGCGACACCGTTCAGCGCCACGATCTCCGCCGACATGTCGGCGGCCAGAGCCTTCGCGTGGCTCTCCGCCGCCCAGGCCTCCTGCCGGGCGCGCCCGATCCCCAGGCGCCGGGCCAGAGCCTCGGCGGCCTCGGCCATGCCGGGGTCGCGGTCGGGCCAGGGGGTGAAGGGGGCCTGGTCGTAAGCAACCGGCGGGCCGCCGTCCGGGTCGGTCGCCAGCCGCAAGGGCCGGCGGGAATAGCTTTCGACGCCGCCGGCCAGCACGACCTCGGCCGCGCCGCTGTCCACCAGCGCCCGCGCCAGCAGGATCGCATCCAGCCCCCCCGCGCATTGCCGGTCGATGGTCAGCCCCGCGACCCGCTCGGGCAACCCCGCCGCCAGCGCCGCCCGCCGCGCCGGATTGCCCCCGGCGCCAAGAGCGTTCGACAGGATCACCTCGTCCACCTGCCCCGGCCCGATCCCGACATCGTCCAGACAGGCCGTCAGCACTGGCGCGGCGAGATCCTCGATCCTGAGGCGCGCGAAGGCCCCCCCGCGCGGGACAACCGCCGTCCGCCGGGCGGCGATCAGGCAGGCCACAGCCCAGCCTCCAGCGCGCAAAGGTCGGTCTTGCCCGAGGCAAGCACCGGCCAGTCCTCCCGCCAGACCACCGCCTTCGGTGCCTTCGTCGGGCCAAGCTCGGCCCGCAGCGCAGAAAGGATCGCCGCCTCCCGCGCCCGGTCGCCCTGCACCACGGCGACCAGCCGCTGCCCGCGCGCCGCATCCGGCACCGGCAACACGGCGGCGCGGGCGATGCCGGGCAGACCCAGAAGGAAACCCTCGATCTCTTCGGGAAACACGTTCTGGTCGGCCACCGTCACCATCCGCCCCGCCCGCCCGCGCAGGGTGAGGCATCCGCCCTCCAGCCGGCCCACCTCGCCCACCGACAGCCAGCCGTCGCGCCAGCGCTCGGCGGAGGCCCCCCCACCCCCTCCCTCCCCCACCAGGGGGGAGGGTGCCGCGCCGGAACCGGCCTTCCCCCTGCCATCGCCGGCATAACCGAGGAACAGGTAGGGGCTTTTCACCCAGATCCTGCCATCCGCGTCAAGCCGCAGCTCCACCCCCGGATAGGGCCGACCGACCGACGCCTCGGGCGTTCCGGCATCGGCGAGGGTGACGAAACTCGTCTCGGCCGCACCGTAGAACTCGCGGACCTCCGCCGCCGGGGCCAGCGCCGCCAGCCCCGCGCGCAAGCCGCCGTCGAGCTTCGACCCGCCGATCAGGATCAGCCGCAGGTCGGGCAAGGCCCCCGGCCCCAGGATCAGCCGCAGCTGCGCGGGCGTTGCGTAAAGGTGGGTGATCCGCCGCTCGGCCAGCGCCTGCCGCTGCCGGTCGGGGCGCAGGTCGGCCAGAAGATGCACCTCGGCCCCCAGATGCAGCCCCTCGACCGCGCCATACAGCGACAGCGAATGCACCAGCCGCCCCGGCACCGCCACCCGCGCGCCGGGGCCGATGCCGAAACGCGCGTTCACAGCAAAACTCGCCGTCCAGGACCCTTGCGTCCGCCGGATCCGGCGCGGCCGGCCCATCGACCCCGAGGTCAGCGTCTCCAGCACCGGCACCTCGTGCCCATCGGGCTGCGGCTCATCGGGCGCGCCGATACGGAAGGCCGGATGCCCGATGGCGGCGGCCAGGCCCGCTGCACTGTCGGGCATGACCGCCCCGACCGGTCGATCTGGGCGCCTCCCCTCCCCCCCGTGGGGGTCGGGGCACTGACCGGACGATGGGGGTGGGGGGCCCGCGCGCAGAACCTCGTCCCCAGCAGCGTCGAACAGCCGGGCGGCGGGGTGCCAGCGGAACCCGTCGCTCATGACTTCAGCAGAGATGCGATCCGCCGCAGGGCCAGAAGATAGCCCTCGGTCCCGCAGCCCGCGATCACGCCGTCGGCCCGCGCCGAGACATAGGAGTGATGCCGGAACGCCTCGCGCTTGTGGATGTTCGATATATGCACCTCGATCACCGGCCCTTCATAGGCGTTCAGCGCATCCAGGATCGCGACCGAGGTATGCGAATAGGCGCCCGGGTTGATGATGATCCCGGCCGACACCCCCCGCGCCGCCTGGATCCAGTCCACCAGTTGGCCCTCGTGGTTCGATTGGTGGGCGCGGATCGTGAGGCCCAGCTCCTCGCCCAGGTCCGACACCTTGGAAGCCACGTCCTCCAGCGTCTCGCGGCCATATATCTCCGGCTGGCGCAGTCCCAGCAGGTTCAGGTTCGGGCCGTTGAGGAGAGTGACAAGCTTCGGCATATCCGGTCCGCGCTGAGGGTTGGCGCGAGATTATCCGATATCCCCCCTCCGGCAACCGACAAAAGCGGCGGCAACCGGCAAAAAGGTGGCGGCCTTCCGGGCACCTGCTGGGGACAGGTCGGAAGGCCGCCCAGGGAGACATCGGTCGCCCCGTAGGGGCATGTAATCAGGCAACTTTCTCCAAGACAACCTCTGGCAGGATTCCAAGCGCGCGAACAACCTCCCGAGTCAGGTGCGGACGGTTCAGCGTGTAGAAGTGCAGATCCTCCACCCCGCCCTGGATCAGCTTGTCGCAAAGCTGCGTGCACTGGGTCAGCGCCAGAAGCTCCTCGCGCCCATCGCGGGCGGCGGTGGCAAAGGCCTCGTCCAGCCTCTGCGGGATCGAGGTGCCGCAACGGCGGGCGAATTTCTTCGCGCCCTCCCACGAGGTGATCGGCAGGATGCCGGGGATGATCGGGGCCTCGATCCCCGCCTTCACGCATCGATCGCGGAAGCGGAAGAAGGTGTCGGCCTCGAAGAAGAACTGGGTGATCGCGCTCGATGCCCCCGCGTCGATCTTGCGCTTCAGCCAGGTCACGTCCGCGCTAGCATTGGCCGCGTCCGGGTGCGGCTCGGGATAGGCGCCGACGCGGATCTTGAACTTGCCAGTGCGGGCGAGCTTTTCCACCAGTTCCACCGAATTGGCAAAGCCCAAGGGATGCGGTACGAAGCGCTGCGCCCCCTTCGGCGCATCGCCGCGCAGCGCGACGATCTCGGTCACGCCGGCGGCCGCATAGGCCTCGGCGATGGCCAGCGTCTCGGTCCGCGTGGCATCGACGCAGGTCAGATGCGCCGCGACCGGCAGGCCATAGTTGCGATGGATGGTCGAGACCGCCTCATGCGTCAGCGTCCGCGTCGTCCCGCCCGCTCCATAGGTCACCGAGACGAACGAGGGCTGCAAGGGCGCCAGCGCCTGCACCGTCTCCCACAGCCGGAACGAGGCGTCCAGCGACTGCGGCGGGAAGAATTCGAAACTGATGCGCGGGGTGGGCATGATGGTCTCCTTCGCTGCCCCCTTGTCGCAGATCGGTTAGCGTGAGACAAATTCATAGTTCTCACGATCTTCATGAGGTTCATTCATGTATATCGAGCTGCGCCACCTGCGCACGATCCGGGCGATCCAGCAGGCCGGGGGTCTCGCGCGCGCCGCCGACATGCTGAACATGACGCAGTCCGCGCTGTCGCATCAGGTCAAGGGGTTGGAGGACCAGGCGGGGATGGAGCTGTTCGTGCGCCGCTCGAAACCCATGCGGCTGTCGGCGGCGGGCCTGCGCATGCTGCGCGCCGCCGACCGCATCCTGCCCGAGATCGACGCGCTGGAAGAGGAATTCCGCGCGCTCCGCGCCGGGCGCACGGGCCGGTTGCACATCGCCATCGAGTGCCACGCCTGTTTCGACTGGCTGTTTCCGGTCCTCGAACTCTTCCGCCACGCCTGGCCCGAGATCGACGTGGACATCCGCGCCGGCCTCGCCTTCGAGGCCCTGCCCGCGCTGCACCGCGAGGATGTGGACCTCGTCATCTCCTCCGACCGCGAACCGCCGCCGGGGATCGTGTTCAACCCCCTGTTCGACTACCACCCGACCTTCGTCGCCTCGTCGCAGAACGCCCTGGCCGCGAAGGCGTTCATCACCGCCGAGGATTTCCGCGACCAGGTGCTCATCACCTACCCCGTCGGGCGCGACAAGCTGGACGTGTTCACCGAAGTGCTGACCCCGGCCAAGGTCGAGCCCCGGGCGCAACGGACGGCGGAACTGACGGCGGTGATCCTGATGCTCGTCGGCTCGAACCGCGGCGTGGCGGTCCTGCCCGACTGGGTGATGCGCGAGGTCAGGACCAATGCCGACTACATCACCCGCCCCCTCGGCCCCGATCCGGTGACGAAACGCATGTATGCCGCCACCCGCGAGGAGGACGCCGGCAAAGCCTACATCGCCCATTTCCTGCGCCTCGCGCGCTCCGAGCCGGTCAAGCTGCAACGCGGCTAGGCGACCGCCCGGCCTTGCTTGGTGCAAGCACGGCTTGCTCTTTTCGCAAATACTCTTTGGGGTGGCCGATCAGGGCCGCCACCGGTTCGAGAGCCTGATCGGCCGGGGGGGGGGGGCGAAGCGCCCCCGCGGACCGCAGTCATGGCGACCAGAGCTTGACCTCCGCCGCGCCCTTGCCCACCCTGACCGCAAAAGGGGGGACAGGAATGACCGTCTGCTACACCACCGACCGCATGCTGCATTTCGGCGATTGCGACATCTCGGGCACCGCCTACTATCCGGCCTATCTCAACATCCTCAACGGCGTGGTCGAGGAGTTCTGGGCCCATATCGGCTGGCCCTGGCACGAGATCATCTGGAACGAACGCTGGGGCACGCCCACCGTCCACCTGTCCTGCGACTTTTCGAAACCCTCCTTCTTCGGCGACAGGCTGACCTTCCGCATCTCGATCCTCAAGGTCGGCAAGTCCTCGGTCAGGCTCCACCACACCATCCACTGCGGCGAGGAACACCGCTGGTCGGTGGAACAGGTGCTCGCGGCAAGCTGGCTCGACAAGCACACCTCCATGCCCTGGCCGCCCGAGGTGAAGGCGAAACTCGAAAGCCTGATGGCCCCGCCCGAACCCGCCGACCGCCCCGACCGCCGCCCCGTGGCGCGGCCCTAGCTTGCCGCCGGCTCGGCTGCGCCGGGTTCCCGACCGGCGGCCGGCTTCTGCGTTCCGGCGGCATGGCCGGCATTGCCCAGCAGCAGGCTCGTGCCGGAATAGATGTCGCCCGTCGTCTGCAGCGCCAGCCGCTCGGCATCGCGTTTGCGCACGCCCTCGGCGATCTCGGCGATCTCGTCGGGATCCACCCCCAGCACCTCCAGCACCTCGCTGCCCAGCGCCAGCGCGGAATGGAACACCTCGCGCATCTGGTGGTCCACTCCTTCCCGGATCAGTTCCAGCGCATGTTCCCGGTCGAAGGCGCGGGCCAGGATCGCCGCGTTCGGGAACTCGTCCCGCACCAGTTTCGCGATCCGCGTCGTCACCTCGCGCTTGTCGGTGGCGATCACCACCGCCCGCGCCGTATGCGCCCCGGCGGCTTTCAGGATGTCCAGCCGCGTGCCGTCCCCGAACCAGACCTTGAAGCCGAAGGTTTCGGCGGCGCGGATCATCTCGGGGTCGTCGTCGATGATGGTGATGGCGCAGCGCCGCGCCAGCAGCGGCTGGCTCGCGATCTGCCCGAACCGCCCGAAGCCGATGATGAGGACCGTGCCCGACAACCCTTTCGGCGCCTTGAGCCCCTCGGCCGAGACCTGCGCCACCGGGCGAAAGCGGTCATGCAGGATCACCATCAGCGGCGTCAGCACCATCGAGACGATGATGATGGCGTTCAGGATCGCGTTCTCGGTCGCGCCCAGAAGCCCCACCGCCAGCGCCGCCGAGTAAAGGACAAAGGCGAACTCGCCGCCCTGCGCCATCAGCACCATCCGCTCCAGCGCCTCGGCATGGGGCGCCTTCATCAGCCGCGCCACGCCGTAGATGATCGCCGACTTCAGCACCATGAAGGCAAGGACCGACACCGCGACCAGTCCCCAGTTTTCCGCGATCACCGACAGGTCCAGCGCCATGCCGACGGCCAGGAAGAACAGCCCCAGGAGGATGCCCCGGAACGGCTCCACATCCGCCTCCAGCTGGTGGCGGAAGCTCGATTCCGACAGAAGCACGCCGGCAAGGAACGCCCCCATCGCCGCCGAAAGGCCCCCCAGCTGCATCCACAGCGCCGCGCCCAGGACGACCAGCAGCGCCGCTGCCGTCATGACCTCGCGTGCGCGGCTGGCCGCAAGCAGCCGGAACATCGGGTTCAGAAGGTAGATGCCCGCCACCACCAGCGCCGCGATGGCGCCAAGGCCGATGCCCACCCCGATCAGCCGGTCGGCCAGCGTCACCTCCTCGCCCCCCGGCGCCAGGAAGGCCACCAGCGCGAGAAGCGGCACGATGGCCAGGTCCTCCAGCAAGAGGATCGACACGATCCGCTGCCCCTTCGGCGCGCTGATGTCGCCGCGCTCCTGCAACATCTGCATCACGATGGCGGTCGAGGTCAGCGTGAACCCGGCCCCCGCGATCAGCGAACTGGCATAGGGATAGCCCAGCGCATAGCCCACCAGGCTCAGGACCGCGATGCAGATGAGCACCTGCATCAGCCCCAGCCCGAAGATGTCGCGCCGCATGGACCAGAGCTTCGAGGGCTCCATCATCCAGACCGATGATGAACAGGAACATGACGACGCCCAGTTCCGCGACATGCAGGATCGCCATCGGGTCCGAGAAGAGGCCAAGACCGAACGGCCCGATCGCCAGCCCGGCGGCCAGATACCCCAGCACCGACCCGAGGCCTATCCGCTTGAACACCGGCACCGCCACGACCGCCGCGCCCAGCAGGGTGACTACCGAAACCAGATCGACACCCGCGGTTTCCGTCGCCATTCGCCACTCCCTCGCCAGAGGCGCAGAGTTGGCCGCCCGCGTCGGAAGCGCAACCGGAAATCCGTCGTAGGGTGCGCTTCAGCGCACCGGACGCTTCAGTCGAATTTGATCCCGAACTCTGTCGCCCAGAAATCAAGCGCAGGAAGCGGTCGAAGCTTCGAGGCGTCCTGCACACATGCAGCATGGGAAATCATGGGCATGGCTTGAGGAATTTTCGACAGCCACGCAAACACTTCCTGCAACTCGCTGTAAGTCATACTCTGGGTGCCACCATGCACCCACCAGGTCAGGTTCGCTTCTGTGTCACCTAGGCTTGCGGTCGCTCCACAGAGGCCATGACAGACGCCATTTCTGACATCCAGTGGCCCTTGAGCCTGACCCCATAGCGCGTCCGCCAACTGCGCCTCGTACGGCCGCGATTCTTGTTTTTCGAGAATCGAATCTCTCCATTCCCGCAGCGCCCCACGCGCACCGCGCACCTTCTTTAGTCGATCTGTTCGGCCGGCCTTTTCGATGATCTCACGAGCTTCATTCTCAATTCTTGCAAACAGAAGCAAAAGCGAGGCCACGGTCCCGCAAATGCGTTCGTAGCTCACCGTCACGGCCATGTCGCTCATCCTGCGAAAACGCTCTCCATCCGGGCAAACCCCTTCACCTCGATCGGATTGCCCGAGGGGTCGCGGAAGAACATCGTCCATTGTTCCCCGGGCTGCCCCTGAAACCTCACCTGCGGCGGCAGGACGAACTCCACCCCGGCGCCCGTCAGCCGGTCGGCCAGGGCGCGCCAGTCCGGCAGGTGCAGGACCAGCCCCAGATGCGGCATCGGCACCAGATGGTCGCCGACCTTGCCGGTGTTCGTCGTCCTGAACGGCTCGCCCAGATGCAGGCTGATCTGGTGGCCGAAGAAGTCGAAATCGACCCAGGTTTCCGTGCTTCTCCCCTCGCGGCAGCCAAGGACGCCGCCATAGAAGGCGCGCGCCTCGTCAAGGCTGGTGACGTGATAGGCCAGGTGGAATGGGGTCAGCATCATGGGCGCTCCGGTCAGGTCGGGACGAGGCAAGCAGAAAGCCGTGCCCCGCGCAACGATCCTCCTGCCGCAAGGCCGGATCAGGGATGAATATTCCGTAAACCTCCGCGCCCAAGCCGTTGATTTCCTTATCTCGCACCGCCCTGTCCACCGTGGACAGCTTCCCGTTGCCAGCCGCCGCGATCCCTCCTACCCTGCCCGGAAACAGGGAGGAACGACCCATGACCGACAGACCCCTCGGCTTCGAGACGCTTGCGATCCACGCCGGCACCGCGCCCGACCCCGCCACCGGCGCCCGGCAGGTGCCGATCTACCAGACTACCGCCTACGTCTTCCGCGACGCCGACCACGCCGCCAAGCTCTTCAACCTGCAAGAGGTCGGCTACATCTACTCGCGCCTGACCAACCCCACGGTCTCGGCACTGGCGAACCGGGTGGCGGCGCTGGAAGGCGGCGCGGGGGCCATCGCCTGCTCCTCGGGCCATGCCGCGCAGATCATGGCGCTCTTCCCGATCATGGCGCCGGGGCGCAACATCGTCGCCTCCACGAAGCTCTACGGCGGCACGATCCAGCAGTTCTCCAACACGATCCGCAAGTTCGGCTGGTCCGCCAAGTTCGTCGATTTCGACGACCCGAAGGAAATCGAGAAGGCCATCGACGCCGACACCCGCGCTCTCTTCTGCGAGACGATCTGCAACCCCGGCGGGGCGCTGTCCGACCTGCCCGCCATCGCCCGCGTCGCGAACCAGGCGCATATCCCGCTGATCGTGGACAACACCACCGCTAGCCCCTACCTCTGCCGCCCGATCGAGCACGGCGCGACCCTCGTCGTCCATTCGGCGACCAAGTATCTGACCGGAAACGGCACCGTCACCGGCGGGATCGTGGTCGACTCGGGCAAGTTCGACTGGTCGAAGGACGACAAGTTCCCCTCGCTTTCCCAGCCCGAACCCGCCTACCACGGCCTCGTCTTCCACCCGACGCTCGGCAACATGGCCTTCACCTTCCACTCCATCGCCATCGGCCTGCGCGACCTTGGCATGACGATGAACCCGCAGGGGGCCCACTACACCCTCATGGGGATCGAGACGCTGGCCCTTCGCATGGAACGGCACGTCCAGAACGCGCAGATCGTCGCCGAATGGCTGGAGCAGGATCCCCGGATCGGCAAGGTCACCTACCCGGGCCTGAAATCCTCGCCCTACTACCACCTTGCGCAGATGATCACCCCCAAGGGTCCCGGCGCGCTGTTCACCTTCAGCGTCAAGGGCGGCTACGAAGCCTGCGTCAAGCTGATCGACAACGTGAAGCTGTTCTCCCATGTCGCCAACCTCGGCGACACGCGCAGCCTCATCATCCACTCGGCCTCGACCACCCATCGCCAACTCAGCGAAGAGGCGCAGATCAAGGCGGGGGCGGCGCCCGACGTGGTGCGGGTGTCCATCGGGATCGAGGACGTGCGCGACATCATCGCCGACCTCGACCAGGCGCTGACGAAGGCCACGGCCTGAGGCAACACGCCCCGCTGCCTCAGCCCCCCGTTGCGGGGCCGAGCGGCGGGGCGGGGAACATGCCCTTCGGCAGCGGTGCCAGCCAGGCAATCCTCGCCCGCGCCTGGACCGGCTGGTCGGGAGCCCAGTCCAGCACGACCTGCACCACCCGGCAGACCTTCGCATCGGCCTGCGCCGCACAGGCGTCGGTCCCTGCGGACACCGCGGCAGCGAGCGCGGCCTCGGCGCTGGCGGTGCCCTCGGCTCCGGCCTCCAGCGTCAGCGAAACCGTGTCCTCGCGCAGGACATGCGCGGCAAGGTCGGGCAGGTCCTCGGTGTCGGGCAGGCGATAGACCAGTTCCAGCCGGAACTGGGCCGTGCCCGCGACCTGATCCACGCTGCCCTCGACGACGCGCGCCGCATTGACTGCGCAATCCGTGGCCAGCGACTGCACGAGCACCGCGCAGAGCCCCTCGGCGACCTTCGGCGCGCGGATGTCGGCCAGCACCTGCAGATATTCGGGCTGCGGCAGGGTCTCGCCCTCGGCCAGCAGGTCCGAGAGCCGCGCCTGCCGGATCACCGTGACCGTCCGGCGTTCGGCGAAACGCTCCTGCGCCAGATAGGCCCGGACATCGTCCTGCGGCACCAGCCCGCCCGAAGGCGAGATCAGCCAGGTCTGCCGTGGCGGCGGCGCGGCGGCCGCCGTCCCGCCCGCTTCTTGCGCCTTGGCGTCGGCCTGTGCGGCTTCCGCCTTCGGCAGTCCCTGCCAGTATTGCCAGCCGGCGGCGCCGAAGCCCACCGCCATCAACAGGACCCCGGTTCCGATTAGAAGGCGCAGCATCAGAAGGACACTCCCTGCCGCAGATAGGCCAGATCGCCGAAGGCGAAACTGGTCGCGATGGCCTTGACCCGGCCGGCAAAGCTGTTCACCGCCTCGCCCTGGCCGCGGATCTCGAAGTAGGTATCCTGCGTCGTGCGGATACGCGCCCCCCGGATCGGCGCATAGACCGCCAGCGGCCCCGCCTCACCCGGCACGGGGCCGACGACCGAGACCATGCCCTCGTCGAACCCGGCACGGATCTCCTCGGCCGATACGCCGAAGGTGTCGCGGAACCAGGTGTTCCAGGCCAGGATCGCCTCTTGCATGGCCGCGTATTTCACCTCGGCCTCCTTGCGATAGGACTCGGGGCCCGAGGTCAGCACCTCGAAGAAGCGGTGGCCGGGGTTCAGCGGATAGGCGGGCGCCAGCCCGCAGGCCGCCAGCGCCTCGGCCGGCAAGACCTCGACCGGGACCACAGGGTCAAGATTGGCCACCCCCGCCTGCTCGCCTCCCAGAAGCACCACCCGCTCGACCCGGGCGCCCTCGGCGAGGTGGATGTTCCAGATCTGGTGGCCATGGAAATTCAGCAACACAAGATAGACCGGCCGCGCGGTTTCCGTGACCGCGACATCGTAGGCCTCGTAGGCCAGTTCGGTCTGCGCCGAGACGGTGCCGCTGCCGGTCTGCCGATAGCTGTTGACGAAGACCTGCACCGCATCGGCAAGCACCCGGTCGCCATAGGTCAGAAGCGCCGTCTCAAGCCCGCTGCTGCCGGCCGTGACGTGGCCCACCAGCGCCTCCTGCGTCGGCGGCGTCGGCTTGCAGCCCGAGATCGGCCGGATCGTGGTGACCTCGGCCGGGATGTCCCTGTCGATCCGGGTCTCGTGGCCCTTCAGCACATCCGCGATCAGGACCGGTCGGTTGCCAGCCAGAGCGGCGATCGGCCCCCTCGCCTCAAGCCCGTCGGGGCCGTCGCTCAGCATGTCCTCGGGGCTGCCGCCCCGGGCACTGGTGGGATCGCCGAAGGCGGACAGCATGGTCTGCCCCTCGAGAAAGGCCATGGCGGATTCGGGCAGAAAATCCTCGAAGGCGCGCGGGCCCAGCGAGACGAGCAGGAACATGACAAGCGCGATCGACCCGACGATCACGAGGCTGACCGGTCCGCGGATCATCCTGGCTGCTCCTGCACTGTCCTCTCGCGGCGCTTTTGCCCTGCGACTTTGGCCAAATCATGACGCGGCACGGCGGAATCCCTGTGACTCCCGCCGCTTGTCCGCCCATTCGCCGGGCGTCAGTCCGCGATGGCGAAGGTCACGGTCACCGTGGCGACCAGGCCCAGCTCGCCCTGCGCCACCGGCACCGGCGCGGCCGAGACCGCCTCGCGATACATCGGCGCGGGATCGGTCATTGCCCCGCCGTCGGCGATGGACAGGACCTGTCCCAGGCTCACACCTGCGGCGTCGGCCAGAAGCTCGGCCTTGGCGCGGGCATCGGCCACGGCCTCCTTGCGTGCCTCGCTGTAGGCTGGCTCGGGGTCAGCCAGGCCGAAGGTCAGCCCGTTCAGCGTGTTGGCACCATCGGCCACTGCCGCGTCCAGCACCGTGCCGGTCGCGTCGAGATTGCGCACCCGCACCGTCAGCAGGTTCGCGGCGACATAGCCCGAGATGCGGGGGCTGGAACTGTCATATCCGGTCCAGTTCGGATTGATCGACAGGTTCGAGGTCTGCATGTCCCGCGCCTCGATCCCCGATGCGGTCAAGCGGGCGAGGACCGCTTCGGTCGCCTTCGAGTTCTCGGCCAGCGCCGCCGCCGCCGTCTCGCCCTGCGTGGTCACGCCGATCATCAGCGTGGCCATGTCGGGCGCGGCCTCGACCGTGCCGGTGCCGGTCACGCTGATGGTGCGCGGCGCGGCGCCCTCGGCCAGCACCGGGGCGGCAAGCGGTAGGACAAGGGCTGCGGACAGGAACAGGGCATTCAGGGCACGCATCGGGGTCTCCTTCGTTTTGCGCGACAATTCGTGACTGTGACGCGCGCCGCAACCGCTTCCTTGGCCGTTTTCCTTCCCTTCGGCGAAAAGCTGCTTTACTAAGGCAGCAACCGGCTGGGGCACGTTCCAGCACCTCCAAGATCCGTGCTAGACCCGCGACATGAAACCGACATTTGCACTTGACCTCACGCGCGAGACCATCAGTCTTCTGCATCGGACCCCGAAAGGCTGGCTCTCGATCGGCGAGGTCGCCTTCGACGCCCCCGATCTCGCCGAGGCGCTGGACTACATGCGCAAGACCGCGCTCGGCCTGTCGCCGATGGGCGTGGCCACCAAGCTGATCCTGCCGAACAGCCAGATCCTCTACACCGAAGTGCACGCGCCGGGCCCCAGCCGCGAGGACAAGCGCCGCCAGATCGCCGCCGCGCTGGAAGGCCGGACCCCCTATGCCGTCGAGGAGCTTGCCTTCGACTGGTCCGGCAAGGGCGCGACGGTCAAGGTGGCCGTGGTGGCGAAGGAAACCTTGGCAGAAGCCGAGGCCTTTGCCGTCGAACACAGGCTGAACCCGGTCTCCTTCGTGGCGATCCCGGAAGATGGCACCTTCGTGGGCGAACCGTGGTTCGGACCGACAAATGCCGCGGCGAGCCTCCTTTCCGAGGACGAGACCGTCGAGCGCGACCGCGAGCCGGTGACGGTCCTGCACCGGGAACTGCCGAAAGCAGCCCCCGCCGCCGAGGCCGAGGTCGCGCCTGTCGCGCCCGAAGCCGAGACAGTGAGCGAACCCGCCACCGCCTCGGCGCCGCCCCCCGCCCCCGAGGCGCCGGTCGAGGATCACGAGCCCCTCCCGGGCCTGGAAGAGGCGCTGAACGCCGACCTGCCGGTTGCCGAGGTCACGCCCGTTGCACAGGCGGCGGAACCCGCAGCCCTCGACCTGATAGACGAGGAGGGGCCCGTCGCCGACCTGCCCCCCGCTCCTCAGGCAGCCGTCGCAACCGAACGTGGCATTGACCGGGCGGCCGCCATGGCCGCATCTGCGCCCTCGGCCCCTGCCCGCGGCCCCGAACCGCAACCCGAGCCCGAGGAAGCGCCCTTCGCGCATGTCACCGACACGCAGGCCTTCCCCGAGGGCGACACCGACATGTCCCCGGCCGCTGCCGCCCCGGTCGGGACGCGGGCCGGCAAGGGGTCTGTCTCGGGCGTGCTTGCCGACACGGTCGAGGATGACATCCCCCCTGCGCCCCCTTCGGCCGCGATGGTGGCCTTCGCCAGTCGGCGGGCCGCGGCGGGCGAGGCTGCGGCCCGTCCGGTCGATGGCGTCACCCGCCCGGCGGTCGCCGTCAAGACCGCCGCCGCCCGGCCCGCAACCGCGAAGGGCTATTCCGGCCTGGTCACCGCCCCTTCGATCCCCGGGACCCGCGCCAAGGTCAAGGTCAAGGGCGGCGACATCCCGCGTCCGTCGCTTGGGCCGACCACGGTGAAGTCGCCGGCCCGCCCGGGCGGCACCTTCGGTGCGGCGGTCCCGGCCAAACGGCGCAGCGGGACCGTGTTCATGATCATGGTCGGGCTCCTCCTGCTGTTCCTCGCGCTGGTCGCCGCCTGGGCTTCCTATTTCATCGGTTCGCGCGATGCGGCGCCGCAGGCGGCAGCGACCGAGACCATCCCGGACGCCAGCGACGAGATGCTGGCCGACATGCAGGACCCCGACGGCCTGAATGAACCGTTGCCCGAAGCAGGTGAACTCGCCCGGTCGGCTGACCTCGACGCGCTGGCCACCGAGAGCCTGGCAGGGGATGTCGGGGCGGAAACCGCGCCGGTCGCCGATCCTGAAGCGATCGAAACCGATGTGCCGGTCGACGCGACGGCTGTCGCCGCGGAAATCGTCGAGCCAGAGACCACGCCGGAACCCGTTGTCGAGGCCCTCGCCACGGCGCCCGTCCAACCGGCACCCGAGCCGGCACCCGAGCCGGCACCCGACACAGCCTTGACCACCGAGGTTGCCGCCGCGTCCGCTCCGGTCGAGGACCAGGACGAGATCTTCCTGTCGGCGATGGATGCACCTCCCCCTGCGCTGGACGCGCTTGCCCTGCCGCCCCTGGCCGATCCGCGCGACAGCCTGCCCGACCCGGTGATGCCGCCGCCCGCGCCGGGAACGGTCTACCAGTTCGATGCAGCCGGCCTTCTGAAGCCGACGCCCGAGGGCATTCTCAGTCCCGACGGGGTGTTCCTGATCGCGGGCAAGCCGCCGCTTCTGCCGCCGTCCCGCAGCGAGGCCGCCTCGGCCGCCGCCCTGGCGGCCGCCGCCGCTTCGGCGCCCCCCGCCGAACCGGCCGCCGAGGCCTCCGATGCCGCAGATGCTTCTCTGGTGACAGGTGGCGAGAGCGCGGAACCCGAGGTCACGGTCCCGTCCGACCCCGAGATGGCCGGGTTCCGGCCGCGCCCACGTCCCGAGGGCCTGACCCCTGCCTCTGCCGCCCAGGACGATGACGCTTCGCTTGGCTCTGCCGCCGTCACCCAGTTCGCAGCGCTGCGCCCACTGCCGCGCCCGGCAAGCGTGACCGCTGCTGCGGCCGCCATCCTGCCCGCCAGCGCCGCGCCGGCCGATCTTGGTGCCCAGGGCGCCTCGCTGACCGCGCAGGCCGAGGCGAAGCTGGCCGAGGCCGCCGCGCTCGAGGCGCAGAACCCCTCGATCGTCGCGATCTCGATGCGGCCCGCCGCCCGCCCGCAGGACATGAGCCGCGCGGTCGAGGCTGCCGTGGCCGCTGCGGTGCGCGAACCTGCGCCTGCCGCGCCGAAGGAAGAGGTCGTCGAAGTAGCCGCGGCGGCCCCGGCTCCGGCAGCGGCAAAGCCCGAAGAAATCGACGAGCTTGACGAACCGGAGGTCGCGAAGGCCGCACCCTCGATCCCGACCAAGGCCAGCGTGGCCAAGCAGGCGACCTTCGTGAACGCGATCAACCTGTCGAAGATCAACCTGATCGGAACCTACGGCACCGACTCGCGCCGCTATGCGCTGATCCGGCAATCGAACGGCAAGTACAAGAAGGTCAAGGTCGGCGACAAGATCGACGGCGGCACCGTGAAGGCGATCACCGAGACCGAGGTGCGCTACCAGAAGGGTGGACGCCTGATCAGCCTGAAGATGCCGAAGGCTTAAGCCGGTCCACGCAGGACTGGCCCCACAGGTCATTTCGGATCAAGACGTTTCCCCTGGACGTTCACGGACTGGCAAGCCTTTCCGGCGGACGGGCTCGTCGATGACTTCGTCACTCCTCGCCGCGGCACCGCCCTGCGACGAGAGGACGAAGTCGAACGAGGAGCCCGGGTCAGCCGGCGGCGACCCCGGCCTCGGCAAAGGTCGCCATGCCGGAATGGCAGGCCACCGCGCCCTGCAGCACCCCGATCGCCAGCGCCGCGCCCGACCCCTCGCCCAGCCGCAGGCCCAGGGACAGCAGGGGCTCCTTCCCCAGCTTATCCAGCAGCCGCGCATGTGCCCCCTCGGCGCTCTGGTGCCCGGCGACGCAGTGATCCAGCGCCCCGGGCGCGGCCTTGTCCAGCACCGCCGCCGCCGCGCAGGCGATGAACCCATCCAGGATTACCGGCACCCGCGCCCGGCGTGCGCCCAGGATCGCCCCCGCCATCGCCGCGATCTCGCGCCCGCCAAGGCAGCGCAGAACCTCCAGCGGATCGGACAGCGCCGCCGCGTGCCGCTCCACCCCGGCGGCGACGGCGGCCTCCTTGCGGCGCAGCCCCTCGTCGTCAACGCCGGTGCCCCGCCCCGCCCAGCCGGTGCCGCCGTAAAGCGCGGTGGCTATGGCGGCGGCAGAGGTGGTGTTGCCGATCCCCATCTCGCCGGCCACGAACAGGTCGGCCTCCGGGTCCACCGCCTCGTAGCCCTTGCGCAGGGCGGCCACGACCTCGGCCTCGGTCATCGCCGGGGCCTCGGTGAAATCCGCCGTCGGCCGGTCGAGGTCCAGCGCATGCACGTCGAGCTTCCCCCCGAAGGTGCGGGCCAGCTGGTTTATCGCCGCCCCGCCATGGGCGAAGTTCGCCACCATCTGCACCGTGACCTCGGCCGGGAAGGCCGAAACGCCCTTGGCCGTCACCCCGTGATTTCCGGCAAAGACCACGATCTGCGGTTTGCCCGCGCGCGGGCGGTCCGTTCCCTGCCAGCCCGCCATCCAGACTGCCAGCCGTTCCAGCCGGCCCAGCGCGCCGGGCGGCTTGGTCAGCTGGCCGTTGCGCGCCTCGGCCGCCGCAATCGCGGCAGCGTCAGGGGCCGGAAGCTGGCGCAGGGCGGCACGGACATCGGCAAGGGTCTGGAACGGCATCGTCTTCTCCGGATTGCACATCGTCGCATCCGGGGCTACCCCAAGGCCTAGACGAACGCCAGCCGGGACAAGCCGTTTTGACCCCAATCCGCGACATCGCCCTCCGGTTGCCGTCCGACCTCCTGTCGGCCTTCGCGCTGCTCACCCGCCTGCCCCTGCCCGACCATCGGGGGACCGGATCCGCTTCGGCCTGGGCCTGGCCGCTGGTCGGCGCCGTGCTCGGAGCGATGGGGGCCGCCCTTGCCTCGGGCGTGCTCTGGCTTGGCGTGACGCCGGGCGTGACGGCAGCCCTGGTGCTGGCGGCGGGCGCCATGCTGACCGGGGCCCTGCACGAGGACGGGCTGTCGGACACGGCGGACGGGTTGTTCGGCGGCTGGACGCGCGAACGCCGGCTGGAGATCATGAAGGACAGCCGTGTGGGCAGCTACGGCGTCCTGGCCCTTGTCCTGGCGACCCTGGCGCGCTGGTCGGCGCTGACGGCGGTCCTGGTCCACGCGCAGCAGGGCAGCGGCCCCTGGACCGCCCTGATCGCCGCCGGGGCGCTGTCGAGGGCGCCGATGGCGCTGACCATGGCGCTTCTGCCCAATGCGCGCGGCGAGGGGCTGAGCCATGCCACCGGCCGCCCCACTGCCGCAACCGCGCTGGCCAGCCTTGCGCTTGCATCGGGGATCGCGGTGGCGCTGACCGGCTGGACCGCGGTGCCGCTGGTCCTTGCGACGCTTGCGGTGACGCTCTGGCTGGCCATCACCGCGCTGCGGCGGATCGGCGGGCAGACCGGAGACATTCTCGGCGCCAACCAGCAACTGGCCGAGATCGCCTGCCTCACGGTGCTGTCCGCGCGCGGTTAGGCGGGCGATCAGCCAGAGGGCCACGCCCCCTACCACCGCACAGCGGGTCTTCGGGGCCGCGCCGGGACACCCTCTGGCCTTTGCGCCGCTGCCGCGTTAGACGGGCAGAGAGAGCTTGCGAGGCCGCACCCATGTCCGAATTCACCGACGCCATATCCTCGACCGAAGAGATCATCGAGGATGCCCGCAACGGGCGGATGTTCATCCTGGTTGACCACGAGGACCGCGAGAACGAAGGCGACCTCGTGATCCCGGCCCAGATGTGCACGCCGAGCGCGATCAACTTCATGGCCACCCATGGCCGGGGCCTGATCTGCCTGGCGCTGCCCGGATCGCGGGTCGATCAGCTGGGCCTGCCGCTGATGAGCCCGAAGAATTCCTCCCGCCACGAGACCGCCTTCACCCTGTCCATCGAGGCGCGCGAGGGGGTGACGACCGGCATCTCGGCCGCCGACCGGGCGCGCACCGTCTCGGTCGCGATCGACCCGACCAAGGGCGCGGCCGACATCGCCACGCCCGGCCACATCTTCCCGCTGCGCGCCCGCGAAGGCGGCGTGCTGGTCCGGGCGGGCCACACGGAGGCGGCCGTGGATGTGGCGCGGCTGGCGGGGCTGAACCCCAGCGGCGTGATCTGCGAGATCATGAACGACGACGGCACCATGGCCCGCCTGCCCGACCTCGTGGCATTTGCGCAGAAGCACGGGCTGAAGATCGGTACCATCTCGGACCTGATCGCCTACCGCCGCCGCCACGACAACCTGATCACCGAAAAGGCCGTGAAATCCGTCACCTCCGCGCATGGCGGCGACTGGCTGATGCGGGTCTATGCCGACGAGACCCATGGCGATGAGCATATCGTGCTGTCCAAGGGCGACCTGTCCGGCCCCGGTCCGGTCCTGGTGCGGGTCCACGCGCTGAACCCGCTCGAGGACGTGCTGGGCATCGGCGGCGGCGGCGAGTTGCCCGCCGCCATGCGGATCATCGCCGCCGAGGGGCGCGGGGTCGTGGTCCTTTTGCGCGACACCACGATGAAGATGGTGACGCCCGGGGAACATTCGCCGCAGACCCTGCGCCAGTATGGCCTTGGCGCGCAGATCCTGTCGTCGCTGGGGCTGTCGTCGATCACGCTGGTCACCAACTCCGCCGCGCCGCGCTTCGTGGGCCTTGACGCCTACGGCCTGACCATCGCCGGCACCCGGCCCCTCAAGGAATAGCCCATGGCCACTGCCGAGACCCACTACACCCTTCCGCTGCCCGGCTTCGACAAGCCGGTGAAGCTTCTGATCGTCGTCGCCCCCTACTACAAGGACATCGCCGACAACCTCGTCGCCGGCGCGAAGGCGGTTGCCGCGGAATGCGGGGCCGAGGTGGACCTGGTGGAAGTGCCGGGAGCGCTGGAAGTGCCCTCGGCCATCGCCATGGCGGAACGGCTGGCGGAATACGATGGCTATGTCGCGCTTGGCTGCGTGATCCGGGGGGAAACCACGCATTACGACACGGTCTGCAACGACAGCTCGCGTGCACTCAGCCTCCTGGGCCTGCAAGGCGCCTGCATCGGCAACGGGATCCTCACGGTGGAAAACCGCGCCCAGGCTGAGGTGCGGGCCGATCCCGCGGGCCAGAACAAGGGCGGCGGTGCCGCAGCGGCGGCCTTGCACCTGATCGCGCTTTCGCGCAAATGGGCCGGGAAATCCAAGGGGATCGGTTTCCGGGCATGACGGACAGGCGGCAGGAAAAGCGCCAGATGAAATCGGCGGCGCGGCTTTACGCCGTGCAGGCGCTGTTCCAGATGGAGGTCTCGGGCCAAACGGTCGAGGCGGTGACGCGCGAGTTCGAGACGCACCGCTTCGGCGCGACCTACGAGGAGGGCGAATTCGCCGAGGGCGACGTAGACCATTTCCGCGCGGTGGTGGGCGCGGCCGTCAACTGGCAGGCGAAGATCGACCAGATGACCGACCGCGCGCTGGTCGCCGCCTGGCCGATCGACCGGATCGACCCGGTGCTGCGCGCGCTCTTCCGCGCGGCGGGGGCGGAACTGGTGGACCTATCCACTCCCCCCAAGGTCGCGATCACCGAATATGTGGACGTGGCCAAGGCCTTCTTTCCGGACGGCAAGGAACCCAAGTTCGTGAACGCCGTCCTCGACCACATGGCGCGCGAGGCCAGACCCGAGGCGTTCTGACCGCGGCATCCGGATTGACCCGGCAGCGGCGGCCACGCAAATTGCGGGGACAATCGCATGAGGTGCCCCATGACCGCTGCCCGCAGATCCCTGGCTGCCGCCGCCCTGCTTGCCGCCTGCACCGCGACGGCCTCGGGCAACGGCACCGTGCCGCCCGAATACCTGGCCCCACAATGGCGCATTGTCGCCATCGACGGCCAGCCCTTCGGCGCGCGCGGCACGATCGACTTCTCCGAACCCGGACGCGCCTTCGGCGAGGCGCCCTGCAACCGCTGGACCGGATCCTACGAAGGGCCGCTGCCGGCCTTCGTGCTGAAGGGCGTCGCCGTCACCCGCATGGCCTGCCCCGACATGAAGGAGGAGGCCCGTTTCCTCGAGGCCCTCTCGGCCATGACCGAGGCGCGGACCGAGGGCATCCTCGGCCTCAAGCTGACCGGGCTGGGCGGGCGCAGCATGGACTTCGTCCGCCCGATGAACTGACCACGCCGGAAAGGCGCGCATCGGGCTCTGGCATCGCCGGGCGGGGTTCCCCATATCCGCGCTCAGTCGCAACAATCCCGGAATCGACATGTCCAGCCGCGCCGCAGTTGCCGCCTTTCTCGACCGCCCCGCCATCGCCCGCTTCCTGATCGCCGTCATTTTGCTCAATGCCGTCACTCTGGGGCTGGAGACCTTCCCGGCGGTGATGGAGCGGGCCGGCACGGCGCTTGTCACCATCGACCGGGCCTGCCTCGCGATCTTCGTCGCCGAACTGGCGGCGCGGCTTTACGCGCAAGGTTTGCGCTTCTTCCGGTCGGGCTGGAACCTCTTCGACTTCGTGATCGTCGGTATTTCCCTGATCCCTGCGGCCGGGGGCCTTTCGGTCCTGCGCGCGCTGCGCATCCTGCGGGTGCTGCGCGTCGTCTCGATTGTGCCATCGCTGCGCCGAGTGGTCAACGGCCTTGGCCGGGCGCTGCCCGGGATGGGGTCGGTCTTCCTGTTGATTCTGCTGATCTATTACATCGCCGCCGTGATCGCGACCAAGCTCTTCGCCGCCAGCTTCCCCGACTGGTTCGGCAGCCTCGGCGCCTCGGCCTATTCGCTCTTCCAGATCATGACGCTGGAAAGCTGGTCCATGGGCATCGTCCGCCCGGTGATGGAGGTCTACCCTTATGCCTGGGCCTTCTTCGTGCCGTTCATCCTGATGACCACCTTCGCGGTGATGAACCTGATCGTGGGTCTGATCGTGAACTCGATGCAGGAGGCGGCCTCGGAGGAGAGCCGCGAGGAAACCCATGCCTTCGAGGAAAAGGTCCTCGCGCGGCTGGCCGAGATCGAACGCAAGCTCGACGCCCGTTAGCGCCCGGGACCGCTCATCGCGTCCCTCCGGTCGCTCTTCGCCGCCCCGCGAAGACCGACCGCAAGGGAGGGATGAGCCGCGCGCCTATCCCCGGGTCGCCTCGAACATGGCGGCGGCCCGGTCGAAGAACCGCTTCCGCACGGCCGGACCTTCCATCATGATCTCGTGCTCGGCACCGGGATAGAGGTCCAGCTCGCCCTTTTCCCAGCCCGCCATCCGCAGATGCACCGGCGCCGTGGCCACGACCTTCTCGGCCGTCCCCAGCGCACAGACCGCCGGCACCCGCGGCGCCGACAGCGCCGCCAGCGCCGCACATTCGGCCAGCGCGGCCGAGACCCAGCCGATCGACGGCCCGGCCAGCGCCAGCTCCGGCACCTCGACGACCTGCCGGCGCATGTAGTCCCACATCTCGCGGTCGGTTGTCAGCACGTTGCCCGCAAAGGGTGCCGTGGTGAGGTAAACCGCCGGCCCCGTCGAGGGTGCATAGCGCGCGTTCAGCCCCAGGGGCCGCGCGACCGACGAGACCACCGCCGCGAGCGGTTTCTGCCAGGGGGTCATCGCGATCCCCCACATCGGCGCGGAGAAGACCGCCGCCGCGACCGGCAGCCCGCGCATCAGCCCGCGCAGGCCGATGCAGCCGCCCATGGAATGCGCCACCATGTACCAGGGCCGCGGCAGGTCCAGCCGGGAGGCCTCGGCCAGCATGGCGTCCAGGTCCTGCTGGTATTCCGCGAAATCGCCCACATGGCCCATCAGCCGGTCGGGCAGCGCCCGGTCGGCCAGCCCCTGCCCGCGCCAGTCGATCGTGATGACCGAAAAGCCGCGCGCCACCAGGTCCCCGGCGGCGCGGCCGTATTTCTCGATGCATTCCGTCCGGCCGGGCAGCAGCAGCACCGTGCCCTTCTCTCCCGCCTTCCACGAGGCGAGCCGGATCCGCGCCGCCCCCGCCTGCACCCAGACCGCCACCACTCCGGGCGGCGCATCGGCCACCCCGGCGTGGAACGGCGCCGGCAGGGCGGCCTCCTGTCTCATCCCAGGACCGAGCCCAGCTTCATCGCCAGCCCCATGCTGCCATCGACCGACAGCTTGCCGGTCATGAAGGCCATCGTCGGGTTCATCTCGCCATCGAGGATCGCGCGGAACACGTCCGCCTCGGCGGTCAGCGTCACGTCGGCCTCCTCGTCGCCGGCCCGCACGCCGGCCGCGTCCAGCATGATCGCCCCTTCGCCGGGGATCACGAACTTGGCCACCCCGTCGAAGCCGCCCGAAACCTTGGCGGACAGCGCCTTGACGGCCGCATCGATCATTTCGCTCATTCGTCTCTCCTTCGTGACCCCGGCGCCACTGGCAATCCGGCGCGGATCGGTTACTTTCCCGTTATGGGCATCCGGGCCACCATTCTCAATCGTATCGTTGCGGCACTTCTGCCGCTTTTCCTGTCCTGCGCCATGGTGCAGGCCCAGGACGCGGCCAAGCTGGACGGTCTCTTCGACCGGCTCAAGACCGCCGAGGCGGGCGAGGCCAGCCGGATCGAGCGCGAGATCCAGCTGGAATGGTCGAAATCCGGCTCTCCGGCGCTGGATCTGCTGCTGCAACGCGGCAAGGACGCGATGACGATGGGCGACTATCCCGCCGCGATTGAACATTTCACCGCCCTGATAGACCACGACCCCGGCTTTGCCGAGGCCTGGAACGCGCGGGCCACCGCCTATTACATGGCCGGCGAGTTCGGGCCCTCGGTCGGCGACATCGCCCAGGTCCTGACGCTGAATCCCAGGCATTTCGGGGCGCTTTCGGGGCTGGCGCTGATTCTGGAGGAAACCGGCAAGCCGGAAAGGGCGCTCGAGGTCTATCGCGCGGCCCTTGCCATCCATCCCCATCTCCAGGGCGCGGCCGAGGCGGTCGCGCGGCTGGAGAAGGCCGCCGAGGGTCAGGAGCTTTAGGCCATGGACGCCACCCGGCGGGTGACGGCGGTCCTCGGACCGACGAACACCGGCAAGACCCATCACGCGATCGAGCGGATGCTGGCGCACCGCACCGGCGTCATCGGCCTGCCGCTGCGCCTGCTTGCTCGCGAGGTCTATGACCGCATCGTCGCCCGCGTCGGCCCCTCGGTCGTGGCGCTGGTCACGGGCGAGGAACGCATCGTCCCCGACCGCACGCAATACTGGGTCTGCACGACCGAGGCGATGCCGCTGGAAATCGGCGCCGATTTCGTCGCGGTGGACGAGATCCAGCTTTGCGCCGATGCCGACCGGGGCCATGTGTTCACCGACCGGCTGCTGCGCGCGCGCGGGCTGAACGAGACGCTGTTCCTCGGCTCCGACACCATGCGGGGCGCGATCGCGGCGCTGGTGCCGCATGTGACCTTCCTGAAACGCGACCGGATGTCCACCCTGCGCTATGCCGGGTCGAAGAAGATCAGCCGGATGCCGGAACGCTCCGCCATCGTCGGCTTCTCGGTGGAAAACGTCTATGCCATCGCCGAACTCATCCGCCGCCAGAAAGGCGGCTGCGCGGTAGTCATGGGCGCGCTGTCGCCCCGGACCCGCAACGCGCAGGTCGCGCTCTACCAGAACGGCGACGTGGATTACCTGGTGGCCACCGACGCCATCGGCATGGGGCTGAACCTCGACATCAAGCATGTGGCCTTTTCCGCCACCGCCAAGTTCGACGGCCGCCGGATGCGCGCGCTCTACCCGCAGGAACTGGGCCAGATCGCCGGGCGCGCGGGCCGCCACACCGAGGACGGCAGCTTCGGCGTCACCGGCGAGGCGCGCCCCTTCGACGAGGAACAGGTCGAGGCGATCGAGTCCCACCGCTTCGCCCCGGTGAAGAAACTGCACTGGCGCAACGAACAGCTGGATTTCGGCTCGGCCGAGCGGCTGATCCGCAGCCTCGAGGCCCCCACCTTCAACGACTGGCTGACCCGCGCGCGGGATGCCGACGACCTTCTGGCGCTCAAGGCCCTCTCCGCCCTGCCAGAGGTGCAAGACAAGCTGACCGAACCGAAGCGCGTCCAGCTTTTGTGGGATGTCTGCCGGATCCCCGATTTCCGCTCCTCCACCGGCCCGGAACACACCACGCTCCTGGCCCGGATCTTCGACTTCCTCGTCGGCCGGGGCCTCGGCGGCGGGCGCATCCCAAGTGACTGGCTGGCGACCGCGATCAAGCGCATCGACCGCACCGAGGGCGACATCGACACCTTATCGCGCAGACTGGCCTATATCCGCACCTGGACCTACGTCACCCAGCGGAAAAACTGGGTCGAAGACGAAACCCATTGGCGCGAGGAAACGCGCGCGGTAGAAGACCGCCTGTCGGATGCCCTGCATGCGGCGCTGACCCAACGATTTGTCGACCGGCGGACGAGTGTCCTCCTTCGCCGGTTGAAACAGAAGGAGACCCTCGTGGCCGAGGTGAACGACAAGGGCGAAGTGACGGTCGAAGGCGAATTCGCCGGCAAACTGGAAGGCTTCCGCTTCAAGCAGGACGCATCCGCAACCCCCGACGCGGCGCGCACGCTGGCGCAGGCCGCGTTGCAGGCGCTCAAGCCGGAGTTCCACCTGCGCGCCGACCGGTTCTACAACGCGCCGGATACCGAGCTTGATTTCACCGAACAGGGCGGCCTGATGTGGGGCACCTCTGCGGTGGGCAAGCTGGTCAAGGGGTCCGAGCCCGCCAAGCCCGCCGTCGAGGCCTTCGTGGACGAGGAAGCGGGACCGGAGGTCGCCGAAAAGGTCCGCCGCCGCCTTCAGCACTTCATCGACCGCAAGGTCGCGGCGCAGTTCGAGCCCCTGCTCGCCATGGCGCGCGACGAATCCCTCACCGGCCTCGCCCGCGGCTTCGCGTTCCGGCTGTCCGAGGCGATGGGCGTCCTCCCGCGCGAGCAGGTCGCGGCCGAGGTCAAGGAACTGGACCAGGAGGCGCGTGGCGCGCTGCGCAAGCACGGCGTCCGCTTCGGCCAGTTCACCATCTTCCTGCCCGCGCTGCTGAAACCCGCGCCGACGCGCCTGCGGCTGGTGCTCTGGTCGCTCTGGAACGGCTTGCAGGAATTCCCCGAGTCGCCGCCGCCCGGTCTCGTCACCATCCCGAACGTGCCCGAGGTGCCGAAAAGCCATTACACGCTCGCGGGTTATCACCCGGCCGGCAGCCGCGCGATCCGCATCGACATGCTGGAGCGGCTCGCCGACATCCTGCGTCAGAAGGACAGCCGCGCCGGCTTCGAGGCCACGCCCGACATGCTGTCGATCACCGGCATGACGCTCGACCAGTTCGCCGACCTGATGGCGGGTCTGGGCTACAAGGGCGAAAAGGGCGAACGCCCGAAGGTGAAGGCCGCCGAGCCGCCGAAAGAGCCCGAGATCTCCGAGGAAGCCGCCGCCGCCATCGCCGCCGGCGTGCCGATCCCGGAAGAGGTCTCGATCCTCGCCCCCGAACCCGCGCCCGAGCCCGAGACGGCAGCCACGCCCGAGATGGAGGTGTTCTACACCTTCACCTGGGCACCGAAGCCCCGCCCCCAGCGCCCCGATCGCGGTGGCGAGCGCGGCCCCCGCCCCGAGCGGAAGGAGGGCGAAGCCCGCGCCCCGCGCGGCGACCGTCCGCAAGGCGATCGTCCGCAAGGCGACAGGCCCAAGGGCGACCGGCCCAAGCACGACCGACCCAAGGGCAACCGTCCCCATGGCAAGGGGGCCAAGCCCCCGCGCGAGGAGCGGCACAAATCCTACGAGGCCCGCCCGCCCCGGCAGGATAAGCCCATCGACCCCGACAACCCCTTCGCGGCGCTGCTCGCGCTCAAGGGCAAGGTCTGATTGGCCGGGCCCTCGGGCAGACCCGACCCGGACGCCGCCGCGAAACTGCGGCTGGACAAATGGCTGTGGCAGGCGCGCTTCTTCAAGTCGCGCAGCCTAGCCGCCGCCGTGATCGAGGCCGGATCGGTCCGCGTCAACGGCACCCGTGTCAGCCGCCCCGGGCGAGATGTGGTGGCGGGCGACACGCTGACCTTCCCGCAGGGCAACCGCATCCGCCTGGTGCGGATCACCGCCCTCGGCCACAGGCGCGGCCCCGCGACCGAGGCGCAGGCGCTCTATCTCGATCTGGAACCCTCCGCAGCGCCGGACCCGCTTGAATGATCCGCCCTGCTGCTCTAACTGGCATGCAGACCATCCGCTCCGGGGCCCGCCCATGACCTATGTCGTCATCGACAACTGCATCGCCTGCAAATACACCGACTGCGTCGAGGTCTGCCCGGTCGACTGCTTCTACGAAGGCGAGAACATGCTCGTCATCCACCCCGACGAATGCATCGACTGCGGCGTCTGCGAACCCGAATGCCCCGCCGACGCGATCCGTCCCGACACCGAGCCGGACATGGAGGAATGGGTCGCCTTCAACCGGAAATACGCCGTGCAATGGCCGGTGATCGTGACCAAGAAGGACCCGCTTCCCGGCTATCAGGAACGCGATGGCGAGAAGAACAAGCGCGAGAAATACTTCTCGGAAGCCCCCGGCACGGGCGGCTGAGCCTGGGCCCGATTCGGGCACAACTGTGACCACGAATCGGTTACGACGCGCAAAGTTGCATGGATTCAACGTGTTATCCCAACCCACCCGTGAGTCGCGGCAGTTGGAATCGGGCGATGTTTGTGTTATGATTTCTTTACAAAGCAAGCATGGATGCCTGACGCCGGCTTAGAGCACTTCGCCTGGGCCAAAATCTGTTGTGACAATCAGCTCCACACGCCTGAACGAGTGGTTCAGGGCGCGCGGGGCGTTTGTTGCGGGTAGAGGGCATCCTTTCTGGGGAAGCGTGAATGACCAAGTCGAAGAAGCCTGAATTCCGTCCGAACGATTTCGTGGTCTACCCGGCGCATGGCGTCGGCAAGATCATCTCGATCGAAGAACAGCAGATCGCCGGGATTCAGCTGGAGCTTTTCGTCATCTCCTTCGAGAAGGACAAGATGACCCTGCGAGTGCCGACCCACAAGGCCATCGACATCGGCATGCGCCCCCTTTCGGCCCCCGATGTCGTGACCAAGGCGCTCGACACGCTGAAGGGCAAGGCCAAGGTCAAGCGCGCGATGTGGTCGCGCCGCGCCCAGGAATACGAACAGAAGATCAATTCCGGCGACCTGCTCTCGATCGCCGAGGTCGTCCGCGACCTGCACCGCACCGACGACCAGCGCGAACAGTCCTATTCCGAGCGTCAGCTTTACGAGGCCGCCCTGGAACGCCTGACCCGCGAAGTCGCGGCCGTGTCCGGCGTGGACGAGGCGGGCGCCGCAAAGCAGGTGGACAGCGTCCTGGTCGGCCGCGCGGCCTGATCCATCGAAGTCATGGAATGCAGAACGGCGGTCCCGCGGGGCCGCCGTATTGCATCGCTGGCGCCGAAGATGGAGCCGGCGGAGGTGGACCGGAACGGCACCGGGACCCATGGCGATCAAGCCGGTCGTCCCGCCGACGATCATCCGCTGCAAATTCGACAGGATGAAGTCGTCTTGCCCAGGCAAAGGCTACGGCCGACGGCTCGCCCGGTCGATCTCCAGTTCATGCAGCCTGGCCACAGTCGGAACCGGGAACACTGCCAGGAGCACCAACGCCCAAGGCGCCACCCGCAGCGCAATCGCACCAACCCGCCTTACCCGAAATACCGCTCCGCCGGCAGATAGGCGGCCAGCCGCCCCGCCGCGCACCAGTCGCGCTCCAGCCCCACGTCGCCCACCAGGATCACCTGGTCCGAGGGCAGCTTTCCAAGCGCCGCCCGCACCCTCTCCCGCATCTCTCCGAACCCCGCCAGCGCATAGGGCGCGGGGGAAACCCCGTCCAGCACCGGATTGGCCGCCGCCACCATCCCGGGCGTCAGCGGCGCCACCGCCAGCGCCAGCCGCCCACCCTGCACCTCGGCCAGCTTCAAAGCCCGCGCTTCCGGCATCGCCGGTCGCACCACCGAGACGCGCAAGGCGTTGGAAGAAAACAGGAACGCCACCACATCATGCCCTGTGGCCGCCCGCACCCCGGCATAGGTCCGGTAGTCCAGCCCCAGTGCCTCGGCCCGCTTGACCCGCAGCCGCACCACTTCGATGGGCAGCGTGGGCAACAGCGCGTCGCGCGCCAAGGACCAGCAGTGCCGCCGCCAGCTGACCCGGCCCTCCAGCGACGGCCCGCCGTTGTGCCCGATCCCGCTCATCCAAAACTCCGAAACTCCTGATTCGAACTGCGCTTGCCCTTTGGCAAATACTCCACGGGAGGTCCGGAGAGTGTGAAACCCTCCGGGGCCACCCCCGGGACCGACTTCAATCATACTCGCGCAGCCGCGCCACATAGCGCGCCATGGTATCGACCTCGAGGTTCACCATGTCCCCCACGGCCACCTCGCCCCAGGTCGTCACCTCCTGGGTGTGCGGGATCAGGTTCACCCCGAACTCCGCGCCCGAGACCTCGTTCACCGTCAGGCTCGTCCCGTTCAGCGCCACCGACCCCTTCGGCGCGATGAACTTCGCCAGCGCCTCCGGCGCGCGGAAGGTCACCCGGACCGACCCGCCCTCGGGCCGGACCCCCACCACCTCGGCCAGCCCGTCGACATGGCCCGAAACGATGTGCCCGCCCAACTCGTCCCCGACCTTCAGCGCCCGCTCCAGATTCACCCGCTTGCCCGGGCGCCAGTTGCCCAGATTCGTCTTCGACACCGTCTCGGCCGAAATCTCCACGTCGAACCAGCCCTCCGGTTCGCTGCCCAGCGCGACAACCGTCAGGCAGACCCCGTCGCAGGCGATGGATGCGCCGATATCGATGCCGCCGATGTCATAGTGCGTGCCGATGCGTGCGCGCAGGTCTCCCGCGACCCTGGTGTCGATGATCCGCCCCACATCGGTGACAATTCCGGTAAACATGACTGCACCCCGCCTTCTCTCGATCCCGACCTGCCGTTCCGAGGTAAAGCCCGCCCTCGCCGCTTGCAAGCCTCGGCCGGTTCGGGCCATCATCCCTCACCCGCTTTTCACCCTTTCCGGGGCAGGCTGTCCCGACGACCGCTGCATGACCCGACGGAACACAAGGCCCGACTTGCCCCCCGCCTCCCGCCACTTCCTCCTGCTGCAAGGCCCGCACGGTCCCTGGTTCCACCGCCTGGGCCAGCACCTGCGCCGAACTGGGGCGCGGGTGACGCGCGTGGGCTTCAACCTTGGCGACCGGGTGTTCTGGCCCGGCCCCGGCTACGTCGCCTTCGAGGACCCGCAGGACTGCTGGCCGGAAACCTGCGACCGCCTGATGACGGACCTCGGCGTCACTGATCTGGTGCTCTACGGCGACACGCGGCCGATCCATGCCCAGGCGATCCGGCTGGCAAGGGCGCGCGGGATCACCGTGCATGTGTTCGAGGAAGGCTACCTGCGCCCCTACTGGGTCACCTACGAACGTAACGGATCGAACGGCCATTCGCGGCTGATGGACCTGACGGTCGAGGAGATGCGGGGCGCACTGGCACGGGTCGATCCCGACCTGCCCGAGGTGCCCGCAACCTGGGGCGACATGCGCCAGCACATGTTCTGGGGCGCGCTCTACCACGGCTGCGTCGCGGCCGGCTTCCGTGCCTACCGGAATTTCCGTCCGCACCGCGCGCTGACGGTGGGCCAGGAATTCCGGCTCTACCTGCGCCGCTTCCTGATGATGCCGGTCCACCGCATCGAACGGCGCCTCTCCACCCGGCGCATCCGCAATGGCGGCTTTCCCTATCACCTGGCGATCCTGCAACTGGAACACGACGCCAGCTTCCGGGCCCATTCCCCCTTTGCCAGCATGACCGACTTCCTGGCCGAGGTCATCGCGGGCTTTGCCCGGGGCGCCCCCAGCCATCACCACCTGGTCTTCAAGGCCCACCCGCTTGAGGACGGGCGCGTGCCGCTCCTGCCGGAAATCCGCCGGCTGGCCCGCCTGCACGGCGTGATGGGCCGGGTGCATTTCGTCCGCGGCGGCAAGCTCGCGCAGCTTCTGAACGACGCCCGCTCGGCGGTGACGGTGAATTCCACCGCCGGGCAGCAGGCGCTCTGGCGCGGCCTGCCGCTGCGCACCTTCGGGGCGGCGGTCTATGCCAAGCCGCAATTCGTCTCGTCCCAGCCGCTGGCAGAGTTCTTCGCCGCACCGGATCGGCCGGATACCCGCGCCTATCGTGACTACCGCCACTTCCTCCTGGAAACCTCGCAACTGGTCGGCGGGTTCTACTCGGCGCGGGGGCGGCGGCGGCTCTTGCGGCAGGTTGTCGACCTGATGCTGTCGCCGGAAGACCCCTACCAGTCGCTGTTGCAGGGCACGGCAGGCCCGCGGCAGCAGTTGCGGCTCGTCCGCTGATTCCGCACTGGCCTTGGTGAACTGGCTTCGCTAGGTTACGCCGCAAGAAAGCTGCTCGAAGCCAGGGGACAGTCAGGTGAAGGTTGGTGTGTCGCACACGGCAAGGGCGCTTGCGCTGCTTGCCGCGATTGGTCTGGTGGCCTCCTGCGGTCTGCCCCGCTCGGGCCCCAACAAGCGCGAGATCCTCGCCGGCTCGGTGGACAAGCAGGGAAATGCGCATGTTGTCCGCGTCACGCCCGCGGTGACGCGCGCCACCTCGGCGCAGCCGGTCTTCGGTTTCAGCCAGAGCTTCCGCAACGCCGGTGTCGTCGCGTCGGACATGATCTCGCCGGGCGACACGATCAACGTGACGGTCTACGAAAACGTCAAGGACGACCCGCTGCTCGGCAATACCGGCCAGCGCGTCTCGGGCCTGACGGATGTCCAGGTCGATGGGCAGGGCTACATCTACATCCCCTATGCCGGGCGCATCAAGGCGGCGGGCCAGACGACCGAAGGCCTCCGCCAGGCGATCACCCGCAAGCTGGAAAACCAGACGCCCGACCCGCAGGTCAGCGTCTCGCGGGTGGCGGGCGAAGGCGCGACGGTGTCGATCTCGGGCCAGGCCGGGCTGAACGGCGTCTATCCGATCGAGGCTTCGACCCGGACGCTGGCCACCATGCTGGCCAAGGCCGGCGGCGTCACGATCGACCCCGCGATCGCCATCGTGCGGGTGACGCGCGGCAAGCATACCGGCAAGATCTGGCTCAAGGATCTCTACGAGAACCCCGCGCTCGACATCGCGCTGCGCCCGGGCGACAAGATCAACATCGAGAAGGATGACCGCAAGTTCATCGCGCTCGGGGCGACCGGCGCACAAAGCCTGGTGCCGTTCGAATCCGAATCGATGTCCGCACTCGAGGCCATCGCCACCGTGGGCGGGCTGTCCACGATGGCCGCCGACCCCAAGGGAGTCTTCATCCTGCGCGACGAAAGCGAGGAAATCGCCCGCGCCGTTCTGGGCCGCAACGACCTGATCGGCGACCAGCGCATCGTCTATGTGCTGGACCTGACCGAGCCCACCGGCCTGTTCGAGGCCCGCGACTTCCAGATCCGCGACGGCGACACGCTCTATGTCACCGAGGCCCCCTTCGTGCAGTGGCAGAAGACGCTTGGCGCCATCACCGGCAGCACCACGGCCGCGACCAGCCTTGCCAGCGTCGGCGATACCGGCGATTGATCCCGCCCTGCCGGCGAGGCCAGGGGCGCATCCGGCGCTGGCCGGGGTGCCGCGCGTTCTGGTGCATCAGAACCTGTCGATCCTGCGCAATGCCCGGCTGCACCGGGTTCTTGCGCTTGCCGGACACGAGCTGCGCTTCGGCCTGCCCCGATCCGGCGAGGGCGTCCTGGTCTGGGGCGCAAGTCCCACCGCCTGGCGCGGCGAGGCGCTAGCCGCCCGGCGCGGCCTCGCGCTGATCCGGGTCGAGGACGCCTTCCTCCGCTCGATCCACCCCGGGCGCGCGCGGGGCGAAGCGCCCACGGGCTACCTGATCGACCCCGAGGGCGTGCATTTCGACGGCCGCAGACCTTCGCGGATCGAGCGGATCCTGACCTCAACAGACTTTCATAATTCAGACATTCTAAGTGAGGCTCGCACTCTGATTGACTGTATCCTTGAAAATGATTTGTCAAAATACAACAATCATGCGTCCGACCTTGCCGCACCCGACCCCGGCTATGTTCTGGTGATCGACCAGTGTGCCGGGGACGCTTCGATCCGCCAGGGCGGGGCCTCGGCCGCGACCTTCCGCAGCATGCTCGCGGCCGCGCTGCGCGACAATCCCGACCGCCGCATCGTGATCCGCACCCATCCCGAGACCGCCGCCGGCCTGCGCCCCGGCCATTTCGGCCCGACTGACGCCGGAGGCCGCGTCACGCTCCTGACCGCGCCGGTCTCGCCGCACCGTCTTCTCGCGGGCGCGGCCGAGGTCTATGCCGTCACCTCGCAACTCGGCTTCGAGGCGATCCTGCACGGCCACCGCCCCTGGATCTTCGGCCAGCCCTTCTATGCCGGCTGGGGCCTCAGCCGGGACGAACAGCCGATCCCGCGCCGCACCCGCCGCCTGACGCGCGAAGAGCTGTTCGCCGGCGCGATGCTGCTGGCGCCGCTCTGGTATGACCCCTGCCGCGACCGGCTCTGCGGGCTGGAAGAGGTGATCCACCAGCTTGCCGCCGAAGCCCGCGCCTTCCGCGAGGACCGCCGGGGCCATGTCGCGGCGGGGATGCGGCTGTGGAAACGGCCCCGGTTGCAGGCGGTGTTCGGGGCCACGAGGGCGCTGCGCTTTCGCGACGATCCCGTGGCGGCGGACCGGCTGGCCAGGGCCACCGGGCGCGGCCTTCTGGTCTGGGCGGGCAGGGAACCGGAGGACTTCACCCCTGCCGCACCCTGCCGGCGGGTCGAGGACGGCTTCCTGCGCTCGCGCGGGCTTGGCGCGGAACTGGTGCCGCCCCTGTCGCTGGTGACGGACGACCTCGGCATCTATTACGACCCGACCCGCCCCTCGCGGCTCGAGAGGCTGATCGCAACGCCCCTCACCCCCGCGCAGCGCCGCCGGACCGAGGCCTTCCTTGACCTGCTGCGCGCAGAGGGCCTCTCGAAATACAATCTCGGTGGCACGATCCCCGCCCTGCCTCCGGGCCACCGGATCCTGGTGCCGGGGCAGGTGGAGGATGACGCCTCGATCCGCAAGGGGGCGGGCGCGGTGCGGACGAACCTTGCGCTGCTGCGCGCGGCGCGGGCTGCGAACCCCGATGCGGTGGTGATCTACAAGCCGCACCCGGATGTCGAGGCGGGCCTGCGCGCCGGCGCCATCGCGACCGCCGATCTGGATGGTCTCGCCGATCTCATCGCCTCCGGCGCGGATCCGGTGGCGCTTCTGGCCGAGGTGCAGGAGGTCTGGACCATGACCTCGCTTCTTGGCTTCGAGGCGCTGCTCCGCGGCCTGCCCGTCACCTGCCTCGGCGCCCCTTTCTACGCGGGCTGGGGCCTGACGCGCGATCTCGGGCCTGTTCCGGCGCGGCGGACGGCGCGGCCCGACGTGGTGCAGATCGCCCATGCCGCGCTGATCGCCTATCCGCGCTACTGGGATCCGGTCAGCCGCCGCCCCTGCCCGCCCGAGGTGGCGCTGGAGCGGCTGGCCACGGGGGCGATCCCGCATCCGGGGCGGCTCAACCGGCTGCTGTCCAAGGCGCAGGGCCGTTTCGCCAGCCTGGCGCCGCTCTGGCGCTGAAGCTCCTCGTGCGATTGCATCGCCTCGTCGCGGGACCGGCGAGGAGGGACGCAGTCGCCGACGAGCGCTACCGGGCCAGCCGCCAGAACCGCCACATCAGGCTCGCCGCGGCGCAGACCAGGCCCACGACCAGCCCCAGCCACAGCCCGACCCCGCCAAAGCCCAGCGGGAAGGCCAGCACATAGCTGCACGGGATGCCGATCAACCAGTAGCTGACCGCTGCCAGCCACATCGGCATTCGCGTGTCCTGCACCCCGCGCAAGAGGCCCAGCGCCATGACCTGCATCCCGTCGGCCAGCTGGAACAGCGCCGCCACCCCCAGAAGCACCGTGCCGTAGGCGAGGATCGCCGCGCTTTCCGGCTTCGTCAGGTCGAGGAACAGCGCGACGATCGGCCGGGGTGCAGACAGGAACAGGAGGATCGAGGCCAGCGCCACGCCCAGGGAGATCACCACCGCCACCTTCGCCGCCCGGCGCAGCTCTGTCCGCTCGCCCCGCCCGTCGAACCGCGCGATGCGGATCGTTGCGGCGCTGGACAGGCCGACATGCAGCATGAAGGTCAGCGCCGCCACCTCCAGCGCGATGCCATGCGCGGCCAGTTCCACCGTGCCGATCCAGCCCATCATCAGGGCCGATGCCTGGAAAAGCCCGCCCTCGGCCAGCCCGGTCAGCCCGATGGGCAGCCCCAGCCGCCAGACCTGCCGCATCGCCGGCCAGTCCGGCCGCCAGAAGCGCTGGAACAGGTGGAACCGGCGCAGGGCGGGCAGGAAATGCGCGTAAAGCGCCAGGGCCACCAGAGAGACGACCTGCACAACCAGCGTCGCCACTGCCGCCCCGCGCGCGCCCATCTCGGGGAAACCCCAGTTGCCGAAGATCAGCGCCCAGTTGACCGCGATGTTGACCGCAACCGCCGCCAGCGTGACCCAGAGCACGACCTGCGTCCGGTGCAGCGCCGAGAGATAGCTCTGCAACACCGTCACCACCAGCGCCGGCACCATCCCCAGCCCCGCGATCCGCATGTAGTCCTGCGCGATGGCCGAGACCTGCGGGTCCTGCCCCAGCGCCCGCAGGATCGGCTCGGACCACCAGAACACCGGATAGACCGCCAGGCCGAAGGCGATCGACAGCCAGATCCCCATCCGCGTGTCGCGGCGCACCTGCGTCTCGTCGTCCCGGCCCAGGGCGGCCGCGACCATCGGCATCACCGCCTTGGCAAAGCCCGATCCCACGACGAAGACGATGAAGAAGGAGGAGGCCCCCAGCACCACCGAGGCGAGGGCCACCACGCCGTACCAGCCGACCATGACCGTATCGGTCACATGCAGCGCCATCTGCGCCAGATGCGAGCCGATCAGGGGCAGGCCCAGCGCAAGCGTCTCCCGCGCATGGGCCGAATTGGACAACCGTATAGCCATGGCGCAGGCTTACCCGCGCCTCCCGGCAGGCACAAGGCAGGCTTTCCGCCGCGGCGCGGCGTCAGAGGCTGCTTGCCAGAAGCCCCAGCGCCGCCGCCGCGATCGCCGCGCCAACCGCCAGCTCCACCACCGGCAAGGCCCGCGCCAGGCGCCCGGTGCCGAGGCCCTGCAATGCCCCTTCGCGCGCCCAGACCGACAGCACCGCCGCCCCGACCGTCACCAGCGCCGTCCCGAGGCCCATGACGAAGGCGCCGACGATCCCGGCCAAAGCGATCCCCAGCTGCCAGGTCAGGACCAGCACGAACAGCGCCCCCGAACAGGGTCGCAGCGCGATCCCCGCCACCAGCGCCAGCCCGTCGCGGAACGAGGCGACATGCTCCACTGCCTCGACGGTCGGCCCGTGGGCATGGGTGCAGCCCGGCCCGTGCTCGTGGTCGTGATGGTGATCGTGGTGGCCGTGAGCATCGGCCGACGCCGCCACCTGCCGCCGCAGGTCCTGCACGCCGCGCCAGACCAGCCACAGGCCCAGCCCCGCGATCATCGCATGGCCCACCGGCGTCACCCAGCGCTCGGCCACGCCCTCGACCGCCTGCCGGCCCAGTCCCAGCAACGCCACCAGGCCATAGACCAGCGCCACCGCCACCGCCGCCTGCGCCAGGCTCGAGGCCAGAGCGAGCCCCGCCAGCCGCGCCACAGGCACCCGCCGCGCCAGGCCATAGCCGCCGATCACCAGCTTTCCATGCCCCGGCACCGCCGCATGCAGCACGCCATAGCCAAGGCACAGCGCCCAGAACGCCGTCAGCGCCCCGGCCTCGCCCCCCCGCAGCGCCCGGATCGCGCCCGCCAGCCGCTCCTGCGCCGCCCGCTGCGCCGCGCCAAGCCAGGCCGCCAGCCCCCCCAGCGCGCCCGAGGCCCAGAGCACCCCCAGCACCAGCACCAGGACCAGCCCGGCCAGCATCAGGGCGCGGCGCATGTCACCCGCACTTCCTCGGCGAACTGGGCACCCACGGCCGGAAAAGTGTCCTCGACATCCACGTCCGGCGTGTATTCCTTCAGGGCCTCCATCAGCGCCGCCTGCGCCTCGGTCAGGTCGGGCACGAAGGTCTGCGCCGTGCAGCCCCTGCCCCCGGTGATTACCGCCGGCTCGGGAATGGAATAGGCGACGTAATAGCCCGGATCATAGGCCTGCACGATCAGCGGCACCTGCCCCACCGGCACCGGGGCCGCAAGGCGCCGCAGATGGGTCGAGGTGATCCGCTTGCCGTCATAGCTTGCGCCGAACTCCTCGGGCCCCGACAGCTCCAGCGCCGCCTCGCCCGAGAGGGCGAAGGTGTCGCCGGCAAAACCCTCGTCCCATTTCATGTCGAAGCCGGACAGCCGCGCCTCTTCCTCGGGCGTCAGCTTGCCGTCCCAGTCCGCGTCCAGCCCCATGTCGCCGACGATATACAGCGAATACAGCTCGTCATAGGTCCAGCGGATCCGCAGCGCGACCGCCTCGTTGCGGTCGTTCAGGATCACCTCGATCCCAGTATCGATCCAGACATGCGGATGCGCCCCGGCCGGCCCGGCCGGCAGGGCAGAGGTCACGACAAGGGCAGAGAGCGCGGCGCGCAGCATGGCCGGCAGGGTAAGCACCGGCCGGGCCGGAGCCAAGGGGTGAAGGCCACCCCCGGCGCCGATCCGCGCCTCAGCGCTTCAGCATGGCCGGATGGGTCGCCACGTCATAGATCGCCGGCCCCATGCCCAGGACCTGCGTCGCCCGGCCGACGATCAGCGGATCGGGCGTGCCCACCACTTCGGGATCCTTGTTCGGATAGTCGATGGTGGACAGGAAATGCTTCATGCAGTTCAGCCGCGCCCGCTTCTTGTCGTTCGACTTCACGATCACCCAGGGCGCGTCCGCCGTATCGGTATAGAAGAACATCGCCTCCTTGGCCTCGGTATAGTCGTCCCAGCGGTCGAGGCTCGCCTTGTCGATCGGCGACAGCTTCCACATCTTCAGCGGATCGGTCTCGCGCGCCTTGAAGCGGGCCTGCTGCTCCTCTCGGGTGACGCTGAACCAGTATTTGTAAAGCCGGATGCCCGACCGGACGAGCATGCGCTCGAATTCCGGCGCCTGGCGCATGAATTCCAGGTATTCGGACGGCGTGCAGAAGCCCATCACCCGCTCGACGCCGGCGCGGTTGTACCAGCTGCGGTCGTAGAACACCATTTCCCCCGCCGTCGGCAGATGCGCGATGTAGCGTTGAAAGAACCACTGGCCCTTTTCCACGTCCGAAGGCTTGGTCAGCGCGCAGACCCTTGCATAGCGGGGGTTCAGATGCTCCATGAACCGCTTGATCGTGCCGCCCTTGCCGGCCGCGTCGCGCCCCTCCATCAGGATGACGAACTTCTGCCCGGTGTCCTGCGCCCAGATCTGCACCTTCAAGAGCTCGGCCTGAAGCCGTGCCTTCTCGGCCTCGTAGGGCGCGCGGCCCATCAGCCGGGCATAGGGATAACGGCCGGATTCGAAGGCCTGATGCAGCGGGCTCGGCTCGGCCTTCGGCGGTTTCGCCTCGGCCACCGGGTCGGCATCCCCGGCGGGCTTCAGGATCGTTGCAGTGTCATCCATACGGGGCACCTCCCTTGCACATGATCGGGCAAAACAGGCACAGTCTGCGACAAATTGCCTTGACACGGATCAAGACGGCTCTGCTTTCCTTGCCCCTTTTGCTTGCTCGCCACAGCGCCTAGGCTGGCGCTGGATACGATGGAGTCCCCCATGCCCACCCTCTACGGCGTCTTCCGCAGCCGCGCCTCGCGCCCGATCTGGCTGCTCTACGAACTGGACGAGGCCTTCGAGCACGTCCCCGTCATCCAGGCCTACCGCCTGCCCCAGGCCAGCGCGCCGGACGCACCGCTGAACACCGCCTCGCCCGCCTTCCTGAAGGTGAATCCGCAGGGCCAGATTCCCGCCTATGTCGAAGGCGATCTGGTGCTGACTGAATCGCTCTCCATCACCAACCACATCGCCCGCACCCGGGGCGGGATGCTCGGGCCGCAGACCCCGGCCGAGGCCGCGCTTATCGACCAATGGACGCTCCTGGCCGTGACCGCCATCGAGGCGCCGGCGCTGGAGATCCTGAACGTCCAGGGCGCCGGGGGCGACAAGACCCCCGAAGGCCAGGGCACCATCGCGATCAATGCCGAGAAACTCCGCCGCCCGCTGAAACGGCTTGAGGCGCATCTGTCGGCGCGGTCATATCTGGTCGGAGACCGCTTCACCGTGGCCGACTTGAACCTGGCCGAATGCCTGCGCTACGCCCAGGGCCACCCGACCTTGTTGGGAGAATTCCCCGCAGTGAAGGCCTGGCTGGAGCGGTGCCAGTCACGCGAGGCGTTCAAGAGGATGTGGGCAGCGCGAATGGCCGAGCCGGTGTGAGCATTGCACCTGCGGAGCGGGGGTTTCACACCCCCGCACCCCCGTGGGATATTTGGGGAAGAGAAAGCCGGGGCGAGCAGCGCCAGACAGCAATGCTCAAGACCGGAATGTCTGCCAAGGTCAGGTAAGGGTCAGCTTTTCCAACCTCGTCCTGTCGCGTCGAGATCGCTATCCTTCTTGTTTGGATAGTAGATCTTCTTCCCCAAGAGCCCGCAAAACAGGATGCCATCGATACCGTTCACGTCTCTTTTGCCCACTGGCCGCGCCCAAAGCTGTTCGAACTCCGCTTCCACATCCTCATCGGCGTGACGTTCGCAAAAGTCCTCAATGAACTCGATATCCTGTCCGTCACCCGGGAAAAGGCGACAGAAGAATTCGTCGGTAACCCGGAAATGATCGTAGGCGCAGTTTTCCGCACCATTGATGACCAGTATGGTCTTCATCCAGGCGCTCCCCATCCGAAAAGCCTGCATCCATTGTATCCGCCGCCTGCCTTCGAATGCTTGGAAGCAACAGGTCCAACCACTCCTTGCCCGGACAGAGCGGGACGCGACACGATCCTTCGGTCAACACCCCGCGGGAGGCCAGGCCAAGCCGCGGGGTGTCTTTCCCTTCACGGCCATCGGCGTCCCCGCCTGTACCGCCCGATCACTCTGTGCCGAGTCGAGTAAAAGACCCATTAACGTTAATGGCCCGCCCAAGGATAAGTGGCTTTCTCTTCCCGAAATATCCCACAGGGGGTCCGGGGGGTGTGAAACCCCCCGGTCCGACGGCGGCCTAGTTCACGTACTTCTGCCAATTGTGCGCTTCCTTGAACCCCAGAACCTCCCGGATCTTCCGGTTGGACAATAGCCCCTCCCGCTCTCCCACCGCCCGCGACAGCGGCACGTTCGGGAAGAACCGAGGCAAGAGTTCCGAGTTCGGCTGCGGCACCGCGTTCTCGTCGTTCACCGCGTTGAACACCTGGAAGCCAAGGCCGTCCTTGCGCAAACACAAGTCCACGATCTGCCCCAGATCACGCGCGTCGATGTAGCTGAAGGTTATCCGCCGCCTGAGGCCCGGGTCGTCGGCAAGTGGCGGGAACAGGGTCGCATACTCGTGCGGCTCGATCACGTTGCCGATCCGCAGCGCATAAACATCCGCCCCGAACCGCCGCTGCAGGCTGCGCGCCGTCACCTCGTTCACCTTCTTCGAGGTGCCGTAGGTGTCCATCGGATCGATGTCGTAATCCTCTTCCAGCGGCAGGACCTTGGGGTCCACCACGCCATCGCTGAAACACACGCCGTAGGTCGTCTCGGAAGACGCGATGATGACCTTGCGGATGCCCATCTTCAGCGCGGCCTCGATGACATTGTAGGTCCCCACCACGTTGACGCGCCAGGTCTCGGTATCCGGCACCATGCCATAGCGCGGCACCGCCGCGAAATGCACCACGGCGTCGAACAGCTTCGCCGCGCCGTCCTCCATCTCGTCATAGCCCGCATGGGTCCGCATCGCGGAATACACCTGGCCCGCATCGCAGATGTCGCCGATCAGGTCATGCACCCCTGCCAGCCCCAGCGACACCCGGTCGAAGTTCAGCACCCGGTGCCCCTGCGCCACCAGGTAAGGCACCACATGCCTGCCCGCCTTGCCCGACCCGCCCGTGAAAAGTACCCGCATCGTCATGTCCTCCATTCGCTTTGCCCTGAACCTAGGCCGCCCCGCCCTGCTCGACCACCCCCCACATCTTGCGCCCCCATGCCCTTCGATGCTCTAATGCCTGCGCATTTGAACAGGTGATCCATGAACGACCTCCTCTCCGGCGCCACCACCTACGACGCCTCCTCGATCGAGGTCCTCGAAGGCCTGGAACCCGTCCGCAAGCGCCCCGGCATGTATATCGGCGGCACCGACGAACGCGCGCTGCACCACATGGTCGCGGAAATCCTCGACAACGCGATGGACGAGGCCGTCGCGGGCCACGCCAACCGCATCGAGGTGGAACTGCACGCCGACGGCTCAGTCACCGTCCGCGACAACGGCCGCGGCATCCCCGTGGACCCCCACCCCAAGTTCCCCGGCAAGAGCGCCCTGGAGGTCATCCTCTGCACCCTCCACGCCGGCGGCAAGTTCTCGAACAAGGCCTATTCCACCTCCGGCGGCCTAAACGGCGTCGGCTCCTCGGTCGTGAACGCGCTCTCCGACCTGATGGTGGTCCAGGTCGCCCGCGACCGTGAGCTTTACGAACAAAGCTTCTCGCGCGGCATCCCCCAGGGTCCCGTGAAGAAACTCGGCCCCACCCAGAACCGCCGCGGCACCTGGGTCACCTTCCACCCCGACCCGGACATCTTCGGCCACCAGACCCTGAAACCCGCGCGCCTCTACAAGATGACGCGGTCCAAGGCCTATCTCTTCTCGGGCGTCGAAATCCGCTGGAAATCGGCCATCCCCGACGGCGACACGCCGATGGAGGCGACCTTCCACTTCCCCGGCGGCCTCGCCGACTTCCTGAACGACTCGCTCCGCAAGGTCACCACCTACTCCGATCGCCCCTTCGCCGGCCGCGTCAGCTTCGAGGAGAAATACCAGGTCCCCGGCTCGGTCGAATGGGCGATCAACTGGACCCCCGCGCAGGACGGCTGGCTCCACTCCTACTGCAACACCGTCCCCACCCCCGAAGGCGGCACGCATGAGGCCGGGTTCTGGGCCGCGATCCTGAAGGGCATCCGCGCCTATGGCGAGCGGGTGAAGAACCGCAAGGCCGACCAGATCACCCGCGAGGACCTCCTTACGGGGGGCTGCGCGCTCCTGTCGATCTTCATCCGCGAACCCAGCTTCGTCGGCCAGACCAAGGACCGGCTGTCCACCGAGGAAGCCGCGAAATGGGTCGAGAACGCCGTCCGCGACCATTTCGACACCTGGCTCGCCGCCGACCCGAAATCGGCCGGAGCGATCCTCGACTTCCTCGTCCTGCGCGCCGAGGAACGCCTGCGTCGGCGTGAGGAAAAGGAAACCGCCCGCAAGACCGCGACCAAGAAGCTGCGCCTCCCCGGCAAACTCACCGACTGCTCCGCCAAGTCCCGCGAAGGCACCGAACTCTTCATCGTCGAAGGCGACAGCGCCGGCGGTTCCGCCAAGGGTGCGCGCGACCGCAACTTCCAGGCCCTCCTGCCCCTGCGCGGCAAGGTGCTGAACGTCCTCGGCGCCGCCTCCTCCAAGCTGACCGAGAACGCCGAGATCCGCGACATCTGCGAGGCGCTGGGGACCGGCATGGGGTCGAAGTTCCGCCTCGACGACCTGCGCTACGAGAAGATCATCATCATGACCGACGCCGACGTGGACGGCGCGCATATCGCCTCGCTCCTGATGACCTTCTTCTTCACCCAGATGCGCCCCCTGATCGACAAGGGCCACCTCTACCTCGCCTGCCCGCCCCTTTACCGCCTGACGCAAGGCGCGCGGAGGATGTACGTCGCCGACGACGCCGAGAAGGAGGAGTGGCTGGCGAAGGGCCTCGGCGGCAAGGGCAAGATCGACGTCCAGCGTTTCAAGGGCTTGGGTGAGATGGACGCCAAGGACCTGAAGGACACCACGATGAACCCCGAGACGCGCAAGCTGATCCGGGTCTCGATTGATGAGGACGAACCGGGGGACACCTCCGACCTGGTAGAGCGCCTGATGGGCAAGAAGCCGGAGCTGCGGTTCCAGTACATCCAGGAGAACGCGCGGTTTGTGGAGGAGTTGGATGTGTGAGGAGTCAACATGAGGTTATTTTCTTGGTTTAACCGCGTGCCCGATAAGGGTGAGCCTATCTGTCACATCCCGCGTGATTGTAGACTCGCTTCCTGAACAGTTCTGGCCTTTGGCATTGCCAGTCCTTGAGGGCGGCGATGGGCGTTCGTCCCTTCAGGGCCGATTGGGGAAGCTGGCTGTT
>NZ_JBKBLV010000025.1:0-60612 GCF_046295235.1 Tabrizicola flagellatus
GCAAGGATCAGGCCCTGCTTGACGCCCACGTCCTTGTAGCGCGCGACCCAGTCGAAGAGGGTGGCCTTGTCCTTGATGATGCGCGCGGGGAAATGCGGCATCGGCTCGTAGCCTTCACGCTCGAGGCGTGCGGCGGTGGCGACCATGTCCTCGATCGGCGTCTCGATATGCGCGATGTAGACGCGAGTGCCCGCGGGCAGGATGTCGCGGAAGTTTTCCACCTTTTCGGCGGTGCGGGGCATGACCTCGATGGAATAGCCCTTGAGGAAGGCCTCCAGCGCGCCGGTGGTGGGGGCGGGCTCTTCCTTGCGGCGGAAATTGAACAGGGCCATGACGGTCTCCTTGATGGTCGGGGGCAGGGTCATTGGGGCTTCAGGCCTTGGCCCAGCCTTCGGCGTCGATCAGGGTCTTGATGCGGGCGGTGTCGAATTCGGCTTCAAGCTTGGCGGCATAGTCGGCGGCGATGGTGTCAGGCTCGCCTTCGAGGTCGGCGACGACGGCCTTGCGCCATTCGGCGAGGTAGCTGTCGGTGTCGCGCGCGCCAACCTTCATGGCGCAGCGGTCGATGGCCTGTTCAAAGCGTTCCGACAACTGCACCTTGGATCCGCGCCGGCCCTTGCCGACGATGACCTGGGCCGGGATGTCGCGCCAGTAGACGATGGTGACTTCGGCCATGTTGCGGTGATTCCCCTGCCCGTGTTGACCCTGTTGATACTTGCCGTTCCCCGACAGCCGGTGTCGGTTTTCGACATTGCGGAGGCGGGATGCGACCCGGCACAGCGAAGGTATTCTTCGGACCCGGACTTGTCCAATCGGCAGCGCCGCGGAAACTCTGGTCAAGGATATTCGGCGCGTCGATCTGGGCGACGCGACGCCGACCTGCCCGGCTGTGCGAAGGCCGTGTCGGGCTGGTCCGTCACCAGCGGAGGGTCATGCCGACCTGCATCCGGTCAAGCTCTATCTTGGTGCTGCCAGTTGGAAGATAGTCCGGCAACGGCAGCGTACCGAGGTCGATATGATCATACCTGACGGACAGGCTGACCCCGTCGCCGATCTGGCGTTCAGCCCCGACGCCGATGGTCCAGCCGGACAGGCTTGTATCCGCATAGGTGAGAAGGCCGAAGAGGTTTGTGGCGACCACCGAGCCGCGGGCCTTGCCCGCGTCAGCAAAAAGGAGGGTCTTGCCGGCGGCAAGGCCAAGGCGCGCGGTCAGGGTAAGAACATCGCTGACTTGCGTGGCGCAGTCCGCGCAATTGATGAACTCTGCATCCTGAGGAAAGGCAAGGTGCGGTCTCGGGGCGAAGGACAGATGCGCCCCAAAGGTCAGCATTCCGGTCTGCCAGTCCCGGCCGATGCTGAAGACAGGTGCCACGTTCCGCCAGTCTCCTGGCACCAATTCCAGATCGCTGGACCCTTCCCGCCAAAAATTTCCGCCGCGAGGTGTGGCAAGGGCAAATTCGAACCTCATGCCGCTCCAGTCCGTCGGGATCGCCGATGCGTCTGGCTGCTGCGCGGCAGTAACTTCGGCCTGCGCGCCGGCACCAAGGCAGCAGGCAAGCAGAACGGCAAGGAAGCGGCCGGATCGATAGGACATCTCTGCCTCGTGTTTTTTCTTTGACGCTAGGGCGCAGGTGCCGTTTGCGTCAATACAGGCGTCGTCATCGGCCCGACGTGCTGCAGGGGCTGGGCAGAATTGTCACAATGACGCAGGTGCGATGCGTGCTTGCAAGGGGGGGGCAAGGCGACTACCTTCAGGATAACCACAGATGGAGGGCGGTCATGACGCCCGAGCGTCCCCGTAGGGCGGACGCGACTGAAGCGCAGGTCGAGACACCGACGGTCGTTTCCCGCGCTGATGAGCCGTCAGCCCTATACCGGCCCGGGTCCGCGCCGCTCTATGCGGCGTTGGACCTTGGGACAAACAGTTGCCGGATGCTGATTGCCCAGCCGCAGGGCAGTCAGTTTGCCGTCGTGGATAGCTTCTCGAAATCGGTCCAGCTTGGCGTCGGGCTGGAGGCTTCGGGCCGGCTGTCGCGTGCCTCGATGGGGCGGACGATCCAGGCCTTGCGGATCTGCGAGAAGAAGATCGAGAAGCATGGTGTCCGCCGCATGCGTCTGGTGGCGACCGAGGCCTGCCGCCGGGCCCGCAACGCCCGCGACTTCATCCGCCAGGTGCGGCGCGAAACTGGCCTCGCGCTGGAAATCATCGCGCCGGAGGAAGAGGCGCGGCTGGCGGTGATCTCCTGCGCACCGCTGGTCAACCCTTCGACCGAACAGTTGCTGGTCGTGGACATCGGCGGGGGGTCCACGGAACTGGTTTGGATCGACCTGAGTTCTGTGCCGCCCGCCGACCGCCCGCGGGCGATCATGCGGCTGCACATGGGCTTCAACGCGCAAGGAGAAGGGGCAGTGGCGCGGGTGGTGGACTGGATCAGCGTGCCCCTGGGGGTGGCGACGCTGAAGGACCAGTTCGGCGATGTCGATGACGATTCCGCCCGCTTCGCGCTGATGAGCTGGTTCTTCGAGGAGAACCTTGCCAGCTTCAGCCCTTACAATGCCGACAACCCGCGGGAAGGGTTCCAGATCATCGGCACGTCAGGCACGGTGACGACCGTGGCGGCCTCCTTCCTGAACCTCAAGCGCTATGATCGGACCAAGGTCGACGGGTTGCAGATGACCTCGGACCAGATCGACCTCGTCATCCGCGAATACCTTGCGCTTGGCCCCGAGGGGCGGCGGACGGATCCCCGCATCGGGCGCGACCGGCACGCGCTTATCATGTCGGGCGCGGCGATCCTGCAGGCGCTGATGCGGATCTGGCCCACCGACCGCTTGTCGGTGGCAGACCGGGGGCTTAGGGAAGGGCTTCTCTATGCGCAGATGAGCGCAGACGGAGTCTTGGAGGACGGGCCCTACACATGAGCGACAAGACGACCTCGGGAAAGCCGACCTCGGGGCGCGGCCAGCGTGAACTGCGGGTGCGGGTCAAGACCGCCAAGGGACGCAAGCTGTCCTCGACCCTGTGGCTGGAGCGGCAGCTGAACGACCCCTACGTCCAGCGCGCGAAGCGCGAGGGCTACCGGGGCCGGGCCGCCTACAAGATCATCGAGCTGGACGACAAGTATGGCTTCCTGAAGCCCGGCGCGCGGGTGGTGGACCTGGGCTGTGCGCCCGGCGGCTGGTGTCAGGTGGCTGTGGCGCGAGTGAATGCCCTTGGCCAGAACCCGAAGAAGCCGCAGGGAACCGTGCTCGGGGTGGACTTGCAGGAGGTCGAACCGATCTCGGGCGCCGAGATCCACCAGCTGGACTTCCTGGCCGACGACGCGGACGAGAAGGTGAAGGGCTGGCTTGGTGGGCGCGCCGACGTGGTCATGTCGGACATGGCCGCGGCGGCCAGCGGCCACAAGGCAACCGACCATCTGCGGATCGTGGCGCTGGTCGAGGCGGCGCTGGCCTTCGCCTTCGACGTGCTGGAGGACGGCGGGACCTTCGTTGCGAAGGTGCTGGCGGGCGGGGCCGAGAACGAGATGCAGGCGATGCTGAAGCGCAATTTCCGCAAGGTGGCGAACGTCAAGCCCCCGGCAAGCCGGTCCGACAGTTCCGAGAAGTTCGTGGTGGCGATGGGCTACCGCGGGCGCGAGATCGAGGGCGGGGCAGGCACGGCGGAGCAGACCTAGCTTCCCGCTGTTGCGTCTCTTGCGCATTCGGCCGCGCGTTGCGGGGGGCGGCGAGGAGGGATCGCAGACCACAGACGGGCAGTTCATGAAAATGCAAACGAAAAAGGCGCCCGAAGGCGCCGTGTTTCGTCAGTCCGGCGGCTGTCAGCCGCCCCAGCTGCGGACCGGGCCGCAATCCATATGGACGAAGTTCGACCGCGAATACTTTCCGACACCACCCGAGGCGCAGGCGGCGGCGGCCTTTGCCATCTGCGAGACGGAGCGCGACTGAAGCCGGAGGTCGGCGGCCTTGCCCACCATGTGCAGCGAGTTCTTCGCCACCCCGCGCGACCGCGAACGGAGCATTGCGTTGGTCTTGGGCGAGCGGTAGCCCGACAGCAGCATATAGGGTTCCGACACATCCATCAGCCGGTGCGAGGCGGCCATGATGTCGATCGTGCGCATGTCCATCCTGACGACCTCGTCGGTCCGCCAGTCGCGCATGAAGTGATTTATCTCCTTGATCACTTCGGGGATGTACTCGCCTTCGATCCAGTAGATCGTGTCCATGCTTTCGCCGGTGCGGCCGGAATACATGCGGATCCTGCGGATGTCGCCCGCGCCCTTGAGAAGTCCGAAAGCGTTCGTGTAGGTCGGTGCCGCCACCAGAGCCGTTGCCGCAAACGCACCAAGAATGCCGCGCCGCGAGACGCTGTTGAGCTTGATGTCCGTCATTCTAACGTCTGTCCCCGTGCTGTCTTCGACTGCCGATGCGCAGCTCTCGTGCTACTTCTTCCCCAAGTGCAGCCACGTTATTGCACAAGTCGAATCGAAGCCCAAGCGCCGATTGTCCGGTTGGGCAGAAGCACAACCTCAATCGGCAAATTTCTGCTTAACGTGTGCAAAATATGGCCGGTGTGATGGAACTGCATCGCTCTCGCGCCGCACTGGTGCCGCCCGCGACACAATCTTGCGGCCGGACGGGCTGTCGGGCGCTTTGTGAATGGACAAGGCTTGCGGTTCCGGGAAACATGTTCCGCAAGGCTCAAGTTGTTGAGAACGAGGATAGAATGCCCTTCCTTTCGCTGCGCAGGCCCATCCGCCGCTTCTGGCTTGTGCCCCTTGCCCTTGTCCTTTCCCAAGGCCTTTCGCCGGCCGTCGATGCCCAGACCGCCGCCTTCACGCAGTCGCTCGCAGCCACCGCCTCGGCCGACGATGTGGTGGCCGAATGGTACCGTGAGACCGGATACCGGACGCTTTGGACCGGCCCGGCCGACGCCGCCCGGCGCGCGGCCTTCCTGACGGCGATAGGGGCGGCACGGGATCATGGCCTGCCGGTAGCCCGCTACGATGCGGCCGCACTGATGGCCCGCTTGCGCGCCGCCGAGACCGAAGGCGACCGCGGCCGGATCGAGGTCGAGATGACGCAGGCCTACCTGGCCTGGGCGCGCGACCTGACCTCGGGGGCGCTGGACCCGAAGCAGGTCGACGCCGGCATCCTGCGCCAGATCGACCGGATCGATCCCAAGATCCTGTTGACGCGGATCGCCAACGGCAACCCCGAAGCCGTGCTGAAATGGCTGGAGCCGAAATCCACCGTCTATCTGCAACTGATGAAGGCGAAGCTGGGTCTGGAGGCGCAGATCGCCGCCGGCGGTTGGGGCGAGGCGGTGCCGGGCAAGCTTCTGGGACCGGGTGACAGCGGACCGGGCGTCGTCGCGCTGCGCGACCGGCTGGTGCGGATGGGCTTTCTCGCCCCGACTTCGGTCGCAAGTTACGACCGCAGCCTGCAGGCGGCAGTCAGCGCCTTCCAGATGGCCCATGGCCTGACGCCGGACGGGGTGGCCAATGCCGCCACGCTGGAGGAGATCAACCTGCCGCCCGAGGCGCGACTGAAATCGGTGATCGTCGCGATGGAGCGCGAGCGGTGGATGCATATCGATCGCGACACCAAGTACGTCTGGGTGAACCTGCCCGACTTCCGCGCCAAGATCATCGACGGCGGCAAGACCATCTTCGAGACCCGCGTCGTGATCGGCAAGAACGTCCCCGACCAGCGCAGCCCCGAGTTTTCGGATGAGATGGAGCACATGGTCATCAACCCCTCCTGGGGGGTGCCACGGTCGATCATCGTGAAGGAATACCTGCCGCTTCTCCAGCGCAATCCGAACGCCGTCAGCCACCTGCAGGTCATCGACGGCCGGGGCAGGGTGGTGCCGCGGGGGTCGGTCAACTTTGCCGCCTATTCGGCCCGCACCTTCCCCTTCGGCCTGCGTCAGCCGCCGTCGGACGGCAACGCGCTGGGGAAGGTGAAGTTCATGTTCCCGAACCCCTACAACATCTACCTGCACGACACGCCGTCGAAGTCGCTGTTCGACCACGAGGTGCGCGCCTACAGCCACGGCTGCATCCGGGTGGCCGATCCCTTCGATCTGGCACACGAGCTTCTGTCCTGGCAGACCGACAACGCCGAGGCAGAGTTCGAGGCGGCGCTGAAGACCGGCAACGAGACGACAGTCAAGCTTAAGCAGCATCTGCCCGTACATCTGGTCTATTTCACCGCCTATCCCGACACCCGGGGCCGGATCAGCTATCGCCGGGATGTCTATGGGCGGGATGCGGCGCTGTGGGAGGCGCTGCGGGCGGCCGGGGTGGAACTGGCCGGCGTTCAGGGATAGACCTTGCGCTGAAAAGCCGGGGGACCAATGGGCCACACGATCCGTGACATCGCAGCCGCGCTTGGCGCCGAGGCGGAGGGCGCGCTTGACCTGACCGTGCGCGGCGCGGCCGAGCCCGCGGCGGCGGGGCCGGACGAGCTCGCGCTGGCGATGGATCCGCGCTACGGCGAGGGCATCGCCAGGGGCAGGGCGCAGGCGGCGGTGGTCTGGCCGGGGGCGGACTGGCGGGCCATGGGCCTGAAGGCCGCGATCTTCGCCCCGCGCGGGCGGCTGGCCATGGCAGGGCTGACCCGGCTGATGGACCCCGGGCCTGCCATCGTGCCGGGGGTGCATCCCATGGCGATCGTCGATCCGACCGCCGAGATCGGCCCCGGTGCCGCGATCGGCCCCTTCGTGGTGATCGGCGCGGGCGTGGTGATCGGGCCGGGCGCAAGGATCGCCAGCCACGTCTCCATTGCCGAGGGTGCGCGGATCGGGCGGGACGCACTGATCCTGCAAGGCGCGCGGATCGGCGCGCGCGTCAGCATCGGCGACCGCTTCATCTGCCAACCCGGCGCGGTGATCGGTGCCGACGGGTTCAGCTTCGTCACGCCCGAGAAATCCGGCGTCGAGGAGATCCGCGAAACGCTGGGCAGCCGCGCCGAGATCCGCGACCAGAGCTGGACACGGATCCATTCCCTTGGCGCGGTCAGCATCGGCGACGATGTCGAGATCGGCGCAAATGCCTGCATCGACCGTGGCACGATCCGCGATACGCAGGTCGGGTCGGGTACCAAGCTGGATAACCTCGTCCACATCGGCCACAATGTGCAGGTGGGCCGCGACTGCCTTCTGTGCGGGCAAGTCGGCATCGCAGGGTCGGCCCGGATCGGCGACCGGGTGGTGATGGGCGGGCAGTGCGGCGTCAACGACAACATCTTCGTCGGCGACGACGTGATCTGCGGCGGCGCCACCAAGATCTTCACCAATGCGCCGGCAGGCCGGGTGCTGCTGGGCTATCCGGCGGTGAAGATGGAAACGCATGTCGAGATCCAGAAGGCCCTGCGCCGGCTGCCGCGCCTTGCCGCGCGCGTGGCGGCGCTGGAGCGGGGCGGCCCCGGCGACACGGGGGCGGAGCAGCCATGACACGGGCGGAGATCGAGGCGGCGGTGATCGAGATCCTGGCGCGGCAACTCTTGCTGCCCGTGTCCGAGATCGCGCCGGATGCCGCAATCGAGACGCTCGGGCTGGACAGTCTGGGCAAGGCCGAAGCGATCTTCGCGCTGGAGGAACGCTTCGACATCAGCGTGCCGTTCAACGCCAATGAACCCGACCAGCCGGATTTCGACTTCTCGACCGTGGGCAGCATCGTTCAGGGCGTCGAGGAGCTGATCGCCCGGAAGGCGGGATGAGGCGCGTCGTCGTCACCGGCCTCGGCACGGTGAACGCGCTGGCCCACGACGCCCCCGGCACCCTTGCCGCCTTCCGCGAGGGGCGCTCTGGCATCGGGCCGCTGGCTTTCCCCGAGGCCGAGGGCCTGACCATCCGCATCGGAGCCGAGGTCCGCGACTGGCGGGCCGAGGACCGGTTCCCGGCGAAGGACCTGCCGCTCTTGGACCGGGTCACGCAATACGCGCTGGTGGCGGGGGCCGAAGCGGTGGCGATGGCCGGGCTGTCGGGTGACCTCGGGCCGCGGGGGGGCGTGATCCTCGGCACGGCGGCCGGGGGCATCCGGACCTGGGAGGACAGCTATCGCGCGGTCTATGCCGAGGGGAAGACCCGCGTCTCGCCGCTGGTGGTGCCGCGGCTGATGCACAATGCGCCCGCCTCGCACCTGTCGGTCCGCCACGGGCTGACCGGGCCGGTGCTGGCGGTGTCCTCGGCCTGCGCCAGTGCCAATCACGCGCTGGGGCTGGCCCTGCAGCTGATCCGCGCCGGGGCGGCGGACGTGATGCTGGCCGGCGGAAGCGAGGCAATGCTGTGCTTTGGCGGGGTCAAGGCCTGGGAAGGCCTGCGGGTTCTGGCGCCGGACGCCTGCCGCCCGTTCAGCAGGGGGCGCAAGGGGCTGGTCATCGGCGACGGGGCGGGAGTGCTGGTGCTGGAGGCCGAGGACCACGCGCGCGCACGCGGGGCGCGGGTCCTTGCGGAACTGGCGGGGTTCGGGATGACGGCGGACGCGGCCGACATCGTGGCGCCCGGCGGCGACGGGGCAGTGCGGGCGATGCGGGCGGCGCTGGCGGATGCGGGGCTTGAGCCGCAGGAGATCGGCTACATCAACGCGCATGGCACCGGCACGCTGGCCAATGACCGCGCGGAGAGTGCGGCGATCCTCGAGGTGTTCGGACGGCAGGCGCCGCCGGTCTCGTCGACCAAGGCGATGCATGGCCACGCGATCGGGGCGACCGGAGCCCTGGAGGCGATCGCCTGCGTGCAGGCCCTGATCGAGGACCGACTGCCGCCGACTCTGGGATTTCTCGAGCCCGACCCGGAGTGCCCGCTGGACATCATATCCGGCAAGGGGCGCGATGTGAGGGTGCAGGCGATCCTGTCCAATGCCTTTGCCTTCGGCGGTTTGAACGCGGTTCTGGCATTCCGGCGGGCAGAATGACTACGGCCGACCCGAAGGCCGGCCGTTCCTGACTGGTTTCCGTCCGGGTCTCAGGGGCTGGGTGCCGGAGCCGCCGCCTTCGCGGCCTCGTCCGCGGCATCGTTCGCGGAGGATACAGCGTCATAACCGGCGGTGAAGCCCTTGAGCGAGATGGTCAGTTCCACCTTTTCGTCCGGGGCGACGAAGGGGACGATGGTGATCTTGGCATTCGCACCTTTCTTCAGCTGCGCGATTTCCTCGGCGGTGAAGCCGATCCGGGAGATGCAGCCGATCTGGTTGCAGAAAGTGAAGGGATAAGCCTTGGGTTTGCCCGCGTCGATCTGCAGCATCATGCCGGCGGTCAGCAGCGTCTCGAGTGGCGCGATGAAGGTCGCCCCGGCGACGGCCGGCCCCTCGGTGCCCTTCGGCAGATTGAACATGGTGAACTCGGCCACCGAATTGCCCTTCTCGTCCTTGAGCAGGAGATAGAGCTGGCAAGGATCCTTGCCCGTTTCGCTGCGGACACAGCGTTGTTCCCAGGCTTCGAAACTGGCCGCAGTATAAGTGCTCCCTGGTCCGTCGGCGGCACCGACTTCCTTGCCCATCGACAGGTTGTCGGTCGTGGCCGCATCAGCCGGAGGCGGGGAGGTTCCCTCGGCCGGCGCTTCGGTCGTCTGCGCGGAGAGCGTGCCTGCGGTCAGGGCAAGCATGAGGGCGAGGGCGATGCTCGTGGTCTTTGCCATCTTCGACATTTCCTTTGGTCGGTCGATTTTCTGCGGGGTCTCTAGCACGGCGGCCAAGCCGAGTCAGGTGCGAAAAGCGTGCCCCGGCGGGGTTCTGCGCGGACCCCGGGTGAAAATGGAAAAGGGCCGGAAAGACCGGCCCTTTTCGTGTCTGCTTTTTGCTCCCTGTCGGACTGGCCGACTTCATGGGAAGGGACGCTACGGCGGAAAACTCTGCCCGTCAACCGGTTCTTTTCCGGAACGTGACAGAAAAAAACCGCGCCTTTTCAAGGGCGCGGCCAGTCGACAGGGAGGAAGTCACCGCCGGACCGGGACAGTGCCCCGGGTCCGGCGAGTTGAGTCTGGCAGAATGAAGTTAACAATGTATGTTTGGCCCGACGGGCGAGGTGGGCCCGGTCAGGTGGGCGGTTCAACCAGGGGTTGCAAGAGGCAATGGTGACGGATCAGGCGAGCGGAATGGACAGCATCTTCCTGGGCGGCGGCGGCGAGAACTACAGCCTGCCGCAGCGCCTGCTGCTGAAATACGGCAACCGTCACGGGCTGATCGCGGGCGCCACCGGGACCGGCAAGACCGTCACGCTCCAGGTCCTGGCCGAGGGCTTTTCGGCGGCGGGTGTTCCGGTCTTCATGGCGGATGTGAAGGGCGATCTGGCCGGACTCGCGGCTTCGGGTTCTGCCGAGGGCAAGCTGCATGAGCCCTTCATGAAGCGCGCGGCGCAGATCGGTCTGGACCTGCACTACCGCAGCTTCCCGGTGATCTTCTGGGACCTGTTCGGCGAAAAGGGTCATCCGGTGCGCGCAACCGTGGCCGAGATGGGGCCGCTCCTGTTGTCGCGCCTGCTGGAGCTGACCGAACCGCAGGAAGGCGTGTTGAACGTTGCCTTCCGGCTATCGGACGAAGAGGAACTGCCGCTTCTGGATCTGAAGGACCTGCAGGCGCTGCTGACCTTCGTGGCCGAGAACGCGCAGGCGATCTCGGCGCGCTATGGGCTGGTCTCGAAGGAATCGGTCGGGGCGATCCAGCGGCGGCTTCTGGTGCTGGAGAACGAGGGCGGCGCGGGGCTGTTCGGCGAGCCGGCGCTGGACCTCGCCGACCTGATGACGGTGGACGCCTCGGGGGCGGGGCGGATCAGCATCCTGGCGGCCGACCGGCTGATGCATTCGCCCAGGCTCTACGCGACCTTCCTGTTGTGGCTTCTGTCCGAACTGTTCGAGGCCCTGCCCGAAGTGGGCGACCCTGAGAAGCCGAAGCTGGTGTTCTTCTTCGACGAGGCGCATCTTCTGTTCACCGACGCGCCCAAGGCGCTGATTTCCAAGGTGGAACAGGTGGCCCGCCTGATCCGGTCGAAGGGGGTGGGGGTCTATTTCATCACCCAGAACCCGGCCGACGTGCCGGACAACATCCTCGGCCAGCTGGGCAACCGGGTGCAGCACGCGCTGCGCGCCTTCACCGCCAAGGACCAGAAGGACCTGGCCAAGGCGGCCGAGACCTACCGGCCGAACCCGCGCTTCAAGATCGACGAGGCGATCCGCGATGTCGGCACCGGCGAGGCGGTGACCTCCCTGCTGGAAGCCAAGGGCATCCCCGGCATGGCCGAGCGCACGCTGATCCGCCCGCCGTCGAGCCAGCTTGGCCCCATCGACGATGCGGCCCGCGCGGCGGTGATGGCGGCGTCGCCGGTCCGGGGCAAGTATGACCAGCCGCTCGACCGGGAAAGCGCCTTCGAGAAGCTGCGCGCCCGGGCCGAGTCCGCGGCACGCGAGGCGGCGGAACTGGAGGCGCGTCAGGCCGAGGAAAAGCGCGAGTTCGAGCGCGCCCGGCGCTATGACGGGCAGGGCTATGCCGACCCCAAGCCGCGGACGACGAAAACCTCCAGCCGGTCGGATTCGGTGGGCGAGGCCTTTGCCAAGAGTTTCGCGCGTCAGCTTGGCACCAAGTCCGGTCAGGCCCTTGTGCGGGGAATCCTGGGGTCGCTCTTCGGGCGCAAGTGACGAACAGGCGTTGAGCCGGGGTCCGCAATCGTTATAGTCGCCCGAAATCGGGAGGACGAACGATGAAACGGTCTCGCATCAACGGCATCATGCGCGCGGCGGACGATCTGATCCGCCGCCATGGCTTTGTGCTGCCACCCTTCGCCAACTGGTCTCCCGAGGAGTTCAAGGCGCGCAAGGACGCGGGGGCGATCATCGAGGCCCGCTGTGGCTGGGACATCACCGATTACGGTCAGGGCCGGTTCGACGAGATGGGCCTGTTCCTGTTCACGCTGCGCAACGGGCGACTGGCCGACCTGCGGCGCGGCGGGGGCATGTGCTATGCCGAGAAACTGCTGATCAGCCGGCAGGACCAGCTGTCGCCGATGCACACCCATGTCATCAAGGCCGAGGACATCATCAACCGCGGCGGGGCGACGTTGGTGGTCGAACTCTACGGCAGCGACGACCAGGGCAACTTTGCCTGGGACCGGGGCGGGATGGTGCGCTGCGACGGGATCGAGACGCCCTACGGACCCGGTACCAAGCTGAAGCTGGCCCCCGGCGAAAGCGTCACGCTGATGCCGGGCGACTGGCACGCCTTCTGGGGCGAGGGGGGCGACGTGCTGATCGGCGAGGTCTCGACCGTGAACGACGACCTGACCGACAACATCTTCCGCGAGCCGATCGGACGCTTTGCCGAGATCGAGGAGGACGAGGCGCCCTGGCATCTTCTGGTCAGCGACTACGACCGGTGGTTGAAATGAGAAAAGGGGGCGCAAGGCGCCCCCTTTGCCATCTCGACCTGACCTGATCGTCAGTTGCCGTCCGCCGCCGGCGGGCAGACGCCATTCACCAGCGGGCGCGGGCAGGCCGCCGCCGGGGTGGCGGGGGTCGCCGCCGGGGTGGCGGCGGTTCCGCCGGCAATGCTGGGCGGCGGCAGGACCGTCAGCGCCGGGATCGCGCCGGCAGGGATGGCGGGTGCAGCGGGCTTCTTCGCCGCCGCGGGTTTCGCTGCAACCTTCGGGGCTGGCGGCTTGGGAATGTAGAGACCCTTCGGCATCTCTCCGTTCGCCGTCAGCACGATCACCTTCTCGCCGCCCTTCACGCGGCCGTAAAGGTCAAGCACATCCTGGTTGATCATGCGGATGCAGCCCGACGAGGCATTGCGCCCGATCGACTGCCACTCCGGCGTGCCGTGGATGCGGTAGCCATAGTCGCGCCCGCCCGAGGTGAGGTAGATCGCGCGCGCGCCTAGCGGGTTGGTCGGACCGCCGGGCTGGCCGACCTCGTCGAACTTGGCCAGTTCAGGCTTGCGGGCGATCATCTCCTTGGGCGGGATCCAGCGTGGCCAGGGCTTCTTGTCGGCGACGATCGCCTCGCCCGACCATTCGAAGCCAGCCTTGCCCACCGCGATTCCGTAGCGGATCGCCTTGCCGTTGCCGAGGACGTAGTACAGGAGCTTGGTCGCCGGGTTGATGATGATCGTGCCCGCCGGCTGGTCGGTCTTGTAGGCGACAACCTGGCGGCGGTGCGTCTCGGGGATCTTCTCGACTGGCAGGGCCGGAATTGCGATGCCCGAGTCCATGGTGGCGACATAGACGTTCTCGTCCACCTTCGGCAGGGGGGCGGTGCTGGCGGTCGGACCCGCGGCAGGGTCGACGCAGGCGGCCATGACCAGAAGAGACAGGATTGCGGGGGCCAGGGCAGCACGGCGAAGGGGAAGGCGCGAAGTCATGGGCATGAACCGATCCATAGGCAATTTCCCGCCGACCAGATGTCGCCGGCGGTATTGATTTACGCTAGACGAGCGTTTTCCACAGGTCAAACGGTGCCCGTGCAGGAACCCGATCACGGCGCCGTGAAAATTGAGGATTTTTTCCGCATAGTTGCCGAGTCGCCGCAGATTCGGTCGTAGTCCCGTTTCGTCCTGACCGCGAAATGGCTCAGAGGGTGGTGCGGAGCGACCAAAGCTCGGGGAAAAGCTCGACCTCCAGCATCCGGCGCAGGTAGGCCACGCCCGACGTGCCGCCGGTGCCGCGCTTGATGCCGATCACGCGCTCTACCGTGGTCAGGTGGTTGAAGCGCCAGCGGCGGAAATAGTCCTCGAAGTCCACCAGCTTTTCCGCCAGTTCGTAGGCCTGCCAGTGCCGGCCCGGATCGCGGTAGACTGCCTCCCACACCGCCTCGACGCCCGCGTGCGGGGTCCAGGGCTGGCGCAGGTCGCGGGTCAGCACTTCGGCGGGCACGGCATGGCCGGCACGGGAAAGGAAGCGCAGCGCCTCGTCGTAAAGCGGCGGGCGGGCAAGCTCGGCCTCGAGCCGGGCGGTCAGGTCGGGGCGGTGGGCATGGGGGCGCAGCATGGCGAGGTTTCGGTTGCCCACCGCGTATTCGATCAGCCGGTACTGCCAGGACTGGAAGCCCGAGGACTGGCCGAGGCTTGCGCGGAAGGTGGTGTAATCCGAGGGCGTCATGGTGCGCAGCACGTCCCAGGCCGAGTTCAGCTGCTCGAAGATCCGCGCGACGCGGGCGAGCATCTTGAAGGCTTCCTGAACGCGGTCCGCCGCGATCATGGCCCGCGCGGCGTCCAGCTCGTGCAGGGCGAGGCGCATCCAGAGTTCGGAGGTCTGATGCTGGATGATGAACAGCATCTCGTCATGCGCGTCCGACAGCGGATGCTGCGCAGAAAGGATGCGGTCGATCTGCAGGTAGTCGCCATAGGACATGCGGCCGTCGAAGGCCATCTGGGCGCCGTCCTCGGCGGGGTTGAAGGGGCAGGTGGTCATCTCGGTCTCCGCTGTGAAAAGAATTTTCAGGGCTGGAGAGCAGGCTTTCTGTTCAGGATCGACAGCGTTCCCATCCGGCGCCAGAGCGCGATCCAGCCGGCGGGGCGGCAGACGGGGGGAAGGATCAGTTGCCGCATGGCAGGCCCAGGGCGCGGCAGGTGGCGGGGGACATCCGACGCTCGGGATCGGCGGGGTCGGCCACGCCCATGTCGCCGGCCCAGCTGAGCACGGCCCAGCTCATGCCCGCGGCCTCTGCGGCGCGGCGCTTGTCGGCGAGGAAGGCGTGATACCAGTCCATCGGCTGGGTCACGCCGCCCGCGGTGTGCAGCGCGCCGAACTCGCCCATGAAAATGCGGTCGCGCGGGATGCCATGGCGATCGGCCCAGTCGGCGGCAACCGAGATTTCATGGATCGCGTCGCTGTCGGCGGTCCGGGCATAAGCCTCGACCTCCTGCGTGATGGCCTGAAGGTCGGCCTGGCCCTCGGCCTCGGCCATGCGGGCGGCGGACTCCTCGATCACCCGTCGGGCGATCTCGGGCGTCATCAGCGAGGGCGGATAGGGCAGGTCGCGGAGATAGCGCACCGGCGGCCCGGTCCAGACCGCGCCCTGGTGGCTGTAGGCGAAGGGGACATAGCTGTGGAAGGTCCAGAGCACATTGTCGTCCGGGATGAGACCCGGGTCGAGACTGGCCAGCGCATTGGCCTGGCCCCAGCAGGCGCCGGTCAGGATGATCGTGATCTCGGGAGCCGCGGCGCGGGCGGCGGCGTGCAGGTCCGCCTGCATCGCCGGCCATTTCGGTGGCGCCCCGGCATAGACGCCCTCGCAGTCGAAGCTGGGCTCGTTCAGCAGCTCCAGTGCCACGCGGTCCTGCGGCAAGTCGGCCAGCCGGCCGGCGATGCGGGCCACCAGCGCCACATAGTCCGGGAAATGACTGCCAAGAAGGCTGTCCATCCCGCCGGCCTCGTCGCCACGGGGCAGGGGGTGAAGGTCGAGGATCACCTTGAGGTCGGCATCAAGCCCCATCCGCACCGCGTCGATCATCCCGTCGATCAGGCGGTCCTGTTCCGCCCCCGGACCTGCGGCCAGGGCGGGGCCGGGGTCGGTGGGCATGCGGATGAAATCGAACCCCTGTTCGGAAAGCGCCGCGAACATCGCCGGCGTGACCTCGCGCCGCCAGTCCGGGAAGACCGCCAGCGCCTCGGGGTCGGCCTGAAGCTCGGCGATCGAAGCCCAGTTCAGCCACAGATCGCCGTTCACCCCCCGCTTCAAGGAGATCGGCTCGGCCTCGGCCAGCCCAGCGGCCAGCGTCACGGCAAGGGCGAGGGGAAGGCGCATCTTCGGATCCTTCAGGTGACCCGGGCGCGGGTCTTGAATTCGGGTTTGTCCCAGGTGCCGTAGTCCATGATCCGCGCCAGCACCGAGACCGCGCGGGCCACGTCGTCCTCGTCGATGTAGAGCGGCGTGAAGCCGAAGCGCAGGATGTCGGGGGCGCGGAAGTCGCCGATCACGCCCTCGGCAATCAGCGCCTGCATGATGGCATAGCCTTCGGGATGACGGAAGCTGACTTGTGACCCCCGCATCAGATGTGATCGGGGCGTGGCCAGTTGCAGCATTGGCGCGCGCGTCTCCACCCCCTTGATGAACTGGTCCTGCAGCCGCAGCGATTGCGCATGGACCTCGCGCAGGTCGATGCCCTCCCAGACATCCAGCGCGGCCTCGAGCGCGGCGAGTTGCAGGACGGGCGGGGTGCCGACGCGCATCCGCTCGATCCCCGCGCCGGGGCGGTAGGACAGGTCGAAGGCGAAGGGCGCCTCATGTCCGAGCCAGCCGGACAGCGCCGGGCGGGCGGTATCCGCGTGGCGGGGCGCGACGTAGATGAAGGCCGGGCCGCCGGGGCCGGAGTTCAGATACTTGTAGGTGCAGCCGACCGCGAAATCGGCCTTTGCCCCGGTCAGGTCCACCGGCAGGGCGCCTGCGCTGTGGGCCAGGTCCCAGACGGTCAGCGCCCCCATCTCGTGCGCGCGACGGGTGATCTCGGCCATGTCGTGCCGCCGGCCGGTGCGGTAATCGACCTCGGTGATCATCGTGACGGCGACGGTCTCGTCGATGGCGGCCAGCACCTCTTCGGGCGCGACGGTCTTCAGCCGGTATTGTCCGCCGAGCGTGCGGCACAGCCCCTCGGCCATGTAGAGGTCGGAGGGGAAGTTGCCGGTGTCGGACAGGATCACCCGGCGCCTGGGGTTCATCTCCAGCGCCGAGGCGAGCGCCTGATACACCTTGATCGACAGCGTATCGCCCATGACCACCGTCCCCGGCGCCGCGCCGATCAGCCGGGCGATCCGGTCACCGACGCGCGAGGGCTGCGCCATCCAGCCTGCCTTGTTCCAGCCGCGGATCAGCATCTCGGCCCATTCCTCGCGCAGCACCCGCTCCATCCGCCCGGGCACATCGCGGACCATCGGGCCCAGCGAGTTGCCGTCCAGATAGACGACGCCCTCGGGCAGGTGGAAACGGGCCTTGGTCGCGGCGAAGTCGATGGGCATGGCGGGTTCCTTCGGGAGATATGCCCCGTATTGGCGCGGAGGCGGCAAAATTTCAAGCTTGAAATGATCGGGGTTGCACTCGGGACCGCCCGGCAGGAGAGTTCGGCCATGAACATCGCGCCGATCATGGAGGAGGATGCAGGACCACGCCCCGACCCGCGCGCGCCGGGGATCGTGCGCCTGCGCCAGGCGGTGCGGGCGCTGTTCCGCGCGGTGGTGGGCGAAGAGGCGATGATCCTGCGCGTGGACCGGGGCCGCAAGGTGATCCGCGGCGGGATCGCGGTCGAGGCCGAGGCGGGCGCGCTGGTGCTGATCCCGGCGGGGCTGGCGCTGGATGTGGAGAACCACCCCGCGCCGGACGGGCCCTACCGGGCGACGGGGCTTCTGGTCGGGCCGGGCGTAGCGGCCCCGCGCGGCGAGGGCGTGCGCTGGCAGACCCGCGATCCGCGCGCCCTGGCGGCCTTCGAGCGCGCGCTCGACCTGGCGCGGCGTCCGGCGGTGCCCGAGGCGATCCGCGACCACGCGGTTGCCGAGGTGCTGTTGTGGCTGGACACGCTGGGGCTGCGCTTGCCACCCGTGGCCGCCGACACGGTTGCCGCGCGGGTGGGCCGTCTGGTCGCCGGGGCGCTGGCGCGGGACTGGACGGCGGTCGAGGTTGCCCGGTCGCTGGGGATGAGCCCGGCGACCCTTCGCCGCCGGCTGGCCGAGGAGGGGACGGGTCTGGCCGCGATCCTGACCGGCTTGCGGATGAACCGGGCGCTGGGGCTGTTGCAGGCGACCGACCTGCCGGTGGGCGTGATCGCCGCCGAGGTCGGCTATGCCTCGGCCTCGCGCTTCGCGGTGCGGTTCCGCGCGCGCTTCGGTCTGGCGCCGCGCGCGATCCGGGGGGATGAGCGGATCGGCACCGTCTCTGATCGGCCCGGCACGGACGCGGGGGTGCAGGCGGGGCAGGCTGTCGGAACCTGAAAGGAGATCCGACATGACATCCCGCCTGACCCTGATCCTGGCCCTGATGGCCGCCCCCGCCCATGCCGAACTGGTGCTCACCTCGCCCGACTTCGCCGAGGGCGGCACCTTGCCCGAAGCGCAGGTGCTGAACGGCTTCGGCTGTTCGGGCGCCAACCTTTCGCCCGCGCTGGCCTGGTCGGGCGCGCCGGAGGGCACGAAGAGCTATGTCCTGACGCTGTTCGACCCGGACGCGCCGACCGGATCGGGCTGGTGGCACTGGACGGTGGCCAACATCCCGGCCGAGGCGACCGGCCTTGCCGCCGGCGCGAGCCCCGACGGCCTGCCAGCGGGCGCGGTCGAAGGCCGCACCGACTTCGGCAAGCCGGGCTATGGCGGAGCCTGCCCGCCGGAAGGCACGGGGGCACACCGCTATGTCTTCACGCTTTACGCCATGCCCGAGACGGCGGTCGCGGTGGATGGTCAGACCTCGGGCGCGATGGTGGGTTTCCTCGCCAATGCCATGGCGCTGGAGCGGGCAGAGCTGACCGTGACCTACGGCCGCTAGGCTTGCACCCCGCGCGCGGCTCTGGTCTATCTCGGGCGCAAGGGAGGTCTCCTTGCGTCCGATCCTGCAGGCCATCGACATTCCGCCCAGCTGGCTCGCGCTGCACATCGCGGCGGCCTGGGCGATTGCGCGCCTCTTGCCCCTGTCCTTCGGCGGCCTGGGCCGCGTGCTGGGGCCGGCGCTGGTCGGCCTCGGGCTGCTTCTCATGGCGGCGGCGGTCGTGCAGATGGCGCTGGCCCGGACCACGGTGATCCCGCGCCGCAACCCCTCGGCCCTGGTGACCGGAGGGGTCTTTTCCGTCTCGCGCAATCCGATCTACCTGGCCGACGCGCTGATCCTTCTGGGCGCGATCCTGTGGCTGGACGCGGTGCTGGCGCTGCCGCTGGTCGCGGTGTTCGTCTGGCTGATCCAGACCCGCTTCATCCGCGACGAGGAGCCCCGGCTGGCCGCCGGCTTCGGGCCGGAGTTCGACCGCTGGGCTGCGCGAACAGGTCGCTGGTTCGGGCGGAAAAGTGGGGTTTGAAATAATGTTGCGCAATGCTATGTGCGTCGGGTCAGATTCTGACCGCACAAGCCAGAACGGGGGACAAGGGTGAAGATAGGCGCTTTGACAGAGGTGTTCCCGGGCGAGAACCGGGTGGCGATGACGCCGGAGTCGGCCACGCAGCTTGCCAAGCTGGGTCACACCGCCTGCATCCAGGCGGGCGCGGGCGCCAGGGCCGGTTTCTCGGACGCAGCCTATGCGGCGGCCGGCGTCGAGGTGCTGCCGGATGCGGCCTCGGTGATCAAGGCGGCCGACGTGATCGTGAAGGTGCGGGGGCCCGAGGCGAAGGAACTGGCCTCGCTGCAGGACGGGCAGACGCTGATCTCGTTCTTCTGGCCCGCGCAGAACCCCGAGCTGCTGGAGGCGGCGGCGAAGAAGAACCTGACCATCGTCGCGATGGACATGGTGCCGCGGATTTCCCGCGCGCAGAAGATGGACGCGCTGTCGTCGATGGCGAATATCGCCGGGTATCGGGCGGTGATCGAGGCCGGGAACAACTTTGGCCGCTTCTTCACCGGGCAGGTGACGGCGGCGGGCAAGGTGCCCCCGGCCAAGGTGCTGGTCGTCGGCGCGGGCGTGGCGGGTCTGGCGGCCATCGGGACCTCGGTCAGCCTCGGCGCCATCGTCCACGCCTTTGACGTGCGCCCCGAAGTGGCCGAGCAGATCGAATCGATGGGCGCGAACTTCGTGTTCCTGGAGTTCGAACCGACCCAGGACGGGGCGGCCACGGGCGGTTACGCCGCCCCGTCGAGCCCCGAGTTCCGCGAAAAGCAGCTGGCCAAGTTCCGCGAACTTGCGCCCGAGATGGACATCGTCATCACCACCGCCCTTATCCCCGGCCGGCCCGCGCCGAAGCTGTGGACCGAGGACATGGTGAAGATGATGAAGCCCGGGTCCGTGATCGTGGACCTCGCGGCCGAACGCGGCGGCAACTGCGACCTGACGGTGCCGGATCAGCGGATCGTCACCGACAACGGCGTCATCATCATCGGCTACACCGACTTCCCCAGCCGGATGGCGGCCCAGGCCTCGACGCTCTATTCCACCAACATCCGCCACATGCTGGCGGACCTGACGCCCAAGAAGGACGGGGTCATCCTGCACAACATGGAGGATGACGTGATCCGCGGCGCCACCGCGGCGCACATGGGGGAGGTGACCTATCCGCCGCCGCCGCCGAAGATCGCGGCCATCGCGGCCGCCAAGCCCAAGGAAAAGCCGAAGGAACTCACGCCCGAGGAACGCCGCGCGCAGGAGGTCGCGGCCTTCAGGGCCCAGACCCGCAGCCAGGTGGGGATGCTTGTCCTCGGCGGCGGGCTGATGCTGCTGGCGGGGCTCTATGCTCCGGCCAGTTTCATGAGCCATTTCATCGTCTTCGTGCTGGCGGTCTTCGTCGGCTTCCAGGTGATCTGGAACGTCTCGCATTCCTTGCACACGCCGCTGATGGCGGTGACGAACGCGATCTCGTCGATCATCATCCTGGGCGCGCTGATGCAGATCGGGTCGGGGTCCTTCCTCGTGATCCTTCTTGCCGCGTTGTCGGTCTTCATGGCCGGGATCAACATCTTCGGTGGCTTCATGGTCACCCGGCGCATGCTCGCCATGTTCCAGAAATCGTAAGGGGGCAGACATGGCTTACGGATTCACCACTGCGGCCTATGTCGTCGCCGCTGTCCTCTTCATCCTCTCGCTGGGCGGGCTTTCGGGCCAGGAAAGCGCCAAGCGCGCGGTCTGGTATGGCATCTTCGGCATGGCGCTGGCGGTCGCGGCCACGCTCTACGGCCCCGGCGCGGGCCTGTGGTGGTTGTCGGTCGTCCTGATCCTGGGCGGTGGCGCGATCGGCTGGGTCGTGGCGCAGCGCGTGCAGATGACCGAGATGCCGCAGCTCGTCGCCGCGATGCACAGTCTCGTGGGCCTTGCGGCGGTGTTCATCGGCTTCAACACCCATATCGAGCTGATCCGCATCGGGGCCATGGACGAGGCCGCCCGCGCCGCGCTGACCGGCTTTGCAGGGACGATCGCGCACAAGACCGGGGCCGAGGTGACGATCCTGAGGATCGAGACCTTCCTCGGCGTCTTCATCGGCGCCGTCACCTTCACCGGATCGGTCATTGCCTTCGGCAAGCTGGCGGGCAAGGTGGATAGCAAGGCGGTGAAGCTGCCGGGCGGGCATCTCCTGAACGCGGGCGCGGCGCTCTTGTCGCTGGTCCTTCTGGTGGTCTACCTGCAATCCGGCTCGACGCTGGCGCTGATCGTGATGACGCTGGCGGCCTTCTTCATCGGCTACCACCTGATCATGGGAATCGGCGGGGCGGACATGCCGGTCGTCGTCTCGATGCTGAACAGCTATTCGGGCTGGGCGGCGGCGGCGATCGGCTTTTCGCTGTCGAACGACCTGCTGATCGTCGTCGGCGCGCTGGTCGGCTCCTCGGGCGCGATCCTGTCCTACATCATGTGCAAGGCGATGAACCGGTCGTTCATCAGCGTGATCCTCGGCGGCTTCGGCAACACCACCGGCCCGGCGATGGAGGTCACGGGCGAACAGATCGCCATCGACGCCGAAGGCGTGGCCGCGGCGCTGAACGATGCCGACTCGATCATCATCGTGCCGGGCTACGGCATGGCGGTGGCGCAGGCGCAGCAGTCGGTCTCGGAACTGACCCGCAAGCTGCGCGCCAAGGGCAAGAACGTCCGCTTCGCCATCCACCCGGTCGCGGGGCGTCTGCCCGGCCACATGAACGTGCTCCTGGCCGAGGCGAAGGTGCCCTACGACATCGTGCTGGAGATGGACGAGATCAACGAGGACTTCCCCGAAACCGACGTGGCCATCGTCATCGGGTCGAACGACATCGTGAACCCCGCCGCACAGGAGGATCCGAACAGCCCCATCGCCGGCATGCCGGTGCTGGAGGTCTGGAAGGCCAAGCAGGTCTTCGTGTCCAAGCGCGGGCAGGGCACCGGCTATTCCGGCATCGAGAACCCGCTGTTCTACAAGGAGAACACGCGGATGTTCTACGGCGACGCGAAGAAGTCGCTCGATGCCCTCCTGCCGATGATCGACTGAGAACCCGGGCCCGCCGGCCCAAGAATTTTCGTCGAAAATTCTTGGGCTTGCGACCCGACCGTCACTCTTTCCGCGAGGCGCGCTTGCGTTCGTTCGGGTCAAGCTCGCGCTTGCGCAGGCGGATGATCTTGGGCGTGACCTCGACCAGTTCGTCGTCGTCGATATAGGCGATGGCCTCTTCCAGGCTCATCTTCACATGCGGGGTCAGCCGCACCGCCTCGTCCGAGCCGGAAGCGCGGATGTTGGTCAGCTTCTTGCCCTTCAGCGGGTTCACTTCCAGGTCGTTGTCGCGGCTGTGCTCGCCGATGATCATGCCGACATAGACCTGTTCCTGCGGCCCGATGAACATGCGGCCGCGCTCTTCCAGGTTCCACAGCGCATAGGCGACCGAGACGCCGCTTTCGGTCGAGATCAGCACTCCCTGGCGGCGGCCCTGGATCGGGCCCTTGTGCGGTGCCCAGCCGTGGAAGATGCGGTTCAAGACGCCCGTGCCGCGCGTGTCGGTCAGGAACTGGCCCTGATAGCCGATCAACCCGCGCGAGGGCACATGCGCCACGATCCGCGTCTTGCCGGTTCCTGCGGGCTTCATCTCGACCAGGTCGCCCTTGCGCTCGCCCGTCAGCTTGTCGATCACGGCGCCGGTGTATTCGTCGTCCACGTCGATGATGACTTCCTCGATCGGCTCGTGCCGGACGCCGTCGATGTCGCGCATGATCACGCGCGGGCGCGAGATCGACAGCTCGAACCCCTCGCGCCGCATGTTCTCGATCAGCACGCCCATCTGCAATTCGCCGCGGCCCGAGACCTCGAAGGCCTCGCCGCCGGGGGTGTCGGCGACCTTGATCGCGACGTTGACCTCGGCTTCCTTCATCAGCCGGTCGCGGATGACGCGGGACTGCACCTTGGTGCCGTCGCGGCCGGCGAGCGGCGAGTCGTTGATGCCGAAGGTCACGGTGATCGTCGGCGGGTCGATGGGCTGGGCGGGGAGCGCGGTGTCCACCTCCAGCGCGCAGAGCGTGTCGGCGACGGTGGCCTTGGTCATCCCGGCAAGCGTCACGATGTCGCCCGCGACGGCCTCGTCGATGGGCTGCTGCGAGAGGCCGCGGAAGGCGAGGATCTTGGTCACGCGGAACTGCTCCAGCCGCTCGCCGGTGCGCGACAGGGCCTTGAGCGTGGTGCCGGTGGTGATCCGGCCAGATTCCACCCGGCCGGTCAGGATGCGGCCGAGATAGGGGTCGGCGGACAGCGTGGTCGCCAGCATCGAGAAGGGTTCGTCCTGCCGGGCCAGCTGCTTCGGCGCGGGCACATGGCGCACGATCAGGTCGAAGAGCGCCGACAGGTCCTTGCGCGGGCCGTCCAGCTCCATGTCGGCCCAGCCCGAGCGGCCCGAGGCATAGACATGCGGGAAATCCAGTTGCTCGTCCGTCGCGCCGAGGTTGGCGAAAAGGTCGAAGACCTCGTTCAGCGCGCGGTCGGGTTCGGCATCGGGCTTGTCCACCTTGTTCAGCACCACGATCGGGCGCAGACCCAGGGCGAGGGCCTTGGTCAGCACGAACTTGGTCTGCGGCATGGGCCCTTCGGCGGCATCGACCAGCAGGCACACGCCGTCCACCATGCTGAGGATCCGCTCCACCTCGCCGCCGAAATCGGCGTGGCCGGGGGTATCGACGATGTTGATCCGCGTGCCCTGCCATTCGACCGAGGTCGCCTTGGCCAGGATGGTGATCCCGCGCTCGCGCTCGATGTCGTTGGAATCCATGGCGCGTTCGGAAACCGCCTCGTTGACGCGGAAGGCGCCGGACTGTTTCAGAAGCTCGTCCACCAGCGTGGTCTTGCCGTGGTCGACGTGGGCGATGATCGCGATGTTGCGCAGTTCCATTTGGTCCGTCCTGTAGGGTTGCGGCGGCCTTACAGGGTTTTGCGCCGGCTGGCCAGAGCCCGTCAGGCGGCGATATAGCGGTCGCGGCGGTGGTTCACGGCGAGGAACAGCGAAAAGACCGCGGCGCCGAGAAAGCTGTAGGCGAGCGTGTCGAACGGCATCACAAGCGCGGCCAGCCCGAAGATCACGATGTCGGACAGAAGCTGCGCATGGCCGGCGGGAAAGCCGGTGCGGTCCTGAAGCTCGATCCACAGGACGGAAAGCCCGCCGAAACTGCCGCCGTGCCGGATCGCGGCCAGCGCCGCGATGCCGAACAGGAGGCCGAAGAGAACGGCTGCCACGGCGGGCTCGATCCGCCCCAGCTCGACCCAGTTCGGGAGGACCGCGACCAGGGCCGAAAGGGCGGCGGTCGTGACCAGCGTCTTCAGCGCAAATGCCGCGCCCATGCGTTTCCAGGCAAGGCCGAGGAAGGGCAGGGTGACGCCAAAATATACGGCGGGGAAGGACAGGCCGGTCCAGTGGGCGATCAGCACCGCAAGGCCGGTGGTCTGCCCGGTGACAAAGCCCATGTGGGTCAGGATGTGCATCCCGAGGGCGGCCATGGTGACGCCGAAGGCGATCCCTTGCGCGTTATCCACCGCGCTGTGGCGGGGGCGGTCGGCGATCTGGTCGGGACGGTCGGGCATCGGCGGCTCCTGCGGGTCACATAGGTCATATATCATGACCTTTAGAAAGTCAATAATGCTGACCTTTCTGTGGCAGATGCAGAATATCACCTTTTCTGCTTCGCTCGGCGTCGCCGCTGTGGCACCCTGACGATTATTGCTTTGGTTCGAGGGTATTATGGACGAACGGCGCGTTGCGCTTCTTGTGGATGGCGAGAACCTCTCTGTCGAGCATGCGGGGTTCCTGATCACGACGGCGATAAAGTCCGGTGTGCTGGGTATCAAACGGGTCTACGGCGCAGTCACGCGGCTGGATGGCTGGACCTCGGCCCCGGGATTCCGGGTAGTGCATGTCCCGGCGCGAAAGGATGCGGCCGGCATCGCCCTGTCGCTGGACGCACTGGAACTGGCCCTGACCCGACAAGTGGACAAGATCGTCCTTGCGACCTCGGACAGGGACATGACGCTGGTTGCGCTGCGTCTTGCCGAGTTGGGGTTCGCCGTCACCGGGATTGGCGAGGAGAAGGCGCCGGAAGAATTCCGCAAGGCGTGCCGAGAGTTCGTGAAGATCCCGGTGAAGGTCAATCCTGCCGAAGTCGCGAAGGCCCCGCCTTTCGATGATCGGATGTGCCAGTTCCTGAAGTCCGAAGGGGATTCTGACGGCTGGCTCTCCTTCTCAGCGCTGGGTCAGCAACGTGCCAAGACGATGGGGATTTCGAAAGCCGCTGCGGGGATCGGCAAGTCGGCGTCCTGGAGCGACTGGTTCAAGAAGCGGCCAGAGGTCTGTGAAATAGAAGAGCGCGGAACCCAGTCCCGCGCCCGTCTCAAGCCTGCGAAGAAGGCTTAACCCTTCAGCGCCTTGTTCAGGTATTCGTCCACCTTCTCCAGATAGCCCATGGTGGTCAGCCACTTCTGGTCCGGCCCCACGAGAAGCGCCAGGTCCTTGGTCATGAAGCCGTCCTCGACGGTCTGGACCGTCACCTTCTCCAGCGTCGTGGCAAAGCGCATCAGCGCCTCGTTGTTGTCGAGCTTCGCGCGGTGCTTCAGGCCGCCGGTCCAGGCGTAGATCGAGGCGATGGAGTTGGTGGAGGTCTGCTTGCCCTTCTGGTGCTCGCGGTAGTGGCGGGTCACGGTGCCGTGGGCGGCTTCGGCCTCGACGATCTTGCCGTCGGGCGTCATCAGGACCGAGGTCATCAGGCCGAGCGAGCCGAAGCCCTGCGCCACGATGTCGGATTGCACGTCGCCGTCATAGTTCTTGCAGGCCCAGACATAGCCGCCCGACCATTTCAGCGCCGAGGCCACCATGTCGTCGATCAGCCGGTGTTCGTAGGTCAGGCCGCGCTTCTTGAACTCCTCGGCGAATTCCTCGTCGAAGACCTTCTGGAAGATGTCCTTGAAGCGGCCGTCATAGGCCTTGAGGATGGTGTTCTTCGTCGACAGATACACCGGCACCCCGCGCTGGAGGCCATAGTTCAGCGAGGCGCGGGCGAAGTCGGTGATGCTGTCATCCAGGTTGTACATGCCCATGTAGACGCCGGCGGAGGGGGCAGAGTAGACGTCCTTCTCGATCACCGTGCCATCCTCGCCGACGAATTTCATCGTCAGCTTCCCCTTGCCGGGGAACTTGAAGTCCGTCGCGCGGTACTGGTCGCCAAAGGCGTGGCGGCCGACGACGATGGGCTGGGTCCAGTGCGGCACCAGGCGGGGGACGTTCTTGCAGATGATCGGCTCGCGGAAGATCACGCCGCCCAGGATGTTGCGGATCGTGCCGTTGGGCGACTTCCACATCTGCTTCAGGCCGAATTCCTCGACCCGTGCCTCGTCCGGGGTAATGGTCGCGCATTTCACGCCGACGCCGTACTGCTTGATCGCATTGGCCGCGTCGATGGTGACCTGGTCGTCGGTCCGGTCGCGCTCCTCGATCCCGAGGTCGTAGTATTTCAGGTCGATGTCGAGATAGGGCAGGATCAGCTTCTTCTTGATGAAGTCCCAGATGATCCGGGTCATCTCGTCGCCGTCGAGCTCGACGACGGGGTTGGCTACCTTGATCTTCGACATGCGCGGCCTCCTGTGGATTCGGTTGCCGGGGTCATAGCGGAAAAGCGCGGGCTTGGGAAGGGCGGTATGCGATTGTATACCGAAACGCGGGCGGGCCGCTCGTCGATGACTTCGTCACTCCTCGCTGCGGGTGCCCCCCGACGAGAAGCCGAAGGCGCACGAGGAGGTCAGCCGAACCAGGGCCGGGCCTTCTCTCTCACCCAGTCCCAGACCGCCGGTGCGCCCCGGGCGATCTTCGCGCCCACACGGGCTTCCAGCTGGTCGAAGGTGACATTGTAGCTCGTCCAGGTGCCGCCACCCGACATCAGGTTCGCCATCACCGGCTGCACCCGGTCGAGGCTCTTGGCAAAGCGGGCGTCGGGGGTCTCGGCGGCCTCGAACTCTTCCCAGAGCGCGCGCAGGTCGTGCCCCAGGTCGTCGGGAAGCAAGCCGAAGATCCGGTTGGCGGCCCTGGCCTCGGCGGCCTGGGTCTCGACGCTGGCATGGGCCTGGCCGTTCTGCGAATGGATCGGCACGTCGCCCACGTCGATCTCCACCAGGTCGTGGATCAGGAGCATCCGGATCACCCGTTCGATGTTCACGCCCGGCCCGGCCTGGTCGGCCAGCACCAGCGCGTAAAGCGCCAGGTGCCAGGAATGTTCGCCCGAATTCTCCGGCCGCGAGCCATCGACCAGCGTGGTCGCGCGCAGGACCGATTTCAGCCTGTCGGCCTCATTGAGAAAGGCGAACTGGCGCTCCAGCCGGTCGCTCAATGGCCCATGCCGCCGAAATCGACCGGAGCCTCGGGGGCCTCCTCGATCTCGCCGCGCTTGGCGGCCAGCGCCTTTTCCAGGAACTCGCGGCCCCGGCGTTCGGCAAGCCGCACGCGGACCGCGGTCATGTAGGCCTCCTGGAAGGTGGGCGAGGCCGCCATCAGCACCTTGGCCACCTTCTCGTAGAAGCGGTCGTCGCCAAGCTCTTCCTCGGCGGCCAGAACGTCGTCGGCCAGCTGGTCGGCCATATCCTGCAAGCTGGCCATCAGCGGGTCGCCTCCGTCATCCTCCGGCGGACATAGTCGGAGACCGTCTGGATCATCGGCTTCATGTGCGCCTCTTCGTCGTTGAAGAAGTGATCCGCGCCCTCGATCTCGGCATGGGTGATGGTGATGCCCTTCTGCTCGTGCAGCTTGGACACCAGTGTCTTGGTGTCCTTGGGCGGCGCGACCTTGTCGGCGGTGCCGTTGATGATGAGCCCCGAAGACGGGCAGGGGGCGAGGAAGGAGAAGTCGTAGAGGTTCGCGGGCGGCGCGACCGAGACGAAGCCGGTGATTTCGGGGCGACGCATCAGAAGCTGCATGCCGATCCAGGCGCCGAAGGAAAACCCGGCCACCCAGCACTGCTTGGAGTTCTGGTTCATGGCCTGAAGGTAGTCGAGCGCCGAGGCCGCGTCGGACAGTTCTCCGATGCCCTGGTCGTATTCGCCCTGGCTGCGGCCCACGCCGCGGAAGTTGAAGCGCAGGACGGTGAAGCCCAGGTTGTAGAAGGCGTAGTGAAGGTTGTAGACGACCTTGTTGTTCATCGTCCCGCCATAGGCGGGATGCGGATGCAGCACGATGGCGATGGGCGCGTCGCGGTCCTTCTGGGGATGGTAGCGGCCTTCCAGGCGTCCGTCGGGGCCGGCAAAGATCACTTCGGGCATTGCACTCTTCTCATGCGGGAGCGATTTCTTGACGCTTTCGCTCGGACAAACTAGAACCGTTCTAAAGCGGGCAGACCAGCTTTTCGGGGCCTGATTGAGGTAATGTGCGTCAGGCTTGGCGTCAATGTGATTGCGATTCTCCTTTCGGGGGGCAGGAGGCGGGATGAAGCTGTCTACCAAGGGACGCTATGCGATGGTTGCTCTGGCAGACCTCGCTCTGGCCAAGGGCGATGATCTGGTCTCGCTGGCCGCGATTTCCAAGCGTCAGGACATCTCGCTGCCCTATCTCGAGCAGCTCTTCGTCAAGCTGCGCCGCGCGGGCCTGGTCGAGGCGGTGCGCGGCCCGGGCGGCGGCTACAAGCTGGCGCGCAGCCCCAACGAGATCCGCATTTCCGAGGTGATGCAGGCGGTGGAGGAAACCGTCGATGCCATGCACACCGGCGCCGGGGCCAGCGGGGCCCTGTCCGGGACCCGGGCCCAGTCGCTGACCAACCGACTCTGGGAAAGCCTGTCGGCCAATGTCTATGTCTTCCTGCACCAGGTCCGGCTTTCGGATGTGGTGCAGAACGATCTGACGCCCTGTCCCGCCGTCCCCTCGCTGTTCCGCGTGGTGGACGAGGAATGACGCGGGTCTATCTCGACTGGAACGCCACTGCCCCCCTGCGGCCCGAGGCGAGGGCTGCGATGATCGCGGCGATGGAGGTGGTGGGGAACCCCTCGTCGGTCCATGCCGAAGGCCGGGCGGCCAAGGCGCTGTTGGAGCAGAGCCGCGCAAGGATCGCGGCGGCGCTGGGGGCGGACGGGGCGGACATCGTCTTCACGAGCGGAGCCACCGAGGCGGCGGCACTGGCCTGTGCGGGCCGGGGACTGGACTGCGCCGGCGTGGAGCATGACGCTGTGGCCGCCTGGTGCAATCCCGCGCTGCCGGTGGACGGGCAGGGCAGGGTGACGGTCCGCGATCCCGCCCGGACAGCGCTGCAACTGGCGAATTCCGAGACCGGGATCCTGCAGGACCTGCCCCCGGGCCTTGCGGTCAGCGACCTGACGCAAGCCTTCGGCAAGGTGCCCTTCGCCTTCAACTGGCTGGGCTGCGACATGGGACTGGTCTCGGCGCACAAGCTCGGCGGGCCGAAGGGCATCGGCGCGCTGGTCGTCCGGCAGGGTATCGAGGTGCCCGCCCAGCTGAAAGGCGGCGGGCAGGAGATGGGCCGCCGCGCCGGGACCGAGAACCTGATCGGCATCGCCGGTTTCGCCGCCGCCGCCGAAGCCGCTGCGCGGGACCTTGCCGCCGGGCTCTGGGACGAGGTCGCCGAACTTAGAAATATTCTAGAATCGCAGTTGTCGGCCGCGGCAAATGAGACTATTTCTGTCGGGAATGGTGTGCCCCGCCTGCCGAACACGCTCTGCCTGATCGCTCCGGGCTGGAAGGGCGAGACGCAGGTGATGGCGATGGACCTGGCCGGATTCGCGGTTTCCGCGGGCTCGGCCTGTTCCAGCGGCAAGGTGCGCGCCAGCCGCGTCCTGACCGCGATGGGCTTTGATGCGGCCCTTGCGGGCCAGGCGATCCGGGTCTCGATCGGCCCGGGGGTGACACAAGACGAGGTGCTGCGGTTCGGCGATGCCTGGACCAAGGCCTATGCCAAGGCCCGCGCGCGGGCCGCCTGAGGGGATGATGCCGATGACCGCCGCACTGGACACTTCCGAAGCCGTCGAGATCCGCGAAGGCGTGGACCGCGAGACGATCGAGACCGTGCAGGCGATGGCCGGCAAGTACAAGTACGGCTGGGAAACCGAGATCGAGACGGAATATGCGCCGAAGGGTCTGAACGAGGACATCGTGCGGCTCATCAGCGAAAAGAACGGCGAGCCGGACTGGCTGCTGGACTGGCGGCTGGCGGCCTACCGGCGCTGGGTCAGGATGGAAGAGCCCCGCTGGGCGATGCTGAACTACCCGGAAATCGACTATCAGGACCAGTACTACTACGCCAAGCCGAAGAGCATGGCGCAGAAGCCGAAGTCGCTGGACGAGGTCGATCCGAAGCTCTTGGCGACCTATGCGAAACTCGGGATTCCGCTGAAGGAACAGATGCTTCTGGCCGGAGTCGAAGGCGAAGCGGAACCCCGCAAGGTGGCCGTGGACGCGGTGTTCGACTCGGTGTCGGTCGGCACCACCTTCAAGGCGGAACTGGCCAAGGCCGGGGTGATCTTCTGCTCGATCTCGGAAGCCGTGCGCGAACACCCGGAGCTGGTGAAGCAGTATCTCGGCAGCGTGGTCCCGCCCACCGACAACTTCTTCGCCACGCTGAACAGCGCTGTCTTCTCCGATGGCTCCTTCGTCTATATCCCGAAGGGCGTCCGCTGCCCGATGGAACTGTCCACCTATTTCCGCATCAACGCGGAAAACACCGGCCAGTTCGAGCGTACCCTGATCGTGGCGGACGAGGGCTCCTACGTCAGCTACCTCGAAGGCTGCACCGCGCCCAAGCGCGACACCAACCAGCTGCATGCCGCCGTGGTGGAAATCGTCATCCTGAAGGATGCCGAGGTGAAATATTCCACCGTCCAGAACTGGTATCCGGGCGACGAGAACGGGGTGGGGGGCATCTACAACTTCGTCACCAAGCGCGCCGATTGCCGGGGCGACCGGGCCAAGGTGATGTGGACTCAGGTCGAGACCGGATCGGCGATCACCTGGAAATACCCCTCCTGCATCCTGCGCGGGGATGACAGCCAGGGCGAATTCTACTCCATCGCCATCGCCAACAACGCCCAGCAGGCCGATACCGGGACCAAGATGGTCCATCTCGGCAAGCGGACGAAGTCGCGGATCGTGTCCAAGGGCATCTCGGCGGGTCGGGCGCAGAACACCTATCGGGGGCTGGTCAGCATGCACCCCAAGGCCAAGGACAGCCGCAACTATACCCAGTGCGACAGTCTTCTGATCGGCGACAAATGCGGGGCGCACACCGTGCCTTACATCGAAGTGCGCAACAATTCCTCGCGGGTCGAGCATGAGGCGACCACCTCGAAGGTGGACGACGACCAGCTGTTCTACTGCCGTTCGCGCGGGATGGACGAGGAAGAGGCCGTGGCCCTGGTGGTGAACGGCTTCTGCAAGGAGGTCCTGCAAGCCCTGCCGATGGAATTCGCGATGGAGGCGCAAAGCCTGGTCGCGATCAGCCTGGAAGGCTCGGTCGGCTGACCGGCGCATGGAACGGGCTGCACCACATATCGGCCGGAGCGAGGGCCGCCCGCCGCAGGTCTGCCGGGCCGGGGACGGGACGATCCTTGCGGGGGACGCGCGCATGCAGGATGCCGATGGGGACGAGGGCGCACCGGGTTTCGCGCTGACCTTCGACGATGCCGAGGCCAAATTCCTCGCCCGCGCCTATGCCGGTGCCGGGACGATCCTGGAATACGGCAGCGGCGGGTCCACCGTTCTTGCGGCCGAGCTTGGCGCCCGGGTCTTTTCGGTGGAAAGCGACCGCGACTGGGCGGCGCGGCTGGCCGGGCATGTCGCGCCGATCTCGGACCGGGTGCAGGTGCATTGGGTCGACATCGGCCCGACCGGGGACTGGGGCGCGCCGCTGAAATCGCGCGAGCACCGCAAGTTTCATGGCTATGCGCTGTCGGTCTGGGACCGGCCGGATTTCGTGCAGCCCGACCTCGTGCTGATCGACGGCCGTTTCCGCTGCGCCTGCCTCGTGGCGGTGATGCTGCGCACGACCCGGCCCGTCACCGTGCTTTTCGACGACTATGCGCGCCGCCGCTACTACCACGGCGTGGAACGGCTGGCGCGGCTGGAAGAACTGGTGGGCCGGATGGCCCGCTTCACCGTCACCCCCGGCGCGATCCCGCCCGAGATGGTCACTGAGGCCATCGGCTGGTTCACCGATCCGCGCTGAGGCAGAAGGATAGAAAGATGCTTGAAATCAATAACCTGCACGTCAGACTTGAGGAAGAGGACAAGGTGATCCTGCGCGGGGTCGATCTGAAGATCGGCCCGGGCGAGGTCCATGCCATCATGGGGCCGAACGGGTCGGGCAAGTCCACCCTGTCCTATGTGCTCTCGGGCCGCGACGGCTATGAGGTGACCGAGGGGTCGGCCACGCTCGACGGGCAGGAGCTGCTGGAGATGGAGCCCGAGGAACGCGCCGCGGCGGGCCTGTTCCTCGCCTTCCAGTATCCGGTGGAAATTCCCGGCGTCGGCAACATGACCTTCCTGCGGACGGCGGTGAACGCTCAGCGCAAGGCGCGCGGCGAAGAGGAACTGAGCGCGGGCGATTTCCTGAAGATCGTGCGCGAGAAGGCCAAGACCCTGAAGATCGACGCCGAGATGCTGAAGCGCCCGGTCAACGTGGGCTTTTCGGGCGGCGAGAAGAAGCGCAACGAGATCCTGCAGATGGCCATGCTGGAACCCCGCATGTGCATCCTGGACGAAACCGACTCGGGCCTTGACGTGGATGCGATGAAGCTGGTCTCGGACGGGGTGAACGCGCTGCGCGACGGCAAGCGGTCCTTCCTGGTCATCACGCATTATCAACGGCTTCTGGACCATATCAAACCCGATGTCGTCCACATCATGGCGGGCGGCCGCATCGTCAGGACCGGCGGGCCGGACCTGGCGCTCGAGGTCGAACAGAACGGCTATGCCGACATCCTGAACGAGGTGGGCTGATGGCGTTGCCGAAGGCGAAGGAAGACGCCCTTGCCGCGCGGCTGGCGGCCCTGCCGGCGGTCGAGGGCAAGGGCTGGCTCGCCACCGCGCGGGCCGAGGCGCTGGCGCGGTTGACGGCCATGGGTCTGCCCGGGCGGCGCGACGAATACTGGCGCTATACTGACCCCACCAGTCTGAACAGCCCTGACCCGGCGCCGGCCGCGCGGTTCGACGCTGGCGACGAGACCGCACCCTTCGACGGGATGGACCGGCTCCGGCTGGTGTTCGTCGATGGAGTGTTCGATCCGTCGGCCTCGGACGATCCGGTTCTTGCGGGCGTCATGATCGAACGGCTGGCCGAGGCGGGCGACAAGCACATCCACTGGGCGCAAGGCATCTACGGTGTGCTGGAGGCTCGTGGCCAGGCTCCTGTCGCCCGGCCCTTTGCCGCGCTGAACTCTGCCCATGCGACGGATGGAGTCCTGATCCACGTCACCGGGAGAGCCGCGAAGCCTATCTCGCTGATTTATGTCCATGAATCAGAAGCTTCCGATGCAATGCTGCATCATTGCGTGAAGCTCGAGGCCGGGGCGGAGCTGACGCTGCTGGAAAACGGCCCGGCTGCGGCGCGCTTCTCCAAGGTGCTGGAGGTCGAGGTCGCCGAGGGCGCCCGGTTCCACCACATCCGCCTTCAGGGCCGCGACCACGAACGCCGCGCGGTGACCCACATCTTCGCCCGGCTGGGCGCGGGGGCGGAGTTCCGGTCCTTCACGCTGACGGCGAACGGCCGGCTGACGCGCAACGAGGCCGTTGTGGAACTTGCCGGCGCCGAGGCGCGCGCCCATGTCGCCGGGGCGGCGGTGGGGGATGGCGATTTCCACCATGACGACACCGTGTTCATCACCCATGCCGCCGAGGCTTGCGAAAGCCGGCAGGTGTTCAAGAAGGTGCTTATGAACGGGGCAACCGGCGTCTTCCAGGGCAAGATCCTGGTCAAGCCCGGCGCGCAGAAGACCGATGGCTACCAGATCAGCCAGAGCCTCCTTCTGGACGAGGACAGCCAGTTCCTCGCCAAGCCCGAGCTGGAAATCTACGCCGACGACGTGAAGTGCAGCCACGGCTCGACCAGCGGCGCGATCGACGAGACGGCACTCTTCTACCTGCAATCGCGCGGCGTCCCGCGGCGGACGGCGCAGGCGCTTCTGGTGCTGGCCTTCCTCGCCGAGGCGATCGACGAGGTGGCCGACGAGACCATCGCCGAGGACATCCGCGCCCGGCTGGAACGCTGGCTCGCGCGGCACGGGTCCAGGGGGTAGGGCGGCGGATGGCGGTCACGACCGATCTGGTGGCCACCTGGGCCCGCCCGCGCCAGGTCCTGCGCCAGCTTCTGGCGCGGGGCCGGTCCGAGCCCTTCGCGTTGTCGCTCCTCCTCGTGTTCCTGATCCTCGCCTTCATCGGCCAGTGGCCCGGCGCGGCGCGCGCGGCCTTTCTGGCCGGCGAGCCCTCGGCCTGGCCGCGCATCCTGCCCACGGCCTATGGCCTTCTGGCGGCGATCCCGTTCCTCTACGGGCTCGCGGCACTCGGCCATCTGGCCGCGCGCGCGATGGGCGGGCAGGGGAGCTGGTACGGCGCGCGGGTCGCGCTGTTCTGGGCGCTGGCCTGCGTCGGGCCGCTGATCCTGTTGCAGGGGCTGGTCGCGGGGATGATCGGCCCCGGTCCGGCCCTTAACGCGGTCAGGCTGATCGTCGGCCTGGCCTTCCTGTGGCTCTGGGCCACGCTTCTGCACGAGGCCGAACGCGGATGACCCTGACCGACCGCCTGATCCAGCTTGCGCGGCTGACGCTGGAGGATCCCCGCGCCGCCACCCGGGCGCTTTTGTCCGAGGGCGTGCCGATGCCGGCGCGGACCGCGGGCCTTCTCCTGGTCGCCGTGGTCTCGGCGCTTCTGGCCAGCCTGCAACTGGGGCTTAACCCGCAGCCGATGGACCCGGTCAGTGCCTTCATGCTGGCCAGCCCCTTCCGCGCGGCGGTGGTGCAATGGATCTTCCTTGCGCTGTCGGTCCTCTTGATCCACCGGGTCGGCCGTGCCTTTGGCGGGCGGGGATCGTTCGCGGATTCGCTCCTGGTCGTGGTCTGGCTTCAGGTGCTGATGCTGGTCGTGCAGGCGCTGCAACTGGTTGCAGGCATCCTGATCCCGCCACTGGGCGGGCTGATCGGGCTGGCCGGCTTTGTCCTCTTCCTGTGGCTGATGACCTGTTTCGTCGCCGAGCTGCACGGCTTCGCCTCGCGCGGGAAGGTGTTCCTGGGCATGGTCGTCACCGCCTTCGCCGCCGGGATGGTCCTGGGACTGGCGGTCATGCTGCTTGTCGGGCCGGAGGCCTTCATCCCCGATGTATGACGTCGAAAAGATCCGCGCCGATTTCCCGATCCTGTCGCGGGAGGTGAACGGCAAGCCCCTGGTCTACCTGGACAACGGCGCCTCGGCGCAGAAGCCGCAGGTGGTGATCGACGCGGTGACGCGGGCCTATTCCCACGAATACGCCAATGTCCATCGCGGGTTGCACTACCTGTCGAACCTCGCCACCGAGAAATACGAGGCGACCCGCGGCATCATCGCCCGCTTCCTGAACGCCCGGTCGGAGGAAGAGATCGTCTTCACCACCGGCACGACGGAAGGGATCAACCTCGTCTCATATGCCTGGGCCGCCCCGCACCTTGGCCCCGGCGACGAGATCGTGCTGTCGGTGATGGAGCATCACGCCAACATCGTCCCCTGGCATTTCCTGCGCGAACGGCAGGGGGTGGTGCTGAAATGGGTCGAGGTCGATGCCAACGGCGACCTCGATCCGCAGGCGGTGCTGGCGGCCATCGGGCCGAAGACGAAGCTTGTCGCCGTCACCCACATGTCGAACGTCCTCGGCACCGTGGTCGATGTGGCCGCTATCTGCCGCGGCGCGCGGGAAAAGGGCGTGCCGGTCCTGGTGGACGGGTCGCAGGCCGCCGTCCACATGCCGGTCGATGTCCAGGCCATCGGCTGCGATTTCTATGCCGTGACCGGGCACAAGCTATACGGGCCAAGCGGTTCCGGGGCGATCTTCATCCACCGCGAACGCCAGGCCGAGATGCGCCCCTTCCTCGGCGGTGGCGACATGATCCGCGAGGTCACGCGCGACAGCGTCACCTGGAACGATCCCCCGATGAAGTTCGAGGCCGGCACCCCCGGCATCGTGCAGCAGATCGGTCTCGGCGTGGCGCTGGAGTATCTGATGGGCCTCGGCATGGCCAACATCGCCGCGCATGAACGGACCTTGCGCGACTATGCCCGCGCGCGGCTGGCGGGTCTCAACTGGCTGAACGTGCAGGGGAATTCGGCGACGAAGGGGGCGATCTTCAGCTTTACCCTGCAAGGTGCCGCCCATGCCCACGACATCTCGACCATCCTCGACAAACGCGGCATCGCCGTGCGCGCGGGCACCCATTGCGCCATGCCGCTGATGGAGCATCTGGGCATCACTGCCTCGTGCCGGGCCTCCTTCGGGCTTTACAACACGGTCGAGGAGGTGGACGCGCTGGTCTCGGCGCTCGAGCTTGCGCACGAACTTTTCGCCTGAGCGCGGTCCGCCATTGAAACCCTCCGCGCCATCCGCTAAGGACGGCGCAGGCACCCGTAGCTCAGCTGGATAGAGTGCTGCCCTCCGAAGGCAGAGGTCACAGGTTCGAATCCTGTCGGGTGCGCCAATCCCTATTCAGTCGGAAATCCTGCGGTAGTCCGTCACCATGTCGGGCAGGCCGCGCATCGGCAGCACCGTCCGCAGGCTGTCGCCGGTGCAGGCAGAGCGCAGCGACATCGACCCCCCGGGCGGGGCGCCGGCGGGCAACTCGCCGCTGGCATCGGGCGTGCTGCCCCTGACCCGGCCCGCCATGCCGCCCCCCGCCTCGGTGCAGAGGTTCAGCTGTCCCCCCTCGGCCGACCAGCCGCCCATGGCGCCGGTCAGCGTGCCCTCGCCCTCCCACAGGATGTCGCGGCGGTCCTCTGTCAACGAGACCCGGAAGGACGAGGTGCCGAACACCCCGTCGCCGCGAAAGCTGACGTGCCGATCGCCCGCATGCTCCGCCCGCGCGGCAAGGCCTTGCGCGCGCATCCATTCCGCCGGGCCGCCGCCCGTCATCTCCCAGGTGCCGACCAGGCAGGCGTCCAGCGCGTCCGACCCCAGGCAAGGTGCGCAGCTGCGCCGACGTTCCACCGTCAGCACGCCCTCGACCGCCTCGACCGGCAGCGCCGCCAGCCGCCACGCGGCCGCCGCGCCGCCTTCGCGGGTGTCCAGTTCCTCGGGCAGGGCGCCCCAATCGCCCCCGGCCTTCCAGGTCAGGCCCGGCGGGGCAGGGCGGGGCTGGTTGCCCCAGACCCCGCAGGCATAGTCCGCCCGGCCCAGCGTCAGGGTGAAGGCGTCCATCGGCAGCGCGTGCCGTCCGGCCGCCGAGATGTCCAGCACCGTCCCTTCGGGCGGGGTCGAGGCCAGCGCGCCGCCCTGCGGATGGCGGATCCGGCCATCGGCGTAGGCCTCGGCGAAGTCCTGCCAGTCGCGAGCCGTCAACGACGCGCGCATCGCCGCCTGCTGGGCCGCAGCGCCGCCGGCATCGGCCATGGCGTCCTGGAAGGGCATCAGCGCCGCCAGCCCGCCCCGGCCCTGCATCAGCCAGTAGAAGAAGTGCACCGCCTCATGCGCCATGTCGTTCAGCGCCACCCGCGCCTCGACCGCCGCATCGAAGGCGCCGCCCCGGTCGGTGTAGGGGGCACTTTCGGAAATGGCCGCAGCGGCGAAGGCCTCGGCCGCGCCCTCGATCCACCAGGCGCCACCCGCGCCATAGCTGTCGTATTTCGGCCCGGCGTAGGTCGCGGCCTGCACGCAGTGGAAGATCTCGTGCGCCACCGTCACCGGCATCGAGCCGTCCGTCGCCGCCCCGGCCAGCCCGTAGAGCGTGATCAGACATTCCGGCCCCCGTGCCGGGTCGGGCGTGCCGAGGGTCACGCCCAGCACCTCGGCCGCGCCGCTGCCGTGGTGGGACAGGTCGGTGCCGGGGTGCACATCGTCCAGCACCAGGATCGTGATGTCCTCGACCCGGAACCGCCCCAGCCCGGCAAAGGCCTGCCCGGCCATCCGCGCGCCGCGTTCGACCTCGGCCGCCAGCGCCGGGGGCACCGCCCAGCCCGCCGCCGCATCTGCGATGCCGCGGATCAGGCGCTGGCCATCCGGTGTCGGCACCTCGAAGCGGAACAGTTCCACACAGGTCAGATCGCGGGCCGTCGGCGCATCGGCGAAGGCGGCAAGATAGCCCGGCGCCGAACAGTCCCCCACCTCGGCCCGGGCCGGCAGGGCAGGCAGCAGGACGGCGGCAAGGAACGGCGTCAGTCGCATCGGGCTTCCTCGGAACCTGGGCAAGCGTTCCAGCGCAAGCGCTGCCTGTCAACGGCCGTGCCCGGGCACCGGCTTGAAAGTCGCGGGACGTTGCAGTCTGGTCCGCGACGAAGAGGACTGACATGCCGCGCCCCCCTGGCCCTGCTCGCCGGACTTGCCCTGGGAAGCCTGGGCGGGGCGGTGTTCTACCTGCTGTCGCTGCCGCTGCCCTGGATGCTGGGGCGCTCTTCGCCACCATGGCGGCAGCCGTGGCCGGGGCGCCCATCCGGGGACCGGCGGGCCTGCGCCCCGCCATCGTCGCGGTGATCGGTGTGCTGCTGGGCTCGCGCTTCACGCCCGACATCCTGGGCCAGGCCGGGCAGACCGCGCTGACGCTGGTGATCCTCCTCGTCTATCTGGCCGCCGTTGCCGCCGTGGTCGTGCCCTTCTACCGGCTGGTCGGCCGGCAGGACTGGACCACGGCCTATTTCGCCGGCATGCCGGGCGGGCAGTCCGAGATGATCGAGTTCGGCGAGGCCCGCGGCGCGGATGTGCCGGCGATCGTGCTGGCCCATTCGCTGCGCATCGTCGTGACCATCGCACTGATGGCCTTCCTGTTCCGCGTGGTCCTCGGCCATGATGTCGGCCGGACCGCCCCGACCGCAGGCGGCCCGCTCGGGATCGCCGACATCGCGCTTCTGGCCGGGTCGGCGCTCCTTGGCGCGGCTCTGGGCATCCGCCTGCGCCTGCCCGCGCCGACCTTCCTCGGCCCGCTGATCCTCTCGGCGCTCGTCCATGTGACCGGGCTGACCGAAAGCGCGCCGCCACCCCCGCTGGTCGTCGTCGCGCAGGTGCTGCTCGGCACCATCCTCGGGTGCCGGTTCGTCGGAATCGCGCCGGCGATGCTTGCCCGGGCGGGCTCCTCAGCATGGGCGCCACGGTGTTGACGCTCGCGCTTGCTCTGGTCGCCGGGCTGGCGATGCGGGCCGGGGCAGGGGTCGGCCTCGACCAGGCGCTGCTCGCGCTCGCCCCGGCGGGCTGACCGAGATGGGGCTCATCGCGCTCGCCATCCAGGCGGACGTGGCATTCGTCGCGCTGTACCATGTGGTGCGCATCCTCGTCGTGATCGTGCTGGCGCCCATGGCAGCCCGCCTGCTGCCCGACCGGCCCTGAAGCCACGGCCTGCCGAGCAGATCGTCGGGCCGGGCCCTTGCCTTCTTGCAAATGCTTCTCATTTACATTCTAATGCAGCCTGACCCACGGGATCATCATGCCCTCGCTTCGCCCTCTGCTACTGGCCGTTCTGGCGCTGGCCCCTCTGCCGGCCCTTGCCGAGTCTCCGCTCAAGGTCGTCACCACCTTCACCGTCATCGCCGACATGGCCCGCAACGTCGCGGGCGAGGGGGTGGAGGTCGTCTCGGTCACCAAGCCAGGGGCCGAGATCCACGGCTATGAGCCCACGCCCCGCGACATCGTGGGCGCCTCCGACGCCGACCTCGTGCTGCGCAACGGCCTCGGCCTCGAACGCTGGTTCGAGCAGTTCCTGGCGAATCTCGGCGATGTGCCCTCGGCCACGCTCAGCGATGGGGTCGAGCCGATCTCGATCACCGGGGGTGACTATGACGGCCGTCCCAACCCCCATGCCTGGATGAGTGTGGACAACGCCCTGATCTACGTTGACAACATCGCCAGGGCGCTTTCGGGCATCGATCCGGAGAATGCCGCGACCTATGCCGCCAATGCGGCCGCTTACAAGGACCGGCTGCGCGCCGCGCTCGATCCGCTCAAGGCGCAGATCACCGCCCTGCCGCAGGACCGCCGCTGGCTCGTCACCTGCGAGGGTGCCTTCAGCTATCTCGCTCGCGATCTGGGGCTGAAGGAACTTTACCTCTGGCCAATCAACGCCGACCAGCAGGGAACGCCGCGTCAGGTCCGCGCGGTGATCGACGGCGTGCGCGCGCACGCCATTCCGGCCGTGTTCTGCGAAAGCACCGTGCCCTCCGACCCGGCCGAACAGGTCGCCCGCGAAACAGGGGCGGCCTTTGGCGGGGTGCTCTACGTCGACAGTCTCTCGACCCCCGACGGGCCGGTGCCGACCTATCTCGATCTCCTGCGGGTCACGACCGAAACCATCGTCCGGGGCCTGACCGCCGGGAACTGAGGGCATGATGCGCGACATCTCCGCGACCGAGGGCATCTTCGCCGAGGGCGTCACCGTCACCTACCGCAACGGCCTGACCGCCCTGACCGACGCCAGCTTCGCCATCCCGACCGGCACCATCACCGCGCTGGTTGGGGTGAACGGGGCGGGCAAGTCCACGCTGTTCAAGGCGATCATGGGCTTCGTGCCGCTCGCGCGCGGGACGATCCGCCTGCTGGGCCTGCCCGTGCGCGAGGCGCTGCGGCGCAACTTCGTGGCCTACGTTCCGCAGGCCGAGGAGGTGGACTGGTCCTTCCCGGTCCTCGTCGAGGACGTGGTGATGATGGGCCGCTACGGCCACATGGGGATCCTGCGCCGCCCCTCGGCCACGGACCGGGCGCGGGTCGATGAGGCGCTGGCCCGGGTGGGCCTCTCCGACCTCCGCCACCGCCAGATCGGCGAACTGTCCGGCGGCCAGAAGAAGCGCGTCTTTCTCGCCCGGGCCCTGGCGCAGGAGGGGCGGATCATCCTCCTCGACGAACCCTTCACCGGCGTCGATGTCACGACCGAGGAACAGATCATCGCTCTCCTGCGCGACTTGCGAGACGAGGGGCATGTGATGCTGGTCTCGACCCACAACCTCGGCTCGGTGCCCGATTTCTGCGACCGCACCGTGCTGGTGAAGGGCACGGTCCTCGCCCATGGCCCGACCGCGACCACCTTCACCCGCGCCAACCTGGAACGCGCCTTCGGCGGCACGCTGCGCCACTTCACCCTTGGCGGCAGCGACCTGCACGACGACGACGACAGCCGCGAGGTCTCGATCCTGACCGACGACGAACGCCCCTTCGTCCAGTATGGCCGGAAAGGCGCGCCATGATCCCTGCACTTGCCCTTTGCCCAAATACTCCCGCCGGAGGCCGCGCCGAGCCGGTTGGGCCGCAGGCCCAGAGGCGAGAGACAAGGCTTGCGCCGCAAGGCGCGCAACATGACAGCCGTCCCGACCCGCGAGCGTCCGGTCATGCTTGAGCCCTTCGCCTACAGCTACATGACCAATGCGATGTGGGTCTCCGCTCTGGTCGGCGGGGTCTGCGGCTTCCTGTCGGCCTATCTCATGCTGAAAGGCTGGTCGCTGATCGGCGACGCCCTTTCCCACTCCGTCGTCCCCGGCGTCGCCGGGGCCTATATCCTCGGGCTTCCCTTCGCGCTCGGTGCCTTCCTGTCCGGGGGCCTCGCCGCCGGGGCCATGCTGTTCCTTTCAGGGCGCACCGGGCTCAAGACCGACACGGTGATCGGGTTGATCTTCACCGCGTTCTTCGGCCTCGGCCTGTTCCTGATCTCGATCTTCCCGACCGGGGTTTCGGTGCAGACCATCGTGATGGGCAACGTGCTGGCGATCTCGCCCGCCGACACGCTGCAACTGGTGCTGATCGGAGCCGTCTCGGCCGTGGTCCTCCTCGTGCTCTGGAAGGATCTGATGGTCACCTTCTTCGACGAGGCCCACGCCCGCACCATCGGCCTGCGCCCCGATCTGCTGAGACTGGTGTTCTTCACCCTGCTTTCGGCCTCGACCGTGGCCGCGATGCAGACGGTGGGGGCCTTCCTCGTCGTCGCCATGGTCGTGACCCCCGGTGCCACGGCCTATCTCCTGACCGACCGCTTCCCGCGCCTGCTGGCCCTTTCCGCCGGGATCGGCGCGGCGACCGGGTTTACCGGCGCCTACATTTCCTACTTCCTCGACGGAGCCACCGGGGGCGTCATCGTGCTTCTCCAGACCCTTCTCTTCGGGCTGGCCTTCCTCTTCGCTCCGAAACACGGGCTTCTGGCGGCGCGGGCGCGGGCGAGGGCGGCATGATCGAGGCGCTTGTCCAACCTTTCCAGTTCCCGTTCATGCAGAACGCCTTCTGGATCGCGCTGATCGTGGCGCCGCCGGCGGCGCTGTTGTCCTGCTTTCTCGTCCTGAAGGGCTGGGCGCTGATGGGCGACGCGGTCAGCCATGCGGTGCTGCCCGGAATCGTGCTGGCCTGGCTTGCCGGTCTGCCGCTCCTGCTCGGGGCCTTCGCCGCCGGTCTCGGCGCGGCGCTGATGACCGGCTGGCTGGCCGACAACAGCCGGATCAAGCGCGACACGGCAATGGGGGTGGTGTTCTCCGGCATGTTCGCGGCCGGGATCGTGCTGTTCACCGCCATCCCGACCGAGATGCACCTCGACCACATCCTGTTCGGCAACATGCTGGGGGTGGGGCGGCAGGATCTCCTGACCTCGGCAGCCATCGCGGGCCCGGTCACGCTGATCCTGGCGCTGAAATGGCGCGACCTGATGCTGCACGCCTTCGACCCTGCCCAGGCGCAGGTCTCGGGACTGCCGACCCGGCTCTTGCACTATGGTCTGCTGGCGATGCTGTCGCTGACCATCGTCGCCACGCTCTCCTCGGTCGGCCTGATCCTGGCCATCGGCCTTCTGATCGCGCCGGGGGCAATCGCCTTCCTGATGGCGCGCAGCTTCGGGGCAATGCTGATCCTGGCCACCGTGATCTGCCTTGCCGCGATGATCCTGGGCGTCTGGACCAGCTTTCATCTCGACTCCGCACCTGCGCCCACGGTGATCCTTATCCTGACGGGGATGTTCCTGCTGGCCTTCCTCAACCGGACGATCCGCGCCCGCGCCGCCTGATCCGGCTTGCCGCCGGCCCGGCCAGCCCTTACCCATGGGGCGATGACCGGACCAACCCCCCTGACCCGGGCGATCGACGCCCAGCTCGCACGGCTTGCCGCCCTGCCGCAGGGGCCCGCGCGGCTGGAGGCGCAGCTGCGCCAGCTGGCGAAATGGCGCTCGATCGTGCTGGCGAATACCCTCCTCCAGCGAGGCGGCGGTCGGGTTGCCCATGGCCCCTTCGCCGGCATGCTCTATCCCGTCGCCGCCGCCGAGGGGGGCCGCGCGCCGCGACTGCTCGGGCTTTACGAGGCGAGCCTGCATCCCGTCATCGAAACCGTCATCGCCCGCGCCTACGCCCGGGTGATCGACATCGGTTCGGCCGAAGGCTACTACGCCGTGGGCCTTGCCCTCCGCATGCCCGCCGCCCTGATCCATGCCCGCGACACGAACCCCGCCGCGCGCGACCTCTGCGGGCAGCTTGCCCGCGCGAACGGGGTCGAGAACCGGCTCCAAATCGGCGGGGAAGTGACTCATGCCGACCTCGCGCTCTGCGCCGAAGGTTCGACCTTTGTCCTCTGCGATATCGAGGGCGCCGAGGCCGAACTGCTCGACCCAGCCCGCGCCCCGGCGCTGGCCGAAGCCGACCTGCTGGTCGAGGTGCATGAGGGCATGCGCCCGGGCCTCCTTGCGCTTCTGACCGATCGCTTCGCGGGCACCCACCGGATCACCCGGATCGACCGCAGCTTGCGTCCCGATCTCCTGCCCGACTGGGCCGAGACGCTGTCGGACCTCGACCGCCTGCTCCTCTTGTGGGAGTGGCGCGCCACGCCCACGCCCTGGCTCTGGATGGAACGCCGCTGATGCCCGATCCGACCCCGCCCGCCAATGCGGCGATCTGGTTCACCTCCGATGGCTATGATCCGGTCCGCAGGGGCATCAACGGCCGCCGCGTCGCGGGCGAAAGTTTCCTGCGCGGCTTTTTCGCGCATGGCAGGGTGGACGAGTTCGTCTCGATCGCCCATGCGCAGGGCGACCACGCCGCCTTCGCCGAGATGGCGCGCGCCGCGGGCGTGACGCGGCCCCTGCGCGCGGTCAGGCTGGATGCGCCGGCTGCCATGGCGCCGGTCGAGGTGCTGCATTATCCCGCCCCGATCAGCGCGACGGAATGCTGGCGCCGGTCGGTGCATGGGGCGGCGGCCTGGGCGCTGTGCGGTGTAACCCATACCACCGCCACGAAGAATGTCATGCAGACGATCTTTGATTTGCGCTCGGCGCCGCAGATGCCTTGGGATGCTGTCATCTGCACCTCGCAGGCCGTGCAGGCCTCGATCCGCCGCCTGATGGAACTGGCTGAGGCCCACCTTGCCGAACGCTTCCCCGGCGCCACCCTGCCGGCGCGGCCCCTGTTGCCGGTGATTCCGCTGGGCATCGTCTGCGACGATTTCCAGCCCGACCCGGCGCTGGGGCAGGCGATGCGCGCTCGGATCGGTGCCGCACCCGGCGACGTGGTCGCCGTCTCCATCGCACGCCTTACCCCGGACGAGAAGTTCGACCCGCTGCCCCTGTTCCTGGCCATGGAACAGGCCGCGGGCGAAGTCCGTGCCCGGGGCGGCGGCAGGCTGCACCTCGTTCTCTGCGGCCAGTTCCACGAAGAGACCTGGCAGGACATCTATGCCCGGGCCGCGGCCCGGCTGATGCCCTCCTGCGGCTATCACCTTCTGGACGGCGGCAACCCCGACGACCGCAAGGCCACGCTCTCGGGCGGCGATATCTTCGTCTTTCCGATCGACAACCTGCAGGAAACCTTCGGCCTCGCCCCGATCGAGGCGATGGGGGCGGGCCTGCCGGTGATCGTGACCGACTGGGACGGGATGAAGGACACGGTGACGCCCGAGGTCGGGATCCGCGTGCCGACCGAACTGCCGCGGGCTGGGCTGTCGGGCTATGTCAGCCAGCGCTTCCTGGGCGGGACCGATTCCTATGTGCAATACCTCAGCCAGGTTTCCGCTCTGACCCGCATGGACGTGGGCGCCCTTGCCCGGGCACTGGTGACGCTGGCGCTGGATCCCGACCTGCGCGCCCGCATGGGCAGCGCGGGGCGGGCACGGGCCCGGTCGCTCTATGACTGGCGCGCCGTGATCCCGCAGTATCAGGCGCTCTGGGGTGAACAGCGGGCCATGCTGTCCCACGCCCGCGCGAAGGGCGCTCCGGGGATCGCGCCGCGCGACCCTGCGCTGGTGCCGGTCGGGCCGGCGGTGGAAGAGATGTATGCCGCCTATCCCACCGCCTTCGCCGCCGAGGACCGCCGCCTGGCTGCTCGCCCGCTGGGCGACCGTCCGGCCCCGGTCGAGATGTTCGGCCTGCGCAACTATGCGCTCCGCCGCCGCCTGATCGACGACCCGGCCCGGATCGAGGCGGTCCGTGCCGCCTATGCCGCGGCCGGCCCGCAGGGCGCGACCGAGGCCGAGATCGCCGCTGCCCTGCGCCTGTCGCCCGCCGTGGTCGGCCGCGCCGCGCTCTGGCTGCTGAAATACGACTACCTGGTGGAGGCTCCATGACCGCCGATCCGACGCCACCCCGTTCCATCCTCATCACCGGCGCGGGCGCCGGCATCGGTCGCGCCACCGCGCGCGCCTTCCTGGCCGCGGGATGGGAGGTCAGCCTCCTCGGCCGACGCCGCGCCGCGCTCGAGGAAACCGCGAACGGCGCGCCGGCGCGGATCCTTGTCGCCGATGTCGGCGACCAGGCCGAGGTCGAGGCAGCCTTCGCCGATCTGCCCCGGCTGGACGTGCTGTTCAACAACGCCGGCATCTCGGCCGCGGCCGCGCCGATAGACGAGATCCCGGTCGAGACATGGCTGGAAGTCAGCCGCACCAACATCACCGGCATGTTCCTCTGCGCCCGCGCTGCCTTCGGGCTGATGCGGCGGCAAAGCCCGCGCGGCGGGCGAATCATCAACAACGGATCCATCTCGGCCCATGTGCCGCGCCCGGGGTCGGTGCCGTATACCATGTCGAAGCACGCCGTGACCGGCCTGACCCGCACGCTTTGCCTTGACGGACGCGCCCATGACATCGCCTGTGCCCAGATCGACATCGGCAATGCCCTGACCGACATGGCCGCCGCCTTCACCCGCGGCGTCCCGCAGGCCGACGGCAGCATCCGGGTCGAGCCGGTGATGGACGTGGATCACGTCGCGCGGATGGTCCTCCACATGGCCAGCCTGCCCCTGGAGGTCAACACGCCCTTCGTCACCATCATGGCGCGGGACATGCCCTATATCGGGCGCGGCTAGCGGGGGCGCGCCTCAGTCCGGCCGGTCGAACAGCAGCGACAGGCAGGACAGAAGCCGCATGACCTCGGCATCGCGCAGCGCGTAGATGATCGCCTTGCCCGAGCGCCGGGCGGTGACCATGCCTTCCATGCGCAGACGTGCCAACTGCTGGCTGACCGCCGCCTGCCGCTGCCCGGTCAGCACCTCGAGCTCCTGCACCGCCTTCTCGCCGTCGGCGAGGTGGCACAGGATCATCAGCCGCCCCGGATGGCTCAGCGCCTTCATCAGCGCTGCCGCCGGTTCGGCATGACGGCCCATCGAATCGGCAAGCGACCGGCCTGCCGCACCCCGCGCGCCCGAGACCAGCGCCCCTGCGTTCCGGGCATCTGCCGGCCCACGATCCAGCGACATGCTTCACCTCTGACAACCCACAAAGCGCCAGATTATCACATTGCGCAAAAGGGCTCGACAGATACTTGCCTGATCCGCAGCCGCCGGGCAAGGTTTCGCCGAAGTTGGGAAGGCCTTCCCGATGGATACCGCTTCGGCACAGCGCCTGTCGCCATGCCGGCCTACCAGGAACGCGCAGACCTTGCGCAAAGGACCAGACTATGACCCGCCTCTCCGCCTTCACCGCCCCCGGCCGCTTCTGGCGCGGCAACCTGCATACCCACTCCACCCGCTCGGATGGCGTGTTGCCGCCGGAAGAAGTCTGCCGCCGCTACCGCGACGAGGGCTATGATTTCCTCGCCCTGACCGACCATTTCATCGGCTCCTACGGCTATCCGATCGTCGATACGACGTCCTTCCGCACCAACCGCTTCACCACCATCCTCGGCGCCGAACTGCATTCCGGCGCCATGGCCAACGGCGAGTTGTGGCATATCCTGGCCGTCGGTCTGCCGCCGGATTTCGCGCCCTCGGACAGCCCTACCTTCCTGCCGAAGCCAGGGCAGGAAACCGGCGCCGAGATCGCCGCGCGCGCGGTCGCTGCCGGGGCCTTCGTCGCCATCGCCCATCCGCAATGGTCGGGGCTGACGCTGGCCGATGCCCGCGCGATTGAGGCCGCCCACGCGGTCGAGATCTACAACCACGGCTGTGCCACCGGCTGCGACCGCCCCGACGGCGCGGCGATTGCCGACCTCCTGCTGACCGAGGGGCGCCGGCTCAGCCTCATCGCCACCGACGACGCGCATTTCTCGGAACCCGACCATTTCGGCGGCTGGGTGATGGTCAAGGCCGAGGAGAACGAGCCCGAGGCCCTGCTTGCGGCATTGAAGCGGGGGGATTTCTATTCCTCGCAAGGGCCGGAGTTGCGCGACGTGGTGGTCGAGGGGGACCGTGTGGTGGTGGAATGTTCGGCCGCCGTGTCGGTGGTGGCGATGGGGCATGGCACCGGCGCGAAAGCGGTTCACGGCCATTCGATGACCCGGGCCGCGGTGCCGCTTGCCCGCCTGAACGACAGCCCCTGGCTGCGCGTCGCGGTGATCGATGCGGCGGGCAAGCGCGCCTGGTCGAACCCGATCTGGCTGCGCTGAAAGAAGAAGCCCGGAAATTTCGCCGAAGATCCCGGGCTCCGGAACGGAGGGCGGCATGATCACGGATGTGGAGGACTACTTCACCCGGGGCTGCGGCCGCTGCGACCGCTTTGCCACCCCCGACTGTTCCACCCGGACCTGGCTGCCCGGCCTCATGGCCCTGCGCCGGATCTGCCGCGATGCAGGCCTGACCGAGACGGCGAAATGGGGCCATCCCTGCTACATGCACGCGGGCCGCAACATCTGCATCTTCGGCGCCTTCCGCGGCGATTTCCGCCTGACGCTGTTCAACGCCGCGCTCCTGTCCGATCCCGGGCGCCTCTTGCAGCGGCAGGGGCCGAACACCCGGCACCCGGACTGTTTCCGGTTCACAGACAATGACGGACCCGCGCGGCTGGAACCGGCGATCCGCGCCTCTCTTGCCGAGGCGATGGCCCATGCCGAACGCGGCACCCTGCCGCCGAAGGAGGCGTCGGACATTGCCTTGCCCGAGGAACTGGTCGAGGCTCTGGACGCCGACCCGGAGCTTGCCGAGGCCTTCGCGGCGCTGACCCCCGGCCGGCGGAAAAGCTGGGCGCTGCATGTGGCCGGCGCCAAGACCGCCGCAACCCGGCAGGGCCGGATCGCGAAGGGCAGGGCGCGCATCCTTGCCGGCAAGGGGGCGCTGGAGCGTTGATCCGAGCCGGCCGGATCAGTTCCCCAGGATGCCCGGCAGGCGCAGCCCGTGGTCCTTCGCGCACTGGATCGCGGTCTCGTAGCCCGCATCCGCGTGCCGCCAGACGCCCGAGGCCGGGTCGTTCCACAACACGCGCTCCAGCCGACGTGCGGCCTCGGGCGTGCCGTCGGCGACGATCACCACGCCCGCGTGCTGGCTGAACCCCATGCCGACCCCGCCGCCGTGATGCAGGCTGACCCAGGTCGCGCCCGAGGCGGTGTTCACCAGCGCATTCAGAAGGGGCCAGTCCGACACCGCATCCGAGCCGTCCTTCATGCCTTCGGTCTCGCGGTTGGGGCTCGCGACCGAGCCCGAATCGAGGTGATCCCGCCCGATGACGATGGGCGCCTTCAGTTCGCCCGAGGCCACCATCTCGTTGAACATCAGCCCCGCCCGGTGCCGGTCGCCAAGACCGATCCAGCAGATCCGCGCCGGCAGGCCCTGGAAGGCGATGCGCTCCCCCGCCATGTCGAGCCAGCGGTGCAGATGCGCGTTGTCGGGGAACAGCCGCTTCATCGCCGCGTCGGTCTTGCGGATGTCCTCGGGGTCACCCGACAGCGCGCACCAGCGGAACGGGCCGATCCCCTTGCAGAAGAGGGGGCGGATATAGGCCGGCACGAAACCGGGGAAGGCAAAGGCGTTCTCGAAGCCCTCCTCCTTCGCCACCTGGCGGATGTTGTTGCCGTAGTCGAGCGTCGGCACGCCCGCGTTCCAGAACCCCACCATCGCCTCGACATGGGCGCGCATCGAGTGCCGGGCGGCACTTTCCACCGCCGCCGGGTCGGTCTCCTGCTTCGCGCGCCATTCGCCGACGGTCCAGCCCGCCGGGCAATAGCCGTGCAGGGGATCATGGGCCGAGGTCTGGTCGGTCACGATGTCGGGGCGCGGGCCGCCGGCCTTCATGCGGGCGAGGAGCTCGGGGAAGACCTCGGCGGCATTGCCCAGAAGGCCCACCGACTTCGCCTCGCCTTTCGCCGTCCAACCGGCGATCATGGCCAGGGCCTCGTCCAGAGTATGAGCTTTCGCGTCCAGGTATCTGGTGCGGATGCGGAAATCGATCCGGGTCTCGTCGACCTCCACGGCCAGGCAGCAGGCGCCCGCCATCACGGCGGCCAGGGGCTGCGCGCCGCCCATGCCGCCAAGGCCGCCGGTCAGAATCCACTTGCCTTTGAGGTTCCCGCCGTAATGCTGCCGTCCGGCCTCGGCGAAGGTCTCGTAGGTGCCCTGCACGATTCCTTGCGTGCCGATGTAGATCCAGGACCCCGCGGTCATCTGGCCGTACATCATCAGGCCCTTGCGGTCGAGCTCGTTGAAATGCGCCCAGGTGGCCCAGTGCGGCACGAGGTTCGAGTTGGCGATCAGCACGCGCGGGGCGTCGCTGTGGGTGCGCACGATGGCCACGGGCTTGCCGGACTGGACGACCAGGGTCTCGTCGGCCTCCAGGTCCTTGAGGCCTGCCACGATCCGGTCGAAGTCGTCCCAGGTCCGCGCGGCGCGGCCGATGCCGCCATAGACCACCAGTTCATGCGGGTTCTCGGCCACATCCGGGTGCAGGTTGTTCATCAGCATCCGCATCGCGGCCTCGGTCTGCCAGCTCTTGCAGGTCCTGTCCGGGCCGGTCGGGGGATAGACATCGCGGAGATTGTGGCGCGGGTTCGTCATGGGCTGGCTCCTGTGCGGGGTGGAGACCCCGGGGGCGCTTCGCCCCCCGGACCCCCAGAGGATATTTTCAGACAGATGAAAGAAGATCGGGCATCGCGATACCCGTGGCCGTCGAGAGCGCGCCATCGGCCACGAGGGTCGCCGCGCGGCTGAGGTCGGGGGCAAGGTAGCGGTCGTCCTCGAGGGCATGAACATGGGTGCGCAGGGCGCGCAGCGCGGCCTGCAGCGGGGCAGAGGTGCGAAGAGGCGCGCGGAACTCCACCCCTTGCGCGGCGCAGAGGGCCTCGACGCCGAGGATGACGTGAAGGTTCGCGGCCATCCGCCCCAGACGCCGCGCGCCGTGGGCGGCCATCGAGACATGATCCTCCTGGTTGGCCGAAGTCGGCGTCGAATCGATCACCGTGGGATGGGCGAGGTGCTTGTTCTCGCTCATCAACGCGGCGGTGGTGACCTCGGCGATCATCAGGCCGGAGTTGAGGCCGGGCTTCGGGGTCAGGAAGGCGGGCAGGTCGAAGCTGAGCGTCGGGTCCACCATCAGCGCCACGCGGCGTTGCGCGATGGCGCCGATCTCGGCGATGGCCATGGCGATCATGTCTGCGGCGAAGCCCACGGGTTCGGCGTGGAAATTGCCGCCCGAGACGATCTGGCCGTCCGACAGCACCAGAGGGTTGTCGGTGGCGGCATTGGCCTCGATCTCGAGCGTCCGCGCCGCCATGCGCAACACGTCCATCGCGGCGCCCGTCACCTGCGGCTGGCAGCGGATGCAGTAGGGGTCCTGGACGCGGGTATCGCCCTCGCGGTGGCTTTCGCGGATCTCGCTGCCGGCAAGCAGCGCGCGCATGGTCGCCGCCGCCTCGATCTGGCCGGGATGGCCGCGAAGGGCGTGGATCTCGGGCTCCAGCGGCGCGGTCGATCCCATGATCGCATCGGTCGAGAGCGCCGAGATCACCAGCGCTTCGCGTGCGGCGGACCAGGCCTGGAACAGGCCGGCCAGCGCATGGGCGGTGGAGAACTGCGTGCCGTTGATGAGGGCAAGCCCTTCCTTGGCGCCCAGCGTGATCGGCGATAGTCCTTTCTGCGCAAGGGCTTCGGCGCCGGGCTTCACCTCGCCGTCCACCGATGCCTCGCCGTGGCCGATCATCACCGCCGTCATGTGCGCCAGCGGCGCGAGGTCGCCCGAGGCGCCGACCGAACCCTGGTCGGGGATGACCGGCGTCACGCCCTGTGCCAGCATGTCCTCGATCAGCGCCACGACTTCGGGCCGCACGCCCGAGGCGCCGCGGCCGAGCGAGAGAAGTTTCAGCACCATCATCAGCCGCGCCACGTCTTCGGCCATGGGCGCGCCCACGCCGCAGCAATGGCTGAGGATCAGGTTTTTCTGAAGCGTGGCGGTATCTTCCGGCGCGATCTTGATGCTGGCGAGCTTGCCGAATCCTGTATTTACACCATAGACTGCGGCCCTTCCGGTCGCGGCGGCGGCGATGTGGCTTGCGGCGCGCGCGATCCCCGGACGCGCGCTGTCGTGCAGGCGGGCGGGCAGACGCTGCCTGTAGATACGTTCAAGCTGGGCAAGGCTGACCTGGCCGGGGATCAGGATTTCAGGCGTCAAGACGGCCTCCGTATATACGTTGATGGAGCGCGGTGGCGCCGATGCGGTAGCCGAGTTCCGCCGGATGGTCGGCCTCCCAGACCGCCAGATCGGCGCGCAGGCCCGGCGCGATCCGGCCCCGGTCGCCCAGCCCCAGCGCGCGGGCGGCATGGGCCGTGGTGCCCAGAAGCGCCTCTTCCGGCGTCAGGCGGAACAGGGTGCAGGCCATGTTCATCGCCAGCGTCAGCGAGGCCATGGGCGAGGAGCCGGGGTTCAGGTCGGTCGCCACCGCCATCGGAACACCGGCGGCGCGCAAGGCGCCAATGGGCGGAAGCTGCGTTTCGCGCAGGGTGTAGAAGGCACCCGGCAGGATGACCGCGACGGTGCCCGCTGCCGCCATCGCCGCGATCCCTTCGGGCGAGAGGTATTCCAGATGGTCCGCCGAAAGCGCCCCGTGCCCAGCGGCGAAGGCGGCGCCGCCGAGGTCGGAAAGCTGCTCGGCGTGAAGCTTGACCGGAAGACCCAGCGCGCGGGCTTCGGTGAACAGCGGGCGCAGGTCCTCGACCGAGAAGGCGATTCCCTCGCAGAAGGCGTCCACTGCGTCGATCAGGCCTTCGGCATGGGCGGCGCGCAGCGAGGGCAGGGCGATGGTTTCGATATAACCCGTTGCATTGCCTTTGAATTCCGGCGGAACGGCATGGGCGGCCAGATGCGTCACCCGCACCGCGACCGGACGATGCTGGCCGATGCGGCGGGCCACGCGCAGCATCTTCAGCTCGTCCTCGACGGTCAGCCCGTAGCCCGATTTCACCTCGACCGTCGTGGCTCCGCTGGCGATCAGCTGGTCGATCCGGGGCAGGGCCAGTGCCAGAAGGTCGTCCTCCGAGGCCGCGCGGGTGGCGGTGACGGTGGACAGGATCCCGCCGCCGGCGCGCGCGATTTCCTCGTAGCTTGCACCCTTCAGCCGCAGCTCGAACTCCACCGCGCGGTGGCCGGCGAAAACCGCATGGGTGTGGCAGTCGATCAGGCCCGGCGTGACCAGACGTCCGCCGCACTCCTGCGCGGGCAGGGCGCGAAAGGCGGCGGGCAGCATGGACATCGGTCCGGCCCAGGCGATGCGGTCGCCCTCCAGCGCCACGGCGGCGTCGGGGATCAGGCCGTAGCCGTCATTCATCGTCGCTAGGGTGGCATGGGTCAGAAGCATCGGCTTGCCTTGTGCGGGATGGATTGGCTAATATGTCTAGACATAATGCAAGTCAAGTGAGTCGCCATGATCCTGCACGCCGCCTCTGCCCTGTTGCCCGACGGTTGGGCGCGCGATGTCCGCATCCGCGTGGAAGGCGGCCGCATCGCCGAGGTGACGGCGGGCGTGCCGGGCAACGGGACGGGGCAGGGGCATGGGCTGATCCTGCCCGCGCCGGTCAACCTCCATTCCCACACCTTCCAGCGCGCGATGGCCGGGCTGACCGAACGCCGCACCGCCGGGCAGGACAGTTTCTGGACCTGGCGCGCGCTGATGTATCGATTCCTCGAACGGCTCTCCCCAGAGGACGTGCAGGCCATCGCGGCACAGGCGATGGTCGAGATGGCCGAGGCCGGGTTCTCGGCGGTCTGCGAATTCCACTACCTGCACCATCCGGTCGGCGGCGGCACGCATGCCGACCCGGCCGAGATGTCCGCCCGCATCGCCGAGGCGGCGCGGGAAACCGGGCTGGGCCTGACGCATCTGCCGGTGATCTACGAACAGGGCGGGGTGGATGGCCGGGCCCTGGCCGGAGGGCAGCTGCGCTTCGGCTCCTCGCCCGAGGTCTTTGCGGCGGTGCTGGAGGGTGCGGGGCGGGCGCTCTCCGGCCTGCCCGACGCGGTCCTGGGCGTCGCGCCCCATTCGCTGCGCGCGGTCAGTCGGAACACGCTGGCCCGCGTGCCGGGGATGACCACCGGCCCCATCCACATCCACATCGCCGAACAGGTGGCCGAAGTCGAGGAGGTGCGGGCCGCCTGGGGCGCGCGGCCGGTGGAATGGGCCTGCGCGAACCTGGCGCTCGATGCGCGCTGGTGCATGATCCATGCCACCCAGATGACGCCCGCCGAGACCGCCGCGCTGGCCCGGACCGGGGCGGTCGCGGGCCTCTGCCCGATCACCGAGGCGAACCTGGGCGACGGCATCTTCGACGGGCCGGGCTGGCTTGCGGCGGGCGGGGCCTTCGGGGTGGGCACCGACAGCAACGTCCGCATCTCGCTGGCCGAGGAATTGCGGCTTCTGGAATATTCCCAGAGGCTTGGCCACAGGGCGCGGGCGGTGATGGCGGATGACCGCTCCACCGGGCGGCTTCTGTGGGACCAGGCCGCGCGGGGCGGCGCCCAAGCGGCGGGGCGGGGGCGCGGCGTGATCGCGGTGGGCGAATGGGCCGATCTGCTGGCGCTCGACACCGACGATCTGCGGCTCGAGGGGCTGACGGGCGACCGGCTGCTGGATGCGCTGATCTTCGCGGGGCGTGACGGGCTGGTTTCCGAGCTCTGGTCGGCGGGCCGCCACATCGTGCGGGGCGGGCACCACATCGCCCGCGAGGCCGTCGCCCATCGCTTCCGCGCCACCATGCGCCGCCTACGGGACGCGCTGTGACGCTGGGCTGGGAGGAGATCCGCGCCGAGGTCCTGCGCCGGATCCGGGCGCGCGACTGGCCGCCCGGCGCGCTGATCCCGGGCGAGGAGGCGCTGGCCGAGGAATTCGGCGTCGCCCGTGCCACGGTGAACCGGGCGCTGACCGCGCTGGCCGAGGCCGGGGTGCTGGAACGCCGCAAGCGCGCCGGAACCCGCGTCGCGGCACTGCCCGTCCGCCGGGCGCGGCTGGAGATCCCGGTGATCCGGCTCGACGTGCTGGGCCGGGGCCTCGCGTACGACTTCCGCCTGCTGGCCGACCGGGAAGAGGCCGCGCCGGTCCCCGTCACCGCGCGGCTCGGCCTGCCCGAACGCGCGCGGCTGCGCTATCTGGAGACGCTGCACCTTGCCGGGGGCCGCCCCTTCGTCTTGGAGACGCGCTGGCTGAACCCCGCCGTCCTGCCCGACCCGCCCCCCGATTTCGCGGCGGTCAGCGCCAACGAATGGCTCGTCACCCATGTGCCGCTGGTCTCGGGCGACATCGCCTTCACCGCCGAACCCGCCAGCCCGCGCGAGGCGATGGTCATGGGCATCGCCCCCGGCACGGCGCTGCTGGTGGCGGAACGGACCACGCAGGGCACGCTCGGCCCGGTGACGCTGGCGCGTCTCGCGCATGCGCCGGGGCACCGGGTGACGATGACGTTCTGACGGGGCCGTCCACGCAGGACCGAGGTCGTGGGGTGAAGGATTTCAAGGGGTTGGTTGTGGGCGTTAGGGTGGGGTTAACCAAAGGCCGAGCGATCAGTCGCAACTGACGTCGGTCAAGCACCTGCCTTCATCCATGGAATAGATCCTGAGGCCGCGGGCTTCTCCGACAGCACGCGGAACACCCTTTGCCAGGTCGATCCGCGTGTTGTCCCAGACCTTCAAATCCGAGGGAAGGTAGGGAATGGGCTTTGTCAGAATGAGGTGCGTTCCGCGCACGTTGCTTTTCACGACCTGCAGCGTTCCTTCCTTGATCAGTTGGACAAGGCCCGCGGTTCCCGGAAGGACCGGATAGAACTCTTCAGTGCCCGAGACGACAACCTCTCCGGGCTGGAAGAAGAACACGCCGTCCTTTGCACCCGTTGCGCCGGCCCAGTATGATCTGAGGACTGACACGGTGCTGCTGTCGATATCCACCTTCAGGTAGCTGTTGCCCAACTTTTCGAACAGTTCGGTGTAAACGATCAGGTCGAAGCTGGCCGTCGGAAAGCTTCGTTCGCTCTTGACGGCTCCGGACGGCACGAAACTGGTCCGCATCGCGTAGTTGGCGATCACCATAGAGGGCGTCCTGTTCCAGGCCAGCCACGGTCCGATCAGCGCCGCGGCGAGTGGTTCATCCTTGATCTCGGTGAGCGGCTTGATGCAGGCGGAGTAGGGAACAAAGGTGACCCTTTCCTTTCCGACGCCAACCAGGCCGGCGTTTTGCGCACCATCAACGCCCGCGGTCTGAACAACAATTCGGGCGACGCGATCCACGTCTCCCTCCAGGTTCCAGACCACGGGATCGAAGCTTGCGAGGAACAGGAACATTTTCCTGTCGCCCGGCTCGACGTGGATGGTCGCGACCGTCGTCTGTCGGGCAAGCCCTTCCAACGCCAGGTTGGTCGCCGCAGTCCCCTCGTAGGTGGAAACGACGACGAAATCTTCATCAGGTCCCGGCGCGACCGGCCCGCAATTGGGACCGTCGGCGGGTGGGTTCATGTTGCGCCATGGACCTCGCCGATCCCATCCGTCAGCCATTGCCTGTCGCATCTCGGCTTCCGATGGACCCAGCCTGCCTTCAAGCACGGTCGATTCCGACAGTTCCAGAAAGTCCCGCAGCTCACCGCGCTCGACAAGGTCATCGCGGTCAAGGTCGAGAAGGGTCAGGGCCTTCATCCGCGCCGCTTCTTTCGGGTTGCCCAGGTCCGGATCGGCATCGATCGAGGCTGTTATTTCCGGAATGGTAAGGGAGCCGTCGCCATCGAGGTCATAGGGAAGGATCCTGTCCGCCTTGAAACCCTTATCGGCAACTGATTTCGCATCGATCTCCGACCGGCTGACTTCCCAATTCCCGTCAAGGTCCAGTTCAAGGATCTGCGCCAGTCGCTTGCTCTTGATCCGCCCCGCTTGCTGACCGGCGGCCTTGCCCAATGAGAATGGCAACGCGATCTGGTCGGTCGAGCCACGGGTCAGGTGGTTCAGAATCGATCTTATGCTCTCATCTTACGAGGCTTCGGCAGCCCGCTCTTGGGCCAGAGAGAATTCGTAGGCCGTGATCACTCCGTCTTTGGTGAACGGTTGAAAGAATTCGTCGGCAATGCGGACGAAGTTCTGGCCGGCATAGCCCTTCACGGAAAGGCGGTAGGCTTCCTTGAGCCAGTCAAACGAGTCTGCCAGTTCAGGCTGCCCGGATATCCGCGCTTCGACCAGGGACCGGGTCCGTTCCACGTCGCTGGTTGCCGGAAACGCCCCGAGGAGAAAGAAGCAAAGGCCTCCGAATACTGTCCGGTACAAATTCGCCTCGCGCAGTGATCGCCCCGTGGTTGTAACCGGGCGGCGAGGGAAAACAAGACGCGGCAGCGGATGCGCCAGGAACTTGCGCATCGTGTGGGGTCTCTAACTGGGGCGGGCCGGGACCCGGCCTAGGGGTTGGTCGTGGGGGCGGGTGGGGCCTCGCCTTCGGCAGGGGATTCGGCGGGGGCCTCGGGGGGCGGCTCGGGCGGAGCGGTCAGGATGCCGTTCAGCCAGATGCCCTCGGCCACCTGGCCCGACTTGTAGGTCAGCTTGCCCTGACCCTCGCGCTTGCCGTCCTTGAACATCCCCTCATAGACATCGCCCCCCGGATAGGTGGCGATACCGCGCCCCTCGATCCGGCCGGCGACCCACTGGCCGACATACCTGAACCCGTCGGTGGTGGAAAATTCGCCCTCGCCGTCGCGCAGGCCCGCCTTGAACGTGCCCTTGTAGAGACTGCCGTCGGGGTAGACCGCGGCACCCGTTCCCTCGCGCTGGCCGTCCACCCAGTCGCCCTCGTAACGATAGCCGTCGGGGTAGGTCATCACGCCGGTCCCGTGCGGCTTGGCGTTGCGGAAGGCGCCCTCGTAGATGCGGCCGTCCGGATAGGTCGCCCGGCCCTGGCCGGTGATGACGCCGGCCTGCCAGTCGCCCTGGTAGGTGGACCCGTCGGGATAGGTGATGGCGCCCTGGCCGTTCGGCTGGTCGGCCTTCATCGCGCCGATATAGACCGAGCCGTCCGGATAGGTGATCGACCCCGTCCCCTCCATCCGGCCCTCGACCCAGGTGCCCTCGTACTTGAACCCGTCCGGCGTGGTGAAGCTGCCCTGGCCGTGGCGGCGGTCGCGCTGCCATTGACCGAAGTAGATGTCGCCGTTCTTGTGGGTGAGCTTCCCCTCGCCCTCGCGCAACCCGTCCTTGAAGCTGCCCTCGTAGACATCGCCGTTCGGCTGGGTCAGGATTCCGCTGCCGTTGATCTGCCCGTCCGCCCAGGCGCCCTGGTAGACCAGACCGTCCGGCATGGTCAGCCGGCCCTGACCCGACCGCTGTCCCTTGACCAGCGTGCCCTCGTAGACCGTGCCGTCGGGATAGGTGATCCGGCCGCGGCCATCCTTCACCCCCATCACCCAGTCGCCCTCGTAGGTATAGCCCGAGGGATTGGTCAGCTTGCCCTTGCCGTTGTGGCTGCCCTTGACGAAGCTGCCTTCATAGACCGAGCCGTTGGCGTAGGTGGCCTTGCCCTCGCCGGTCATCTCGCCCTGGAACCAGTCGCCCTCGTAGGTGCGACCGTCCGGCGAGGTGATCTTGCCCTTGCCGTCGGGTTGGCCGTTCTCGAACGTGCCCTCGTAGACCGACCCGTTGGCATAGCGCGCGGTGCCCTGGCCGGTGATCTGGCCCTCGACCCACTGCCCGCTGTATTCGAAGCCCGAGGGCAGGCGGTAGGTCCCGGTGCCGTGCTGCCGTCCGTCCTTGAAGGTGCCCTCGTAGACCGACCCGTCATCGTACTGCTTGGTGATCACCTCGCCGTCCTGCGCCTGCGCGGGCAAGGCAAGGGCGACAAGCAGGGCGGCAGGCAACAGGCGCATGGACGAATCCTCCGGGCGATGCGGCAAAGCGTAAGGGGGGGCATCCGGTGTGACAAGCGCGTGACGATCATCTCTCCGCCAGCGGACCCGTGGGTCGGAATTCACGCCGTTGCCACTTTCCCTTGTGGCCAGGTTTGGTAGAAAGGGATGATATTGTGGGGGGCGGCGATGACCGACACGTTCAACCTGATGCTGGCGCAGCTGAACCCCGTGGTGGGCGACATCGCCGGCAACACGGCGCGCGCCGAGGCAGCCTGGCGGCGGGGCAAGGGCGAAGGCGCCGACATGGTAGCCCTGACCGAGATGTTCGTCACCGGCTACCAGACCCAGGACCTGATCCTGAAGCCCGCCTTCGTGACCGCGGCCATCGCGGCGATCGAGGCGCTGGCCGCGACCTGCGCCGACGGCCCGGCGCTGGGGATCGGCGGGCCGGTGCGGCAGGGGGGCAGGCTCTACAACGGCTACTACATCCTCGACGGCGGCAGGGTGCACGCCCGCGTCCTGAAACACCATCTGCCGAACGACGCCGTCTTCGACGAAAAGCGCATCTTCGCCTCGGCCGATGTCCACGGGCCCTATGTGGTGAAGGGGGTCCGCATCGGCACGCCGATCTGCGAGGACGCCTGGCACCCGGACGTGGCCGAGACCCTGGCCGAGACCGGGGCCGAGATCCTGCTGGTTCCGAACGGCAGCCCCTACCATCGCGGCAAGCCGAACCTCCGGCTGAACCTGATGGTGGCCCGCGTGGTCGAGACCGGCCTGCCGCTCGTTTACCTCAACATGGTCGGCGGGCAGGACGACCAGGTGTTCGACGGCTCTTCCATGGTGCTGAACCCCGGCGGGCGGCTGATGGCGCAGCTGCCGCAGTTCGACGAATGCGAGGTGATGGTCACATTCCACCGCACCGAGGACGGCTGGCGCGCGGGTCCCGGCGAGATCGCCGAGATCCCGCCGATCGGCGAGGCCGACTATCGCGCCTGCGTCATGGGCCTGGGCGACTACATGCGCAAGACCGGGTTCCGCAAGGCGGTGCTGGGCCTGTCGGGCGGGATCGACAGCGCCATCGTCGCCGCGATGGCCGTCGATGCGTTGGGGCCGGAGAACGTGCGCTGCGTGATGCTGCCCAGCGAATTCACCAGCCAGACATCGCTCGACCTGGCGACGGCGGCCGCGCGGGCGCTGGGGTGCCGCTATGACACGGTGTCGATCACCGGGGCGCAGGCGGCGGTAGGCGAGGCTCTGGCACCGCTTTTCGAGGGAACCGAACCCGGGATCACCGAGGAAAACATCCAGTCGCGCCTGCGCGGCGTGATGCTGATGGCGCTGTCGAACAAGTTCGGCGAGATGCTGCTGACCACCGGCAACAAGTCGGAAATGGCGGTGGGCTACTGCACGATCTACGGCGACATGAACGGCGGCTACAACCCGGTCAAGGACATGTACAAGACCCGCATGTTCCTCACCGCGCGCTGGCGGAACCGGAACCACCGGCCCTGGATGAAGGGGCCGCCGGGCGAGGTCATCCCCGAGGCGATCATCACGCGCCCGCCCTCGGCCGAACTCCGCGCCAACCAGCGCGACGACGACAGCCTGCCGCCCTACGAGGTCCTCGACGCGATCCTGGAATGCCTGGTCGAGAAGGAGATGTCGGTGGCCGAGATCGTGGCGCTGGGGTTCGACCGCGCGACGGTGAAGAAGGTCGAGCATCTGCTCTACATCGCGGAGTACAAGCGGTTCCAGTCGGCCCCGGGGGTGCGGCTGACGCAGAAGGCCTTCTGGCTCGACCGCCGCTATCCGGTCGCGAACCGTTGGCGCGATGACGGCTGAGATCGTCGTCGCCAACTTCTACGCGCTGCGCGACCCCGTGGGCTTCGACCGGGCGGCGCGGCTTCTGGTGCGCCGGATGCGCCTGCAGGGCA